>DASXBN010000036.1:0-2234 GCA_036491675.1 Pseudolabrys sp. | reverse complement strand
CGGACCGCGCTCGATGCGTTCGGACGCATCGACGCCCTCGTCAACAACGCCGCGCTTTACGGCGGCCTCAAAGGCGGCCGATTCGATACGATCACCGAAGCCGATTGGGACGCCGCGATGGCCGTGAACGTCAAAGGCATTTGGAACTGCTGCAAGGCCGTCGTGCCGGCCCTTCGACAGGCCGGCGGCGGCAGCATCGTAAACATGGCCTCGCTCGCAGCCACCTACGGCATGCCCTACGGTCTGCACTATACGACGTCGAAGGCCGCCGTGATCGGGCTCACCCGCGGGCTTGCCCGCGAACTCGGCCGCGACAACATTCGTGTCAATGCCGTCGCACCGAGCGCGGTCTTGACCGAGGGAACGCGCGAATTCTTCGCGCAGAAGACCGACAAGGCGCTCGATGCCATCAGGGAGGGCCAGGCGATCGCCAGAAATCTGACGCCCTCCGATCTCCTCGGCGCCGTGCACTGGCTCATATCCGATTCAAGTCAGCTGGTCACGGGGCAGACGATCGCCGTCGACGGCGGAACCGTCATGCATTGAGCGCTTTGGGGGCCCGCGCCTGCCCATCGCGGAACATGTTCGTTCAATGCTTGCTGCGGCGCGGTTCAGACCGCGTCGGGCGAAAATCTCGGCGGGCGCTTTCCGCGCAAAGCCGCCGCGCCTTCCAGCGCTTCGTGGCCACTGAACCCGAGGAATTCCATACCGAGCGAAGCATCGAAGATCGGCCTGGCCGCTCGCAGCCAATTGTTGAGCGCGTACTTGGTCCAGCGTATCGCGTTCGGCGCGCCCTCGGCCAGGCGCACGGCCACATCCGTAGCGCGGGCTTGCAGGTCCTCGTCGGGCACCGCGAGCGAAACGAGGCCGATGCGTTCGGCCTCAAGACCGGTGACCGGCTCGCACAGCAGCAGATGGTATTTGGCCTTGGCCATGCCACACAGCAGCGGCCAGATGATTGCCGCGTGATCGCCAGCCGCGACGCCGAGCTTGGTATGACCGTCGATCAGGCGGGCGGACGCGGCGGCAATGGAGATGTCGGCGAGGATGGCGAGCGCCAGCCCCGCGCCCACCGCCACACCGTTGATCGCCGCGACAACCGGTTTGCTGCAGTTGATCAGGTTGTAGACCATGTCGCGCGCTTCCTTCCACACGCGCATGCGGGTGTCGACATCCGCGATCATTTTGTCTAGCAAGTCGAGGTCACCGCCCGCAGAAAAGGCCTTGCCGGCGCCGGTCAGCAAGACCGCGCTCACGCTCGGATCGGCATCGATGACGCGCCAGATCTCGGTCAGTTCGGAGTGCATCCTGCCATCGGTGGCGTTGAGCTTGTCCGGCCGGTTCATGACCACGCGAAGCACTCGTGGATGCGGCCGATCGATCAACAGCCGCGAAAAGCGCGCATAGTCTTCAGCCATCTGTCGTTCTCCAATCGTCGCGGGTCACTTGGCAGCCGACGTCGGCGGCGGGGAACCTCACGCACGAACAAGTAGTGTTGGACGTTGCCGGTCGAGGCGGGCTGGGGGACAACACGGCAAGAACAATCGCAGGCGTCTGACCTTGCAGCGAGCGCGCCCCGCAGCGCACAGCTATCTTGGCGCGCTTTGTTCCAGCGCCTCAACATGATTTATTCTGCAAGCGGGTGCGGCTGCGATGTCCCGCGGCCGACGGGGAGGGTCGATTGACGGCCTTCGGCCGATGCGAATACTCTCGGCCCCGCTTCAACGGGCACGGGTCATGTCCTTCATTTCGCGAGCGAATTTCTGCAAGGCGGTGGCCGTCTGCGTCGCGGTCTTGGCGGGGCTTCCGCTCGCCGGCGCGCGCGAGTTTCGCGTCGCCGATACCCAGTCGGAAGACTATCCCACCGTGCAAGCGCTCATGTTCATGGCCCGCGTGGTCGAGGAGCGGACCGGCGGACGCCACCATATTCGCGTGTTCCATTCGCGTCAGCTCGGCGAAGAGAAGGACACAATCGAACAGACGCGGGTCGGCGCCATCGATCTCAACCGCACCAATGTCGCGCCGATCGGATCATTGATCCCGGCAGCCAACGTGCTCGCACTGCCGTTTCTGTTCCGCTCCTTCGATCACCTTCACAAGGTGCTCGATCACGAGATCGGGGAGGAGGTTCTGGCGAGTTCCCAGCGCCACGGTTTTGTCGGCTTGACTTTCTACGATTCCGGATCGCGGTCGATTTACAACAGCGTGCGACCGGTTCGCACGCTGGCGGACAT
>DASXBN010000035.1:0-1849 GCA_036491675.1 Pseudolabrys sp. | reverse complement strand
GCCTGTTGACGCGGCACCATGTCCGCTGGCCCAGATGGGGTCCGCGATCCAGTCCCAAACAATTTTGCGGCTTCGAAAGCCGGCACGCTAATCGGGTTCTCTGGATCATCGGTTCGACCGATCGTCATCTCCTTCAGCTCTTTCATCCCGGCAACAACGCTCGCTTCCGGTGGCGACCGGCAAGCGCCGACCCCGGTCACGCGCGTCATCGTGACCCATGCTGCATGGGCCATCCCGTTGCTCAATCACGCCCGAAGCCTCGTGGCGGTTCGATCGCCTGGAGTTCGGAGAGATCGAGTTCGGTAATCGCCCGCAAGGCGTCCGCGAGCGCGCTGTCCTGTTGATTGTCCGGCAACGCGTCCAGCCAGCCGGCATATTCAGCCTGCAACTCCAAGGCCGCGGCAATGGTGTCGTTCCACCGTTGGATCCGGGAGCGCCGGTCGGCGCGACGGCGTGTGCGGACAACTGGTGCGCCAGCCGCGTGTGCGGCGCGATAACGCGCCTGACGTTCGGCGCCGGTCATCGGTGTTTCACTGATCGATGGGCGAGGCATGGTTCCACTCCATGGCGTTACGTGACGTTTGAGCCGCACGGAGCACCAAGCCGGTCATGCCGCCACCGCCGCGGCGAGCGGGCGCCGATACGTCTCGCCGCTCTTCATCATCGCCCAGGCCGTGCGGGCTATCTTGTTGGCGAGCGCCACGGCGGCGAGCTTGCGTGGTTTGCGTTGCAGCAGCGCCCGCAACCATTCCGTCATCAGCGTGCTGCCTGGCCGCATGGCATGATTGATCACCGAGGTGGCGCCAGAGACGAGCAAGACACGCAACCGTTCATTGCCGGCCCGGCTGATTCCGCCCATTCGCTGTTTGCCGCCGGTCGAACGCTCCTTCGGGGTGAGGCCGGCCCAGGCGGCGAGATGACGGCCGGACTCGAACATCGCCGGGTCGATCTCGACGGCCATTGTCAGCGCGGTAATCGGGCCGACGCCCGGGATGGTGACCAGACGCTGGCTGAGCTCGCTGGCTTTGTGCGCGGCGTTCAGTTTGGCGTCGATTTCCTTGATACGGGACCCAATTTCGTCGATCTGCCGCCCCAGAAGGACGAACATCTCCATGGCCTCCGGCGGTATGGCGGCCTCTTGTTCAATAGCAGAGAGCAACGGCACAATCTGTCCGGCGCCCTTGCCGGCGACGATGCCGAACTCAGCGGCGTGACCACGCACCGTGTTGATCAGAGCGACACGTTGACCGATCAACGTCTCACGCACCTTCAGGACCATGCCCTGAGCCTGTTGCGTGACGGTTTTCACCGGCACGCAATGCATGCCCGGTCGCCCGGCGGCCTCGCAGATCGCTTCGGCGTCGTTGCGATCGTTTTTGCCGCGTTTGACATAGGGTTTGACGTACTGAGGCGGGATGAGACGCACTGTGTGACCGAGCGCGGTCAGCTCACGAGCCCAATAATGCGAACCGCCACAGGCTTCCAGGGCGATGACAGTGGGTGGAAGCTTCTTGAAGAACGAGATCATCTGCGCGCGGCGAAGGTTGATGCGCAGGACCGGCCGGTCCTGGTGGTCGATGCCATGCAACGTGAACACGGCCTTGGACGTGTCGATGCCTATGCGCTTATACTGGGTCATGGACGGCTCCGGTCTTGGTTTCTAACAGCCCAATACTGGCACTCGATGCCGTGGGGCCGTCCACCCCAACAGTTTCGAGCAAATCGTGCGTCGAGGCCATAATGGCGATTCCCACAACCAGCCTGACTGACACCGGGCGTGTTGTCGTCGCTGTCTGCGGCACGCACGCTGCTACGAGCGAACCTCGACGCCTGCTCGATGGTGCCGGCA
>DASXBN010000034.1:0-2558 GCA_036491675.1 Pseudolabrys sp. | reverse complement strand
CGATCTGTTTCCCCGTGCGCATTATCATCTGCAGGATTGCGAGATGGCCTATGCGACCGGGCGCTGCATGTGCCACACGGCGCTGCGCCTGCCGTTCGAGGTCGACGACGTGGTCGCGATGGTGCGCAAGGTCTTTGCCGGCCGCGTTACCTTTCATGACGGCGAAGACGAGATCGTGCCGGGGGTCACCGTCCACCATATCGGAGGCCATTCCAAGGGTTTGCAGAGCGTGCGCGTGACCACTCGGCGCGGCCAGGTCGTGCTGGCGGCGGATGCCGCGCACCTCTACGCGCACATGGAGTCCGGCCGCATATTTCCGATCACCTATAACGTCGCCGAAGTGGTCGAAGGCTACGAGACGCTCAAAAAGCTCGCGAGCTCGCCCGACCACGTGGTGCCCGGCCACGATCCGCTCGTGCTCGCGCGCTATCCGGCGGCCAAGGCCGGCCTCGAAGGCTGGGTGGTGCGCCTCGATGTGGACCCGAAGAGCTAAATCGACCGCGTCCTGCCCGCCGCAGCCGCGGTTGCGAGGCGCCACGGACCAGCGTGCCCTTCCTGCACCGAGCTAGCGGCGCTGGGAACGAACGAAAATCAAAATTCGCAATTCCCTGGCCTTCGTTGATTCGTGTTGCAAGAGTCAACGCCCGTGTGCAACATTCCGACTATCTCCTGCCGCGCGGGTAGAGCTCGTGGCGCGGAGCAATGAGGGAAGCAGCCATGGCGACGGACTGGACGCGATCTCGCGACAAACGGCTGTTGGCGCAGCAGGCCGCCGGGCGCACCGCCGCCCAGATTGCAAAAACGCTCGGCGTGACGCGCAACGCGGTGATCGGCCGGTCAAGACGTTTGCGCGGGATCGTCTATCAGTCCGATATCGACAGCTGGAGGCGAGCGAACGCGCGCAGGGCGCAGGAAGCCAGAAAACGCGCGCAAGTGCGGCGTGTCGCGCAGCGCAAGGCGCTCCGCGACCTGGCCCGCGCCGTGACGCGCGGCGTGCCCGTAGGCAAGGCCATGTCGAGGGCGCATCAAGCCGGCGCCCTGTGGCGGCAAATCGGCGCTTATTTCAGGATTTCCCAACAGGCCGCCTACGAAAGGGCCAAGACCTGGAAGCAGCGGTCGCGCTCCTGAGCGCGGCTCGCAGCCGGGTCCAACGCGACCACCCATCACATGATCGCGAATTCGCTGTTGCGGCGGTCGGTGACCAGCATGCTGCCGGGATAATGGGTGATGCAAAATTCAGGCTTCACCGTCGCCACCACTGATTGCGGCGTGACGCCGCAGGCCCAGAACACCGGAATTTCATCGGCGTTGACCGGCACCGGGTCGCCGTAATCGGGCTTCATCAGGTCGGCGATGCCGATCAACTCCGGCTTGCCGATATGGATCGGCGCGCCGTGCACCGCCGGGAAGCGCGTGGTGATCTGGATGGCGCGGATCGCATCCGCGGGCTTCATCGGCCGCATCGATACGACCATCGGCCCATGGAATGGGCCGGCGGGCGCGGTCGCAATGGAGGTGCGATACATCGGCACCGTGGCGTGGCAGGTGATGTGGCGCAGTTCGATGCCGTCCTCCACCAGCGCCTCCTCGAACGAGAACGAGCAGCCCAGCACGAAGGCGACGAGATCGCCGCGCCATTGGGCGCGGATGTCGCTAGGCTCATCGACAAGCTTGCCATTCCGGAAAACCCGGTAACGCGGCAGGTCGGTGCGGATGTCGAGGTCGTCGGCGAGCGTCGGCAACCGAAAGTCGCCGGGCGCCGAAGCCGCCAGCAGCGGGCAGGGTTTGGGATTGAGCTGGCAGAACCGCAGGAAATCACCCGCGAGGTTGGCCGGCAAAATGGCGAGATTGCCTTGCACATAGCCGGGGGCGACGCCGGCCGTCTGACCCTTGAAAGTGCCGGCGCGGGCCGCAAGCCGCGCGTCACGGCCGGTCTGCGGGGTGGCGGACGGTTTGCGAGACGTGGCGAGAACCGACATGGCGTTCTCCTGTCGGGCGCTAGCCGAAAATGCCGGCGCCGGTTGCCTATCTTATCATCAGGCGGCGGGCGGAAAACCGGCTCCCTACTTGCAGGGTCGGGATCGGCTTAACCTCGAGCGATAAGTATGCCCGCGACACCCTGCCGCTCGTTGTGGGCGGGGGTGTCCTGAAGTATCCTACAAACGTCAAGACATCATCTTGACCGAGGGAAGCAGGACCATGCGCGGTGCGCCGCGCGCTCAGACAGTGGCAGTTGTCATGGCGCGGGGTCTGCGCCATTGCAGCCGACCTGGGAGGAACCAACAATGACTGACGAAGCGAAAACGCAAGATTGGGGTGAGACGTTCTGGTACCGCGGCAAGGTCACGCGCCGACGGTTGATCGGATACGGCTCGGCAGCCGCGGGTGCGCTCGGCGCAAGCATGCTGGTACCGGCGCCGTGGCAGGCCGCCTTCGGGCAGGCCAAGCCGTACAAGATCGGTACCGAGCAGCCGCTGTCGGGCGCGGGCGCCGCTGGCGGCAAGACTGCGCTGGTGGGCGTGCAGATGGCGGTCGACCGCATCAACAAATCCGGCGGC
>DASXBN010000033.1:0-2598 GCA_036491675.1 Pseudolabrys sp. | reverse complement strand
GATTGTATTTTTGAGAGGGTCTCGTGGTGGCTGCCACGCCGAGACAAATGGATGCGGCCACGACGACGCGTACGTGGCGCAGAAACGCGCCAAGAGGCATTTGGTTTCATTGGCACAGCGCAAAAAGCGACAAACAAATTAGTAAGTTCAGTCGCTGAAGGGGATGACCGCGCCAATAACCGAAGCTTGTGATCCGCAAAACGCCTCGCGCGGTCTTCTAAGTCCCTCTAAGTAGATGATCGGAGCGAACGCGCTGCAATGCAGCGATGTCCGCGTGGAGTGCGCCCTTGGGGCCGGACAGGATGAGGCAAGTGAATTGACAGTGGGGAGCTGGGCTTTCAAAGGATGAAAGCCATGGCCGGACACTGCACACCGGCCAGACGGCTACACGGGGCCGACGAAAGCCGGTTGGCATTGCACGGAGCCAGCAGCGGCGGTGCGGCGATGATCGCGTCAAAGTCGGACCATATATGTGGCGAGATTGGCGGCGGTGGCCTTGATTACCCAAGGCGGCGACTTGCGCGCCGTCCGACGAGCGCAATAGGGTTAGGCCCCCATGCCGACGCCTATGGCCATGCGATTTTGGTTGTTCCGACGAGCTAGAACGGCGAACGAAGACGTTCTGCCGGGCCGCGCCTTAGGTAGGACCATGAGTTACGAGTCGCTTGAACACGTGGCGCGAAGCCGGGTGTGGATGTTTTTGCGCCACACCTGGCTCGTGACCATACTCGGAACGCTCCTGCTCGGTGCTGCCGTCTGGGCCGCGATCCATTTCACGATGGCCCGCGACTATATGCGGATCGCCGCCGGGCCGCTCGATGCCAGATTCGTGCACGCGCTGTCCAACCAGCTCGCTACCGATCACCGCAATTTGCATTTGCAGATCGTTCCGACCACGAGCCCGCAAGCTACCGCCGAGGCGATGAGCAAGGGCGAAGCCGATCTCGCGGTTCTGCCGAGCCAACTTGACAACGCGCGCGATTGGCCGGTTGTCACCATTCTGCGGCAAAACGTGATGGCGCTGATCGTCCCCGCGGCGGGCGCGACGAAAGTGGAAGAGAGCGCGGCTACCAAGCCGGCGAAGAAGACGAGCGCCAAAGGCGGTAAGAGCAAGGGCGGCGAGAGCAAGGCAGGCGGCAAGAACGCAAAGGGCGGTAAAGGTACGAAATCAACCAAAGGCGACGCCAGTGACGACAGCGACAGCAGCGACAGCAAGTTCGGCAAAGTCACCGATCTTGCAGGCAAGCGCGTCGGCGTCGTCAGCGGCAACGAAGCGACCACGGGCCTGCTCGAACTGGTGCTCAGCCATTACGGAGTGCCGCGCGACAAAGTGACGATTTCGTCTATCGATCCGCGCGATATTCCGGCCGCGATCAGGAACCACCAGGTCGATGTGCTATTTGTCGCCGCCGCCGCGACCAGTCCCGCCATTTCCAGCGTGATTGCGGCCGCAACCGTCAATGGCGCCGCGCCGAATTTCATCGAGATCGATCAGGCCGACGGCATTGCCAAGCGCAATCCGGCTTTCGATTCGATCGATATCGACGCCGGCACGTTCGGCGGCACGCCGCCAACGCCCGACGACAGTCTCAAGACCTTGAGCTTTGCTCAATACCTGGTGGCACGGAAATCAGATAGCGATTCCGTTATCGCCACGCTGGCAAAGACAATCTATTCATCGCGCCAAGCGCTTGCCGCCGCAGTGCCGGGCGAGATCAAGATCGAGGCGCCCTCGACTGACAAGGATGCCGACGCGGTCGTGCATCCAGGCGCGCTCACTTATCTGAACGACAATCAGCAATCGTTCTTCGACAAATATGGCGACGCAATCTTCTACGGCCTGCTGATCTTTCCGGTATTCGGCTCGGCGCTGGCCGGGATGGCGAGTTACCTGCGCCGGGACAACCGCACGCGGCGCCTGCGGCTTCTTCAGCGCGTTCTGGATCTCGTGCGCAAGGCGCATGGGGCGCAGAATCTCGAAGCGCTCGAGCAGCTTCAAGTCGAAGCTGACAATCTTGTCATCGCGATCGTGCATCAGGGCGAACGCGAGGAGTTCGACGAGACGGTGCGGATGTCGTTCGCCTTTGCGCTCGATCAGCTGCGTTTTGCCATCGCCGCGCGGCGCACGGCGATTCTCGACCATTCGGGAACCAAGCCCGAGGCAACGGCCCCCGCTGCCGCCACGATGCAGACCGCATTCCACGGTCAATTGAACCGGCAGTGGTGACAGTGGTCGGCCGACAGGAATACGCCTGGTGGCGCGCCCGCACCACTGACCAGAGGCGGTACTGCTATTCGCACAAGAGGCGGCTAGAGAGTCACACCCGCGAGAAGCGGAACGACTTAAGCCGACCAGTGACTGCCGATGCGGGGCGGAGATGGTCGCCGAATGCGATCGCCGGCACCGAGCAGGATGGCAAGGCGGGGGTGAGGCTTGTTGTTGAAGAGCGCATCGTTTGGCCGAAGGACAAGGACGGAAACGTCATTCGCCCGAGCTGGTAGAAGGAAGACGAACCGGGGGCTTAAGTGTCAGGCTTGGACTTGTCGCCCAAGCACCGCAGCATCCGTCGCCGGCAAAGTCAGCGCGCTCATCCTCAC
>DASXBN010000032.1:0-43955 GCA_036491675.1 Pseudolabrys sp. | reverse complement strand
CCTCTATGGCCGTCTCGACGAAAACGCATTCCGCAAAGTGATATTGATCTTGTTGCTGCTCTCCGGGCTCGTCCTGCTCGTGCCGTTCTCCCTCTTCGGCTGACGCGCCATCTTGCCGGCGACCCAGTGCTGCGCTAACGTTTGTTCGTGGGGCCAACGACGGTCGCCCCATTTCCCAATGGCTTGCGGGCCCAAGCACCGTCTCCTTCGTTCACGGAGGGGACCAATGCTGACTGCAAGCTGATATCTCACCGAATAATTCTGCCATGCGGTTTGCGGCGTCGCGCGCGCCGTCGATCGCCGATATGCAACGTTCGGGGTTTTCGAAGCCTCCCCGTCAGATGCGACTTAAGTCCATCCAAGCGCCGATCGCTTTTACTTGGGAGAAAAAAATGGATGGCACTATCATTGCGCTCTATCTCGTCGCGACATTTTTGGGCGGTTTCACCAGCGGCCTTACCGGCTTCGCGGCCGGACTCGTTGTTTCGGGTATCTGGTTACACATTATCACGCCGCTGCAAACGGCGGTGCTGATTGCCGCCTACGGCGTCGTCAATCAAGGCTATGGAATCTGGAAAGTGCGCCATGCACTGCAATGGCGGCGGATCTTGCCGTTCGTCATCGGCGGCGCCGTCGGCGTTCCGCTCGGCGCCTATCTCGTGACCTACATAAATCCAGCGCACCTGCGCATCGGCGTCGGCGCCCTGTTGATTTTGTACAGCACCTACAATCTAGCGCGGCCAAGCTTCACGCCAATCAGCTCAAATCCAGCGACCGATGTTGGTATTGGCGCCTTGAACGGACTGCTCGGAGGCCTCACCGGCCTCGGTGGCGTCATTAGCACGATCTGGGTCCAACTCGGCGGCGAACCAAAAGATGCACAGCGCGCGATATTCCAACCGGTGCTGTTCCTCACCATGACGATGGCCACGCTGACGTTTGCCGCGTCGGGCCATCTATTCAACGTCGACATCTTCAAACTTTTCCTGTTGGGACTGCCCGCATTGCTGCTTGGTTTGTGGATCGGCGTCACGCTGTACGGTAGGCTCGACGATGCGGCATTTCGGAAAGCGATCCTCGTGTTGCTGCTGATTTCCGGATTGTCGCTGGTCGTGCCGATATCGCTGTTTCGCTGATTGGGGGCGCCGTGGAAAACACCGACCTGTCCGCTCGCCCCAGTTTCGCCGAAGCCTTCATGGTCTGGCTGAAGATCGGCTGCATCAATTTCGGCGGACCGGCCGGCCAGATCGCCATGATGCATCGCATGGTGGTCGACGACAGGAAGTGGGTCGACGACGCCCGCTTCCTGCATGCGCTGAATTTCTGTGTGCTGTCGCCTGGACCGGAGGCGCAGAAGCTCGCTACCTATATTGGCTGGCTGTTGCATGGCCTGCGCGGCGGGCTCGCCGCCGGCATCCTGTTCGTGCTGCCGGGCGCCTTTGTGATGCTCGGCTTGAGCCTGCTTTATGCGCTCGGCCGCGGCGTCCCGCTCATCGACGGCGCGCTGTTCGGCATCAAGGCCGCCGTGCTGGTGATCGTGGTCGAGGCGCTGATCCGCATCGGCAAGCGCGCGCTCAAGAGCAATCTATTGCTTGGAATCGCCGCGGCAGCTTTCGTCGGCATCTTCTTTCTGTCGCTGCCCTTCCCGCTGATCGTCGTCGTGGCCGCGCTGGTCGGCTACCTGGTCGCTCGCCGCTCGCCGGGGCAACTCGGTCTGGCCGACAAGATCGAAGATGTGCCTCCACCGGATCCAAATCGCTGGCGGCAATTCGTCGTCGCTTCGCTCATCGGCTTGGCGGTGTGGTGGATGCCGGTCGCGCTCGCAGCGCTCGTGTTCGGGCCGCAGCACGTCTTGGTCGGCATCGGCATGTTCTTCTCCAAGCTCGCGGTGGTGAGCTTCGGCGGCGCCTATGCGCTGCTCGCCTACATGGCACAGCAGGCGGTGGAAACTTACGGCTGGATGACGGCGCCGGAAATGGTCGATGGCCTCGGCCTCGCCGAGACCACGCCAGGACCGCTCATCCTGGTGACGCAGTTTGTCGGGTTTCTCGCCGCCTTCCGCGAGCCCGCGCCTTTTTCTCCGGTCACCGCCGGCATATTGGGCGCCGCCATGACCACCTGGGTGACGTTCACGCCGTCGATGCTGTGGATCTTCGCCGGCGCGCCTTTCGTGGAGCGGCTGCGCGCCAACCGCCAATTGTCCGGCGCGCTCGCCGCCATCACCGCCGCCGTGGTCGGCATCATCCTCAATCTGTCGGTCTGGTTCGCGCTGCACGTGCTGTTCGGCAAGGTGACCGAAATGCACGCCGGCCCGCTGCGCTGGTACGCGTTCGATCCGCTCGCGCTCGACATCCGCGCCGCTGTATTGGCCGTCATCGCCGGCATTCTGGCGTTCCGGCTGCATCGCAGCCTGATCGAGGTCGTGGTGGCGATGGCGGTGCTCGGCGCGATCGCCCAATACTTACATTAGCTCAGCGCTCGCGCCTGACCGCGCTCTCGTGCCAGCGACGCAGCGCGAGGTGCGAGAGCGCCGACAGCGCGAAGAAGATCGCAATGCCGGCAAGCGACAGCAGCAACAGCGCGGCGAACATGCGCGGGATATTGAGCCGGTATCCCGACTCGGCGATGCGGTAGGCGAGGCCGGAACCGGCACCGGCAGAACCGGCGGCGATTTCGGCCACCACTGCGCCGATCAGCGACAAACCGCCGGCGATGCGCAGTCCGGCCAGCATTTGCGGCAACGCCGAAGGCAGCTTCAGGTTCCACAGCAGCTGCCAGCGGGACGCCTTGTAGAGTTCGAACAGCGCGAGCAGATTGTGGTCGACCGAAGCTAGGCCGAGCGTGGTGTTGGCGAGCACCGGGAAGAACGCCACGATCCAGGCGCAGGCCAGCACCGCCAAGGGCTGCGGCAGATAGATCAGCAGCAGCGGCGCGATGGCGACGACCGGCGTCACCTGCAGGATCACCGCGTAAGGATAGAGCGAGTATTCGACCAGCCGCGACTGGCTGAACAGGACCGCGAGGCCGATGCCGCCGATGGCGGCGAGCAAGAAGCCCTCGAAAGTGGTGGTGAGCGTCACCAGCAGCGACTGCCACAGCAGGCCGCCGTCCGCGATCAATGTGTCCAGCACCAGGCCCGGTCCCGGCAGCACAAACGGCGGAATGGCGAAGACCCGCACCACCAAATGCCAGGCCGCGACCACCAGCACGAGCACGAAGACCGGCAGCGCGATGCGCAAGGCGCGCTCGCTCATGGGGCGCCTCCCATCGCTTTGCCGAGTGCCTCGGAAACGGTGCGGCAATAGCCGGCATAGTCGGCCGAGGTGCGGAAGCGCTCGTCGCGCGGGTAAGGCGCCGGGATCGCGATGTCGGCGGACACGCGGCCGGGGCGCGGCGTCATCACCACGATGCGCTGCGACAGGTAGACCGACTCGAACACCGAATGGGTGACGAAGATCACCGTGCGGCGCAGCGCCTGCCACAGCGCCAGCAGATCGTTGTTGAGCTTGAAGCGGGTGATCTCGTCGAGCGCGGCGAACGGCTCGTCCAGCAGCAGCAATTGCGGCGCGGTAACGAGCGCACGCGCGATCGAAACGCGCATCTTCATGCCGCCGGATAATTCGCGCGGGTAGTGCTGCGCGAAGTCGGCCAGCCCGACGCGTTCCAGCGCCTGCCGCACGGCCTCGCACGATTGCGTTTCGTCGGCAGCACTAAGCCTGAGCGGTAGCTGCACGTTGGCCGCCACGTCGGCCCAGGGCATCAGCGTCGGCTCCTGGAACACGAAGCCGATCCGGCCCGCCCCGCCCGGCCATTCGACCGCGCCAGCGGACGGCGCGCTTAAGCCCGCGATGATACGCAGCGCGGTCGACTTGCCGCAGCCGGACGGCCCCAGCAGCGAGACGAATTCGCCGTCGCGCACGTCGAGACTTAAGTCCTCGAGCGCAACCGTGCCGCTCTCGAACGTCTTGCCGACGTTGCGCAGCGAGACGATGTCCGCGGCGGAACTCATTTGGATCTTAAGTCGACGCCGACGCCCTTGTTGACGAACTGCAGCGTATAGGCACGCTTGTAGTCGATGCCGGCCTTGACCACTCCGGCATGCACCATCTTGTCGAAGAAGCCCTTCCACTGCGCATCGGTCATGGCGCCGATGCCAAGCTTGATCGAGTCGCCGGAATCGACGATGCCGTATTCCTTCATCTTGGCGATCGAATAGGTCAGCAGCGCATCGGTCATTTCCGGGTTCTGCTTCTTGATCAGCGCGTTGCCGGGCCGGCTGTCGCCGTAAATATAATGATACCAGCCGATGGCCGAGGCATCGACGAAGCGCTGCACCAGGTCGGGCTTCTTCTCGACCAGCTCACGCCGGGTTTCGATCAGGGTCGAATAGGCGTTGAAGCCGTAATCGGCGAGCAGAAAGACCTTCGGCTTGAAGTGGGCCAGCTGTTCGACGGCAAACGGCTCGGAGGTGACATAGCCCTGCATCGCGGAATTCTTGTCGGCAAGAAACGGCTGCGCGTTGAAGGTGTACGGCTTCACTTTCGATTCACCGAAACCAAAGTCCGACTTAAGCCACTGAAAATAGGTCGACATGCCTTCCTTCGACACGAACAGCACGCGCGTTTTTAGATGCTCGAACTTGCCGACGTCCGGATGCGCCACGAAGACCTGCGGGTCCTTCTGGAAGCTCGCCGCCACCGCCACGGTCGGGATGTTTTGCGCGACTGCGTCGAAGGACTGCAGCGAATTGGCGCTCATGAAGAAATCAAGCTTGCCGACCGGCAGCAGAATGCGGTTGTTCACGTTCGGGCCGCCCGGCACGATGGTCACGTCGAGCCCGTATTTGCGGTAGGTGCCGTCGGCAAGCGCCTGGTAGAAACCGCCATGCTCGGCCTCGGCCACCCAATTGGTGCCGAAACGGACCTTGTCGAGTTGCTGCGCCTGGGCCGCCCCGAAAGCGGTGGCAAAACTCAATAAAATCGCGGCCAATCGCATCATCCGCCCACTTTGTCATTGCCGGCCCCGATCCGGCAAGCGGCGCTGCAACCACGATTGAACCTTTTCGAAAGTCCACGCGACCCATGGTTACGCGGCCAATGACGGCCGCTCCAAGTTCAACCTTATGGAGACCGCCATGACCAAGTCCAAGACCATCGCCGCCGCGCTCGCCGCCCTCACGCTCGCCACCACCTTCACCGCCATTGGCGGCCAGGCCCAGGCTCACCCGCATTTCGGCCATCACGGTGGCTGGGGCATCGGCGCCGGCATCGTCGCCGGTACCCTGATCGGCGCCGCCGCAGCGTCCAACGCTTACGCCTACGAGCCGGTTTACAGCTGCCGCTATGTCGGCCGTTACGACCGCTGGGGCAATTGGTACCGCGTGAAGGTGTGCGACGTCCCGTACTGATCGCAAATTATCGGCTACGGTCGGCGCCAGCCCCCGTCCATCCTCGCGCCGATCGACAAGACCCACCCGGTCGTCCTCGCACCCAAGTCGGCTCTAGCCGACTTGGGTTTTAAGATTGCTGATCTCGGGTAAACCCGAGATCAGTTGTGGGTCGCTTTTTATCCGCCTATACCGGGCCAATTACTTGCGCTTCATTGCCAGCTGCCCGTATGTATTCGCAGTGCTGTAATGATCGACGATCAAAGTTGCGGCCGAGCTGCGGAGGCAGGGGCGCTCGATAAAAATGGTGACCGATTTCCGTCTGCGATCATGCGCGCGGTTTGTTCCCGTGCTGGGAACGCTGCTGTTGACCGCGCCGGCTTGGGCCGCGGGTGGCGCTTTCGTCGTTGACGATGCCTCGATTGGCAAGCCGGGCGAATGCAAGGTTGAATCCTGGCTGGCGCTCGCCAGCAATCATGACATGATGGCGGTCACGCAACCCGCCTGTGTGGTCAATCTCGGAATTCCGGTCGAATTGGGCGGGACGCTCGCGCGCACACGCAGCTCGGACGTCTGGCAAACCGGCGCCGGCCCCAAGGCCAAGGTCAATCTTCTGCCGGTCGAGACCGGCCGCGTCGGGGTCGGCATCGCTGGATCGGCAGTATGGAACGTCGGCACGGGCGAGTACTTGTTCAATCTTCTCTATGTTCCGGTCACCTTCCAACTGCGCGACAATTTCCGCATCAACCTCAATGCCGGCTGGCAATATGACGGCACTGCGCGACTAAACTATGCGGCTTGGGGCGCCGGCTTCGAGTGGAACTTCACGGAGCCGTTGACCCTGATCGGCGAGGTGTTCGGGCTGGCCGGCGCTATCCCCGCGGCCAATCCCGGCAACCCACCGTCACCGAATTCGACTATCGAGCCGCGCGCGCAGCTCGGCCTGCGTTATACCCCGCAAAAAGATATCGATATCGATGTGATCTGGGGCCACAACATCACCGGCGAAAATGCGCAGTGGGTGACTCTGGGTCTCAATGTACGTTTTGACCTAGGCCACTAAACCACCGGCCGCCGCCACGCTCATCGCCAGCACGCGGGCGACGTGCAGAGCTTCGCGCCCGCTGCCGTCGTGGATCTGATGCCGGCACGAAGTGCCGTCGGCCACGATCAGTGCATCCGCGGCGCTCTTTCGCACCGCCGGTAACAGAGACAACTCGCCCATCTTGAGCGAGACGTCGATGGTCGAAGCGTCGTAGCCGAACGAGCCGGCCATGCCACAGCAGCTTGATTCCACGGTTTCGACGGCAAGCTCCGGGATCAGCTTGAGCACGCTCTCGACCGCGCCCATGGCGTCGAAGGCTTTCTGGTGGCAGTGGCCATGCAACAGCGCCTTTCTCGGCAGCGGCCCAAGCGGCAGTTTCAGGCGGCCTTCCCTCTGCTCGCGGGCAAGGAATTCTTCCAGCAGCAGCGCCTGCGTTGACAGGGCCGTTGCCGCGTCGGCCTTGATCAGCGCCGGCAGCTCGTCGCGGAAGGTCAACAGGCAGCTCGGCTCGAGCCCGATCACCGGCACGCCGCGCGACACAAAAGGCGAAAGCGCTAAGAGCGTGCGCTCCATCTCGCGCCGCGCCTCGTCCACCGCGCCGATCGCGAGAAATGTGCGCCCGCAGCACAGCGGCCGCTTATCGCCGTCCGCCGGCAGCGCCGCATGAACGCGATAACCGGCGGCCAACAGCATGTTCAGCGCCGCGTCGAGATTTTCGCGTTCGAAATAACGGTTGAAGGTGTCGGCGAACAGCACGACCTCGCGCACCGGCTCGTCCTCGGGCGCGGCCTTGTGGGGCCAATCGGAACGGTCGCGATAAGTGTCCGCCCGCCATTGCGGCAGACTGCGCCGCCCGGAAAAGCCCGCGACCATTTCGGACGCCTTGCGCAAAAGCGGAATGCGGTCGCGCAGATTGGCAAGCCATGGCCACTTCGCAGCATAGGGCGCGTAACGCGGCAGGAAGCCGACCAGCCGGTCGTGCAGCCGCAGGCCGTGCTTGGCGAGCCGCGCCGCTTTCACCTCGATCTTCATGCGCGCCATGTCGACGCCGGTCGGACATTCGCGCCGGCAGGCCTTGCAGGAGACGCACAGCGCCAACGTCTCCACCATCTCGTCGGAGGCAAGCGCGTCGGGCCCGAGTTGCCCAGTGACCGCGAGGCGCAGGGTATTGGCGCGCCCGCGCGTCACGTCGCGCTCGTCGCGGGTGGCGCGATAGCTCGGGCACATGACGCCGCCGGCGAGTTTCCGGCAGGCGCCGTTGTTGTTGCACATCTCGATCGCGCCCTGGAATCCATTGCCGGCGCCGGTGTAGGCCGACCAGTCGAGATGGGTCTTGATGTCTTCGCCGCGATAGCCGGGCGGATAGCGCAGCAAGCTGCGATCGTCGAACTTCGGCGGCCGCACCACCTTGCCGGGATTGTAGAGGCCTTGCGGGTCGAAGCGGTCCTTCACCTCCTCGAAGGCGCGCGCGAGGCGCGATCCGAACATCGGCTCGTTGAATTCGGAACGCACCAGCCCGTCGCCGTGCTCGCCGGAATGCGAACCTTTGTATTCTCGCACCATGGCGAAGGCCTCCTCGGCGATCGCGCGCATGGCATGGACGTCCTTCTCCAGCCGCAGATTGAGCACCGGGCGCACATGCAGACAGCCGGAGCCGGCATGCGCGTACCAGGTGCCGCGCGTGCCGTGCTTTTCGAAGATCGCGGTGAGCCGGCTGGTGTAGTCGGCGAGGTGTTCGAGCGGCACCGCGCAATCCTCGACGAAGGACACCGGTTTGCCCTGCTCCTTCATCGACATCATGATGTTGAGGCCGGAGGTGCGCAGGTCGGTGATCGCCGCCTGCAGGTCGGGATTGAGCACCTCGATCGTGCCGCCCCAGCGGTCGCCGCTCTTGTCCCAGGAAAAACCGAGATCGCCGATCAGATCGTTGAGCTTGCGCAGCCGGCGCAGGTTTTCCTCGTGATCGGGTTCGCCAAACTCGACCAGCAGGATTGCCTCCGGCGTCCCGCGCACGAATTTCTCCAGCGTCGGCCGGAAGATCGCGATCTCGCTCGCCAGTTCGATCATGGTGCGGTCGATCAGCTCGACCGCGATCGGCAGCAAATGCACGATGTGCTGGGCGGCATTCATCGCTTCGCGGAAGCTGCCGAAGTGGCAGGCGCCGACCGCGCGGCGGCCGAGCAGCGGCGAGAGTTTCAATTCGATGCGGGTGGAAAAACCGAGCGTGCCTTCCGAGCCGACCAGCAGGTGGGCAAGATTGATGTCGTTCTTTCCCGGCACCAGCGCATCGAGATTGTAGCCGCCGACGCGGCGCTGCACCTTCGGGAAGCGGGCGGCGACTTCATCGGCCTCGCGCGCGCCTATCGCCAGCAAATCCTTGGCCAGCGGCCTTAAGGGAGCCGGCACGTCGTTGATGTTGCCGCCGATGCGGCCGAAATGCGCGCGCGTTCCGTCCGCCAACACTGCCTCGATCGACAGCACGTTGTCGCGCATGGTGCCGTAGCGTAGCGAGCGTCCACCACAGGAATTGTTGCCGGCCATGCCGCCGATGGTGGCGCGCGAGGAGGTCGAGATATCGACCGGGAACCAGAGACCATGCGGCTTGAGCGCCCGGTTGAGATCGTCGAGCACGATGCCGGGCTCGACCGCGCAGCGCGCATTCTTGAGGTCGAGATCGAGCACGCGGATGAGATACTTGGAACAATCGACCACCAGCGCTTCGCCGACCGCCTGCCCGGCCTGCGAGGTGCCGCCGCCGCGCGCCAGCACGCTGACGCCTTCAGCACGGGTAATTCCGATCGCCCGTTCGGCTTCTTCTATGGTGCGCGGGGCGACCACGCCGACCGGCGTGATCTGGTAATGCGAGGCGTCGGTGGCGTAGCGACCGCGGCTGAAGCGGTCGAACTGCACGTCCCCGCTCAATTCGGCCTTCAGCCGCCGTTCCAGGCCGGGCCTTACGACTGCCACGGCTTCTTTCCTTTTGGGGCTTCGTTCAGCCTATGCATAGACGGCTTGTTTGCTGTGCGGAAAACCGCTTGACCGCAATGTTGCATTCATAGTTCAACGCCACAAGCGCCGCGCCCTCGCCGGGACCGAGCGCGTAATTAAGCCACGAATATCCTTGAAAAGCTGCGGTTTAGGAGCGAATGCCAATGGCTAAGAATTCTTCGCGTGCGGTCGGACGTCATTTTCTTCACATTCCGGGGCCGACCCCGCTTCCGGATCGCGTTCTGCGGGCGATGGACACCCCCATCATCGACCACCGTGGGCCGGAATTCGCCAAGCTGACCAAGAAGTGCCTCGAAGGCATCAAGACCATTTTCAAGACCACCAACCCGGTGATCATCTACACTGCGACCGGCACCGGCGCCTGGGAAGCGGCTCTCGTCAACACGCTGTCGCCCGGCGACAAGGTGCTGATGGTGGAGACCGGCCAGTTCGCCACGCTGTGGAAGAAGATGGCCGAGAAGATCGGGCTCAAGCCCGAATTCATCGCCACCGACTGGCGGCAGGGCGCCGACCCGAAGGCGATCGAAGCGCGCTTGCGCGATGACAAGGGCAAAGAGATCAAGGCGGTCTGTGTCCTGCACAACGAGACCTCGACCGGCGCGCTCACGCCGGTCGCCGAGATCCGCAAGGCGATCGATGCCGCCAACCACCCGGCATTGTTCTTCGTCGACACCATTTCCTCGCTGGCGTCGACCGACTACCGGCACGACGAATGGGGCGTCGACGTCTCCGTCGGCGGCGCGCAGAAGGGCCTGATGATGCCGCCCGGCATGTCGTTCAACGCGGTGAGCGACAAGGCGCTCGCCGCCAACAAGACCTCGAAGATGCCGAAATCGTTCTGGGCCTGGGACGAGATGCTGACCATGAACAAAGTCGGCTTCTTCCCCTACACTCCGGCGACGCAAATGCTGCAAGGTCTCAGCGTCGGCATCGACATGCTGCACGAGGAAGGACTCGACAACGTGTTCGCCCGCCACGACCGGCTGGCGGAAGCCACCCGCCGCGCGGTGAAGACCTGGGGACTGGAAAACCTCAACAAGAATGCGGCGCAGTATTCGCCGACCATCACCGCGATCCTGCTACCGGAAGGCCACGACGCCGACAAGTTCCGCGCGCTGGCGCTGGAGAACTTCAACATCTCCTACGGCGCGAGCTTCGGCGCTTATGCGGGCAAGTATTTCCGCATCGGCCATCTCGGCGATATCAACGACACCATGCTGATGGGCGCGCTCTCCGCCACCGAAATGGCGCTGGCGCTTGCCGGCATCCCGCACAAGAAAGGCGGCGTGCAGGCGGCGTTGGATTACCTGATCTCGGCGCATTCCAGCGCGGCCAAGCAGGCGGCGGAGTAAGATTGACGCTGTCGTCCCGGCCGAGCGCATTGCGCGAGGGCCGGGACCCATACTCCGCGGTCCATCGATAGTTCGCGGCGCATGGGTCCCCGCCTTCGCGGGGACGACAAAGACATCTGCGCCGCCTTCACTCACACATTGATGGCCAGTACGCGCGCGACAAATTCCGCGATCGCGGCCAGCGTCTCATCCGGCTTGTCGCGTTGCGGCGAATGGCGCGCGCCCGGCAGCAGCGCCACCTCGACCGGGCAATAACATTCTTGGTTAGCCGCCTCGATCTGCTTCACCGTGCCGTACTGGTCGTCCTCGCCCTGCACGATCAGCACCGGCACCCGGATATAGGGCAGGAATTCGGTGATATCCCATTGGCGGAAGCCGGGATCGAGCCAGGCGCCGTTCCAGCCCTTGAAGGCGTTGTCGACGTCGGAATGCCAGCGCGCCAGCCGCGCCCGCAGGTCGCCGGTCTCGTAGGCCTGCTTCGCCTCGACGATGGAGGCGATGCCCATGTCCTCGGTGAAGAAATGCGGCGCCATCAGCGTAAGGCCGCCGACGCGGTGATCCTGATGGCTGCCGGCATAGATCGCCGCGATCGAGGCGCCGTCGCTGTGGCCGATCAGCAGGCCGCGCTGGAAGCCGATCGCGTCAAGTAACCGCGGCAGCACCTCGCGCGCCTCGTCGTGCATGTAAGTGAGCGGGCGCGGCAGTTTCACGGGCGATGATTGGCCATAGCCGGCGCGCGAATAGACGAACACGCCACAGCCGGTTGCCTGGCTGAGCTTGTCGGGAAAATCGCCCCACAGCCCGACGCAGCCGAGGCCTTCGTGCAGCAGCACCAGCGTCGGCGCCGCACAGGGCCGCGGCCCGATCATGCGGTATTCGAGATGCTGGGAGCCGATGTCGAGGAAGCCGGAATCAGCAAGCGCCATGATTAGACTTATACTTGATCCTCAGCCCTCAGCTTGAATCTCTGTATCTTGCCCGTCGCCGTCTTCGGCAGCTCGGCGCGGAATTCGATCCAGCGCGGATATTTGTAGGGCGCGAGCAGATGCTTGACGTGATCCTGCAGCTTGTGGGCGAGCTCCTCGCTGGCGGCATCGGGCAGCTTCAGCACGACGAAGGCCTTCGGCTTGATCAGCCGCTGCTCGTCGAACCAGCCGACCACCGCCGCTTCCAGGACTTCCGGGTGCGAGGACAGCGCGGCCTCGACCTCGAACGGAGAGACATAGATGCCGGAGACCTTCAGCATATCGTCCTGCCGGCCGGCGCAGACGTAGTAGCCATCCTCGTCCTGGAAATACTTGTCGCCCGAGCGCGTCCACTCGCCCTGGAAGGTCGTGCGCGACTTCTCGCGGTTGTTCCAATACATGATCGCGCTGGTCGGCCCGCGCACGTAAAGCTCGCCGAGATCGCCGCGTTTCACTGGCTGGCCGTCGTCGCCGATCAGCTTGATCTCGTAGCCCGGCACCGCTCTGCCGGTGGTGCCGTATTTGGTCGCGCCCTGCGCGTTGGTCAGATAGATGTGCAGCATCTCGGTGGTGCCGAGCCCGTCGTGGATGTCGACGCCGTAGCGCTCCTTGAAGCGGCGCGCGATCTGCTCGGGCAGCGCCTCGCCGGCGGAGATGCAGCGGCGAAATTTAACTTCCGACTTCTGCGGCGCGCCGGCGCTGGCCAGGAACGCGGCGTAGAAGGTCGGCACCGCGAAGAAAATCGTGACCGGATGCTTGCGCAGCAAAGCGGAAACGCCATCGGGCGTCGGCCGATCCGGATTGAGGATCACGGTGGCGCCGGCCGACAGCGCAAAGGTCATGGCGTTGCCGAGGCCGTAGGCGAAGAACAGCTTCGCCACCGAATGCACGACGTCGGTTTCCTTGATGCCGACGAAGGGCACGGCATAAAGATCGTCGGTGAGCTTGAGGCTGGAATGGACGTGCACCGCGCCTTTCGGCTTGCCGGTCGAGCCCGAGGTGTAGAGCCAGAACGCCATGTCGTCGGCCACCGTCGGCGCGGTGTAATCCTCCGGCTCGTCGGCGCCGATGATGTCGTCGAACAACCGGTAGCCGTGCGGATTGGCGCCGGAGACGATGACGTGCTCGAGGTCGGGGCTTTCCTTGATCAGCTTTTCGAATTTCGGAAACAAGGCCTCGGACACCACCAGGCATTTCGCCCGGCTGTCGGCCAGCATGAAGCGATAGTCGTCCTCGGTGAGCAGCGTGTTGACCGGCACGGCGATGATGCCGGCCTTGAGGCAGCCGAGAAACGCGATCGGCCAATCGACCGTATCGAGCATGGCCATCAGCACGCGTTCTTCGCGCCGGATACCCAGGCCGCGCAGCGCAGCGCCGAAGCGCGCCGCATGGTCGGCGAGTTGGCGATAGGTCAGCGTCTGCAGGCCGTCGATGTAAGCCGGCTTTTCGGCGCGGCCGGCGGCGAGGTTCCTTTGCAGCACGTCGGCAGCGAAATTGTAGTTGCGTGGGACTGCGCCCACGGGCTCGGCAGCGTCGGCTCCCGCCGCACGGGCTTGCGCATCAGCCATGTTTTTCTCTCCGGACGACCCGTATTATGCAGAGCGGATGAAACGCCCGCAATGTCGGACCGCGATAACCAATGTCACGATTGGCCGGCCTCCGGCATGACAAAAGTCAATAGCTAAGCCCACAGGAGCACGACGCGCATGATCTTCAGCCGGGACCGCATTCTGACCACCCACGTCGGCAGCCTGCCGCGCAACGAGAAGCTGTCCGATCTGCTGGTGCGCCAGGAAGCGGGCGAAAAATTCGACGCCGCCGAAATGGCCGCGGAAATGGACAAGGCGGTGCGCCACGTGGTGGAGAAGCAGGCCTCCGCCGGTATCGACATCGGCAATGACGGCGAGCAGCAGCGGGTCGGCTTCCAGACCTACGTGCCGCAGCGCATGGCAGGCTTTGCCGGCGTGTCGAAGCGGCGGCGCGGGCGCGAGTTCGAGGAATTCCCCGATCTGGTCGAACAGCTCAAGCGGCGCTTCCCGCATGTCAGCAAGCAGCAGAACGCGCCCGAGTGCCAGAGCGAACTGAAATATCTCGATCTCAAGCCGATCGAAAACGAGATCGCGCGCTTCAAGAAGATTTCCGAGGGGAAATTTGCCGAGCAGTTCATGACGGCGCCTTCGCCCGGCATAATTTCCTCGACCATGCTCGACGCGTTCTACGGCAGCCAGGACAAGTATCTGTCCGCGATTTCGCGCGAGATGAAGAACGAATATCAGGCAATCCATAAAGCGGGTTTGCTGTTGCAGATCGACGCGCCCGACCTCGCCATGGACCGTACCATGATGTACCGCGATTTGTCGGACGGCGATTTCGTCAAGGCGGTCGAGCGGCACGTGCAGGCGATCAATGACGGCATCGCCGGCATCCCGCGCGAGCGCGTGCGGCTGCACATTTGTTACGGAAATTGGGAAGGCCCGCATATTCACGACGTTCCGCTCGCCACTATTTTGCCGGCGCTCTACCAGGCCAAGGTCGGCGCGCTGTCGATCGAGTTTTCCAATCCGCGTCATGCGCACGAATACGAGGCGCTCAAGAAGCATCCGCTGCCGAAGGACATGCTGCTGATTCCGGGCGTGGTGGAGACCACCAGCAATTTCGTCGAGCATCCGGAAGTGGTGGCGCGCCGCATCGAGGAGGCGGTGGCTGCTGTCGGCGAGCGCGAGCGGGTGATTGCCTCGACCGATTGCGGCTTCGGCACGTTCACAAACCGCGAGTGGGTGATCGAGCCGGCCGTGTGGCTCAAGCTGCGCTCGATCCGGCAAGGCGCCGATATCGCCTCGGCGCGGCTGTGGGGCAAGAAGGTGGCGTGACTAGCCGCAGTCGTCCCGGCCAAGCGAGCGGCAGCGAGCGCGAGCCGGGACCCATACTCCATGTCCTCTCGATAGTATGCGGCGTATGGGTCCCCGCCTTCGCGGGGACGACAATAAAGAAGCCAACGCTTCGCTGCCCCTGTTCTTTGAAGGCGCGGGGGCGCCGGCTTTCCTTTTTCCGTTCCCCCACGGGGGAATAGAGCGCCGGGAGGGCGCCAGGGCGCTGGCGAAGCGCCCTTAGGCGGGTTGGCGAACCCGCCTGCGCGTCTGGCGAGACGCGCGAGCCCTCTGGCGCGAGGGCCCGGCGCCCGCCGGGCGCTCTATCCGTCAAACTCGCGCGCAGTCTGCGCAAGCTTGACCGCGGCGCGCATTGTCGGCGCACCGGTCCTGCTTTGCCTTGCGAGCGCGTCATGACGGCACCCGTTCAGCCCAGCGAACGTTCTGGAATATAATCCTATTTTGAGCCATGTCAAGAAGCGTCCGGCGCCGCCGGGGATATCTTGTCGGTATCGCAATAGGCCGACAGCCGCGCCGACATTGCCTATAATGCGGCCATCCACTAAGGCAGCAGCCGAAGCCGGTTCAGGCCGGCAACCCAATACCGAGTGAGGAGAGCCCCCATGGACGAGAGAACGCGCGACCCGATCAAGATCACCGCCGAGGACATCAACCCGCGCTACAATTGGGGCCGCCATCTGCCGGTGCTTGGCACCATGGGCGTCGATTTCGAGGAGCGCGTCGATTACCGGCGCCTGCACCGCTATCGCCTCGCCCGCGCGCAGGCCGCGCTCGAAGCTAGCGATCTCGGCGCGCTGCTGCTGTTCGACGACAACAACATCCGCTACGTCACCTCGACCAAGATCGGCGAATGGGCGCGCGATAAGCTGTCGCGCTGGGCGCTGCTGACGCGCGGCGGCGATCCGATCCTGTGGGACTTCGGCTCGGCCGCGGTCCATCACAAGCTCTATTCGCCCTGGCTCAAGCCGGAGAACTGCAAAGCGGGCCTCGTCGGCCTGCGCGGCACGGTCGATCCGGCCTTCGGCCTGATGAAGCGCCACGCCGAGGAGATGGCTTCGATCCTGAAGGCCGCCGGCGTCGCCAAGATGCCGATCGGCGTCGACATCATCGAACCGCCGATGATGTTCGAGCTGGAAAAGGCCGGCCTCAAGATCAAGGACGGCCAGCAAGTCATGCTGAGTGCGCGCGAGGTCAAGTCGTCCGACGAGATCGCGCTGCTCAATCGCGCCGCGGCGATGGTGGACGGTGCCTATGACCTGATCAACGGCATGCTGCGCCCGGGCGTGCGCGAGAACGACGTCGTCGCCGAGGTCAACAAGTTCCTCTACACGCACGGCTCCGACGACGTGGAGGCGGTCAACGCCATCTCCGGCGAGCGCTGCAGCCCGCACCCGCACAACTTCACCGACCGCATGATCCGCCCCGGCGATCAGGCGTTCTTCGACATCCTGCAAAGCTTCATGGGCTACCGCACCTGCTACTACCGCACCTTCAACGTCGGGCGCGCCACGCCGGCGCAGCACGACGCCTACAGGAAGGCGCGCGAGTGGCTCGACAACGCCATCGACCGCATCAAGCCGGGCGCCTCGACCGCGCATATCTGCGAAGTGTTCCCGAAGGCGGAAGAGTTCGGCTTCCCGGACGAAATGGCGGCCTTCGGTCTGCAATTCGCGCACGGGCTCGGCCTCAATCTGCACGAACGGCCGATCATCTCGCGCGTGGTGTCGATGGATCACCCGACCGAGATCGTCGAAGGCATGGTGTTCGCGATCGAGACCTATTGCCCGGCGACCGACGGCTATTCGGCCGCGCGCATCGAGGAAGAGGTCGTGGTCACCGACAAGGGCTGCCGCCTGATCTCGCTGTTCCCGGCCGAGGAATTGCCGATCGCGAACAGGTACTAAACAATCGGCGCGACGGCGCGCAAAAAGAAAGGATCATGGCCGGGCACGCCCCGGCCATGATGCGTTTCAGGCGTCAGCGGCTCCGCCCGTCAGGCGGCCACCGCCTGGCCGCGGGTCGCGATGCCGGCGATGCCGACCAGGATCGCCACGATTTCAAGGATGGTATCAAGGACCGAGCCGCAGGCGATGCAGACATGGCCGCCGCCCGGGATGATGATCCCGATGGCGCCGATGATGATCAGCAATACGTAGGCAACGATGGACAAATGCTTCGGCATGGCGTCTCCCCTTCGGTTGGATGATGCCGGCCGCGCGGTCTGGCGCCGCGCTTCATCCCGCATGCGATTGCGATACCGGAGTATTCAACCAGAAGTGAGCAGTGGCGGCAAGGCGGGCCGCGGGCCTTAGCGTGCCGGAGGCGGCGACGGCACGCTTTGCCCCTGCGCCATCATCGCCGCCGGCAGCGCGACGCTCATGGAATCCACCATCGAGGTCGGCATCAGGATGGTGGCGCCGCGCTCCTTGGTGGTCTCGTAGATGATGTTCATGGCGCGCAGGTGCAGCGCGGCCGGCTCGCCGGCATAGGTTTTCGCCGCCTCGACGAACTTCGCCGCGATCGCGGCTTCGGCGCTGCCGAGGATCACGCGCGCTTCCTTCTCGCGTTCGGCCTGCGCCTGGCGCGACATGGCGTCCTGCAAAGCCACCGGAATGGCAACGTCGCGGATCTCCACCGAATTGACCGAGATGCCCCACTCGGCGGTCTTGCGCGCGATCTCCGTGCGCAGCACCTCGTCCGCCGCCTTGCGCTCGGCCAGCAGCGCCGACAACAGCGACGAGCCGATCATCTCGCGCAAAGACGTCTGCGCCACCCGGTCGATGGCCGAGCGGTAGTCGGTGATGTTGAGCGCGGCGCGCTGGGCGTCGTGCACGTGCCAGAACACGATGGCGTCGACATTGACCGGCACGGTGTCGCGGGTGAGCGCCTGCTCGGCGTTGAAGCCGGTGGTCTGGATGCGCTCGTCGATCACCGCGGCGATGGCGTCGATCACCGGGATGATCATGAACAGGCCGGGCCCCTTCACGCTCGACAATTTACCGGCGCGCAGGATCACGAAGCGCTCCCAGTTGTTGGCCATCTTGAGCGCGAACAGCACGTAGAGGGCGACGATGCCGACGGCGATGCCGGGAAGTTGCAGGCCGGAAACGAACAGCAGCGCGCCGATCACGGCGAGAATAATGGTGACGAGCGAGGTGATGGGATTCATGGGTCGAGCTCCCTTTTTGCAGCGAATGGCAACACGGCCGGCAGCGAAGCGAAATCAGTTGCGGGCGGTCATGGCGCGCAGCGCTGTCAGGCGCTTTTCCAGCTCGCGCTTGAGCTGATAGTCGGGCCGCCCGAAGGTTTTGTCGCGTTTGACATTGAACTCGCGCTGCTCCGCCCGCAAGCGGGCGACGCCCTTGCGGTCGAGCTTGGCGAGCGCGGCCTTGAAGGCGTCGTCGATCTGGCGGTCGAGTCGCGAAAGATCCGGGTCGGAGCAGATCGCCTTTTCCACGGAGCGCCGGGCGGTGGCGCAATCGAAGGTCGGCAACAAGTGCTCGGAAATCTGGTCGCGCCGGTCGCGCTCCTGGCGCACGGCGGCCAGCAATTCGGCGGCCGAATCCATGCGCGGATTGATGCGCAGCGCTTGTTCGAAATCGGAGATGGCGCGCTCCAGATCGCCCTTTCGGCGAAAAGCGACGCCGCGGTTGTGATAGGCGAGCACGAATCCCGGATTGAGCTTGAGCGCGCGGTCGTAATCGGCAATGGCGCGGTCGAGCTCGCCCTTGCGGTTGTAGCTGTCGCCGCGATTGGTCAGGAAGTTCGCCTGCGGCGCCAGCCGGATCGCCTCGTTGAAGTCGGCGATGGCGCGGTCGTAGTCGTCGTTTTCTGCGTAGGTCAGGCCGCGGTTGTCGTAATATTCCGGGTACAGGGGATCGAGCTTGATCGCTTCGCTCTCGTCGGCCAGCGCGCGCTCGTTGCGGCCGAGTTTCTTATAGGCCGCGCCGCGATTGGTGAAAGCGCGCGAGCGCTTGGGGTCGAGTTTGATCGACTCGTCGTAATCCTGGATCGCGGCCTGGTATTCCTCCTTGAAATAATGCGCGACGCCGCGATCCATGAAGGCCAGGCTGAAGCTCGGGTCGAGCCGCAGCGCTTCGTCGTAATCCGCGATGGCGCGGTCGAATTGGCGATTGTTGTTGAACACGTTGCCGCGGTTGTCGAACATCTTGGCGTCTTTGGGATTGAGCCGCACCGCCTCGTTGGCGTCGGCGAGCGCCCGGTCGAGCTGCCCGACGTTGCGAAAAGCGTTGGAACGCTCGCGGAAGGCGCGCGCGTTGGTCGGATCGAGCGCGATGGCGCGATTGAAATCGGCAAAGGCGGCTTGCGTTTTATGCGCGTACCAGGAGGCGGCACCGCGGTTGACCAAAGCGGCGGCAAGCGCCGCCGGCGCATCCTTGGCAGCCTCGATCAAGGCGGTGCAGGCGGCGATGCGCTGTTCGGGCGAAAATGCGCTGGCGTCGTCGGCCGCGCAAATCTCGTCATTCGCGGCGGCTTGCGCCTGCGCCGAGGGAGTGGCGGCGACGGCAAATAGGCAGACGACGGCGAGCAACGGGATCGTGCGGCGCATAGGAGCCCCCTACGACGGCAACAGGTCAGCGGCGGTCAAAGGCACCGCTTAGCTTGGTCGCAGTCAAGCGGAAATAGGTTCAATTCGTGCCCTCAGCTTCGCGTCCCGGCTTTCTCCTTCAAATGCGGGAAGCGCTCGGAGAGCAGCGAGCCGGGATAATAGGTCGGCTGAAAGGCCTCGTGCGCGCGGATATTGGCGAACCAGGTGACGATGCGCGGCAGGTCCTGCCAGTCGCGCAGCCCGAGGTCGTCCATGCGCACCAGCGCCGGCATCACCGCCACGTCGGCGAGCGAGATCTTCTTGCCCAGGAGCCACGGCCCGCCGCTCTTCTCTATTTCGGCATCCATGCGTTCGTAGGTGCGTCGCAGGCGGGCGAGCGCGGCGTCCATCTCGGCTTGCGGAAAGCCGGTCTGTCCCATCGTGAGCATGAATTCGCGGCGCAAGGGCTTGCTCTCCGCCATGGCCACGAAGGCGTCGCGGCTCATCTTCTGGAAGCTGGGCAGGAAGGCCAAGTTGAAGGTCGGCACCCGCACGGCGGCGGCCGGCATCTCGTCGATGAAATGCATCAAAGCGCGCATCCGGGCGCGCTCGACCGGGGTTTCCGGCGTGAAACTCGTCTGCGGCGCGACCTCGTCGAGATATTCGGTGATGACGGTCGAATCGATCACGATGGCGCCGTCATGGTCGAGAGTGGGCACCACCCCATTCGGATTGAGCTTGAGATAGTCCGGTTTGAGCTGGTCGCCTTCGAGCAGATTCAGCCGTACTTCGTCGAACGGAATCTTTTTTCCGTTGAACACAAAGCGAACGCGCTGGCTGCAGGTCGATTGCGGCGCGTTATAGAGCTTAAAAGCCATGCGCGTTCCCCGTTTCCCGGTTTTTCAGCCGAATTGTGCATCATTTGAGCGGAACAAAGCCACGATGAATTTACGGGCATTTTACTTGTGGTCGGCGTCCGCGACCGCTTGAGTATGTTCGTGCGCAGCCGCCGTTTCCTCCCTTATTGGCTTTAACGGCGGCGTGAATCCTCCACCTTATGCACACAGGGCCCCGCAAGGGGCCCTTTTTTTAATGCGCGCGCCGTTGCGCGGCGCGCGATGCCCCGCAAGGGGCCCTTTTTTATGTGCCTGTTTTGGTGCCGCGAGGCGCTCGCGCTTTCCCTCTCCCCCGCAGTCGCGGGGAGAGGGAAGCAAGCATTTATTCCAGCCCAGTCCCGACGTTCTTGTTCTCGGGCGTCAGCTTCATGCCGGCGGCAAGCGCCATGGTCTCGGCCATCGCGGCGAAATCCTTCTGCAGATACTCTTCGGGGTCCTTCTGCAGCATGGCGGCGCCGAAATGTGCTTGCAGCACCTCGCGCGTCGCGGCGGTGACCGGCATCGGCACATCCCATTCGCGGCCGAGCTCGAGGCCGAGATCGAGGTCCTTGCGCAACAGTTCCGGCGTGAAGGTCGTGGTCCAGTCGAGATTGACCAGCGCCGGCGTCTTGTAGGCGGTGAACATCGAGCCCATGACGCCGTTGTTCATGAAGGCGAGGAAGGCGTGGCGCGGCACACCCATCTTGTTGGCAAGCAGCGTGATCTCGATCAGGTTTTCGATCACCACCCCGAGCATGACGTTGTGCGCGATCTTGCAAATGCGCGCGAGCTCGCCGTCGCCGACGTAGGAGACGCCGCGCGGCGCGAACACCTCGATCAGCGGCATCGCAACCTTGGCGTCGGCTTCCGGCCCCGACACCACCGATGACAGCTTGCCGGCCTTGATCACCTTGGCGTTGCCGGATACCGGCGCGGCGATCAGGCTCACGCCCTTCTCGGTGAGCAGCTTGCGGATTTCGGCGGACTCATCGACCGAGATCGACGAGCAGTCGACCAGCATCTTCGGCTTCTTGGCGCCCGACAGCAGACCGTTCTTGCCGAACACCACTTCCTTGACGTCCTTGCCGGTCGACACGATCGCAAACACCACCTCGCAGTCGGCGAGTTCGACCGGCTTGTAGACGATCTTGGCGCCCTTGGCGGCGAGCGGCTCGGCCTTGGCGCGGGTCCGGTTCCACACCGTCACGCTGTGGCCGGCTTTGAGCAGACGCTCCACCATCGGCGTGCCCATGCGGCCCACGCCGATCCAGCCGATCTTTTGTGCAGTCTTCGACATCCCGAAACTCCCGTTAAAACCCTGCCGCGATACCCGCGCGCCGTGCCGGGCGTTTAGCCGGTCTGGACACAATTCGCCAGCGCCGAAAGCGGGGCCATGCACGCGACGCATGCTTGTGATTGCCGCTCAATGGGCATTATTCTGCCCCGCGCGGACGCACAAAAGGCCGGTCCATAAGGCCGCCGCTCGCAGGTCCCCCGCAAGGGGCCGGCTTAAGCGGCAACGGGAGGAGTTTCGCTCGCCACGATGCAGGATGCCGTCACCACCATAGCCGTGGCGGGTGCGCCCGAACGGGCGGCGAGCGCCGGCCGCGAACGCTGGCGCCTCATCGCGCGCAATGCGTTCCCGTTTGTCGTGGTCGGCGGCATCTGGGAGATCGTCGCCTGGGCCGGCGTATTCCCGCACCGGCTGTTTCCGACGCTGGAGGAAGTGGCGGAGTCCTTCGTCCGGCTGACCATCACCGGCATCCTGCCGCATCACGCCATCGAGACCGTGATCCGCCTCTTGTCCGGCTTTGCGCTCGCCGCCGTATTCGGCGTGACCATCGGCGTGCTGATGGGACGCTCGCGGCGGGCCGAGGATATTTTCCTGCCGCTGGTCTCGATCTGCGCGCCGATTCCTGGGCTCGCCTATGCGCCACTATTTCTGCTCTGGTTCGGGCTGGGCAATTTCTCCGCCGTGCTGCTGGTCGGATTCGTCTCGGCCTTCCCGGTCATCTTCAACAGCTGGACCGGCGTCAAAGCCGTGAAGGAAATCTGGGTACGCTCGGCGCAATCCATGGGCGCCGACGACCGGCGGCTGTTCAGCCACGTGATCCTGCCGGGCGCGCTGCCCTATATCCTCACGGGCTTAAGGCTCGGGCTGGCGCAGGCCTGGCGCATCCTGGTGGCGGTCGAGATGCTGGCCGCCGTGCCGTGGGGCCTCGGCTGGCTGATCTTCGGTGCGCGCAAATTCCTCGACACCGAAGCCATGCTGTCCGGCATCGCCGTGATCGCCGTCATCGGCCTGCTGCTGGAGAAATTCGTGTTCGAGAGGATCGAGCACTACACCGTCGTGCGCTGGGGAATGGTCACCACCACATGACCGAGAACGGACAACGCATGCGCTCGATCGTGCGCGCCGCCATCACGCTGGCGGTAGCGGCGGCCGTCTACGAGGCGGCGGCGCGCTCAGGCTATTTTGCGGCAGCTCTGCTGCCGACCATCCCGACCATCGCAGTGACGCTGTTCGGGATGATCGCCGACGGCAGCATCATCGAGCACGCCGCCTTCACTTTGTACCGGGTGATGTTCGGCTTCTGCCTGGCGGTGGTCACCGGCATCCCGATCGGCATCCTGATGGCGCGCTTCAAGCGCATCGAGCATTTCGTGCTGCCGCTGGTGAGCGCGCTGATGCCGATCCCGTCCTTCGCGCTGGTGCCGCTGTTCATGCTGTGGTTCGGCATCGGCAACCTGACCACGATCATGATCGTTTTCTACGCCGCGACCTTCCCGATGCTGTTCAGCACCTGGTCGGGGGTGCGTTCGGTCAATCCGCTCTGGCTGCGCGCGGCAGGCTGCATGGGCGCCGACGAGCACAGCCTGTTCTGGAAAGTGATCATCCCGGGCGCCTCGCCCTTCATCATTACCGGCATGCGGCAAGCCTTTTTGCGCTCGTGGATCGCGGTGGTCGGCGCCGAGATGATCGCGGCCTCCGACTGGGGGCTCGGCTGGGTGATCTTCGACGCCAAGGAATTCCTCAACACCGACGTCATGCTGGCCTCGCTCGTCGTCATCGGCGCCATCGGCTATGTGTTCGAGCGCGCGGTGTTCGGTTCGATCGAGCGCGCGACGGTGTTGCGTTGGGGCATGATGCGGATAGCCAAGGGTTAGTGCGCAAGGGTTGTACGTATGAGTGAAGAGCCGGTTCTCTGCAGCGTCGACGAGCGCGGCGTCGCGCGCGTCACGCTTAATCGCCCGCAGGTCTACAACGCCTATAACGGCGATCTGATCGCGTGCTTGCTCAAGGCTTACGACGCGCTCGCCGGCAAGCCGCCGCGCGCGGTGGTGATCACCGGCAAGGGCAAGAATTTCCAGGCCGGCGCCGACATCAACTGGCTCGACGCGGTGCGCCGCTCATCGCCCGAGGAGAATTTGCGCGCCTCGCGCATGACCGCGGAAGCGGTGCAGCGGCTCAATCTGCTGCCGGTGCCGACGGTCGCGCTGGTGCAAGGCGCCTGTTTCGGCGGCGGCACCGGCATCGTCTCGGCCTGCGACATCGTGATCGCCGCCGACAATGCCGCCTTCTCGATCGCCGAGGTGCGCATTGGGGTGGCCGGCACCATCATCATCCCGCAGCTCAATGACGCCATCGGCCTGCGCCAGGTGCGCCGCTACGCGCTCACCGGCGAGCGCTTCGACGCCAAGGAGGCGCTCCGCATCGGCCTGGTGCACGAGGTCGTGCCGCTCGCCGAGCTTGAGGCCGCCGGCGAGCGCATTGTCAACGAGCTGTTGACCAACGGGCCGGATGCCATCGCGGCGACCAAGATCTGGGCGCTCAAATCGGCCTGGAGCGATCTCAACGATGAGGCCTTCGCCGCATTGATCGAAGCCCATTCCGCCAAGCGCCAGACTGACGAGGCGGCGGAAGGGTTTTCGGCGTTTCTGGGCAAGCGGCCGGCAAGCTATAACGCCGCGCGGAAGACAAAAGGCTAGAGGCGGAAACGAAGAATGCTGCCCATCGAAATTCGTGACGTCACGCTCACTTACGACACGCCCGGCGGCAAGGTGCCGGGCGTCAAGGACGTGAGTTTCAACATCGACGCCTCCGAGTTTATCTGCATCGTCGGACCGTCCGGCTGCGGCAAGTCGACGTTGCTCAACATGATCGCCGGATTTCTGGCGCCGGCCGCGGGCGAAATCCGCATCGGCGGCAAGACCGTCACCGGACACGGCCTCGACCGCGGCGTGGTGTTCCAGGACTTCGCCCAGTTATTCCCGTGGCGCACCGCGCTCGGCAACGTCTCGTTCGGGCTGGAAATGAAGGGCGTGCCCAAGGAGGAGCGCGAAAAGATCGCGCGCGAGCAGTTGCGGCTGGTCAAACTCGAGAAGTTCACCGGCTCCTTCCCGCATCACCTGTCCGGCGGCATGCAGCAGCGGGTCGCCATCGCCCGCGCGCTGGCGTACAATCCGGCGGTGCTGCTGATGGACGAGCCGTTCGCGGCGCTCGATGCGCTGACGCGCGACGACATGCAGCGGCTGCTGGCGGAGGTGTGGCGGGAAACCCGCAAGACGGTCATTTACGTAACTCACAACGTGGCGGAGGCGGTCTATCTGGCGGACCGGGTGGTGGTCATGACGCCGCATCCGGGGACGGTGAAAGCGGTGATCAAAATTCCGCTGCCGCGCCCGCGCGATCCACTCAGCGTCGAATTCGTCGAATGCCAGAAGGAACTGCTGCGCTATCTCGGCCACGAGGCGAGTGAAAACGAGACGCCGAAAACGGCGACCAACGGACAAGCAAAGCCAGGCGCATGATCCCGAAAAGTGGATACCGGTTTTCGGATAAGATCATGCGTGGACAAAAAGAGGGAGGATGACAATGACGATTTTCACGAAAGGCATCACCCGCCGGCACGCGCTGGCGGTCGGCGGCGCCGGCTTGCTGGCGGCGGGACTGGGCGCGCGGCCGGCGCTGGCGCTGGAAACGGTGCGGCAGGGCTACCAGACCAATATGTGGGGCATGCCGACTTATTACCTGCTGCGCTCGGGTCTGCTCGAAAAGCACGGCGTCAAATTCGAGGAATTCGCGGTGCCGTCGGGCAACCTCACCATGCAGCAGATGGTGGCGCGCCAGGTCGACATGGGCACCTATGCCGGCCCCTCGCTCGCCCTCGGTCACGACAAAGGCGGCTTGGTCGCCATCGCCATGATCGAATATGTCGGCAAGACCGCGCGCGTGATGGCTCGCAAGGATCTCGGCATCAGCAAGGTCGAGCAGTTGAAAGGGCTCAAGGTCGCCAATCAGACCGGCTCTTCGACCGGCAATATCTTCGTCGACCAGATCGCAACCAAGGCCGGGCTGCACAAGGGCGACTACCAGGAAATCCGCATGAACGTCGACGACATGGTGGCCGCGATGGCCGCCAAGACGGTCGACGCCATGTGCAACGTCGAGCCCTATAACGCCATCGCGGAGGCCGACGGTCTTGCGGTGACGATCTCGGAATTCGACAGCTTCGACCGGCTGCCGGTGTTCATGGCGGCAACGCCCGAATTCGTCGAGAAGAGCCCCGAGACCATCGTCGCCTATCTCAAGGCCTGGCTCGATGTCGCGAAGGACTTCAAGCAGAGCCCGAAAAAGGTCGCCGACACGATCTATTCGTTCTACACGTCCAAGGGCTACAAGATGGCGCCCGAGACTTTCGCCAAGGCGCTCGCGCGCGTGGAAGTCGCGCCGGGCTGGCCGGCCGATATCAAGCCCTATATGCAGATGCAGTCCGAAATCCTGCTCAAGGAAAAGAAGATCAAGGCTATCCCCGATTGGAATAAGACCCTGCGCGAGGAATTTCTCAAACAGGCCAGCGCCTGAATTTTCGCGTCGCCTCTCACCTCTCCTCCCCCCGCGAGCAATTGCAAGTGGTGGGGAGGGGTCGGGGGTGGGTGGCGAAGTGAAAGTGGTTTCAACTAAGACCCCCCACCCCGGTTCACATCGCTGACGCGATGCGAACCGACCCTTCCCGCCGTTTCGCGGGGGGAGGGATCAAGAAAAACCGGAGACGTCAATGCCCGCTGCAAGCAATCCGCTCACCCAGACCGGAGAACCCACCACCTGGAATTTCAAGCCGCTCGCGCACAACGATCTCGGCGGCTTCGGCGGCATGGGCGAAGGCATGTCGATCACCATCGCCAAGGACGGCCGCCGCATGCTCTGGCTGGCGCATGAGAGCGCGCCGAAGAATTTTACCGGCGTCGACGTTTCCGATCCGCGCAATCCGAAGGTGGTGGTGCAGACCGACCTGCCCTACCCCCACATGCGCTCGAACTCGCTCGAGTGCTCCGCCAACAACATCATGGCGGTGGCCTATCAGACGCAGAAGACCGGCCAGCAGAAGGCCGGGCTCGAGCTGTTCGACGTCTCGGTGCCGGAAAAGCCGCGCTCGATCTCGTTCTTCGACTGCTCGGGGCCGACCTCGCGCGGCGTGCACCAATTGTGGTTCTGCGACGGCGAGTACGTGCACATGGCTTCCGGCTCGCCCGACTTCAAGCCGAGCAATCCGCTCGACGACCAGTTCTACCGCTGCATCGACGTGCGCGATCCGTCAAAGCCGAAGGAGATCGGCCGCTGGTGGATGCCCGGCACCTCGGCGACCGATAATGTCGCGCCGCCGCCGCGCCATCCACTCGACAAGGGCTATCGCGCGCACAACACCAACGTCTATCAGTCGCGGCCGGACCGGCTTTACCTTTGCTACATTGACGGGGGCATGTTCGTGATGGACATCAAGGACAAGGCCAATCCGAAAGTGATCTCGCACTGGACCAATTCGCCGCCCTATACCGGCTTCATGCACACCGCTCTGCCGCTGTTCGACCGCAACCTGATGCTGGTGACCGACGAGTCGACCGAAAACGCGGGCAAGGACTGGCCGAAGCTGATCTGGGTGCTCGACATGCGCGACGAAGCGCATCCCGTTTCGATCGCCACCTGTCCGCTGCCGCCGGTCGACGCCTACAAGGACCGCGGCGGCCGCTTCGGCGCGCACAACATCCATGAGAACGTCGAACTGCCGACGGCCTGGAAGTCCGACCAGATCGTGCTTGGCACCTTCTTCAACGGCGGCCTGCGCGCCTACGACATCTCCAATCCCTACCAGCCGCGCGAGATCGCCTGCTACGTGCCGCCGGCGCCGAAAGGCACGCCGGTCGGCGCCATCCAGCTCAACGACCTGTTCGTGGACGAGCGCGGCATCGTCTACACGCAAGACCGCTTCAGCGGCGGGCTCTATACGCTGGAGATGGATTTCTAGTGGAATTTGTCATGGCCGGGCTCGTCCCGGCCATCTCGCTTAGGCGGGCACAGCAGTTCCACTAAGCGGAATCACCGGGTCTCGGCCCTGCGGGCCGGCCCGGTGATGACATTCTGGTATAGTATCGCCCCATGAACGAACTCTTCCCCTCCCCGGCTGCCGGGATGTTCGGCCGCCGGCTCAAGCGCGAGCGCGGCCATCGCATTCCGGTGACCGTGATCACCGGCTTCCTGGGCGCCGGCAAGACCACGCTGCTGCGCCGGTTCCTCGGGCTGCCGGAGGGGCAAGGCACCGCGGTGGTGGTCAACGAATTCGGCGCCACGGGCATCGACGACGCGCTGGTGCGCTCGTCGACCGACGAGACCGTGCTGCTCGGCAACGGCTGCCTGTGCTGCATCACGCGCAGCGATCTGCAACTGGCGCTACGCCGCATGGTGATCGAGCGCGAACGCGGCGAACTGCCGGCCTTCAGGCGCATCGTGATCGAGACCTCGGGGCTCGCGGATCCCTCGCCGATCCTGCAGACGTTCGCCACCGACCGCGCGCTCGGCGAGGTGTTCCACATCGAAGCGGTGGTGACCGTGGTCGACGCGGAGGCCGGCGGCGCTACGCTGACCTGGTCGGCGGAAGCGCGCCGGCAGGCGATCCTGGCCGACCGGCTGGTCATCACCAAGACCGACATCGCCGGCGAAGGCGCCGCCGAGGCGCTCGCCGCGCAACTGCGGGCGCTCAATCCGGGCGCCGAAATTCTCGAGGCGGTCAACGGCGAACTCGATCCCAGCCGGCTCACCGAACCGGCCGACGATCAGCGCAATCCTTTCGTGGCCGAGGCCGCGCATTCCGACGGCATCGGCAGTTTTGTGGTCACGTCAGATCAGCCGATGCCGTGGCCGGCCTTCGCCAAAGCGATGGACACGCTGATGGCGCTGCGCGGGCCGGACCTGCTGCGCGTCAAGGGCTTCCTCGACGTCGAAGGCTGCCAAGGCCCGGTGGTGGTGCAATTCGTGCAGCACCTCGCGCACCCGCCGGTCGAACTCGCCGTCTGGCCGGACGGCAACCGGCAAAGCCGCGTGGTGTTCATCACCAGGAATATTTCGGAACAGCAGGTGCGCGACCTGTTCGCGGCGATGCGGGCGCTGGTCTCACAGTAAGCGTCGTCCCCGCGAAGGCGGGGACCCATACGCCGCAGCTAATCGATAGCGCACGGAGTATGGTCCCGGGTCTCGCGCTGCGCGCTCGCCCGGCGCGACAGAAGAGATTTACTCCCGGTCCCGTCCCGCGATTTCCGCCTGCCAGGGCGCGACGCGGTGCTCGACGAAGCCGATCAGCCAATTCAAACCGATCGCCATCAGCATCAGAATGATGATCGGTACGAACATGGTGGCGGTGTCGAAATTATTGGCCGAGTTGATGATCACCGCGCCCAGTCCCGAAATGGTGGTGAAGAATTCCGCGATCACCATGGCGACCACGGCGCGGCCGACCGCGAGCCGGATGCCGGCCATGATATAGGGCAGCGTCGCCGGCAGGATGATGCGGCGCAGGATCACGTGGTCGGGCGCCACGAACGATTTGCCGACCTCGATCAGGGTCTTGGGCACCGCGATGACGCCGAGCCAGGTGTTGATGCAGATCGGGAACAGCGACATCAGGAACACCACCGCGACCTTGACCTTGAAGCCGAGGCCCAGCCACAGGATCAACAGCGGCACCAGCGCGACCAGCGGCATGGCGTAGCCGGCGGTGATGTAGATGCCGAGCGCCGCCTCCGCGGTGCGGAAGCGGCCGATGATGAGACCGACCGGAATGCCGACCACGATCGCCAGGCCATAGCCAACGAAGAAAGGCTGCAGGCTCTCGAACAGCGCCGACCATAACTGCCCGCTGACCAGCAGTTCCCAGAACGCGACCGCGATCGCCGACGGATAGGAACCGAACACCGGATTGACGCGACGGCCGAAGATCTCCCACAGCACAACCAGGGCGATGACCGACATGAGCGTGATCGCCCAGCGCGGCAGCGGGCGGCGCTCGGCAGCGTCCGGTGCCGGCGTCGCGGTCTCTCTTTGCTTGTCGGCGATATCGACCATTGCGTTCTTTCAGTGCACCGTCGGCGTCGCGTGCAGCAGACGCCAGATCTTGTAGCGGGTCTGGTTGAACTCAGGCAGGCCGCGCACGATGCTCAAATCCGCGCGCGGCCGTTCGAGCGGCACGCTCACGATCTCCTGCACGCGGCCGTTGTTCATCACCACGATGCGGTCGGCGATCAGCACCGCCTCATCGAGGTCGTGGGTCACGAACAGAATCGTCTTCTTGGTACGGGCGTGGATTTCCAACAGCTCGGCCTGCAGCAACTCGCGCGTTTGCGCGTCGAGCGCGCCGAACGGCTCGTCCATCAGCAGCACCTTGGGGTCGATGGCGAGCGCGCGGGCGATGCCGACGCGTTGCTTCATGCCGCCGGAGAGCTGGTGCGGGCGGCGGTTCTGCGAATCGGTCAGGCCCACCAGATCGAGATATTTCCGGGCGGTCTCGCGCAAGGGCGCGCCACGCATGCCCTTCATCTCGAGCCCGAACATGACGTTCTGCATGGCGGAAAGCCAAGGCAGCAGTTCGGCGTGCTGGAACACCATGCCGCGGTCGTGGCCGCAGCCGTGGATCTCGCGGCCATCCACCGTCACGCGGCCGCCATTGGCCGGATCGAGGCCCATGGCGACGCGCAAGGCCGTGGTCTTGCCGCAACCGGACGGGCCGATCAGCGCCACGATCTCGCCGTCGCGCACGGTGAAGCTGACGCGGTCAAGCGCCTGCACGTGATGCAGTTCGCCGTCCACGCGCAAGCTGAAGCGCTTGGATACGTCGACGAAACTCACCTCACCCATGCAAATAACTCCGCTTAAGCCGCTAGTGGCCGGCGTTGACCAGCTTCAAGGCCTTCTCGCGATATTCCGGCGCGCTGATCTTGGCGAGCGGGATCTGCTCCTTCAGCTTGCCGGCCTTGAGCAGTTGCTCCTGCATCCAATTGAGCTTTTCCGCCGGGATCGGCAGATCCGGATCGATGGCGTGGTGCTCGACCGCGTCGTCATAGACGAAGGCCGGGCGCGGATCGTCGGGCTTTGAACGGATGATCTCCTTCGTCAGCGCGACCGTCTCGGCCTTGTGCGACAGCGCAAAGCGCAGCGCCTGCATTTCTGCCGCCAGGAAATGCACGGCGTCGTCGCCGCGCTCGGCCAGCACGTTGCCGCTGGTCACCATGCAGACGCGCAGGAAATTCGGCACCGCGTCGCGGCCGGCGACCAGCAAATGGAGGTTCTTCGGCATGCCCGGCTGATACTCGTTCGACACCACGGCGCCCTCGACCACGCCGCCGGCCAGCGCCTGATAACGCTCGCGGTCGCCGCCGACGGCGGCGAGCTTCACCTGGTCGGTGGTGACGCCGTATTTCGCCAGCGCAAAGCGCGCCAACATGTCGGGCATCGAATTCGGCGCCGACACCGCGACCGATTTTCCTTTCAGATCTTCCACCGTCTTGATGTCGTCACGCACATAGATGCCGTGCGGCAGCACCACCCAGTGGCAGCCGATGATCTTGATGTCGGCGCCGCGCGCGACCGCCGCGAACACGCCTTGCGGGCCGCCTTCGAAACTGTCGACTTCGCCGGCGATCAGCGCCTTGAGGCCGATCTGGTCGTCCTTCACCTGCAGCAGTTCGAGCTTCAGGCCCTGTTTTGCCGCGAACCCACCTTTGTCCAGCATCATGAGGAAGCCGGCGTCGGCCTTGGCATTGAGCAGCGCGTGCTTCCAGACCTTTTCCTGCGCGGCAGCCGGTTGCGGCATGAGGCCGATCGTCGCGACGGCCATCATGGCGGCAAGCGTCAAGGTCCGCGTTTTGGCGATGGTCATATGCGTTTCCTCCGTTATTCACGGGCCTTTTAGGAGGCCCTTTGGCGCTTATTCCCGGCGACTTTAACATCAATTTGTCGCCGAAGTCCGTTCCCAAGACCAGTGTGCGGGACTAGGCTTGTCCCTGCAAGCGCCGGCCAACGGCGCGCTCGCGGATATCCGCGACAGGGAGGCTGCCGGTCATGGTCCAGAAGTTCACCCTCAACATCAACGGGGAGACCCACACGGTCGATGCCGATCCCGACATGCCGTTGCTTTACGCGCTTCGCAACGATGTCGGCCTGAACAATCCGCATTTCGGCTGCGGGCTGGCGCAATGCGGCGCCTGCACCGTTCACCTCGATGGGCAGCCCACCCGCTCCTGCATCACGCCGCTGTCGGCGGTCGGCGAGGCCAAGATCGTGACGCTCGCCGGCCTCGGCACGCCTGAAAAACCGCACCCGCTGCAGACGGCCTATATCGAAGAGCAAGTGCCGCAATGCGGATACTGCATCAACGGCTGGCTCATGACCGCCGCCGCCTTCCTGCGCGACAAGAAAAAGCCGACCGAAGCCGAAATCAAGGACGCCCTCTCCGGCCTCAAGTGCCGCTGCGGCACCCACATCAGCATTCTCAAGGCGGTCAAGCGCGCCGCCGAGATGATGGGTTGAGGGAGGGTGGCATGACAAAATTCGAAAAGACTTCCTCATTTTCCCGCCGCTCGCTGCTGCTCGGCGGCGGCGCGCTGGTCGTCTCGGTCGGCGCGGCGGTCTCGCTCGACACCGTGATGTCGATCGGCAAGGCCTATGCGCAAGGCGCGATGCTTGGCGCCAAGCCGCCGCTGACGCCGGATCAATTGTCGTCCTACATCGCGGTCAATGCCGACGGCAGCGTCGCCGCCTATTTCGGCAAGATGGACATGGGCCATGGACTAAAGGTCGCCATCGGCCAGATCGTCGCCGATGAGCTCGACGTTGCGTTCAAGAGCGTCAAGGTCATCATGGCCGACACCGCTGTGACGGTGAACCAGGGCGGCGCCTCCGGCTCCTCCGGCATCCAAGAAGGCGGCAAGCAAATGCGCATGGCGGCGGCGGAAGCGCGCCGCGTGCTGGTCGAAATGGCGGCGGGCCTGCTGTCGGTGCCGGCCGACAAGCTCGGCGTCAACGACGGCGTGGTGAGCGCGAACGACGACAAGTCGAAACGTATTTCCTATCCTCAGATGATCGGCGGAAAATATTTCAACGTCCAACTCGACTGGAACAAGAAATTCGGCAATCCCCTCTATGCCCCCGGCAAGGCGCAGCCGAAAAAGCCGAGCGAACACAAGATCGTCGGCCAGTCGATCAAGCGCGAAGACGTGGCGCCCAAGGTGTTCGCGCAAGAGAACTTCGTCACCGACGTGAAAGTGCCGGGCATGGTGCACGGCCGCATGATCCGCCCGCCTATTGCCGGCGCGACCCCGATGAAAGTGGACGTCAGCGCGATCAAATCGATCCCCGGCGTCCAGGTGGCATGGAACCGGGCTTTCCTCGGCCTCGTGGCCGACACCGAATGGGGCGCGATCCAGGCGGCGGAAAAACTGAAAGTTGAATGGTCTCCCGATCGGCCGCCGTTCCCCAATCAGGCCACGCTCTACGATCACATCCGCAAGGCGCCGGTGCGCAAGGCGCAAGTGGAGAAGCAGAACGGCAATATCGAGGAAGCGTTCAAGACCGCCGCCAAGATCGTCGAGGCGGAATACGAATGGCCGTTCCAGTCGCATGCCAGCATGGGACCGGCCTGCGCGCTGATCGAGATCAAAGGCGACCAGGTCACCTGCTGGAGCGGGACACAGAAGTCGCATTACCTGCAGCAAGGTTTGGCCGCCACGCTCAACGTGCCGCTCGACAATGTGCGGGTGATCTGGGCGATGGGGCCCGGCTCCTATGGCCGCAACGACGCCGACGATTGCGCTCATGATGCCGCGGTGCTCGCCCATGCCATCGGCAAACCGGTGCGGCTGCAATATATGCGCGACCAGGGCACCGGCTGGGACCCCAAGGGCCCGGCCTCGATCCACAAAGCGCGCGCGGCGCTGGATGCCTCCGGCAAGGTCGTCGCGTATGAATTCACGAGCAAGGCATTCCCGCGCGTGGACGTGAACAGCAACGGTAGCAAGCCTTGGGACACGCTCGCCGGGCAGACCATTGGCGTCGAGCTGAAATCCGGCGACGGCTTCGGCGTGCCGGCGGAATCCTATGCCTTCGACAACAAGAAGCTGTCCTGGGAGACGATCGCACCACTGCTCGACCGCGCCTCGCCGTTGCGCACCTCGCATCTACGCGATCCGGTGGGGCCGCAGATTCACTTCGCCAGCGAATCCTTCATGGACGAGCTGGCGGCGGCGGTGAATGCCGACCCGACCGAGTTCCGGCTGCGTCACATCAAGGAGCCACGCGACGTCGCCGTCATCAAGGCGGCGGCGGAGAAGGCGAAATGGGACACGCGGCCCTCGCCGCGCAAGGACCAGACCGGCAGCAAGGTGTCGGGCCGCGGCATCGCTTATTCTCTGAGAAACGGCACCCGGGTGGCGGTGATCGCCGAGGTCGATGTCGACCGCTCGTCCGGCAAGATCTGGGCGCGCAAGTTCACCGTGGCGCACGACTGCGGGCAGATCATCAACCCGGACGGGCTCGTGAAATGCATCGAGGGCAATATCGTGCAGGGCGTCAGCCGCACGCTGTGGGAGGAAGTGAAGTTCGACAACAAGTCGGTGACCAGCGTCGACTGGGTGAGCTATCCGATCCTCGACATCACCGAGACGCCGGGCGAGGTCGACGTGGTGCTGATCAATCACCCGGAAATCCCGTCCTCCGGCGCCGGCGAGCCGTCGATCCGCCCGGTGGCGGCGGCGATCGCCAACGCCATCTACGATGCCACCGGCGTGCGCATCCGGCGCGTTCCGTTCTCGCCCGACCGGGTCAAGGCGGCGCTGTCGTAGTCGCAGCAACGCGGCAAACCGCGGCCTCTCAATCCCCTCCCCTGAAAGGGGGAGGTGAAGAAAACGCTGACATGCGATAATTAGATTCCATGTCCTCTCCCGTGAAATCCATCGAAGAAGCGCTCGGCTGCATCGCCGACGGCTGTCTGCTGGTGGTGCCGCGCGAAGTGTCGGGGGTGCCGATGGCGGCGACGCGCGCGCTGATCCGCCGCGGCGTCAAGCGGCTGCATCTGGTGGCGCTGCCGACCTCGAGCCTGCAGGCGGATTTGCTGATCGGCGCCGGCTGCATCGCGACGCTGGAGACGAGCGCGGTGAGCCTGGGCGAATTCGGACTTGCTCCTCGATTTTGCGCCGCGCTCACCGCCGGCACGATCAAGATGATGGACGCTACCTGCCCGGCGCTGCATGCGGCCCTGCAGGCGGCGGAAAAGGGTGTGCCGTTCATGCCGCTGCGCGGGCTGATCGGCTCGGACGTATTGAAATATCGCGCCGACTGGAAAGTGATCGACTCACCGTTCGGCAATTCCGATCCGATCGTGCTCTTGCCGGCGATCAAGCCGGACGTCGCGCTGCTGCATGCGCCGATGGCCGATCGCTTCGGCAATGTCTGGATCGGCCGGCAACGCGAACTCGCCACCATGGCGCATGCGGCGGAGAAAACGATCGTCACCGTGGAAAAAATTCACGACGGCAACCTGCTCGACGATCCCCTGCTCGCGGCCGGCACGCTGCCGGGCTTCTATGTGGAGAGCGTCGCGCACGCCGAGCGCGGCGCCTGGCCGCTGGGATTGCCCGATCACTACGCCGCCGACGCCGAGCATCTGGCGCTCTACGCGAAATTGGCGGCGACCGCGGAAGGTTTTGCGGAATATTGCGAGAAGTATGTGTATGCCAAACGCGCGGCATGAGTTTCGCGACGAGGAACTGCTCGCCGACGTAATCGCCCACTTGATCGGCGACGTGCGCCATGTCGCCGTCGGCAATGCCTCGCCGATCCCGGCCACCGCCGCGCTGCTGGCGCGCGAACGCGGGCACGGCCGGCCTTACGTCTCGCTGCTGCAAAGCCGCAAGCATAATTTCTTCACCGACGGCGCGCGCGAGCTGTTCGACTGCGCCGGGCAGGGCCGCATCGATGTTTTCTTTCTCTCGGGCGGGCAGATCGACGGCCAAGGCAACGTCAACCTAGTCTCGACCGGCGACTACGCGCAGCCGAAGGTGCGCTTCCCCGGCTCGTTCGGCTCGGCCTATCTCTATTACGTCGTGCCCAAGGTGATCCTGTTCCGCACCGAACATTCGCGGCGCACGTTGGTTCGCCAAGTCGACTTCATCAGCGCACCAGGCATGAGCGAGGCAAACGTCTATCGTCCGGGCGGGCCGATCGCGCTCATCACCAACCGCTGCCTGTTTTCGTTCGCCGCTGGACGCTTTCAGCTGGCGAGCGTGCATCCCGGCCACACGGTCGCGGAGGTGATCGAGAACACCGGGTTCGATTTCGACATGCCAGGTTCTTTGCCGGAGACGGTGCCGGAAACGCCGGCACCCTCGCCCGACACATTGCGGCTGTTACGCGAGGTGGTGGCGCCGCAGCTCGCCGAGGTCTATCCGCAATTCGCGGCCCAGCTATTCGGCGTCACACTCCCCCTTTCAGCCGGAACCGCGAGCGGCTAGTGTGCCGCCCACGTGGCCGTTCGGCCGTGGAAAATCAATGGTTTAGCGAAGGAATCGTCCGGTGGAACGAGTTGAAGTTGCGGTGATCGGTACCGGCTGGTGCGGCGGCATCCGAGCGGAGACATTGTCGCGTTCGGCGCTGGTGGACAAATTGCACATCTGCGAAATCCGGCCCGACCGGTTGGCGGAAGTCAAGAAACTCACGCGGCCGGCGAGCGCGACACTCGACTACCACGACATCATCAAAAATCCGGACATCTCGGTGGTCTATATTTCGACCACGCCGGAGACCAACCACTATCCGATCGCCAAGGATTGCCTCAAAGCCGGCAAGCACGTGCTCCTGGAAAAGCCGATCGCGCTCGAACTGTGGGAAGCCGACGAGCTGATCGAAATTTCCAAGCGCAACAAGGTGAAATTCACCATCGGCTATTCGCAGCGCTTCAACACCAAGTTCGCCTACGCCAAAAAGAAGATCACCGACGGCACGCTTGGCAACGTGGTGTCGATCATGGTGAGCCGGCATCTGTCGCGCGGTCTCGGCAAGAAGATCGCCAGCCGCGGGCGGCTCTCGCCGGTGGTGATGGAGAGTACCCACGATCTCGATTTCGTGTTCTGGCTGCTGGAGCCGGCCAAGCCCGTGCGCGTCTATAGCCAGGGCTCCTACGGCTACATGAAGCCGGTGAACGGCTCTTTTGACGTGATGTTCTCGGTCGTTACCTTCGACAACGGCCTGGTCGCCAATCTCAGCGGCGGCTGGAACCTGCCGCCGAGCTATCCGAACTACTGCTCCACCTGGGTCGAGATTCTCGGCACCGAGGGCTCGCTCATCCTCGACGACACCCATCGCGACAATTGGCTCAACACGGTCAGCGAGGGACAGCGCTTCCCGATGTCCACCATGCCGGGCGAGCAGGTCGATCACGTGTTTGCCGGCCAGATGGGACCGGAGACCCTGCACTTCCTGGAAGCCTGCATCCTCGACAAGCCGCCGATGGTGACGCCGGAATCGGCGCGCATGGTGATGGAGACCTACACCGCCGCCGATCTGTCGGCGGAGCTCGGCGAGCCGGTCGACCTGCCGCTGTCGAATCGGTCGATCTCGGCAGTGGCGGAACTCAAGAAGAAGAATATGGCCGGAGCGCAGTGATAGAATAAAATTCCAAGGGCGCGAGTCTCGCCGTTATCGGCGGCGGCTCGCGCCGGAATAATCTTGCGTCCAAGCCCTGCACGAATCGCAGCGCTGCCAGCACCACGCAACGCGATCACCAGAAATATGGAGCCCGCTACCGCTCAAGCGTGAGCGCACCATGCTTTTGATTTGGATCAACGGTCGGATTCTGAAAGTGGCCTCTGTGAACGCATTCAGGAAAACCGGGGGTGAGTATGAGCACGGTTGATCGCACGCAGGCTCCGATTAGTGTTCCCGCCGCCACAAAAGCCGCCAGGCGTAGCGGCTATCGCTGGACGATCCTCGTGATGCTTGGCCTGATGGCCCTGATCACCTTCATCGACCGGACCAATATATCCGTGGCGGCGCCGGAAATCGCCAAGGAATTCAGTTTCAGCAAGACGCAACTGGGTTGGATCTTCGGCGCCTTCGGTTTTGCCTACGCACTCGGCCAGATTCCCGGCGGATGGTTTTCCGACACATTCGGCGCACGCAAGGTGCTCGCCATCGTGGTGCTGTTCTGGTCGTTGATGACCATGGCGACTGCGCACGCGATCGGCTTCGCCTCGATGGTGGCGATCCGCTTCGTGTTCGGTATCGGCGAGGCCAGTGCCTGGCCGGCCGCGACCCGCGCGATGCAATACTGGTTCCCAAAATCCGAGCGCGGCCTGGTCAACGGCGTCACCCACAGTTGCGGCCAGTTCGCGACGACGCTGGTCCCCGTGGTGGCGGTCCTGATCATGACCACCTGGGGCTGGCGCGCCGTCTTCTACGTCTTCGGCGCCGTGGGCATCGTCTGGGCGATCGTCTGGTACTTCCTGCACCGCGACCTGCCGTCGGATCATGGCAGCGTCAATGCCGCCGAGCTCGCCTATATTGAGGATCGGGCGGAGGGGCAGACCCAAAGCCAAACGCCGGCCGTGGAAGCGAAGACTATTCCATGGAAGCTGATCCTGACGTCCAAGAACATGTGGTTCATTGCGGCGGCGTATTGCGGCTACACCTACGGCAGCTATTTCTTCTGGTACTGGATGCCGACCTATCTGATGGAATTCCATCATATCTCGCTGGTGAAGATGGGCGCGCTCGCGCCGCTGCCGCTGTTTGCCGGCGCCCTGGGGGTGTTGACTGGCGGCGTCGCCACCGACATGGTTTACAAGCGAACCAAGACATTGAAATGGTCGCGCCGCGCGGTCTGCATCGCCAGCATGCTCGGCGCCTCGATCATGATGCTTCCTTCGGCCTTGGCGGCCGATCCGGTGGTTACGGTGATCTGCCTCGCGATCTGCAACTTCTTCATTTCGATGAGCGTGGCGCCGTCATGGGCCGCCGCGATGGACGTATCCGGCGGGTTCAGCGGCTCGGTCTCCAGCGTCATGAATATGGTCGGTCAGGCCGCCGGCTCGGTTTCGGCCATCATCTTCGGCGCGCTCGTCGAACACGTTTCATGGCTTGCGCCGTTCTACGTTATCTCCGGGGTGATGTTGGGCTCGGCCCTGTTGTGGGCGTTCCTGATCGACCCCGAGCAGCTCGTGACCGATCGAAAGTAAACATCCTGTAGGATCAAGCTCATGAAGAAATCTGCCAAAGGCATTGGCCTTGCGATCATCGGCGGCGGCCGCGTCGGTCTGTTCCGCGGCGAGGTGGCGGCGCGCCATCCGGCGGTCGAATGGATCGGCTTGGCCGAGAAGAGCCCGAACCGCGCCGGCGAGGTCGCCTCCAAGATCAACGCCGATTTCGTCACGCAGAGCCATGTCGAATTGCTCAAGCGGCCGGAAGTAACCTGCGCCATCATCGCCACCGACGAGCATCTGCACGTCGATCCGATCATGGTGGCGCTCGAGCGCGGCATACCGTTGCTGATCGAGAAGCCGCTGGCGACGCGGCTGGACGAATCGGCGCGCGTGCTGAAGGCGATCAAGGACGCCAAGGTCGACGCCGTGGTCGGCTACACCCAGCGCTTTCGCCGCCGCTGGCTGGGGGCCAAGGAAAAGTGCCGCACCGGCGCGCTCGGCGACGTGACCCTGGTCACCTCGCGCGCGTTCATGAACCGGCTGGTCGCGATCGATAACTACAAGCGCACCGACGATCCTTCCACCATCTCGCCGCTGGTGATTTCCGGCACCCACGCGCTCGACATCTGCATGTGGTGCCTGGACGGCAAAAAGCCGGTCGAGGTCTACGCGCGCTCGATCGACAAGGTGCTGGGCCCGCTCTACCAAGGCATCGACGCTACCGCCGGCATGATCATGTTCGACGACGGCACCGTCTATCACCTCAACATTTCCTGGGCGCTGCCGGTGAACTGGCCGGCCGCGGTCTATTCGCTCGAAGTCGGCATTGTCGGCACCACCGGCGTGCTCACCATCGACGACACCCATCGCGACATCGTGCTGGCGGTCGCCAAGCCGCAGTCGGAGGGCTACAACCCGGATACCTCGCGGCTGGTGGATTTCATGGGCAGCTATCCGCCCGGCGACATGGCGCTCGGCGAATTGCGCGGCCCGATGGCGTTGGAAACCGACTCGTGGCTCAATCGCGTCGCCCTCGGCCTGCCAACTGCGGCGGCGACGGTGGAAGAAGCGCACCGCAACCTGATGCTGACCAAGGCACTCGATCTGTCGGCCAAACGCAAGCAGCCGGTGAAACTGCCGCTCGATGCGAACGATTTCAAAGCGGTGGCGTAGCGCCTACCGTCGGATGGAGGACGGCATGAAGGCAGTAAGCCTTTGGCCGAACTTACGTCGCGCAATGCTGGGTCTGCTGGTGCTGTTCGGGGCGAGCGGACTTTGCAGCGCCGAGGAGGCGGCGAGTTATCCGACGCGGCCGATCCACATCATCGTGCCGTTCGCTCCGGGCGGCGCATCCGATTTCGCGATCAGGCTCATTCAGCCCGGGCTGCAGCAGGCACTCGGCCAGCAGCTCGTGATCGACAACCGCACCGGCGCCGCCGGCAATGTCGGGATGGAAGTCGCCGCCCGCGCGGCGCCCGACGGCTACACGTTGTTCCTGGGCAATATCGGCACCATCGCGATCAACCCGCATTTTTTCCCCGAGCTGACGGTGGTGCCCGAGCGCGATTTCGTGCCCGTTTCGCTCGCCGCCGAAACACCCGGCATCGTGGTCGCCAGCCCCAAATTTCCGCCGAACTCGCTGAAGGAATTGATCGCCTACGCGAAGGCGAACCCCGGCAAGATCAACTATGCCGCGGCGGGCATCAGCACGCTCAATACCTTGGCGATGGAGCAGTTCCGGCATCGGCTCGGCCTGCAGATGACGCAGGTGCCCTATAAAGGCGGCGCGGGACCTGCGATCATTGATCTCATGGCCGGCAACGTCGACGTGATGTTCGTCACGCTGTCCTCGGCTGCGCAATTCGTGAAGGCCGGCAAGCTGAAGGCCTTTGCCGTGACCACAAAAGAGCGCGTCGATTCGCTACCCGAGGTGCCGACCGTGGTCGAACTTGGCTTTCCGGAAGACGTCAGCGGCTCCTGGCAAGGACTGTTCGCGGTGGCCGGAACGCCACAGCCGATCGTTGCCAAACTGCACGCCGCGGTGCTCAAGGCGATGGCCGATCCGGACGTGCGCCAGCACATGATCGCCGCCAGCATGGTGCCGACAGCGAGCCCGACGCCGGAAAGCTTCAAAGATTTTGTCGTCACCGAATCGGCGAAGTGGAAGCGGGTGGTGGAGCGGATCAACGCCGCCGCGAAGCCTACCAAGCAAGAATAGCCAGGTCTCGCACGCGGCTTAAGCGCGCTCCCGCAACGTCTTGATCGCCAATTCCGACGCCAGCTTGTCGAGCTGAGCCAGCATTTCGCCCGGCAGTGCGAGGCCGTTGGCGAGGCGGTCGGCGCGGCGCTGCGCGCGCTGCTCGCCGGGCAGCCGCACACTCTCCCCGGGCAGCGCCTTGGACGTGCGCAACTCGCGAATGTGGCGGTCGACCTCGGCCTTGAACCGGTCGAGCGGCTGGAAGCGCGCCGGATCGAGCGCCAGCACGAATTGGCCGGTATTGGTGACCTTGTCCGGTTCGGCATTGAAGTCGACGCAATCGCGTCCGAACAGCGCGCCGTTGAGCGTGCCGGCGAGCAGGCCGAGCACCAGCGCAAGACCGGCGCCCTTGTAGCCGCCCATCGGCAGCAGCAGCGCCGCGATGCTTTTCTGCGGGTCGGTGACTGCCTCGCCGGTCTTTGGATCGATCATCCAGTCGTTCTTGAGCGGGCGATTGAGCAATTTGTGGTTCTTGATGGTGCCGTAGGAGACGATCGAGGTGGCGATATCGAGCACCAAAGGCGGCTCCTCGCCGGCCGGGATCGCGACCGCCAGCGGATTGGTGCCGAGCAGCGGCTCGGCGCCGCCGGCGAGCGGCATGTGGTTGGCATTGGCCACCGCCGAATAGATGCCGATCATGTCGGCTTTGAGCGGCAGCGCCGCATAGACGCCGGCGGCGCCGGCGTGGCCCGAATTGCGGCAGCCGGCCCAAGCGATGCCGTTCTCGCGCGCGAGTTCGATGGCCGTTTCCGCCGTGCGCGCCACCACCAGATGGCCCATGCCGTTGTCGCCGTCGATCAGCGCGGTAGCGGGCGCGGTGCGCGTCACGGTGATGTTGGGCCGCGCATTGGTCGAGCCAAGCTTGAGCCGCTGCACGTATTGCGGCAGGCGGAACACGCCGTGCGCGTCGGCGCCGGTGAGATCGGCCTCCAGCATCAATTCGGCAATCTTGGCGGCGTCGGACGCCGGCACGCCGGATTTCGTCATGGCGTCAACGATCAGGCCGGTAACGGCCGCGGTCGGGATGCGTCCGGTTTTGGGCGCAGCCTGCACGTTCATGGCTACTTCCCCGACAACATGGTTTCAGCGTGACCGCCCAGGATCAGATCCTTGTCGGCGTCGGAAATCTTCAGCGACCGCACGTGCGCGACGCAATCCATCATGGCCATGTCGTAGGGATAGTCGCTGCCGAGCATCACGTGGTCGCTGCCCACGAGGCCGATCATCGCTTCCAGCGTTTGCGCCGAATGCAGGATGGTGTCGTACATGAAGCGCTTGGCGATGCCCTTCGGCTGCGCCGGCACGTTCTTCTTCGGCTCCGGCCGCACTTTCCAGCCGTGCTCCCAGCGCGCGGCCTGATAGGGCGTGAAGCCGCCGCCATGCGCCAGCATGATCTTCAGCTTCGGATGCCGGTCCATCACGCCGCCGAAGATCAGGCAAGCGGCGGCGATGGTGGTGTCGAGCGGATTGCCGATGAGGTTGTTGAGATAATAGGACCCCAGCCGGTTCATGGCGGCGACGTTGTGCGGATGGATGAACAGGAAGGCGCCGAGCTCCTCGGCGGTCGCCCACAGCGGCTCGAAGCTCGGATCGTCCAGGTTCTTGCCCAGGATGTTGGAGGCGAACATCGAGCCCTTGAGGCCCAGCTTGGTCATGGCGCGCCTGAGCTCGTCGGCCGCGCGCTTGGGATCCTGCATCGGCAGCGTGGCGATCCCCATGAAGCGCGTCGGATGGGCGGCGATGTGCTTCGCCATCTGATCGTTCTGGATCGCCGACAGTACGGCGCTGAGCGCCGGCTCCTGGGCATAGAGATAAGTCTGCGGCGTGGCGGAGAGCACGTGCACGTCCACCCCGGTCGCATCCATGTCTTTCAGGCGGCGCGCGAGGTCGAAGCCGCCGGTCGGGAACGGCCGGTACACCACGCCGTCGACATCGAATGCGGCATTCTCCGCATCATCGGGCGTGATGGTGACCTTGACGCCCGCCTTGGTCAGCATGGCAGCGGTTTCCAGGGTGCAGATATGGGTATGGGTATCGATGGTGCGCACTTTGCTCATTTCGTCCTCTGAAAAACTGCAGGAAAACCGCGGGTGAGAAACGTCTGAGTGCCGCACCCCGGCAGCCGACGCAAGCCCCTGTCCGCCCCATGCATATCGGCTATAAATAAGCCCCCGCAGGCCACGATTTTCGGATCTCCTATGACCAGCCCTGCCCGCAGCAAACATGAGCCGCGCGTCGAGGACGACCCCCTGGTGCGCGGCAATGGCCGCTTCATGGACGACCCGAGCCTGCCGAACCAGGCCTATGCCGCCTTCGTGCGCTCGCCGCACGCCCATGCCCGCGTGCTGGCGGTCAACGCCGACGCGGCACTGGCGGCCAAGAACGTGCTGGCCGTGCTCACCGCCGCGGACGTGAAAGCGGCCGGTATCGGCGGCATCTCGCGCCACCCGCCGGTGGTCGGCCGCGGCGGCGCCAAAATGGTGATGCCGTTCCGCCCGGTGCTGGCGGAAAGGGCCATGCATGTCGGCGACGCGGTCGCGATGGTGGTCGCGGAAAACCGCGCCGCGGCGCTCGACGCCGCCGACCTCGTGCAAGTTGAGTACGAGGAACTGACGCCGGTGGTCGATCTCGACGCGGCGATGATGGCCGCGACGCAATTGTACCCGGACATGCCCGGCAATCTTTGCGTCGACTGGCCCGGCCCGGTTCCGAGCGAGGACAACGAGCGCGCGGTGGCGAAGATCATCGCCGAGGCGCCCCATGTGGCGCGCGTGCGCGTCACCCATCAGCGCATGGTGGTGGCCTCGCTGGAAACGCGCGGCGCCACCGGCGAATACGACGCGGCGAAAGACAGCTACACCCTGCATGCCTGCTCGCAGAGCGCCGACGGCATGCGCGGCCAGGCGGCCTCCATCATGGGCGTGCCGAACGATAGATTGCGGGTGATCACCGGCGATGTCGGCGGCGCTTTTGGCATGAAGACGACGTGCTACCCGGAATACATCGCGGTGCTGGTGGCAGCGCGCAAAGTCGGCCGGCCGGTGCATTGGCAGTCGACGCGGTCGGAAGCCTTCGTCAGCGACGCGCAGGCGCGCGACGCCGTCAGCGAGGCC
>DASXBN010000031.1:0-2061 GCA_036491675.1 Pseudolabrys sp. | reverse complement strand
GAGCAGCGCCGCCACCGCCATGATCATCCCGCACTGGCAATAGCCGCATTGCGGCACGTCGTGATCGAGCCAGGCCTTCTGCACCTTGTGCAGCGCGCCGTTCTGCGCCAGCCCCTCGATCGTGGTGATCTGCCGGCCGGCAACCGCGCTCAACGGCACCGAGCACGAGCGCATCGCAATGCCGTCGACCTGGACGGTGCAGGCGCCGCACTGGGCGATGCCGCAGCCGTATTTGGTGCCCGTCAGTCCGATCGTGTCGCGCAACACCCACAGCAGCGGGGTGTCGGGATCCACATCGACCTGATGCGTCTTTCCATTCACGTTGAGATCAGCCATGTGCAAACCTCCCTCCATCGCCGTCTGCAGAGGCGATGATTGATGCGCGCCGACCCCTCGGTCAGGCCGCGCTCGCGGTCCCGGAAGAATAGCTTGGTTCAATTCTAATATGGAAATCGCAAGTCCGCGAGGTCGATTCGTGCGCTGGACGCATGGACGGCATGCCGTCCATGGTGCGTGCATTTATCGTTCACGCCAAATTCCAGTTGCGAGCATAGCCCCAGCGATTCGCGCCCTCGCACCATCGGCGACACCGATGAATGCCGCCGCCTCTCGTGGAACCGGGAAAGCCCGACCGCGGCGAGGCATTCCGATGGCGCGGCATCTAGAAAATGTTTGAGCCGGTTGCCGACCTCCCCTACCTTTTCGCGAACGAGCGCATCGGGACCGCGGTTGGACCATGGAGTTCGTCCGGCAGACGATCGAGATCAACGGCTGCAAGCTGAGCCTTGCGCGCGGCGGCAAGGGCGTACCGTTGATGTACTTGCACGGCACCGATGGGCTCGCGGACTGGCCGGCGATCCTCAATACGTTGGCGGAACGGTTCGATGTGATTGTGCCCGATCACCCGGGTTTTGGCGCCTCCGAGGCGCCGGGCTGGATCGATGACATTTCCGACGTGGCCTACTGCTATCTCGAGGCCATCGAGGTGCTCGGCCTGTCCGGCGTTCACGTCGTGGGGCAATCGTTGGGCGGCTGGATCGCGCTCGAAATGGCGGTGCGCTCGACGCAGCGCCTGCGCAGCCTCACGCTGATCTCGTCCGCGGGCATCCACGTCAAAGGTGTGCCCAAGACCGATATTTTCATCATCGATCCGGAGGAGCAGGCGCGCCTCGCCTATGTCGATGCCAAGCTCGGCGAGGAAGCCGCCGCGCGCGCCGGTGCCGACAAATATCAGGATCTCGCCATTCTTAACCGCATTGCCAGCGCGCGTTTCGGGTGGCAGCCGCGCTTCTTCAACCCGCGGCTCGAGCGCTGGCTGCATCGCGTGAACGTCCCCACCCACGTCATCTGGGGCGATGGCGACCGCATCATTCCGCCGGCCTATGCCGAGGCGTTCCATCGCCTGATCCCGGGATCAACGCTCACCATGATTGCCAACGCCGGCCACCTGCCGCACGTCGAACGCGCCGCAGCCGTGGCGCAAGCGATGCAGACCTTCCTGCGCAACTGACGGACACCGCCATGAGGATGATAAGCTGTCACCCGATGCCCTGTGCGCAGCGACGTTCTACGCGCTGGCGCGCCGCTCCGCCGCGCACCCGCTCGCACGAACCTAAATGTCGCGATTGAACCCGAGTTGAGGAGACAACAATGACAACAAAGAAATACGAGACGGTCCTGATCGAGAAGCAGGACGGCATCACCTGGCTGATCATGAACCGGCCGGACAAGCGTAATGCCATGAGCCCGCAGCTCCACCTCGACATGGACGACGCGTTGGCCGAGCTCGCGGTCGATCCACAAACCCAGGTCCTCGTGCTCACCGGCGCGGGCGAAGCGTTCTGCGCCGGGCAGGACATCAAGCTCTATTTCCGCGCCAATGATGACGCGCCGGCGGCCAGGGCGAAGGCCCGCCACGCCTCCAATCAGTGGCGCTGGCAAAGGCTCTCGACCTTCCCGCAGCCGACCATCGCCATGGTCAACGGCTACTGCTTCGGCGGCGGCTTCACCCAGGTCTGTGCCTGCGATTTCGCCATTGCGGCGGACGAGGCGCTGTTCGGC
>DASXBN010000030.1:0-2996 GCA_036491675.1 Pseudolabrys sp. | reverse complement strand
GCAGGCGACGAGGTTGGGGTAGCCGGCCTGAGTGCCGATCCGCGCCGCGGCGATGGCTCCGGCGGCCGGACCGGACATCACGGTGTGCACCGCGAGATCAATGGCCGTGCCCGCCGCCATCATGCCGCCATTCCCCTGCATCACGAGAAGCTCGTTGCTCAGCCCAGCGCTGCGCAGGTTCTGTGATAGGCGGCCGAGATAGCGTGACACGATCGGCTGCACATAGCCGTTGAGCGCCGCGGTGTTGCCGCGTTCGAATTCACGCACCTCGCGCAAGATGTCGCTGCCCAACGTCACAAATCGGTTGGGCCAGATCTCCCGCGCGATCTCGGCGCAGCGCTGCTCATGCGCCGGATTGGCGTAAGCGTGGACGAAATGGATCACCAATGCCTCGGCGCCACGCTCGCGTAAGCGATGCATTTCCTGGCGCACTGCTGGCTCGTCGAGCGGCGTCAGGATCCGGCCGGCGGCATCGATGCGTTCGGGCACCTCGGCCCGCAGGTCGCGCGGGATCAATGCCTCGAAGCTTCCGGTCATGCCGTATGGGTTGGGGCGAGTACGGCGGCCGAGCTCGAGCAGGTCGCGAAACCCGGCCGTGGTGATCAGCCCGCAGCGAGCTCCCTTGCGCTCGAGTACGGCATTGGTGGCGACCGTGGTGCCGTGCACCAGAGCGGCGACCGCGTCGAGATCGGTTTCGAGCACAGCCAACCCGGCGATGAAGCCGACCGACTGGTCCTCGGGGGTTGAAAGCACCTTGGCGACGCGGAATACGCCGTGCTCCGGATCGAGCGCCAGCAGGTCGGTGAAAGTGCCACCGACATCGACCCCGATCTGCCATGCCATCCGCTATTGCTCGCCGGCTTGCCGAACTTCTTGCTCGCTCACGCGCGTCAGTGCTCCAGGTCCTGCTGCGCAAGCGCCGGCGCCTCCTTCAGGTTCATGCGGCCATCATAGATCGGAGGCGCGCCGGTCGTTGGCCCCGGGTATTGCACGAAAAAGATGGTCCCGCCGGTGGCCGTGTGCATTTCATGCTCGAAATGCGGGTCGGGCATATAGGCGATCGTGCCGGGGCCGTAGAGCTTTCCGGCAAACGTGAATTCGCCCTCGACGATGTACCAGACCTGCGCGAAATCGTGCCGGTGAAATGGAAAGGACGCGCCCGGCGCGTATTTGAGAAATCCCGCATTAGGCTCCGTCGGGCGTTCCGGTCGCGGGTGAAACAGGAATTTGTTGACATTGCCAAATCGTCCCATTTCCCAGTCCATGTCGGCGGCGTGCTTGAACTCGGGCGGGTGATGCGCAGCGCTCTCATTCATGTCACGTACTCCTGGTTTGCAGCCGACCGGTCCGGACGTTAGCCGATAACCAGCGCGGACATGCCGGTCATGCGAAACGCGTCTTAGCCCAACCAGTTTCGAATGGGACGCTCATCAGCGGCTCCGACCGCTTGTGGCGGAACATCCAGGTGCCGTCGACCCGCGCATACGTCTCGTGATCGATGCCGGCGCGCCACATCGCCTGGTTGCCGGCGGCCAGCGTGCACGGCATGAACAGATACCAGCTTGCCCGCCCGGTATCGCCGTCCACCTCGATCTGGCCGTTGAGGCTGTAATGGATCGCGAAGGTGAAGATTGCCGATGCTCCCCGGAAGAAATTCCGGATGGCCTCGCGACCCTCGAACCGGCCCAGGCCAGGGCTTTCCCACAACGCGTCTTGGGTAAACAGCGTCGCGATCCCGTCGGCGTCGTATTGCCTGTCGCACAAGGCGGCATAGCGAGCCTTGAGATTCCGGATCGCCTCCACGTCTTCCAGCACCTGCAAGCGCCGCTCAATCCGTTCCGGCCGTGCCGCATCAACTCCGTTCTCGTGCGCCATAGTGTCCTCGCGCTGTGTCGCGCCGCCAAGCCATGTCGTGCAATCAGGATTAAGGGCCGGCGATTAGCGGCCAAGCATCGCCAGCAGCGCTTGCATCAGAACGCCATCGGGTCGCGCCAGCGCATCGAGTATCGTGAAGTGGTCGGCGCCGTCCACCGGCAGCAGCCGCCCCGGCAGACCCCGCTTGGTCCACGCCTGGGCATACTCAATCGACTGCCGGCATAATTCGGGCAATTCTCGGGTGCCGTAAGCCACGATCAGCTCACCCGCGTTCGCCGGCACATGGCGGACGGGGCTGTTGCGTTCTGCGTCGGCCGCATCCAGACCTAGCTTCTCGTTGAGGTAATTGAGCCGGATCGGCTCCAGATCGTATATGCCGCTGATCGCAATCCCGCCGCACACCTCGGCGAGTGGCATCGTCATCGCGGTCAGGTGACCGCCGGCCGAATGGCCGGAAACGTATAGGCGGTTCGGGTCGGCGCCGTATTCACCGAGATGTTCGGCGAGCCACCGCACGGAGCGGCTCACCTCGGCAACGATGCGGTCAAGCCGGGCGGCCGGCGCCAGCGTGTATTCGATAACCGCGAGATTGATCCCGAGCGGAAGCAGGGCCTCGGCAAAAAAGGCGAAATTCTCCTTAACCAGATCGTTGATTTGCCAATAGCCGCCGTGGATAAAGGCCAGCGTCGGCGCCTTCGGGTCGGCGGCAAGAAAGAGATCGAGCCGCTCGCGCGGGGTATCGCCGTAAGCGAGGTCAAGATGGCCGGCGCATTCACGGCGCACCCTGGCGCTGCGCGGCGCCCAACCGGCGACAATCGCGTCGCGCTCGGGGACGGCCGCGGAGTTGTTGTACGCGGCATCGAGCTGGGCACGGTCCATTCCGCGATACAGCATGGCGCAGGCTCCGGTCACAATTCGGTGGGCGGCGTCAGTTATGACAGTCTACCACGTGATCGGCGGCAGCCGGTGAACTCGGCGCCGGATCGGCGGACAAAGCGAGATGCCGTCGATGCGCAGCCGCGGCTCACCGCGACTGCTCCGGTCGTGACCGTGGCCAGCGGCGCGGGATCGGCGACATGGGCGAGAAGCGACGGATGAACGCCGCGGAAGCGGCATTATGT
>DASXBN010000029.1:0-68378 GCA_036491675.1 Pseudolabrys sp. | reverse complement strand
CATTGTCAGATATTAGCGACGTGCTTGTAGTCTAAGAGCAAATATCATCATCAGTGATCTTTGCTGCAATTACCCATTAAGAGGGTCGTTAGCGGTTGGCGTTTTTGCTGCCTTTGCCGTTGGCCTCAAGCACACCAAATTCACTCGATTTCATCCCGGCAACGGCGAGCGTAAGTCCAGCATTGGAGAGGCCGAGTCTGAATAGTTCGCGCACGGCGGCGGCTCGGCTGGGCATTCGCTGTCTGAACCGGAAATCGTCTACCACCTTAAGTTCTTCCGGCGACAGCATAATTTGCAAACGTTCACCACGAGCGAGGTTGTCGTTCTCGATAACCATGGTAACACCCATTAGCCAATGTCTAAATTTACTTAGAGAGCACATCATGCCATCTATACAATAAGTATGTCAATTACTCATTTGTGTCAATCCGTATCCGGCAGGCGCTATAGGGGACGGCTGTAATAGGAAAAAATTCAACCACTTCGGAGTTAGAATAGTTTATTGCCGGTCTGCACTGGGACACGTCCGGCAACTGAGAGTCAGATACTCCCGCCCATAAAACAAAGGGGAATCTGATGGCCGCTTACCAACCAGCCACTCCGCATTCTGATTCAATTGAGCGACCGCTCTGTTCCAAATGCGGTACGGGAATGCTGCTATTTGGTATCGAGCCGGAGCGTCCCGGCTACGAGATCCACTCTTTCGATTGTCCGAAGTGCCAAAATATCGAAACGCGAGTCGGGAAAACCGAGTAGGGCAACCCGGTTGGTCGCTAGGGCGTCGGCTTCTCGCCGCTCGGAATTTCCTTGGTGCCGAGCGCGTCGGCGAGCCGCTGTTTGGCCGAACCGGGCCTGAGCGGCTTTTGCTGGCTCTCGTGCGGCGCCCATCCCGACAGCCATGCGATCTCGAACGTCGCGCGCACACGCCCGTCGGCGTCGGCAAAGCGCTGCGCGTAAATCTCAGCCATCCGTTGCAGCGTCGCGCGCCGGAGAGGAGTGCGGCGGCGCTCGGTCAGCACATTGGTCGCGCCCATACGGCGCAAATCGCGCATCAGATCGAACACCGACTGGTAGCGCACGGTCAGCCGGTCGGAATCGACTACCGGCAGGGCGAGCCCGGCACGTTGCAGCAGTCCACCCAGCTCGCGCACGTCGGCGAACGGCGCCACCCGCGGCGAGGCCCCGCCCTCAACCTCGCTTTCGGCTTGCGCGAAGGCTTCGCGCAATTCGGTAAGGCTGTCGCCGCCGACCAAGGCCGCCAGCAGCAAGCCGTCCGGCTTGAGCGCGCGGCGAATCTGGATCAGCGTGCCGGGCAGGTCATTCACGAATTGCAGCGCCAGTGCGGAGACCACGAGATCGAGCGAGCCGTCGGCGAACGGCAAGGCCTCCTCGTCGGCGATAACGTTGACAAGGGTGCCGACTTTGCCGCCCTCGCTGAGCGCGCGGCGCACCGCGTCGGTGGGCGTGCCGAGATCGAGGGCGCGCTCGAACTGGCGGCGCACCACGGCAAGCCGCTCGCCCAGCTCGCCTGCGATCCGCTCGATCAGAAAGGTCTCGGGACCGAGCGCCCGCGCACGCTGTTGCCGCGCGCGCAGCAGCTTGCGGTCGAAGATGGTCGGGTTTGACGGCATCTGATACATTTGCAGCATGAACGAGCTTGTCTCGGCAAGCCAGGATCCGGCGCCCTCACGGATCGCGCAAATTCGGGGCGGATTGCGCACCTTGCTGCGCACCGCCCTCGATGTGGCGCTGCCGCCGCTTTGCCCGTCCTGCCGGGCGCCGCTCGGCGACGGGATCGGCCTGTGCGCGTCGTGCTGGTCGAAACTGTCGCTGATCGAGCCGCCTTATTGCGCAGGCTCGGCATCCCCTTCACCTATGATCCCGGCCCCGGCCTGCTGTCCATGGAAGCGATCGCCGATCCGCCGGCCTCCGACCGCGCGCGCGCCGCGGTGCGTTATGACGACATTGCCCGCAAGCTGGTGGTCTCCTTCAAATACAGCGACCGGCTCGATCTCGGGCCCATGATGGCCAAGTGGATGGCGCGTGCCGGCCGCGAGTTGCTCGCCGAGGCCGATGCGCTGTTGCCGGTGCCGCTGCATTGGCGAAGGCTGTGGGCGCGGCGCTTCAACCAGTCGGCGACGCTCGCCGGGGCGATTTCAGACCTGTCTGGCGTGCCGGTGCTGCATGGCACGCTCAAACGCGTGCGCGCGACGCCGCAGCAGGTTGGCCTGTCCAAGACCCAACGCGCCGACAACGTGCAGGGCGCCTTCCGCGTGCCGGCAGAGGAAAAGGCGCAAGTGGCCGGCCGCCGGCTGGTGCTGATCGACGACGTGCTTACCTCCGGCGCGACGGTCGATACCTGCGCCCGCGCTTTGCTGCGTGCCGGCGCCGCCCATGTCGACGTGCTGGTATTCGCCCGGGTTGTCGCCGCCGTGCGCACCACCATATAACGGGGGCCGGCTCGTCGCAGACAACCCATGCCACTGATCGAAATCTATACCACCCGCTATTGCCCCTATTGCCACGCGGCCAAGGCCCTGCTGAAACGCAAGGGTGCAGCCTTCACGGAGATCGACGTGAGCGGCGACCGGGAGCTGCGCGAGGCCATGATCGAGCGGGCGAACGGGGTGATGACGGTGCCGCAGATTTTCATCGGCGAGGCCCATGTCGGCGGCTGCGACGAACTGCACGCGCTCGAAGAGGCCGGCAAGCTCGATCCGCTGCTGGCGGGTGAAGGGACATCGGGATGACCGCATCCGCCTTCAAGGCCGCGATGATCCAGATGCGCTCGGGCCTCATGCCCGCCGTCAATATCGATGCCGCCGTGCGCATGATTGGCGAGGCGAAGTCGGCCGGCGCCGACTATGTGCTGACGCCGGAAATGACCAACATCATGGAGGTCAAGCGCGAGCGGCTGTTCGCTACCATCGTGGAGGAGGAAGCCGACACCTCGCTGGCCACGTTGCGCGAGCTCGCGCGCGAGCTCGCGATCTATATTCATGCCGGTTCGCTGGCGATTAAGACTTCGCCCGACCGGGCAGCCAACCGCTCGTTCCTGATCGATCCGAAAGGCGATATCGCCGCGCGCTACGACAAGATCCACATGTTCGACGTCGATCTCGAAGGCGGCGAGAGCTATCGCGAGTCGCGCACTTACCGTCCGGGCGAACAGGCGGTACTGAGCGATCTGCCCTGGGGCCGCCTCGGACTGACCATCTGTTATGACTTGCGTTTCCCGGCGCTCTATCGCGCGCTGGCGGAAGCCGGCGCCACCATGCTGACGATCCCCTCCGCGTTCACCCAGCAGACCGGCGAGGCGCATTGGCATGTGCTGATCCGCGCCCGCGCGATCGAGAACGGCTGCTTCGTGTTCGCCGCCGCGCAGGGCGGCAAGCACGAGAATGGGCGCGAAACCTTCGGCCATTCGCTGATCGTCGACCCCTGGGGCCGCGTCCTGGCGGAAGCCGGCACCGAGCCCGGCGTGGTGATGGCCGAGATCGATCTTGCCGATGTGGCGAAAGCGCGTGCGCGTATCCCATCGCTGCAGCACGGCCGGCGCTTCGAGATCGTGGCGCCGCTTGCCGAGCCGACCCACCTGCACATGGTCAGGGGGGCCGAATGATCCGCTACGCGCTGGTTTGCGAGAAGGGCCACGGCTTCGACAGCTGGTTCCAGGACTCTTCGGCCTACGACAAGCAGCTCAAACGTAAGCTGGTGGCGTGCCCGCATTGCGGCTCGGCCAAAGTCGAGAAGGCGATCATGGCGCCGCGGCTAGCCGGCAGCAGCAAGCGCGCGGCGCCGGCCGAGCCACCGGTTGCGGCGCCCGCGCCCGAGCCGGCGCAAGAGAAGGCGCCGGTGGCGATGATTTCGCCGCAGGAACAGGAGCTGCGTAGCAAGCTCAAGGAACTGCGCGCCCACCTCACCAAGAATGCCGATCATGTCGGGGCGAAATTCCCCGAGGAAGCGCGCAAGATGCATTATGGCGAGATCGAGCACCGCTCGATCTACGGTGAGGCCTCGCCCGAGGAAGCCAAGGCGCTGGCCGAGGAAGGCATTGAATTCCATCCGCTGCCGATTTTGCCGGACGAGCGAAATTAAGCCGTGCCGGACGTAAGCTCCTTGCGGTTCATCACCGGAGCCAACGACAAATATTTTTTCATGTGCGGGATGCTGTTGGAAAGCCTGCAACGCTGCTTTCCGGACGTCCCCTGCCATGTGATGGATTTTGGATTGAGCGATGCACGCAGAAAATATTTTGAGGAGAAACAACTCCTTCTGCATATCCCGGCCGGCCTGAGCAAGACTGATCATCCGTATAAGCTCAAAAGCAGCATGGCATCCTTCTTGAACGACGCGCAGTTGCAAAATTCGATATGGATCGATTGCGACATCATCGCCATCAGACCTGCCAGCAAAGAACTATTCGATCTAGCGAATGTCCTGGCTTCGCAAAACAAGGACTTCGCCATTGCCACCGATGAGGGCCCCAACAAGACGCTCGAGGCGATCTGCAATTCCTTCGGTGAAACGAAGCTGCGATCGGCCATCGCCGAAAATTCGTCGCTTAAAGACCGCCGCTGTCTGAACGCGGGTGTCGTGCTGTTTTCAAATCCTGCCGCGCTAAAAAACTGGCAAGCCGTCTCGGCCGCCCAGCAAGGCGACATGTTCCCCGACCAGAATTCGCTCAACATCATGTGCTATCGCGATGCGGATCGCGTATCGATATTGGATTCGCGTCTGTGGAACGTGCACGCAGGGCTGCTGAAATCCGTCAAAGCGAGCGATAACGACGTGGATTGCGACGGGCAGAAACCCATCTTCGTGCATGCAACCTCGGCGTATCCAGGCGATCTAATGGGCGGCGAGATGCCGATCTCGGCGAAAGACTGCGGTTGCGAGGCATTTCTGCGGTTTTTTGCAAACGACGGGCTCAGGACCCTGCAGGAAAATTATCTTTCCGGGTTCTTGCGGACGAATTTCGAAACGCTGCGGGGTTTGGGAATCCTCGTCAACGTCTCCCGTGGCAACGCCCGTCGGAACGATCCCTGCCCTTGCGGATCGGGCAAAAAATTCAAACATTGCCATGGTGCCGACGCTTAGCGCGCCCTAGTACGCCCACACCAGCAGCGCGACGCCGACCACCACCAGCACGATGCCGACGCCTTCACGCGCCGTGGTCGGCTCCTTGAACAATAGATGCGTCACGCCCTGCGCAAACAGCACCTCGACCAGCGCCAGCGTACGCACATTGGCGGCGGTCGTGATGGCGAAGCCGAGGAACCAGAATTCCGATGCGAAAGCGCCCATGAAACCGGCAAACAGCGACGGCTTCCAGGCGCGCATGATATCGTGCAGCACCCTGCGATCGCGCAGCCAGAGATAAAGCGACAACAGCGCGGCCTGGATGACCAGCCCGACTGTCACTGTGAACGTCGCCGCCAAGACGAAGTCGCGCATATGCAGCGTCAGGATGGCACCGCGGTAGCCGATGGCGGACATAGCAAACAACGCGCCGGAGAAAAGGCCGATGGCGGTCGAGCGCGTGGTGCCGGTCTCGCCGGCACCTTGTTTGAGCGAGATCACGATCACGCCGGCGGTCGCGAGCAGGATCGCGGCGGCACTCAACGGCGTGATCTTGTCGCCCAGAAAGACCAGCCCGAACAGCGCGACCGACACCGGCTCGGTTTTGATAAAGGCATAAGACACCACGAACGAGCGCTGACCCATCACCGACAACATGGTCGCCGTGGCGGCGATCTGGGTGAAAGCACCGGCCAGCACCCAAGGCCAGAACAGCGCCGGCGGGCTCGGCAGCCGCTCACCTACGGCGGCGAGCACGCCCGCGAGAAACAGAATCGCAAACGGAAAGCCGAACAGAAAGCGCACATGGGTGGCGCCGACCGTGCCGAGCGTCGCGGTCAGCTCGCGCTGCATGGCGTTGCGCGCGGTCTGCGCCGCCGCGGCGATCAGCGTGAATACGGCCCAGAGCATTGCGACACTCTTCCTTGTCATGCGCGGGCAAAAGGCGCGTAGCGCCGTCTTTGCGCTAATCGACCCGCGCATCCATGATGGGCCGCCGCGAGGTAAGCCTTACGAAAATCTGAGAATGCTGAGTAGCCTCATGGATTGCCGGGTCAAGCCCGGCAATGACAAAGCCGCTATGCAGCCGGCCGGATCTCGGCGGCTTCGGGATATTCCGTGACCGCCCCCTTCTCGTTGTCGATCAGCAGGAACAGGTCGAAATAGCGGATGGTCGGCGCGCTGCCGGTGCGCTTGATCACCGATTGCCGCCATTCCTCATTATGTGCCTTCTGCGCGGCCTCGACCGACGGCCAGATATAGACGCCGGCGCCGGTCTTGCCGTCGAGTTCGAGCAGGAAGTGCTTGCGCTTGAGTTCCTTGTTGGCGCGCCATTTCGGGATGACGTTGCGCGCTTCTTCGGCCACCTGCTGGCGGCTCCAGCCCTTCGGCGAGTTGAATTCGACCAGTTCCAGGATCATGTCGCGCTTCCCATCTCGTTATCGCGCGCCGCCACCAGCATGTAATTCACATCCATGTCAGACGATAATTGCCAGCGGTCGGCGAACGGATTGTAGACCACGCCGCGTTCGCCGATCACCTGCAGGCCGCCGTCCTCGAACGCGCGCTCGAGCTCGTTCGGGGTGACAAACTTGTCCCATTGGTGGGTGCCGCGCGGCAGCCAGCGCAGCACGTATTCGGCGCCTACGATCGCCAGCGCGAAGCTCTTGAACGTGCGGTTCAGCGTCGCAGCGATCATCAAGCCGCCGGGCTTCACCATCGCGGCGCAGGTCGCCACGAACGCGTTAACGTCGGCGACGTGCTCGACCACTTCCATCGCCAGCACCACGTCGAAACGTTCGCCGGCGGCGGCAAGGTCTTCCGCCGTGGTGGCGCGGTAATCGACCGCAACGCCGCTTTTTTGCGCATGCGCGCTCGCCACCGCGATGTTCTCCTTGGACGGATCGGCGCCGACCATCTGCGCGCCCAAACGCGCCAAAGGCTCCGACAGGATGCCGCCGCCGCAGCCGATGTCGAGCATGCGCAGGTTTTTGAGGCAGTCGAGTTTCTTCGGATCGCGGCCAAACCGTTCGGCGGCCTTGTCGCGGATATAAGCGAGCCGCACCGGGTTGAACTTGTGCAGCGCCGCCATCGGCCCGCGCGCGTCCCACCAATCGGCGGCGTGGCGCGAAAAGCGTTCGACCTCGGCTTCGTCAATGGATGAACTGCGTTGTTTCGTTGCCATCGATTATCGCGCAGTCACATGGTTGCGGAAGTCAAGCGGGCCGCCGATGCCGTGCATTCGCTCCATGGTTTCGCCGGTCCCTCGAACGGTGATGTCGCCGTAGTCCAGCAAGCGGCCCATGATCGATTGGTCCACGTCGATGCTTTCGACCTTGTCCATGTTCATTTCGACGGTATGCCGGTTGATGAAACCGCGCTTGTACACGATACGCCGGTTGGTCACGTCGATCTCCGTCGTCCAGCGTCGAAACCAGGCCGACGCAAAGGTGACCGCGGCCGCCGCCCAAAACGCAATCGATCCGATCAGCCAGCTCATACCGGTTGGCCCTGATTTTACCAACGTTAGCAGCGCTACGGCGATCAGCGACAACAAGACGGTCGGGACGTAAATAACCCAGTGGATCGTACCCGAGTAGAGCACGGTTTCGCCCGGCTGCAGAATTCGCTCGATATACCGCATCGCCAGCACCCGAAAAGTTAACGAGGGACGCGACCGGCAGGCCTTGCCACAAGTCGCCAATGTTGCAGTCTTATTGCAGTCTTGGCACCTCGCCGGTATGTATACGCGCCTTTTGCGGCCGGCGCAGCCAGCCGCTTGTTAGCGCCTTTTGGCGCGTCCGGGAACGCAGGTTTTCTTAAGTCATGGCTCGCCTGGTAATGAAATTCGGCGGAACGTCGGTCGCCGATCTCGATCGCATCCGCAACGTGGCGCGCCACGTCAAGCGCGAGGTCGATGCCGGTCACGACGTGGCCGTCGTGGTCTCCGCCATGGCCGGCGCCACCAACAAGCTGGTCGCCTGGTGCCGCGAGGCCGCCATGCTGCACGACGCGCGCGAATACGACGCCGTGGTGGCCTCGGGCGAACAGGTTACCGCCGGGCTGCTCGCAATCGTGCTGGAAGGCATGGGCGTCAATGCGCGTTCCTGGCAGGGCTGGCAATTGCCGATCCTGACCGACAACGCGCACGCCTCCGCACGCATTCTCGAAATCAACGGCGCGGAGCTTATTCGCCGCTTCAAGGAAATGAACCAGGTCGCAGTGATCGCCGGTTTCCAGGGCATGCACAAGGAGACCGGCCGTATCACCACACTCGGCCGCGGCGGCTCGGATACCTCGGCGGTGGCGATCGCCGCCGCGATCGGCGCCGAGCGCTGCGATATCTATACCGACGTGGACGGCGTCTATACCACCGATCCGCGCGTGGTGCCGAAGGCGCAACGCATGGACAAGATCGCCTACGAGGAAATGCTCGAGCTCGCTTCGCTGGGCGCCAAGGTGATGCAGGTGCGCTCGGTCGAACTGGGCATGGTGCATAACGTACCGATCCTCGTGCGCTCGAGCTTCGAAAAGCCGGAGGACATCGATCCGAACAGGCCGCCATCCGGCACACTCATTTGCGACGAGGGAGACATCGTGGAACAGCAAACCGTCACCGGTATCGCCTTCTCCAAGGATGAGGCGCAGATCTCGATCCGCCGCGTGCAGGACAAGCCCGGGGTCGCCGCCGCCATCTTCGGCCCACTCGCCGACGCCAGCATCAACGTCGACATGATCGTGCAGAACGTCTCGGCCGATGGCGCCACCACCGACCTCACCTTCACCGTGCCCTCGGCCGACTACGAGCGGGCGCGGATGACCATCGAGAAGGCCAAGGGTTCGATCGGCTATGAACGGATGGACGGGGCGACCGACGTCGCCAAAGTGTCGGTAATCGGCGTCGGCATGCGCAGCCATGCCGGCGTCGCCGCGGACGCGTTTAAGGCGCTGGCCGAAAAGAAGATCAATATCCTCGCCATCACCACGTCGGAGATCAAGTTCTCGGTGCTGATCAATGCGGAGCAGACCGACCAGGCGGTGCGTACCCTGCATACGCTATACGGGCTGGATAAGGCCTGAGCCGCCACGCTTCTCCGCTGCACCGCAGCGCGTTTCCGACTAATAAACCGGGACTGCCGGTTTGGCTTGCCCCTTGCATAGGCCATTGGCTATAGCCTCAGTCTAATGCGGTCGCGCGTGCCGGATTCGCGGTCGCTATTCGTACATGATTGGGCCGTAAACGAGGCTGCGGTCCGAGCCGCGGCTGAAGGATTTTTATAATGCGTGGCGCGCTGGGCGGTCCGCGCGTGCTGTTACGGCGGCTTCGCGAAGTGATGGCGGAGCCGGTCAGCGCGCAGGAACGCCTCGACAAGGTGGTGGTGCTGATCGCCGCCAACATGGTGGCGGAGGTGTGCTCGGTCTACGTCTTGCGCGTAGACGGAACGCTCGAGCTATACGCCACTGAAGGCTTGAAGCGCGAAGCCGTTCACCAGACCGTGATGAAGGCCGACGAGGGCCTGGTCGGCCTGGTCGCCAGCGAAGCCAATCCAATCAACCTGTCGGACGCGCAGGCGCACCCGGCCTTCTCGTTCCGGCCGGAAACCGGCGAAGAAATCTACCATTCGTTCCTCGGCGTGCCGGTGCTGCGCGCGGGCAATACGCTCGGCGTGCTGGTGGTGCAGAACCGCGCGCGGCGCACCTACACGGAGGAAGAAGAAGAGGCGCTGCAGACCACGGCGATGGTGCTCGCCGAGATGATCGCCTCGGGTGAACTATCCTCGATCGCGCGGCCCGGCGCCGAGCCGGTCGCGCGTCACTCGATCAATATTTCAGGCACCGCGCTGTCGGACGGCATCGCGCTCGGCCATGTGGTGCTGCACGAACCGCGCGTGGTCATTACCAACGTGATCGCCGACGACGTACCGCGCGAACTCAAGCGACTTGACGCCGCCATCGCCACGTTTCGTGCCGACCTCGACCGCCTGCTCGAGCATGGCGACGTGGCCGACGGCGGCGAGCACCGCGAGGTGCTCGAGGCCTATCGCATGTTCGGTTACGACCAGGGTTGGCTGCACAAGATGCGCGAAGCGGTGGCGACCGGCCTCACCGCCGAGGCCGGCGTCGAGCGCGTGCAATCGGACACCCGCGCGCGCATGCTTCGTGCCTCCGATCCCTATTTGCGCGACCGCCTGCACGACCTCGACGATCTCGCCAACCGGCTCATGCGCGTGCTGATGGGGCAGGATCACGCGCCGTCGCGCGAGCAACTACCGGAAAACGCGATCTTGGTCGCGCGCTCGATGGGACCGGCGGCGCTGCTCGACTACGACCGCAAAAGGCTGCGCGGCCTGATACTGGAGGAAGGCGGGCCTACCTCGCACGTTTCGATCGTGGCGCGCGCGCTCGGCATTCCGGCGGTCGGCGAGATCGCCAATGCCGCCGGCCTGGTCGAGCCGGGCGACGCCATCATCGTCGACGGCACGACCGGCGATGTGCACATGCGCCCGCCGGCCGACATCGAAAGCGCCTATGCCGAGCGGGTGAAGCTGCGGGCAAGGCGGCAGGCGCAATACCACGCGCTGCGCGACCGGCCTTGCGTCACCAAGGACGGCCACAAGTTCGCGCTGATGATCAATGCCGGTCTCACCATCGACCTGCCGCATCTCGACGAGACTGGCGCCAGCGGCATCGGCCTGTTCCGCACCGAACTGCAGTTCATGGTTGCCGATACGCTGCCGCGCACCAACGAGCAGCTTGGGCTTTACCGCACCGTGCTCGATGCCGCAAAAAAACGGCCGGTGACCTTCCGCACCCTCGACATCGGCGGCGACAAGGTGCTGCCCTATCTGCGCAATATCGAAGAGGAAAATCCGGCGCTCGGCTGGCGCGCGATCAGGCTCGGCCTCGACCGGCCCGGGCTTTTGCGCTCTCAAGTGCGGGCGCTGCTGCGCGCCGCCGGCGGGCGTGAGTTGCGCATCATGTTTCCGATGATCGCCATGGTCGAGGAATTCGACAAGGCCAAAGCCCTGGTGGAGATCGAGCTGACGCACCTGCGCCGCCACGGCCACGCGCTGCCCGAGCGGGTGCAGATCGGTACCATGTTGGAAGTGCCCGCGCTTCTGTTCCAGCTCGAGGAATTACTGAGCCGCGTCGATTTCCTGTCGGTCGGCTCCAACGACCTGATGCAATTCCTCTATGCCGCCGACCGCGGCAACGCGCGGGTGTCGCATCGCTTCGACCCGCTGTCGGCGCCGGTGCTGCGCGCGCTCAAGGATATCGCCGACAAGGCCCGTAAGCACGGCAAGCCGGTGGCGCTGTGCGGGGAGCTCGCCTCGCAACCGATCGGCGCGTTGGCCTTGGCAATTCTCGGCTATCGTTCGCTGTCGCTGTCGCCTTCGGCGGTCGGTCCGGTTAAGGCGCTGCTGCTCGATCTCGATTGCCGCAAGGGCGAGGCCGCCATCCTGCCGTTCCTGGAGCAGCCGGTCGGTAGCGTGTCGATCCGTCACAAGCTCGAAGGTTTCGCGGCGGCCGAGGGGCTGCAGCTTTGATCGCGCTGCCGCAGCACCGGCTCGACGCCCTGCTTGCCCGCCACTCCTTGGTGGAAAGCGAGCTTGCGACCAATTTGGGCCGCGACGAATACGTCAAACTGTCGCGCGAATTCGCCGAGCTTGGGCCAGTGGTCGAGGCGATCAAGGCCTACCGCGCCGTTACCGCAGAGATTGCCGACCTCGAGGCGCTTGCCGGCGACCCTGCGACCGACGCCGAGATGCGCAAGCTGGCGGATGCCGAGAAGCCGGCGCTGCAGGCGGGTCGGGACCGGCTCGAACACCAGATCCAACTCGCGCTGATCCCGAAAGACGCGATGGATGACCACAACGCCATTCTGGAAATCCGCGCCGGCACCGGCGGCGATGAGGCCGCGCTGTTTGCCGGCAACCTGTTCCGCATGTACGAGCGCTACGCCGCCCAGCAGGGCTGGAAGACGGAAGTCCTGTCGACGAGCGAAGGTACTAAAGGCGGCTTCAAGGAAATCGTCGCCGAGGTGCGCGGACGCGGCGTGTTCGCCAAGCTAAAATTCGAATCCGGCGTGCACCGCGTGCAGCGCGTGCCCGACACCGAGGCTTCCGGCCGCATCCACACCTCGGCCGCCACCGTCGCGGTGCTGCCCGAGGTGGAAGACGTCGACATCAAGATCAACGACGACGATCTCAAGATCGACACCATGCGCGCGCAGGGCGCCGGCGGCCAGCACGTCAACAAGACCGAATCCGCCATCCGCATCACCCATCTGCCAAGCGGAATTGTCGTGTTTGTGCAGGAGGAGCGCTCGCAGCATAAGAACAAGGCCAAGGCGTTGACCATGTTGCGCGCCAAATTGTACGACACACAGCGCGGTAAGCTCGACGCCGAACGCGCGGCCGAACGGCGCGGGCAAATCGGCTCGGGCGACCGCTCGGAACGCATCCGCACCTATAATTTTCCGCAAGGCCGCGTCACCGACCACCGCATTAACCTGACGCTGCACAAGCTGCCGCAGGTGATGGAAGGCGAGGCCTTGCACGAGGTCATCGACGCCTTGGTGACCGAGCACCAAGCCGAGCTGCTGGCGGCGGAAGGCGCAACGTGACGGTGGCCGCGACACGGACTATTGCGTCAGCGCGCCATACGCTGGCCGAACAATTTCGCCAAGCCGGGATCGACACTGCCGACGCCGACGCGCGCCTGCTGATGGCGCACGCGCTCGGCCTCGATCGCGCCGCGCTGACGGCGAACGGCGAACGCGCGCTCACTGCGGACGAGGCCAAGGCGATCGACGCGCTGGCAGCGCGCCGGCTCAATCGCGAACCGGTGGCGCGGATTTTCGGCGCTAAGGAATTCTGGAGTTTGAACCTGCAAGTCAGTCCGGCGGTGCTGGTGCCACGGCCGGAGACCGAAACCGTGATCGAAGCCGCGCTCGATTTTGTGGTGCGCGGCGGTTTGCGCTTGGAACGCTTGCGGATCCTCGACATCGGTACCGGATCGGGCGCGCTGCTGCTGGCGCTGCTCAGCGAGTTGCCCAATGCCGTGGGCACCGGCACCGATATCAGCGCGGCTGCCTTGGACGTCGCGCGAACGAATGCCGTGCACAACGATCTTGCCGGCCGCTGCACCTTTGTTGCCTGCAATATCGCCGCCGGGCTGCAGGGCCCCTTCGATCTTATTGTTTCGAACCCGCCTTATGTAGCGCGCGGCGATATCGCGACGCTCGCGCCAGAGGTGCGGGAATACGACCCGGCGCTTGCGCTCGACGGCGGCGCCGATGGCCTGCATGGTTACCGCGCCATCGCCGCGGACGCCCGCCGGTTGCTGGCGCCGGGCAGCCGCCTCATTGTGGAGTTGGGAATGGGCCAGGAATCGGCGGTTCGCGTGCTGTTTACCAATGCGGGACTGACGGTCGGCGCATCGCGCAACGATTTGGCTGGAATCCCGCGCGCATTGAGCGCCACTGCCGTTCCATAACGCGGCGTGTTCCGATCTGGCGAAAAGCGCAGACCTCCGTTGCGGACGAAAAATAGCACTTGGAATGTGGTCCGGAAACGACTAAGTTCCCTTGCAACGGAATCGACCCGTGAGGGTTGCATCGCCTGGAACCCCGGAGCAAGCGGCTCTGTGCGGCGGCGGCGCAAAACCGATGACGAACAGCCGTTTTTGATAAGACGGCAAACGAAATCGCCAGCTACGGGTTCGGACGCTTCACCGGTTGGGCGCATCAGATTTTAAAAGCTTGACGATGCGCGTAACGAGAGGTTGGCAACACCGCGACAGGATTGCGGCCATGGGGTTGCTGCGGCAATCGCGATAAAGATCGCAAATGTTCGAGCATTCGCGCAGGAATTCGGCGTCGGCCACGGCCGCGCAGCGAGACGCGTATGGATTTGAGACGAGGATCGGCGAGTACGTTCGGTGCAACGGTTGGCGGCACGTGCCGCGATGAAGCGAAAGGTCAGTGAATAGGCAAATGATGAGAAACGGTCAGAAGCGCATGCGGGGACGCAACAACCAACACCGCAAAAGCCAAAATCCGCTGACGCGGGTCTACGAGTCGAACGGCCCCGACGTAAAGATCCGCGGCACCGCCTCGCACATCGCGGAGAAATACATCCAGCTTGCGCGCGACTCGCAAAGCTCGGGCGACCCGGTGGCGGCCGAGAACTACTATCAGCACGCCGAGCATTATTTCCGCCTGATCGCCGCCGCGCAGGAACAGTTCCGCCAGCAGAACCCCTATTACAATCAGCAGCCGCAGCAAGGCCAAGGCATGCCGCAGGGTGCCGCCGACGACACCTACGACGACGAAGGTGACGACGGTCAGCCCTACATGGGCCAGAACGAGCCGGGCTTCGCGCCGCAACCGCAAGTGCAGCAGGCGCAACCTTACCTGCCGCGCGACGCGCAGCCCTTCCCGCCGCGCGACCAGCAGCAGAACAGCCGTCCGCAACATCAGCCGCAGCCTTACGCTCAGGGCGGCAATGTCGCCGTCTCGGACCCGAACGCATTGCCGGCCTTCATAACCGGCGGTGGCCAGCCGCAGCCGAATGCCGCCCCGAACGCCAATCAGGGCTATGGGCAAAATGGCCATGAGCAGGGCGAGCGCCAGGATCGCTTCGGGCACCGCCGGCGCCGGCGTCATCGCGGCGGCGGTTACCGCCCGGACCGACCGGATAATTTCGGCAACACCAATCAGCAGGGCGCAGCACCGCAGCCGGCCCCAAGCGACGGCGGCGACGAGCCGCGGCAGCCTGATTAATTGCTCCGGTCGTCCCCGCAAAAGCGGGGGACCCTGCACTATTTATTGAAGCAAGATGAGTTGGATTCCCGCTTGCGCGGGAATGACCGGCTCTGTTTATCCGCCCGGCGACGGGGCCAACGCCGGCTCGAGCGACGGCACAAGCTTGCGCTCGACGCGGCGCGCGGGAATCGCGCGATAGACCTGCTTGGTCGCTTCCACCATGTGCACGCCGGCAAACGGCGCCGACAAAGTCGAGCCGGTGCGCTCCCAGGCAACGGCCGAGCGCAGGAACCAGCCGCGCGCGATCGGCGGCACGTAAAGCGCCTCGCGCCATCCGGTCGGCGTGAACCAGGTCTCGCGCAAGAGCTGATTGATCTGCGAGCGCGAATAGGGCCGCCCATGACCGAACGGAGTCGTGTCTATGCGCGTCCACAGGCCGCGCCGGTTCGGCACCACCACCAAGAGCCGCCCGCCTGACGCCAGGACGCGCCACGCCTCGCGCAGCAGTACAGCCGGGTCGTGCGTCATTTCGAGCGCGTGTACCAGCAGCACGCGGTCGACCGCGCTATCGGGCAGCGGCAGTTCGTTCTCGTACACCAGCGCGGTCAAAGCTGGCCGCGCGGTCGGCCATTTCACCACGCCCTGCCCGGCCGGCATGAAGGCAAGGCAGCGTTCGGCTTCCTCGCGGAACAGGCCGAGATAAGGTGTCGCATAGCCGACGCCAAGCACGCGCTGGCCGGCTGTATCCTTCCACAGGGCGCGAATGCCGCGACTGACGAAGCGGCGGGCCACCACGCCGAGGTGCTGGCCATAGAAATTGCGTAGATCCACGACATCGATCGACATGGCCTAAAACTATCACGAAATGCCGGGCGGCGGCGGCTCGCATGCAACACAAGGGGTGCGAGACAATTCATCCGCATGCTACGGTTAACGCGATGCCCATGCCGACGAGGTCTGCCATGCCCGCGGAAACCCGCCTGTTTTCCTGCCTGAAGGACAATTATGGGGTGTTGCTGCATGACCCGGAAAGCGGCGCCACCGCCTCCATCGATGCGCCCGAGGCGGCGCCGATCGAAGCCGCGCTCACAGCGACCGGCTGGAAGCTCACCGACATTCTGGTCACTCACCATCACGCCGACCACACCGGCGGCATCGCGGCGCTGAAGGAAAAATACAAGTGCCGCGTGGTGGCGCCGGCGGCGGAAGCCGACACGATACCGGGGGTGGACCAAACCGTGCGTGAAGGCGACAAAGTGACGGTCGGGAAATTGTCGGGCAAAGTGATCGAGACGCCGGGCCACACCAATGGCCACATCGCCTACTGGTTCCACGCCGACAAGCTCGCCTTCGTCGGCGACACGCTGTTCTCGATTGGCTGCGGCCGCGTCATCGAGGGCACACCCGGCATGATGTGGCGCTCGCTCGTCAAGCTGCGCGACCTGCCGAACGACACTGAAATCTATTGCGGGCACGAATATACCGCCGCCAATATTCGCTTTGCGCGTACCATCGAGCCGGACAATGCGGCGCTCGCCGCGCGCGAGGCGCAAGTCAAGCAGCTGATTACGCAAGGTGAGCCGACCATCCCCGTCACCATCGGCGGCGAGAAACAGGCCAACCCGTTCCTGCGCGCCGATCTGCCAGAGGTCGCAGCCCTCATCGGCATGGCCGGCAAGGCCGCGGCGCAGGTGTTTGCCGAGATCAGGGCGCGGAAGAACAAGTTCTAACGACGCTCATGCCCTCCCCTACCGCTTCCTCCATCATCCGCGCGCTCGATCTCAAGCCGCATCCGGAAGGCGGCCACTACCGCGAGACCTTCCGCGACCCGCGCGTGATCGGCGGCCGCGCGGCCTCCACCTCGATCTATTTCCTGCTGGCGCGCGGCGAGCGCTCGCATTGGCACCGCATCGATGCGGTCGAGATCTGGCATTACTATGCCGGCGCAGCCCTCAAGCTCGAAGTGGTGGACGGCGCCAAGGAAGAAATCGTCCGGCTCGGCGCCGACATCCATAATAGCGAGGTGCCGCAATTCACCGTGCCGGCGCGCGCCTGGCAGGCGGCGGAAAGTAGCGGCGACTGGACGCTGGTCGGCTGCACGGTAGCGCCCGGCTTTTCCTTCGACGGCTTCGAGCTGGCGCCCAAGGACTGGAAGCCGAGCCGATAAACGCGATAAAACGCCGAACCAATCAAACTGGGGGAAGGCCGGTGCCGAACAAACTCGACCAGGCGCGCGAACAGCTCGCGCGCGCCAATCGCATGATCGCCAACGAAGGCGTGCTTGACGCCTTCGGCCACGTCACCATGCGCCATCCGACCGATCCGGGGCGCTATCTTATGTCGTATTCGCGCGGGCCCGAACTGGTGCAGCCCGAGGATGTTCTCGAATTCACGCTCGATTCGCAGATCCTGAGGCCGGTCGAGATGCGGCTCTATGGCGAGCGCGTCATTCACGGCGAAATCTACAAGGCGCGGCCCGAGGTGAACGCGGTGTGCCACCACCACGCGCCGTCGATCCTGCCGTTCTGCATTTCCGGCGCCGAGCTCAAGCCGGTCTATCATCTCGGCGCCACGTTGGGCGCGGAGGTTCCGTTCTGGGACGCGCGCGACGACTTCGGCAACACCAGCCTGATCGTGGCGAAGCCGGAAGAAGGCGCGTCGCTGGCGCGCGCATTGGGGTCGAACTGGATCGTGCTGATGCGCCGGCACGGCGCGACCGTCGCCGGCAAGACGCTGGAGGAGCTGACCTTCCGTACCATCTACACCGCGCGCAATGCGGCGATGCAGATCCAGGCGCACACTCTGGGGCTTGTGTCGCCGCTTAACGCGGCCGAGACTGCGCTCGCCGGCGAATACAATTTGCGGCCAGGCCCAGTCGCGCGCGCCTGGGAATACTGGTCGGTGCGGCTCGACAAGGCGGAAGGCACGCACCGCGCCGCCAAACCGGCGCGCCGCGCGAACAAGCGCTCAAAGCCCAAACGCAGACGCACTCGCTAGACGAGATACTGCCCGCCGTTGGCCGAGAGCGTTGAGCCGGTGATCAGCCCAGCATCGTCGGAGGCCAGGAACACCACGCACCGTGCGATCTCCTCCGGCTCGCCCAAGCGGCCGATCGGGATTAGCGGCAGGATGGCCTTCTCCAACACGGCCAATGGCACTGCCTGCACCATCTCGGTGTTGATGTAACCGGGGCAGATGACATTGACCGTAATACCGGGGCGCGCGGCTTCCTGTGCCAGCGCCTTGGTGAAGCCGATTTCGCCGGCCTTGGCGGCAGAATAATTGCATTGACCGAATTGACCCTTCTGGCCGTTGATCGAGGAAATATTGATGACGCGACCGAACTTGCGTTCGCGCATGCCTTCGATCACCTGCCGGGTCATGTTGAACAACGAACCGAGATTGGTGTTGATCACCGCGCTCCACTGCTCCGGATTCATGCGATGGAACGGCGCATCGCGGGTGATGCCGGCATTGTTGACCAGCACCTCGATAGGCCCGAGTTCGGCCTGAACTCTCTTCACGCCTTCGGCGCAGGCGTCAAAGGACGACACGTCCCACTTGAACACCGCAATGCCGGTTTCGCTCTTAAATTTCGCCGCCGCTTCGTCATTGCCGCCGTAGTTGGCGGCGACCTTGTAGCCGGCAGCCTTGAGAGCCTTAGCACTCGCGGCGCCGATCCCGCGGGTGCCGCCAGTAACCAACGCAACGCGTGACATTTGTTCTCCCCTATTATTTTGATTCCGTGTCTTGGCCGGGATTGTCCGAACCGTGTTCTTGTATTGCCACCAACCTTAAAGACGTTGATGCCCGGCACAAGGCCGGGCATCGCACAATCGAAGCAATTTAATTTGTTGACGCATCGCGCATTGCTGCAACGCATCATCGCATTGCACGGGCGCGCTCTACGCTAATACTACTTTACATTTCGCACATTCAGCGTTCAACGCTCAACGCTCAACGCACATCGCGATGCCCATCCCGCCGCCAATGCAGAGCGTGGCAAGGCCCTTCTTGGCATTGCGCTTCTGCATCTCGAACAGCAGCGTCGTGAGGATGCGCGCGCCGGAAGCGCCGATCGGATGGCCGATGGCGATGGCGCCGCCGTTGACGTTGACCTTGGAGGTGTCCCAGCCGAGGTCCTTGTTGACCGCGCAAGCTTGCGCCGCGAACGCTTCATTCGCTTCGATCAGGTCGAGGTCTTCTTTCTTCCAGCCGGCTTTCTTGAGTGCGGCGCGCGAAGCCGGGATCGGTCCAGTGCCCATGATCGAGGGATCGACGCCGGCCTGCGCCCAGGAAACGATGCGCGCCAGCGGCGTCTTGCCGAGCTTGGCGGCCTCGCTCGCCTTCATCAGCACCACGGCGGCGGCGCCGTCATTGATGCCGGAGGCGCTGCCCGCGGTGACCGTGCCTTCCTTGTCGAAGGCAGGCCGCAGTTTGGTAAGCGATTCCAGTGTGACGCCCTGCTTGGGATATTCGTCAGCGTTCACCACAATGTCGCCCTTGCGCGATTTGATGGTAACTGGAACGATCTCATCCTTGAACTTGCCGGCCTTCTGTGCGGCTTCCGTCTTGTTCTGTGAGGCGACCGCGAATTCGTCCTGCTGCGCCCGCGTGATCTGCCATTGCTTGGCAACGTTCTCGGCGGTGGTGCCCATATGGTAGCCGTTGAAGGCATCCCACAGACCGTCCTTGATCATCGTGTCGATCATCTCAAACGCGCCCATCTTGATTCCGTTACGCAGATGCTGGCAGTGCGGCGCCATGCTCATCGATTCCTGGCCGCCCGCGACCACGATCTCGCTGTCGCCGTTGAGGATCGCCTGATAGCCGAGCGCGACCGTGCGCAAGCCGGAACCGCATAGCTGATTTACGCCCCAGGCAGGGCTCTCGACCGGAATGCCGGCCGCGATCGACGCCTGCCGCGCCGGGTTCTGGCCCTGACCGGCGCTCAGGATCTGGCCCATGATGACTTCGCTGACGCGAGCGCCTTCAACCCCGGCACGCTGTAATGCCGCTTGAATTGCCGCCTTGCCGAGCTCGTGGGCCGGCAGATTGGCGAATGCCCCGTTAAACGACCCGACCGGGGTGCGAGCGGCGCTAACAATGACGATATCGTCTTTCATCCGAAACTCCTGGTGCGGTCAGCTGCGGGGCACAGAGCCGCATGGCGCTGCCACATCCTCGGCAGCCCAGGCAGCCCTGTCAACAATGGCTGGCTTCAAGATATCTACGACAAGTGGCCCTTTTTTGACTTATCGCAAGGGTTTCCGCACTGCCCACTTAGTCTTACCGCGCCGCCACAAAACGGTGGCCCGAACGAGCCGAAACCGGCTATGCTTAAGCCTTGGGCAGAGGAACCGGGATCACCATGGCAGACGAAAAAGAGCCAATCACGATCAAGAAATACGCGAACCGGCGGCTCTACAACACCGGGACGAGCGCATATGTGACCCTCGAGGATCTCGCCACCATGGTGAAGGACGGCGAGAACTTCGTCGTCTTTGACGCCAAGTCCGGCGAGGACATCACGCGCTCGGTATTGGCGCAGATCATATTCGAGCAGGAGAACAAGGAAGGCCAAAGCCTGTTGCCGATCGCCTTCCTGCGGCAGTTGATCCGCTTTTACGGCGACAGCATGCAGATGATGGTGCCGCATTTCCTCGAACAATCGATGCAATCGCTCACCAGCCAGCAGGGCAAGTTCCGCGAGCAGATGACGCAGGCCTTCGGCGGCGTCGGCTTCGGCCCGCTTGAGGATCAGGTGCGGCGGAACATGGAAATGTTCGAGAAGACTTTTGCCATGTTCGCGCCCTTCGCGCGCGGTCAAGCGAAACCGGCGGAAGACAAGCCGCAAGGCTCGGGTGGCGAAATGGACGATCTCAAGCGCCAGCTCGACGATTTGCAGAAACGGCTCGATAAGCTCGGCGGCAAGGAATAACGCTTCGTCGTCTCGGCCAAGCGCGCAAAGCGCGCGCGAGCCGGGATCCATACTCCGCAGCCCGTCGATAGCACCCGCCGTATGGGTCCCCGCTTTCGCGGGACGACCGGCTGAGATTACGCGCTCGCCGCGCCCTTTTCGCCGAGCCACGGGCGCGCGTCGCTGGCCAGCCCGATCAGCGCGCCTTGCAGGAAATCGCAGCCCCAATCCGACAACAGCGCGGCGGCTTGCTCATCCTGCACCCATTCGGCGACGGTCTTGAGGCCTAGCCGGTGCGATAGATCGACCAGCGTTTGCACGAAGGCACGGTCGTCGCTCGACTTCACGATATTCTGCACGAAGGCGCCGTCGATCTTGACGATATCGACGCCGAGCTTGCGCAGGTTTCGGAACGAGGTATGGCCGGCGCCGAAATCGTCGATGGCGATGCGGCACCCGAGATCCTTCACGCGGGTGACGAAGCCGCGGGCGTCATCGACGTCCTGGATCGCCAAAGTCTCGGTGATCTCGATGATCAGCCGGGCGGCCGCGCCGGTATTGGCGCGCAGCAGGGCGCCAAGCCCCGCCCACCAGGCCGGGTCGACGGTGGAGGCTGGCGAGACGTTGACGCTGGCCGTCAGACCGGGCGCGGCGGCCAATTCGTTGACCACCAGCTCGAGCACGCGATAGTCCAGCATGCGCATCAGCCCGACCCGTTCGGCCACCGGAATGATCTCGTTGGCGTGTGCGAGGCGGCCGTCGGGTCGGTGCACGCGCATCAGGCATTCGTAGAACGCGATCTTGCGGGCTTTCGTCTCGACCACCGGTTCGTAAGCGAGCGCGATCCGCCGTTCGTTGAGCGCGGCGACGATTTCGTCGGCTGCGCGCACGCTGTCGCGGCGCAGCGCATCGCGCTCCACATTCGGCCGGTAGGCGGCAAACGAACCGTGCCGTTTGCGGCGCGCGGCGTGCATCGCGTCAAGCGCGCGGCTGAGGATTTCCGGTACGGTGCGGGCGTGACGCGGCGCGGTCACGCCGCCGATGGTCATCGTCACCGCCACCGGGCCGGCGGCGGTCGGCATCGTCTCGTCACGCACGCCGGCAAGCAGCCGGTCGGCGGCGACCGCCAATTCGTCCGCCGTGCAGGCGGTCAGGATGACGCCGAACTTGTTGCCGGAGAAGCGACCGAGAAAATCCTTGCCGCGCAGCCGTGTGCGGATCCGTTTGGCGACGTGCGCAATCACCTCCTCGGCCGCATCGTACCCGTAGGATTCGTTGAGATGTGCGAGATGGTCGATGGAGACCAGCAGGAATCCCAGCGAGGTGCGAAAGCGCACCGCCTCGTCGAGTTGGGCACCGAGCACCTCGGTCAGTTGCACGCGATTCATCTCGCCGGTCAGGGCATCGAACTTTGCGAGTTGGATGAGCGCCTGCTCGCGTTTATGGCGTTCGTTGATCGCGCGCACGATCCCGAGCGCCCGCACCGGCTTGCCGTCGCTACCGGCGAACCAGCGCCCGGTATCCTCCAGCCAGATCTTCGCGCCGCCGTCATGCTGGAAGGCGTATTGCACCTGGTAAAAAACGCCGTCGCCGGTGCCGCCATGGCCGGATCGGGTGACCGCGTCGTGGCGGCTTTGTCCGTCTTGCGCGTCGACTTTTTGCGCAAAGCTGCGGCCGCTGGCGATGTCGCCGATATCTGCGACTCCGAATAGGGAGGTAACGTCGCCACTCCAGAGCAAGGCATCGCTGTCGAGCCGCCATTCGTAGGCGACCTCGCCGATCGACCTGAGAACTTCCGCGGCGTCGGGGACGCCGGCCGGTTGTTCGATTCGGGTCACGCTCGCCTCTTTTTGGGAACGCCTCGTTTTGCCGGGCGTTGTCTGTGGAATGGATAGTGCCCCGAAGGTACTGGAAAACCATAAATAATTCGAAAAAGCCTGTGGATTAACCGATTCCGGTGCGTTTTAGGCCTGCGGCACAGGGCTTGCGAATACGAGGATGGACAAGAGCCTTTTGTTCCGAATCGAGACAGATCATGCGGCTGGGCGAGATCGACAAAATAGCTTCCAGGCAGACCGCGCGCGGCGCCGAGCCGGCGCGTGCCGGACAAGCTGCCGGTAGCCGCGAACTGGTCGCATTGACCCCCGCTGCCCCTTTGCGCATTGCGCCGGAAAACTATCACCAGGCGCCGTTCATCGCCCAATTGCTGGCGGTCAAGGATCAGCATCCGCAGACGCGCGAACGCCGCCGCGCCGAGCCGGACGAAGCGCTTGCCGCCTACCGTGCTGCCGCAGCGCTGACCGGACGCTAATAGCCGAGCGCGCAGCCGTCCTTGCGCGGTTCCGAACCGGCGATCAGCACACCGCGATCCCAGTCGATCTTGATGGTCTGCGCGCCGCCCCAGGGCGTGGCTGCGAATGCCACGTCGTGGCCGCGCGCCTTGAGCCCCTCGATGGTCGCCGACGGCGTGCCGTGCTCGACGACCGTTCTTCCGCCTTCGAAGAAGAAACGCGGCGCGTCGATCGCCTGCTGCACATTCATGCCGTAATCCAGCATGTTGTTGACGATCTGCACGTGCCCCATCGGCTGATAATGAGCGCCCATGACGCCGAAGCTCATGTCGCAGCGGCCGGCTCGCATGGCGAGCGCCGGGATGATGGTGTGCAGCGGCCGTTTTCCCGGACCGAACGTATTGGGGTGGTCGGCTTCGAGCGTGAAGCAAGCGCCGCGATTGGTCAGCAGGATGCCGGTCTTCTCCGTGCAGATGCCGGAGCCGAAATGCGAATAAAGCGTGTTGATGAACGACACTGCCATGCGATCGCGGTCGACCACGCTGAGATAGACCGTGTCGCTGCCGGGCGTCGGTGCCGCGGGCAGCTTGCTACGCTTTTTCATATCGATTTTGGCGGCGAGCTTTTTAGCAAATGCCTTGTCGAGCAGATCGGCAACCGCGATGCGCATATGCGCGGCGTCGGCGATATGGGTATCGCGCATGGCGAAGCCCAGCCGCGCGGCTTCCAGCACCAGATGGAATCGTTCGGGGCCGAGCGGATCGAGTGCGGCGAGATCGAAATTCTCAAGGATGTTGAGCATCACCAATGCAGTCAGCCCCTGCCCGTTCGGCGGAATCTCGATCAGATCGAGCCCGCGATAATTCGTCGAAATCGGCAGGACCGCATCGCCGCGATGGCGCGCGAAATCCCCCGCCGTGAGGAACGAGCCGCGCGCAGCCAGCGTCGCCACCATGTCCTCGGCGATCTCGCCCTCGTAGAAGGCGCGCGCGCCCTTGGCTGCGATGGTCTTCAGCGTCGCGGCCAGCGCGGGAAGCCGGATCACGTCACCTTCCTTGGGCGGCGCGCCATTGAAAAGATAGTGCTTGGCCGCGCCGGGATTGGCCTTGAGCCTGTCAACGAAACGGCTCCAATCCCAGGCGATGCGCTGCGCCACCGGGAAACCGCCCTCGGCATATTTGATCGCGGGCGCCAATGCGCGGTCGAGCCCAAAGCGGCCGTGGGCCTTGAGGATCGCTTCCCAGGCATCGAGCGCGCCCGGCACGGTGACGGCGTGGATCGAGGTGCCGATCTCGCTCATGCCCTTGGCACGCAGCGCATCGTAAGAGGCCTTGGCGCCGGCGCGGCCGGAGCCGTTATAGCCCCAGACTGGCTTGCCTGGCTGCGACACCAGGCCATAGCAATCGCCGCCAATGCCGGTCATGTGCGGTTCGAGCACGCATAGCGTTGCCACCGCCGCCACCGCGGCGTCGGCCGCGTTGCCGCCGGCGCGCAGCGTGTCGACCGCGGCCAAGGTCGCGAGCGGATGCGAGGTCGCCGCCATGCCGTCGCAGGCGATCACGGGCGAGCGGCCGGGAAGCTGGAAATCGCGGCTCATCATTTTTCCAATGTTGAAGACGTCAGGACGGAACGTGTTCGGCGCTTTTGAGCGGCGGCTCGATTTTTTCGGGTGCGGGATCGATGCTTTCGGATACGGGTCCGTTGCTTTCGATCGCCACGCTTCGCCGCGCGGAACGCAACGGCAATATGATTCCGCCAAGCACGTCGAAGAAGCTCGTGACCAAGAGCAGGAAGAAGGTTGCGCTCGCCGCCTGGCTCACCAGCACGAATTCGGCCAGCATGCCGAAGAACAAGATCAGCGCCAGGCCATGATCGACGATGCCTCGCCGCCCGATGCGGACCACTTTCACCATCTCGACGAACAACAGCAGGACGGCCAGCGTGACCAGCACGTCGCCGCCCGACATTGTCCAATCGGCGCCGGACTTCAGGTGCACGGTCGCCAGCGTGCCGGTCCAGCTTACGCCCGGCATCAGGAAGGCGACGATGTTGTAAATCGCGAAGGGGACGAGAAGGAGAGGAAAGCCGATCAGGAACATACCGAACTTTCCCTCGGCCGGCTTACGCCTCGGTCTTCACCTTCAGCACCTGGCGGCCTTTGTACATGCCGGTCTTCAGGTCGATGTGGTGCGGACGGCGCAATTCGCCGGAATCCTTGTCTTCGACATAGGTCGGCTGCTTGAGCGCGTCGGCCGAACGGCGCATGCCGCGGCGCGACGGCGAGGTTTTTCTTTTCGGCACAGCCATGGGAAACGAGCTCCTGAAATCCAGAATGTCGGTATGAAGGCGGGCTTATAGAGGATGGCTCCGGCCAAGGCTAGGGGGTGCGGATACAGGCCGCGGCGCCCGGCGTCCGCGCCGAACGGGCGACATAAAGGCCGGCCAGGCGGCGCAAACCGGGCCCGGGCGCATGGGCATTGCGGGCGATCGGATTGGGCAGCACGGCGGCCAGCAGCGCCGCCTGGTAGCCGGATAGATCGCGCGCCGGTTTACCAAAGGCGTAGCGGCTGCCGGCCTCGACGCCGAATTCGCCATTCGGGCCCCATTCGGCGATGTTGAGGTAAATTTCCAGGATTCGCCGCTTCGGCAGCACCAGGTCGATCCAGAGCGCCAACGGGAACTCCAGCGCCTTGCGCAGCCAGCTGCGGCCCGGCCAGAGGAACAGATTCTTCGCCACCTGCTGGCTGATGGTGGAACCGCCGCGCGCGTCCCCGAGGTCGTCGGCATCGGCCAGGGCTTCGCGGATTTGCGCGAAGTCGACGCCGTGATGGCTGCAAAAGCGGCCGTCCTCGGCGACGATCACCGCGAGCGAAAGCGCCGGCGAAATGCGCGCCAGCGGCACATATTGGCGCTGCATGCGCGCGCCGGTGAGCTGACGCCACAGCATCACGGTGGAGACCGGCCGGCCGGCGGCATAGAACGGCACGATCAGATAGGGCAACACCAGCGGCACCAGCACGGCGAGCATGGCGGCGCGCAATAGCCGCAGCGGCTTACGGGCGGCGGTGGAACGTTTGCCGGGGCGGCTCATGGCGCAAGACTAACCCATCCCGGATCACTTCCGGGACAGGCTTTTCGGGATCGTCCGCGACGGCTAACAATGGTGCCATGGCTGAGAACAAATCCATGCCGTTATCGGCGCCGCGGCGGCCCATGCCGATCCGCATGGCGCGGCTGCATGCCAGGCTGCTGATCGCGGCGGTCGTCAGCATTGCTGTCATCGTCATTGCGCCAAGCGATTTGCGCCTGCCGACGCGCCTGTTGGCCGGCTGGAACATCGGCATCGTCTGCTATCTCGTCATGACGCACTGGGTGATCTGGCGCTGCGACATCGCGCACTTGCGCAAGCGCGCCTCGGAGCAGGACGAAGGCGCCTTCGTCATTCTGCTGCTGTCGATGGCCGGGGCGCTCGCCAGCCTGGTCGCCCTCGTGTTCGAGATCGGCGGTGCAAAACAGGCGCCGCACGAGCACGTGGCCATCCATGTACTGCTCGCCATGGCGACCATCTTGCTGTCATGGGCGTTCATGCACACGATCTTTTCGCTGCACTACGCGCACGAGTATTATGGCGAAGGCCGTGACAAGAAAATCGGCGGGCTCAATTTCCCCGGCGACGGCGAGCCCGACTATTGGGACTTCCTCTATTTCTCCCTGGTCATCGGCATGACGAGCCAAGTCTCCGACGTCACCATCTCCAGCAAGGTCATCCGGCGGATGGCGGCACTGCACGGCGTGCTGTCGTTCTTCTTTAACCTGACGATATTGGCGCTGACGGTGAACATGATCTCGAACCTGCTATGACCGCGATCATGCAGACGCTGATGTTCATGCTGGCGGTGCTGGCAGCAGTTGCGGTCGCCGCCAAGCGGCTGAACGTTGCACCTTCGATCCTGTTGGTGGTCGCCGGCATCGGCATGGCGCTCATTCCCGGCCTGCCGAAGGTGGAACTGGCGCCGGAAGTCGTGCTGCTGGTGATCCTGCCGCCGCTGATCTATTCGGCCGGCGTCGCCATGAGCTGGCGCGAATTCAAATTCAACTTGCGGCCGATCGCGCTGCTCGCCTTCGGCTGCGTGCTGTTCACGACCTGCGCGATAGCGGCGGCGGCACATTATCTGCTGAATTTCGACTGGGCGGTCGGCTTCCTGCTCGGCGCCATCATTTCGCCGACCGATGTGGTGGCGCCGCTCGCCATCGCGCGGCAACTCGGATTGCCGCGCCGGATCGTCGTGGTGCTGGAGGGCGAAGGCCTCGCCAACGACGCCACCGCGCTCGTGTTGTACCGCTTCGCGGTCGTTGCCGTCAGCACCGGATCCTTCTCGCTCGAACAAGCCTCCGTCACATTCGTGCTGATCGTCGTCGGTGAGATCGCCTACGGCCTTGGGGTCGGCTGGCTCAGCCTGCGTCTGCGGCAATGGGCGCGCGAACCGCGGGTCGAGATTACGCTGTCGCTGATGACGCCCTATCTCGCCTTCTGGGTGCCTTCGCATCTCGGCGGCTCGGGCGTGCTGGCGACCGTCGCCTGCGGACTCTATGTGAGCTGGAACGGGCCGCGCCTGATTCCCTTCGCCACGCGGCTGCAGGGCATCTTCTTCTGGGATCTGATCGTCTATTTGATCGAAGGCACGGTGTTCCTGGTCACCGGCCTGCAAGTGCGTACGTTGATCGAGCAGACACACGCGTTCACGATCCGCGAACTGCTGATCGCGATCGTCTGGACCACGCTGATCACGGTCGTGGCGCGATTCATCTGGGTTTTTCCAGCCACTTATATTCCGCGCTGGGTCAGCCCGAAGCTGGCCAAGCGCGATCCATCGCCGCCCTGGCAAACACCCTTTTTCATTGCTTTCACCGGTGTTCGCGGCGTCGACTCGCTCGCGGTGGCGCTCGCCATTCCCTATACGGTGCTCAGCGGAGCGCCGTTCCCGCACCGCGATCTGATCCTGTTCGTGACCTTCGGCGTCATCATCGTGACGCTGATCGGCCAGGGTGTGATGCTGCCGACCGTGGTGCGCTGGCTCGGGCTGCACCACGACGGCAAAAAGGAACGCAAGCACGAGATCGAGGCCGAGCTCGCCGCGCGCCAGGCGGCGCTCAAAGAAGTCACGCAACGGCTGGAGAAAGCGATTCAAGACCACGAGTTGCCGGTCGAAGCGGTCGAGCATTTGCGCACGCGCAATCAAAGCCGCTTGCAGATCCTGCCCACGAACTTGACGGAAGGGCTCGATCACATGCGGCAGACCGCCAAGATCAAGGCCGAGCTGATCGAGGCCGAGCGCGATTTCATCTATCAGCTCCTGCGCGACGGCAAGATCACCGACGAGGCGCGCCGCCGCATCGAATACGAACTGGATCTGGAGGAAGCCAGCGTCGCCAACCGCGCGCAGGACAGCGGCGGGTGGATGTAGCGCGCTCTCGCCGGATGCCGGGCAAGCCAGCTTAACGCAAGGCCGAACCGGAGGCTGGTGATAAGTAATTTTTCTGCTGCGGATTTGATGATTTTTTGGCCGCCGGCTTGGCCGTGCAAATCCGCCAAAGCCATATGGCCAGGCGCTTGGCGATATACAGGGCAAGGGCGATCGCCGAAGCAAACAAGACAACTAAGTGCGCCAGCACCAATAGAAAAACGAAGGCTTTCAAGAAAACTAACATTTCCAAATTTCGGCTGTGGATTTTGCAGCGCGGTCGGAAGCCGCAGATAAGGCTAACCGAGGTGCGCGGTCAATCTAGACGATTTGCTATTCTTGCAAACGACGGCGAGCGGATATGCGGCTTTTTATGCGTCGCGCGTTGCACGGAAAAAGGCAAAAAAAGCCAACGCTCCGCAGTCCCTGTTCTTTGAAGGCGCGGGATACGCCGGCTTCCCTTTTTCCGTTTCCCCAACAGGGGAATGGAGCGCCGGGAGAGGCGCCGGGGCGCTGGAGAGAGCGGGGATAAGTTCTTTTACGATAATATCCCGGTCATGGGCGTCACCATGCCGAGCGATGGCTTCTACGAGAGCCTGCCGATCTTGCGCGACTTCGGCCAGGTGATGGACCCGGCGCTGTTTGCGCCGCTGCCGGATGGCTGGATGGTCGGCGTCGCCGACGTCGCGCAATCGACCAAGGCGATCGCCGAGAACCGCTACAAGGCCGTCAACATGGCGGGCGCGGCGGTGATCGTCGCCGTCACCAATGCGCTCGGCGATCGCGATTTCCCCTTTGTGTTCGGCGGCGACGGCGCGAGCTTCGCGGTTGCGGCCGAAGCCGCCGCGGCGGCGCGCCAGGCGCTCGCCGAAACCGCAACCTGGGTGAAGGAGGACCTCGGCCTCACCTTGCGGATCGGCATGGTGCCGGTCGCCGACATCCGCGCGCAGGGCCTCGACGTAAGCGTCGCCCGCTACGCGCCGTCGCGGAACATCGCGATCGCCATGTTCGCGAGCGGCGGCATCGCCTGGGCGGACGCGGCGATGAAGCGCGGCGATATCGCGCTCGAGCCGGCGCCGCCCGGCGCGCATCCCGATCTCTCCGGACTGTCATGCCGCTATGAGGAAATGCCCGCCTCGCGCGGTGTCGTGCTGTCGCTGGTGGTGGCGCCCGCGCCTGGGACGAGCGCGGATACGTTCCGCACCGCGCTCGCGCACATCGCGACCATCGTCGAGCGGACGCCAGACGCGACGCGGCCGGTGCCGGGCCAAAGGCTGCGCATGACCTGGCCGCCGGCCGGCGCCGACCTCGAGGCGCGGGCCTCGCGCCGCCCCGGCGAATCGGTACGCGCGCGTAAGATCAAGGTGCTAGCGTGGACGTTTCTCTATTTCCTGATCATGCGGTTCGGCATCAAGGTCGGCGGTTTCATTCCGGCGAAATACACAAGCGAATTGGTCGACAATTCCGATTTCCGGAAGTTTGACGATTCGCTGCGCATGGTGCTCGATTGCACGCCGGCGCTCGCGGACGAGATCGAGCGGCATCTCGCCGACTGCGCGGCGAGAGGCATCGTGCGCTACGGCACGCACCGCCAGGCCGCGGCGATGATGACTTGCTTCACGCCGTCGCCGACCAGATCCAATCACGTGCACTTCATCGACGGCGCGATGGGCGGCTATGCGATGGCGGCCATCGCGCTCAAGGCCAGCGCCGCCGGCGATTGAGCCTTAAGTCAGCGCGCCCGGTTCACCAGCACGAGCCCGCCGGCGACCAGTGCCACCGCAGCGGCGAAGGCGGGGGTCAGCGGCTCGCCCAGCACCAGGTGGCCGGCGGCGACGCCGAACAGCGGCGTCAGGAAGGTGAAGGCCGATAGCCGGTTGGCCGAATAGCGCGCCACCAGCGCGAACCAGACCACGAATGTGACGCTCACCACCCAGACGGTCTGGTAGGCCATGGCGCCGAGCGCGAGTGCCGAGGGCGTCTGCGTCATCCGTTCGCCGGCGATGAGCGCGGCAATGGCCATAATCGGCGCCGAGACCACGAGCTGGTAGAGCATCACCTTTTCCGCCGAGACGCGCGTCAGCGAACTCACTTTGATGATGAGCGTGGTCGCCGCCCAGAACAACGCGGCGGCGACCATCATGATGTCGCCGACAATCTGGCGCGGAGCGAGCGCCGGCGTCGGCACGCCGAAGGCGATCAGCATGCCGGCGAAGGACAGGCCGAGACCCAGCCATTGCGCCGCGCCGAAACGATCGGCGGGCAGCACGATGCGCGCGCCAAGCACCACGAAGAACGGCGCGAGATAGATGAACAGCACGGCGCGGGTGGCTGTCGTATAAAGCAGGCCCTGATAGATCAGGATGAATTCGGCGGCGAACAAGACGCCGGCGGCGATGCCGACGGCGAGCGTGCCGTCGCGCGCCAGCAGCGGGATGCCGCGCAGGCGGCACCAGCCGCTAATCAGCAGCGCGGCGACCACCGAACGGACGGCGGCTTGCGTCAACGGCGGAATGTCGTGAATGGCGAGCTTGGTGGAGACCTGGTTGAAGCCCCAGGACAAGCAGAGCACCACCACGATCGCCGCCGCCATCGCATCGAGCGGGCGGGTGACGTTGTTGGACGCGGGCTGTGACACCATCAATGCTACAGTCACGCCGCCTTGCAATGCGCGCAGATGCCGGAAATCTCGATCACCGGCGTCTTGGGCGTGAAGCCGGCGGCGCGCGAGGCGGTTCTGATGGTGTCGGCCACGGCGGCGGAGGCGGCCTCGCCCACCGTGCCGCATTTCTCGCAGATCAGGAACACCACCGGATCGCCGCTGGCGTGATTCTGAACGCAGGCGATGAAGGCGTTGCGGCTTTCGATGCGGTGGACCAGCCCCTGCTCGCGCAGGAAGTCGAGCGCGCGGTAGATGGTGATCGGCGCCGGCCGCGCGCCGCGCACCGCCAGCCGGTCGATCAGCTCATAGGCGCCGAGCGGCTGGTGGCTCGCCAGCAGGGCCTCCAGCACGCGGCGGCGCATCGGTGTTAACCGCTCCGCCCGCGCAACGCAGATCGCCTCGGCGTGCGCGATCGCATCGCTGGCGCAGCGCCCGTGGTCGTGACCGGGCGCCGGGAACACCGTGCGGAGTTGTGTTTTTCTGGCCAAGGAACGCTCCGCCTTCATTCATAAGTCTAACGCGATACCAGTCGAGTCGCGAAAACACGAACGCCCGACCCCTAGCTATATATCGCACCGCTCCATAGGTTAGGAGGCTTGCTTCGCATGTCATCTTGTTTCGCATGTCATATTGACACCCCACCACCGGCCGTTTGGCGGCCATTGGCAAACGAGGACAGCCATGCTGAAAGGCAAAACCGCATTGGTCACCGGTTCCACCTCCGGGATCGGGCTCGCCACCGCCCGCGCACTTGCGCAGGCCGGTTGCAACATCATGATCAACGGCTTCGGCGATAAGGCCGCGATCGAAAAGGAGCGCGCCGGGCTGGAAAAGGATTTCGGCGTCAAGGCGCTTTATTCGCCCGCCGACATGAGCAAGCCCGCCGAAATCACCGCCATGATCGGAGAGACCGAGAAGAATCTCGGATCGCTCGACGTGCTGGTGAACAATGCCGGCATCCAATTCGTGGCGAATATCGAGGATTTCCCGACCGAGAAATGGGACGCCATCATCGCCATCAATCTGTCGTCGGCGTTCCACACCATCCGCGCCGCGGTGCCCGGCATGAAGAAACGGCAATGGGGCCGCATCGTCAACATCGCCTCGGCGCACGGATTGGTCGCCAGCGAACAGAAGGTCGCCTACGTCTCGGCCAAGCACGGCCTGGTCGGCATGACCAAGGTGGTGGCGATCGAGACCGCAAACTCCGGCATCACCTGCAACGCCATCTGTCCGGGCTGGGTGCTCACGCCGCTGGTGGAGAAGCAGATCGACGACCGCGCCAAGGCCTCCGGAAAGTCGGTGCGCGAGGAAGAAATCGCGCTGCTGTCGGAAAAGCAGCCGATGCACCAGTTCACCAAGCCGGAAAACATCGGCGCGCTGACGGTGTTCCTGGCAAGCGATGCGGCGGCGTCGATCACCGGCTCGGCCTACTCGATCGACGGCGGCTGGGTCGCGCAGTGATCAAGGCAATCGTCCGCGCAATCCGCGGCGATCCTAAACCTTCGGTCGCGCCCAAGCGCATCAATCTCGCGCTGCAAGGCGGCGGCGCCTACGGCGCCTTCAGCTGGGGCGTGCTCGACCACCTGCTCGACGACGGCCGGCTCGAGATCGAAGGCATCACCGGCGCCTCGGCCGGCGCGGTCAACGCCGTGCTGCTCGCCGACGGGCTGGCGCGCGGCGGCCGCGCGGAAGCGCGCAAACGGCTCGCCGAATTCTGGCGCGCGGTCAGTCTGAACAGCGGCCTGCCCGAATTGCAGCGCAAGGCCATGGACCGCCTGTTCTCGTTTCTGCCGATGGAGAATTCGCCGCTCGGCTTCTGGGTCAAGGCGGTGTCGCAATATCTGTCGCCCTACGACTTCAATCCGCTCAACATCAATCCCTTGAAGGATCTGCTCGAGCGCTTTGTCGATTTCGACGCGATCAGAAAAGCCGCCGCCCCGCAACTTTTCGTCAGCGCCACCAACGTGCACACCGGCCGGCTGCGGATCTTCCCGCACGACAAGATCACCGCCGACGCCGTGCTCGCCTCCGCCTGCCTGCCGCTGCTGTTCCAGGCGGTCGAGATCGACGGCGTGCCCTATTGGGACGGCGGCTATCTCGGCAACCCGTCGATCTTCCCGCTGTTCGGCGCGACGCAGACCGAAGACGTGCTGCTCATCCAGATCAACCCGATCGCCCGCAATACGACGCCGACCTCGAACCGCGACATCGTCAGCCGGCTCAACGAAATCACCTTCAATTCGCCGCTGATGGGCGAGCTGCGCGCGATCGAGTTCGTGGGGCGGTTGATCGACCAAGGGCGCCTGGAGCGCGGCTTTGGCCCCGGCAAGTACCGGCGCATCAACATGCACCGCATCGCACTCGACGCCTTCGCCAAGCAGCCCGACATCGGCGGCCGTTTCAACACCGACTACGATTTCTTCGAGATGCTGCGCACCAACGGCCGCCGTGCGGCGCGCCGTTTCCTGGACGCTCATTTCGACGACATCGGGGTGCGCGGCACCGTCGATTTGCAGGCCGAGGTCAAAGCCGAACGGGCGTGATTGGCGCATGATCCCGAAAAGCGGGAACCGGTTTTCGGACAAGATCATGCGTATGTATTAGAATACGCGGCATGACGGCCGCCCCTGCCCCGCTGCTTAGCGCCGAGATCGGCGCAACACTGCTCGATATCCTGGTCGCCGACATCACCACGCTCGGCGTCGACGCGATCGTCAACGCCGCCAACCGCTCGTTGTTGGGCGGCGGCGGCGTGGACGGCGCCATCCATCGCGCCGCCGGGCCCGACCTGCTGGCGGAGTGCCGCACGCTTGGCGGCTGCGACGCCGGCAGCGCCAAGATCACCAAAGGTTACAGGCTGAAGGCCAAGCACGTGATCCACGCGGTCGGCCCGGTGTGGCAGGGCGGCGATGCCGACGAGGAAGCGCTGCTTGCCGGCTGCTACCTCAGCGCGCTCGATCTCGCCGCAGCGCATTCGCTTGCCTCGATCAGCTATCCGGCGATCTCCACTGGCATCTATCGCTTTCCCGCCGATCTCGCCGCCCGCATCGCGGTCGGTACGGTGGCGTCGGAAATCGCCGCACGCCCGCGCGGCATCGCGCGCGTGGTGTTCTGCTGCTTTTCGCCCGACAGCGCCGAGCACCACAAGGACGCGTTCGCAGAGTTGGGGTTGGCGTAGACCTCTTCACCTCTCCCCGCGTGCGGGGACAGTGACTTAAACCTTCGGCTCCGCATCCAGCCGGCAAATCCAATTCTCCAACCCAGGCTTCGCCGCCGGGTAAAGGTGCAGCACCTCCGGATCGTGGCCGGGCACGATGTGCTGGCGCGAGCTCGCAAGTTTTTGGATCGTCTTATAGCCCTCGAGCGTGTCGCCGACACTGTAGGTGATCGGGAACACGCGGCCCTCGTCGATGTGCGAATAAAGATGGATGCAGTCGGAGGCGACCACCACATAGCCGCGCCTGGTTTTCACCCGCACGCATTGCAGGCCTTTCGAGTGGCCGCCGATCTTGTGCAGCGTGATGCCGGGCGCCAGTTCCTCGACCCCGTCGTGGAACTCGACGCGATAGGCGTAGATCTTGGCGATCATGGCGTGCACGTCGCTTTCGCTGAACGGAATGCGCAGCGTCGGGTGGCACATGCAGCGGCCGGTGCAATAGGCCATCTCGGTATCCTGCACGTGATAGCGCGCGTTGGGGAACAGATCGTAATTGCCGGCGTGATCCCAGTGCATATGGGTGGCGATGACATGATCGACGTGGTCCGGCTCGATGCCGAGCGCCTTGAGGCCCTGGCCGACCGGCTTGATGATCTTGCGCCCGCGTTCCTTGGCCGCGGTCTCGTCGAATCCGGTATCGCAAACGAAGGTGCCGTGCGGACCCTTGATCACCCAGACGTAATAGGCGATCGAGGTCATCTCGTCGTGCGGGTCGCCGAAGATGTAGTTTTCCGAGCGCATGCGCGCGTGGCTGGCATAGCGGACGGCATAGACCTCGTGGATGTCGTCGCTCATGTTTTCTTCCCCACGATGACGCCGGCGCGGCCCTCGATCATCTTGACGATGACGGTGAAGTCCGAGTCGCCGCCGAATTCCGTATTGGTGAGCTCCCATTGATCGAGCACGGCGCTCATCACTTCGTTAGGCACGTCCAGATTCTTGGCCTCCTCGACGCACAGCCGCACGTCCTTGAGCATCAGCGCGGTGGCGAAGCCATAGTTGAACGTGCGCGGCAGGATCGATTGCGGAAACTTCTGGTCCGATGCCCGGGAGCGGCCGGAGCCGGCATTGATCACATCGATCATGACCGCCGGATCGAGCCCGGCCTTGACGCCCATCGCCACCGCTTCCGAGGTCGCCGCCATGGCGCTGCCCGAGAGGAAATTGTTGGCGAGCTTCATGGTCTGCGCCATGCCCGGCTTGTGGCCGATGATGAACACCGTGCCGAAAACGCTGAGTGCGTCTTTCACCACGTCTATGTCGGCTTGCGGGCCGGACACCATGACGGCGAGCGTGCCCTTGTTGGCGCCGCCAACACCGCCCGACACCGGCGAGTCGATCTGCACGATATTCTTCTTGGCGAGCTCGGCGAATATCTCGGCCGCCACCCGCGAGCCGGTGGTCGAGAGATCGACAAGACGCTTGATGCGCTTGCCGTGGATGACGCCGCCTTCATCGAGCGCAACTTTTTTTGAGATCTGCAACGACGGCAGGCTCGCCATCACGGTCTCGACCCGGTCGGCGACATCTTGCGGCGACGCGGCAACTTGCGCGCCCAGCGCCACCAGCGGCGCCACGGCGTCGTTGCGCGTGTCGTAGACGACGAGCTTGTGGCCGGCCTCGATCAGCCGGCGCGCCATCGGCCCGCCCATGTTGCCCAGTCCGATAAAGCCGATGTCCATGGTGATTTCCGTTCCTCGCTAAATTTGTGCGAGCGACTTTGCCCGACCATCAGCGCGCCGTCACCCGGGCGAGGCGGCGATACAGACGCCCCAAACTTTGGTGGTATTGCAACTATAATAAGCTTGCTTATAATAAGCACACATCGAAAGCGGAGCTTTTGCCTTGCCCGAGATCCAGCGCGAAATCGCATTTACAATCATGGACGTAGCCAGGCTGCTGAAAACCTTAGCCGACCAGCGGGCGCGCCAATACGGTATGACCCGCGCGCAATGGGCGGTGCTGTTTCGGCTCGACCGCTCCGAAGGCCTCAAGCAATCAGAACTCGCCGAGCTGCTCGATTTGCAGCCGATCACACTCACCCGCCTGCTCGACCGGCTGGCGGATAACGGACTGATCGAGCGCCGCGCCGACCCGAACGATAGGCGCGTCAACCGGTTGTTCCTCACGCCAGCCGCGCGGCCGCTGCTCGAACGACTCACGTTGCTCGGCGAGGACATGATGACGTCGGTGCTCGCCGGCCTCGATGCCAAGGCGACCGAGCGGATGCTGCGCGATCTTAGGCTCGTGAAGGAGAACTTGCGCGCGGCCATCAATCGCAATCCGGCGGCGCAAGCGGCCATCGTGGGTGAAGCGTCATGAGTGAAAAGCCCCTCAAGATCGTTCCCGCTCCCGAAGCCAGGACGGCGCCGGCGGCGGATGCTGCGACAGCCAAGAAATCCCGCCTGGTCGCGCAGCTTGGGCGCAGGCGCCTGCGCATGATCCTGCTGGTCGGGCTGCCAGCCATCGTCGCGCTGCTCGGGTTTGCCCTTTATCTCTCAGGCGGCCGTTACATCTCCACCGATAACGCCTACGTCGGCGCGCAGAAGGTGCTGATCACTCCGGATATCTCCGATAAGGTCATCCACGTCGCTGTCGTCGAAGGCCAACACGTCAAGCCCGGCGACGAGCTGTTCACCCTCGATCCGGTCCCGTTCCGCCTTGCGCTCGAGCAGGCGCAATCGAAGCTCGCGGCGGCGCGCAGCGACTACGACAAGCTAACGACGACGCTCAAATCCCTCATCACGCTGGCCGACCTGACGAACAAGAGCGTCGACCTCAAGCAGCGGGACGTCGACCGCAAGACCAGCCTAGTGCGCTCGCAAGCCGGCTCGCAGGCCGACGTTGACACCGCCGCCGCGGCGCTGGTGACCGCACAATTGCAGGCGCAATACGTCACCCAGCAGCGCGACACCACGCTCAACCAGTTGCTCGGTAATCCCGAGCTGCCGCTCGCGCAATTCCCCGAGTATGCCCAGGCCAAGGCCGCGCTGGAGCAGGCACAACGCGATTTCGACCACACTGTCGTGCGCGCGCCGATTTCCGGCACCGCCACGCAGGTCGATAATATTCAGGTCGGCCGTTTCATCGCCGCCGGCACGCCGATCCTGAGCGTGATTGACGACGGCGCGCCTTGGGTCGACGCCAATCCGAAGGAAACCGACATCACCTATCTGCGCGTCGGCCAGAAGGCGACGCTCGACGTCGACAGCTTCCCCGACCACACCTTCAAGGGCACCGTGGTGGCGGTGAGCCCCGGCACCGGCTCGCAGTTCTCGATCCTGCCGCCGCAGAACGCCACCGGCAACTGGGTCAAGGTGGTGCAGCGCGTTACGGTGCGCATCGCATTTGATAAGGACGAGGATATCCGCCGGCTGCGTTCCGGCATGAGCGTCGTCGTCGATATCGACACCGGCCACAGCCGGCTGCCGTTTCTTTCGGCAGCCGCGAAAGAGCCGGCAAAATGACGACGACGCATTTCGCGTCGATGTCGCCGACGCTGCGGCGCATGCTGATCACGGTATGCGCCATGACCGCGACCATCATGCAGGCGCTCGACACCACCATCGCCAACGTCGCGCTGCCTTATATGCAGGGCTCGCTGTCCGCTTCGCTCGACCAGATCAACTGGGTGCTCACCTCCTATATCGTCGCCGCCGCCATCATGACCGCGCCGATCGGCTGGATGGCCGACCGCTTCGGGCGCAAGAAACTGTTCATCGTCTGCGTTGCCGGCTTCACCGTCGCCTCGTTGCTGTGCGCGCTGGCGCAAAACATCGAGCAGATGGTGCTATTCCGCCTGTTGCAGGGCATGGCCGGCGCGGCGCTGGTGCCGCTGTCGCAGTCGGTGTTGCTCGACGCCTATTCGCTCAAAGAGCGCGGCCAGGCCATGGCGATCTGGGGCGTCGGCGTGATGCTGGGGCCTATCATGGGCCCGACGCTTGGCGCCTGGCTAACCGACAATTATTCCTGGCACTGGGTGTTCCTGATCAACCTGCCGATCGGCGTCATCACCGTGATCGGCATGACGCTGTTCATGGAAGAAACCAAGCGCCACGAGCATTTGCGCTTCGACTGGTTCGGCTTTTTGGCGCTCGCGGTCGGCATCGGTTCATTGCAACTCCTGCTCGACCGCGGCGAACAAGTCGGCTGGTTCGACGCCAGCGAAATCTGGATCGAGATGATCGTTTCGATCGTCGGCTTCTATTATTTTTTCGCCCATTCGCTGACGACGGGCGAACCGTTCGTGCGCTTCGAGCTGTTCAAGAACCGCAATTTCGTCAGCGGCGTGGTGTTCATGGTGGTGATCGGCGTGGTGCTGTTCGGCACCATGGCGCTGGTCACGCCGTTCATGCAGAACCTGCTCGGCTTTCCGATCCAGACCGCCGGCCTGCTGCTCGGCTCGCGCGGCGTCGGCACGCTGATCACCATGCTGGTGGCGCCACGGCTGATGCAGATGTTTGAGACGCGCTATCTCATCCTGGTCGGCCTGCTGCTCACCAGCGGCACGCTTTACTACATGACCGGATTTTCACTCGAGGTCACGCAGCGGACGATCGTCGTCACCAGCGTCCTCCAGGGCATCGGGCTCGGCCTCCTGTTCGTGCCGATCACCACGGCTGCATTCCTGACGCTGCCGGGACATCTGCGCAACAGCGGCACCTCGATCCTGACCCTGGTGCGCAATATCGGATCGTCGATCGGCATCTCCATGGTGATCGCCAACCTCACCAGCAAGACCATTGAGATGCACGCGCGCCTGGTCGAATCCGTAACGCCGTTCAACGACGCGCTGCAGATGCCGGACACGGCCGCATACCTGGATGCCCACAGCCAGACCGGGCTCGCAATGCTCGACGAGATCGTCACCCAGCAGGCGGCGATGATCGCGTATCTCAACGATTTCAAGCTGCTGATGGTGCTGACGCTAGCGATGATTCCGCTGATCTGGCTGATCGGCACCGCGCGCAATGCGCCGGCTCCGTCGGCTGACGCCGTACACGCGATAGACTAGTCCGGTCTTCGCTATTTCTTGCCGGTCGCGGCGACGACCGCTAATTTTTACGGGAAAATTCCTTGCGGATTTGCTCGCTGTGCTGGCCGAGCGCGGGCACGGCGCCATAGCTGCGCGGGGCGCCGTCATGGATCGCGGCCGGCGCCGGCACGCTGGCCGGGCCGCTCGGCGTGCCGACGCTGACGCGGCGCAAATGCGGATGGCAGGTCAGCAAATCGAGATCGTTGATGACGCCGAAGGCGATATCGTAGCGCGCGAGCATCTCCACCAGCGGCGCAATATCCATGCGCGCAAAAGCGGCGGCGACCCGGCCGTCGGTCTCGGGCCGCCGCTTCATGCGCTCGACATTGGTGGCGAAGTTCGGATCGGCGGCAAGCTGCTTGTCGCCAAGGACATGCTCCGCGAGCACGCGCCATTCGCGATCGTTCTGGATCGAGATCAGCACGTCGATGCCGTCTTTGGTCTTGAAGGCGCCGTAGGGCGAGATCGAGGTATGGGCGAGCCCGATGCGCTTCGGCGTATCGCCGCCTTCGTGCTGGAGCAGCGGCACGCTCATCCAGTCCGCCATGGCGTCGAACATCGAGATCGCAATCGCGGCGCCCTCGCCGGTAGCTGCGCGCGCCAGCAGCGCTTCCAGGATCGCCTCATAGGCGTTCATGCCGGCGGCGATGTCGCAGACCGAAACGCCGGCGCGCGCCGGCGCTTCCGGGCCGCCGGTGATGGCGGCGAGGCCCGATTCCGCCTGGATCAACATGTCGTAGGCCTTGCGCTGGGCGTAAGGCCCGCTCTCGCCGTAGCCGGAGATCGAGCAGCAGATCAGCCGCGGATATTCCTTGCGCAGGCGCGCGAAGGCAAAGCCGAGCTTGGCGAGCGCGCCGGGTTTGAGGTTCTGCACGAATACGTCGGCCTTCGCGAGCATGGCCTCGAGCACAGCCTTGTCCTCGGCCTTGCCGAGGTCGAGCACCACCGACTGCTTGCCGCGGTTGAGCCAGACGAAATAGGCGCTCTCGCCATGCACCAGGGCATCGTAGCGGCGCGCGAAGTCGCCCTCCGGCCGCTCGACCTTGATCACGCGCGCGCCGGCGTCGGCCAGCTTGCAGGTGCAGGTCGGCGCCGCCACGGCCTGTTCGACCGAGACGACCAGCAGGCCTTCGAGCGGCAGCGGCATTTCAATACGACCGCGGCAGGCCGAGCACGTGTTCGGCGAGATAAGACAAGATCATGTTGGTGGAGATCGGCGCCACTTGGTAGAGCCGTGTCTCGCGGAACTTGCGCTCCACGTCGTATTCCTCGGCGAAGCCGAAGCCGCCATGGGTCTGCACGCACATATCGGCGGCAAACCAGGAGGCGTCGGCGGCCAACAGCTTCGCCATGTTGGCCTCGGGTCCGATGTCGGCGCCCGCTTCGTATTTGGCTGCTGCCTCATGCACCATCAATTCGGCGGCGCGCATCTGCGCATAGGCGCGCGCAATCGGAAACTGCACGCCCTGGTTCTTGCCGATCGGCCGGCCGAACAGCACGCGCTCGTGGGCGTAGCCGGTCGCCTTGTCGATGAACCATTTGGCGTCGCCAATGCATTCCGCCGCGATCAGGATGCGCTCGGCGTTCATGCCGGAGAGGATGTAACGGAAGCCTTGGCCTTCCTCGCCGATCAGATTTTCCGCCGGCACGCGCAGGTCGTCGAAGAATACCTGCGTGGTGGCGTGGTTCATCATGGTGCGGACCGGATTGATGGTGATGCTGGTGCCCTGCGCCAGCTTCATGTCGACCAGGAAAACCGACAGGCCGTCGGTGCGTTTTTTCGCCTGTTCCTTCGGCGTGGTGCGCGCCAACAGCAGCATCAGGTCGGAATGCTCAGCGCGCGAGGTCCAGAGCTTCTGACCGTTGATGACGTAGTGGTCGTTGCCTTCGCGCCGCGCGGTGGTGCGCAGCGAGAGCGTGTCGGTGCCCGAGGTCGGCTCGGTGACGCCGAAGGCCTGCATGCGCAATTCGCCAGTGGCGATCTTGGGCAGATAGGCTTTCTTCTGCTCGGCGTTGCCGTGCCGCAGGATCGTGCCCATCGTGTACATCTGCGCATGGCAGGCCGCGCCGTTGCAGCCGGTGGCGTGGATTTCCTCCAGGATCGCAGCGGCGGCGCTGATGCCGAGCCCGCTGCCGCCGAACTCTTCGGGAATAAGCGCGGCGAGATAGCCGGCTTCGGTCAGCGCCTTCACAAAATCAGTCGGATAGGCGCGCTCGCGGTCGAGCGCGCGCCAGTATTCGCCGGGGAACTTGGCGCACAGATCGCGCACCGACTCGCGGACGTCGGCGAACTGGTCTTGATCGGTACTGCGTTTGCTCATCATTTTTAGTTTTTCACCTCGGCGCGGCCATGGTCGATCGCGATCACATCGCGCTCTACCACACGCACGCGGAAGCTTACCACGTTGCCGTCGCGCCAGAATTCAGTGCGGATGGTCTCGCCCGGGAACACCGGCGCCGAGAAACGGCCGGCCATCGCGGTCAGACGGGCGGGATCGTAGCCGCATACCGTCTTGAGCAGCGCGTGGCCGGCAACCCCGAAGGTGGCAAGACCATGCAGGACCGGCCGCGGGAAGCCGGCGGCCTTGGCGAATTCCGGATCGACATGCAGCGCATTGACGTCGCCGGACAGGCGGTAGATCAGCGCCATTTCCGGCCGCGTCGGCAGATCGCAAGTCGAATCCGGCGCGCGCGCGGGCAATGCATGCGGCGGCGGCGTGTCGCGCTTATTTCCGTTTTTGGGCCCGCCGAAGCCGCCGTCGCCGCGGCAAAACGTAGTTTGCATCAAAGTTGCGAGCAGGCGGCCGCTCGCCTTGTCGCTGATCTCGCGCTGCGAATAGATGAGCGCGCCCTTGCCCGCGCCCTTGTCGACCACGTCGAGAATGCGGGTACGCCCAACCACAGTGCCTTGCGGCGCGACCGGCTGGTGCAGCACAAAGCCCTGCTCGCCATGCACCACCTTTTCCCAGGTTACGCCGATCTCCGGCCGGCGCAGCCAATAGGCCGCATAGCCCTGCATCACGGCAAAGGTCGGCAGCACTTTGAGATTTTTTTCGTAGACAAAGGCGAGTTCATCGGCGTTGAGCGGGTCCTGGCCGAGGCCTAAGCCCAGCGCATAGAGCATGCAATCCTTCGGGCCATAGCTGTGCTCGACGTCTGGGATTTGCAGCGCCAGCAGTTTTTCGGCGTTGAGAGGCATTCAGGAAAGCTCTTTCGTCGTCCCGGCCGAGCTTTAGCGAGGGCCGAGACCCATACCCCGCAGCCTCCCGATAGGGCAAGGCGTATGGGTCCTCGCCTCCGCGGGGACAACAACTAGCGGCCCCAAACTTCCTGCGCCACTTCCACGATCATCCGCAGCTTCGCCCATTGCTCGTCCTCGGCCAAGGTGTTGCCCTCTTCGGTCGAGGCAAAGCCGCATTGCGGTGACAGGCAAAGCTGCTCGAGCGGCACGAATTTGGCCGCTTCGTCGATGCGGCGCTTGAGGTCGTCTTTGTTCTCCAGGCGGCCGGTCTTGGTGGTGACCAGGCCGAGCACCACCTGACGGTCTTTCGGGACCAGCCGCAATGGCGCGAAGCCGCCGGCGCGGTCGCTGTCGTATTCCATGAAGAAGCCGTGCACTTTGATCTTGTTGAACAAGACCTCCTGTACCGCTTCGTAGCCGCCCGAACCCATGAAGGTCGATTTGTAGTTGCCGCGGCACATATGCATCGTGATCGTCATGTCGGGCGGAATATCCGACATCGCGGTGTTGATGAGATCGCCGTAGAGCGCGCCGAGTTTTTCGGGATCGTCGCCGCGCGCTTTCATCTGCTCGCGGTATTTCGGATCGCACAGCATGGCGATGAATACCTCGTCGAACTGCAGATAGCGGCAGCCGGCGTCGGCGAAAGCGCGCACGGCTTTCTTGTAAGCCTGGCCGAGATCGCCGAACATCGCGTCTAGCTTCGGATAGGCTTTTTGATCGATCGGCAGGCGCATCGGCCGGCCATAGATCGCCGAGGGCGCCGGGATCGTGATCTTCGGCGTGCGCTTGGTATGCGCAGCCACGAACTTGAAATGCTCGATCATCGGATGGTCGGAAAAGCCGATCTTGCCGCCGACCTTGACGCCCTCGTTGCGCGTTGTCACCGCGGCGAAAGCGACGCCTTGGTCCATCACGTGCTTCTCGACGCCGTCGAGACCCCAGAGGAAATCGAGATGCCACCAGGAGCGGCGGAATTCACCGTCGGTGATCGATTGCAGGCCGACCTCTTCCTGCTTCTTGATGACGCGCTCGATCTCGCGGTCCTCGACCGCTTTCAGCGCGGCAGCATCGATCTCAGCCCTGGCGCGCTGCTCGCGTGCTTTTTTCAGGGTGGCCGGGCGCAGCAGGCTGCCGACATGATCGGCGCGGAACGGCGGCTTGGTACGTTGCATGTGGTTTCTCTCCGCAAGTTTTTTGTTGTCGTCCCGGCCGAGCGCAGCGAGGGCCGGGACCCATACTCCGCAGCATATCGATAGGGCACGGCGTATGGGTCCCCGCCTTCGCGGGGACGACAGCGATTACTTGCCCCAAACTTCTTGCGCGATCTCGGCGATCATCTTCAGCTTCGCCCATTGCTCGTGTTCGGCGAGGATATTGCCTTCTTCGGTCGAGGCAAAACCGCATTGCGGCGACAAGCACAACTGATCGAGGGGCACGAATTTCGCCGCCTGGTCGATACGCCGCTTGATCTCATCCTTGGATTCGAGCCGGCCGCTTTTCGAGGTGATAAGGCCGAGCACCACGGTCTTGCCCTTGGGCACGAAGCGAAGCGGCTCGAAACCGCCGGCGCGATCCGAGTCGTATTCCATGAAGTAGCCGTGCACATTGATCGTATTGAACAAGATCTCCGCCACCGGCTCGTAGCCGCCCGATGCGACAAAAGTAGACTGGAAATTGCCGCGGCACAGATGCATGGCGATGGTCATGTCGGGCGGGATATCGGAAATCGCAGCATTGATCATGCCGGCGTAGACGCGCGGGAGCTGTTCGGGGTCATCGCCGCGATTGGCGACTTGCGCGCGCAATTTCGGATCGCACAGATAAGTGAAGTTCACCTCGTCGAGCTGCAGATAGCGGCAGCCTTGATCGGCGAAGGCGTGCACCGCTTTGCGATAGGTCTGCCCGAGGTCGCGGTAGAAATCCTCCATATCGGGGTAGACCGTCTCCGGCACGGCGTCGCGGCCGTAGCGGAAATGCAAGCTTGACGGCGACGGAATGGTCATCTTCGGCACCGCCCGCGTGTGGGCTTTGACGAAATTGAAATGCGCGAGCATCGGATGGCCGGTAAAGGTGCCGAGCTTGCCTACAACGCGCAGCATCATCGGCTTCGGATTCGGCCCCTCGAACTTGATCTTGCGCTCGCCGAGATAGGCTTCGACGCCGTCAAGCGCGCCCAGAAAATCGTAGTTCCAGAAGGCGCGGCGGAACTCGCCATCGGTGACGGCTTTCAGGCCGATGTCTTCCTGGCGCTTGATGATGCTTTCGATCTCGCGGTCCTCGACCGCCTTGAGCTCATCGGCGCCGATTTCACCGCGCTCGCGTTTGGCGCGCGCCTGTTTCAGCGGTGCCGTGCGCAGCAAGCTACCGACATGATCGGCGCGGAAAGGGGGACGGTTACGTGCGGTCATGCGCGGAGCTTAGCGGCCCCACACTTCTTCCGCCAACTCGACGATCATGCGCAGCTTGGCCCATTGCTCGTCCTCGGCCAGCACGTTGCCTTCCTCGGTCGAGGCGAAGCCGCATTGCGGCGAAAGGCATAGCTGTTCGAGCGCAACGTATTTGCTGGCCTCGTCGATGCGGCGCTTGATCTCGTCGCGCGGCTCCAGCCGCCCGCTTTTCGAGGTGACCAGACCCAACACCAGCTGCTTGTTGCCCTTGGGGAAGAATCGCAACGGCTCGAAGCCGCCGGCGCGGTCGCTGTCGTATTCCAGAAAATAGCCGTCGAAATCGGTGTTGCCGAGCAGATGCTCGGCGACGAATTCATAGCCGCCTTGCGCGATCCAGGTGGAGCGGAAATTGCCGCGGCAGGAATGCATGGTGATCGCCATGTCGGCGGGTTTGCCGGCGAGCGCGGCATTGGTGACGCGCGCGTAAGTTTCCGGCAGCGTATCGGGATCGTCGCCGCGCGCCCTCGACTGCGCGCGCTCTTTCGGGTCGCAGATCATCGACCAGGCGGTATCGTCGAGCTGCAGGTAGCGGCAGCCGGCATCGTAAAAGGCGCGGATCGCCTTGCGCCAGGTGCTGCCGATATCGGCGAAGAAGGCGTCGTAATCCGGATAGGCCTCCTGGCTGATCATGGCGCGCCCCTGCCGGAAATGGAACGTGCTCGGCGCCGGAATGGTCATCTTCGGGGTGGTGCTGCAATGCGCCTTGAGGAATTTGAAATGCTCGATCATCGGATGGCCGACAAAGTCGACCTTGCCACTGATCTTGATCGCCTCGGCCCTTGTTTCGACGCCGTGGAATTTGATCGGCGGGGCGCTGATCGACTCGACGCCCTTCAGCCCGCGAAAGAAATCGAAATGCCACCAGGAGCGGCGGAATTCGCCGTCGGTCGCGAGTTTCAGCCCGACCTCGGCCTGCTTCTTGATGATCTTTTCGATCTCGCGGTCTTCGACGTCTTTCAGCGCGCCAGCGTCAATCTCAGCCCTAGCGAATTTCGCGCGCGCCTCCTTCAGCGGCGCGGTGCGCAGCAGGCTGCCGACCATGTCGGCACGGAATGGCGGCGCGGCGCGGGCGCTCATTTTCCCCACACTTCTTCCGCCAATTCCACGATCATGCGCAGCTTGGCCCACTGCTCGTCCTCGGCCAGCACGTTGCCTTCCTCGGTCGAGGCAAAGCCGCACTGCGGCGACAGGCACAATTGATCGAGCGCGACGAACTTGGTTGCCTCCTCGATGCGCCGCTTGATGTCCTCGCGCGGCTCCAATCGCCCCTGCTTTGAGGTGACCAAGCCGAGCACGACGATCTTGTTGCCCTTCGGCAAGAACCGCAGCGGCTCGAAACCGCCGGCGCGGTCGGTGTCGTATTCGAGGAAAAAGCCGTCATAGTTGCACTTGGCGAGCAGGCTCTCGGCCACCGGCTCGTAGCCGCCGGAGGAGATGAAGGTGGAGCGGAAATTGCCGCGGCAGACATGCGTGGTGATGGTCATGTCGGCGGGCTTGGCTTCCAGCGCCTTGTTGATGCAAGCCGCGTAAGTCTCCTGCAGGTGATCGACGTCGAGCCCGCGGTCGCGCGCCTTCTGCAATTCCACCTGCGAGCAGAGATAGGCCCAGGAGCAGTCGTCGAACTGCAGATAGCGGCAGCCGGCAGCGTAGAAGGCCTTGATCGCGTTCTGATAGGCCATGGCGAGATCGCCGAAGATGGCGTCGCGGTCGGAATAAGCCGATTTCGCCACCGCGCCGGGCTCGAGCCGGAAATGCATCTGGCTTGGCGCCGGGATGCACATCTTCGGCGTCACCTTGGTGTGCGCCTTCAGGAACTTGAAATGCTCCAGCATCGGGTGGTTGGAGAAGCCGATCTTGCCGGTTACCTTGATGCTCTGCATCTTGGTCTGCACGCCCTGGAACTGGATGCCGTGGTCGAGCTCGTAGAGCTCGACGCCGTCGAGCATGCTGAAGAAATCGAAATGCCACCAGGCGCGGCGGAATTCGCCGTCGGTGGCGAGCTTGAGCCCGATCTCCTCCTGCTTCTTGATGATCTTCTCGATCTCGCGGTCCTCGACCGCCTTGAGTTCGGCCGCGCCGATCGTGCCCTTCTCGCGCTGCGCGCGTGCCTGCTTGACCTGCGCGGTGCGCAGGATGCTGCCGACCATGTCGGCGCGGAATGGCGGCTTGGTTCGCTGCATGGGGTTCCTCCGAGTAGCGCCCGCCGGCCGAACGAGCCGCGGGTCTTAGTTTAGATTTGGTTGTGCCATAGCACGTCAGGCGGCGAGCCGTCTTGACGTTGAGCACGCATAGCGCGCGGTTTCAACTGCGCCGCCGAACGAGAAATAATGCGGCGCGGCATCGCCGAGATTGCCGGCGGCGGCCAAGGTTTCAACGATGCGATCCGGGCCGACATTGCCGATTAGGCCCGCCGCCGCGCCCGACATCAAGCCGCGCAGCGAGGCGTCGACGCCGCAGCGCCGGGCGAAACGCAACAACCCGGGCATGCTGGTGGGGCCGGCCATGCCGACTTTCACCGGCCGGGTGATGCCGCAGGCGCGCAGCCGCCTGAGCCAGCCCAGGATGCGCTCGGGCGAAAACGAGAATTGGCTGACGATATGGACGGAGAGGCCGTGCGCAGCGGCGGCGGCGATCTTCTCGTCGAGCGCAGCTTCCAGCCGGCCGGCCGCAATGCGTGGATGGCCTTCCGGATAGGCGCCGATCCCGATCTCCGTGATGCCGGCCTCGCGCAGGCGGCCCTTCTGGATCACCGCCAGCGCGTCGGTGAACGGCCCCAGCGGCTCCACGTCGCCGCCGATCACCAGCAGGCGGCGCACATCGGCTTCACCGCGCAGGCTGGAAAGCAAATTCTGCAAGTCGGCAGCAGCGCGAATGCGCCGCGCGGCGATATGGATGACCGGTTCAAGACCGGCCCTGCGCAGCAAGGCCGCTGCGGCGATCAGCTCGGGCGGCTGGATCGTCGGCACCGCCGAGAAATAGACCGGCGTTCCGGGCGGCAGGACTTCGCCGAGCGCGGCGATCTCGGCCGCGTTCGGCCGTGTCGCCTCGAGCGAAAACTTGCGCGCAAAGGCGGAAGGCGCGGGCGCGGATGCAATTTCGGCGGGCATCATGCGCTAGCCCCTCACTCGCGCCGGTGCGAGATCACGAAGGATTCGTCGTAGAACCACAACCCGCCCTGCTTCTGCAGCACGTCGCGGGTCGCCTCGATGTAGCGGCGGTCGCTGTTGACGTCGGACAGCCGGTCGTCCTCGATCTGCGCCACGTAGATCGCCGCGTTCCAGGCGGCGAGCAGCGTCGAGGTGCCGATCGAGGATGAAATTTCCGACGGCAGCGTGTGCATGTCGTAGCGGAACAGCGAGCGCTGGTCGGCATAGGCGTTGAAATTGAGATCGCGGCCGGCGGAGCCCAGCTCGTGCTTTACTTCCTTGAGCAGTTCGTGGCGGCTGTGGGTGAACGGATTGTCGTTCGGCCAGACCTTGTGGATGATCTCCATGCCGGGATCGCGCCCGTAGGAATGGATCGCGATCATGCGCCCGCCTGGCCCGAGCGCGCGGGCAAGCGGGGCCAGCACGCGCCTGGCCTTGAATTCAAGCGAGGCGCGCGCGCGATAGGGCTGCGAGGCGATCACCAGATCGTAGTCGGCGACCGTGCCGCCCGGTTTCGGCACGATCTGATCGAGCAGGAATTTGTGATCGTTGCGATAGATCACCAGGATTACCGGGCGCTCATAGACCGGATTGCCGCTCTTGGGTGAAACGCGCGCTTTCCAGTTTTCGGCTAAAAACGGCTCAAGCGCAGTGATCTGCTGCTCGAAACTGTGCGCGGTGTTGCCGTCCATCGCCAGTTCCTTCCACACCAGGCTGGCGGCGGCGGAAAGCGATTTCACCGCCAGCCAAGGCGCTTCCGCATAAGCGAGATTGGTCAGCACCAGCACGCTGGACGGATGCTCGACAAAGCGGTCGGCCATCTTGTGCAGCGTGAGACGGATATCTTCCAGGCTGATCTCCTTGCCGACGATGTAGAACGGCATGGTGGGAAAGCGGTCGTGCATGGTGCGCATCACCCGCGCCAATACGGTGCCGTCGCCGACGCCAGCATCAAACACGCGCACCGCCGGCGGACGCGGATGGATATTGGCGAGCTCCATGCCGACGCGATGCGCGATTTCCCATTTCTCGCTGCAGGTGTTCACGAACAGCAGATATTTCTGCCGGTTGTCGAAGAACCGAAAATTTCGCTGCGGGTCGTCGGCCGCTTGTCCCGAAGCGACCGGAGGCGCCGCCGGTTTGACCACGGGCAAGGCCGCGGGCGGCGGTGCATCGAACAGCACGCGGCGGCGCGCCGGCGCGGCATCGGCGTTGCGCGCCATGAAACTGCGGATGCGATCGAGCGTGTCGGTGGTGATGCGGCCGCCATTGCGCAGACGGTTGGCGAGTTTGCCGTCATTGACGGCGCGGCGGCCGAAGGTGGATTCTGCGAGGCCGCGCTGGCGGCAGAATTCGCCGATCTCCTGGAGAATTTGATCGTTCATGAAGGCGCTTCCTTGCGGCCAGCTCTCATGGCGGGCTCGCCGTCAAGGGAACCAAGTCCACCCGCATTCGTCAACATGAAAAGTGTCGTTGGGAAAGATGGGCAAGATGGGTGGGCTATAACCCTTCGCTAAAATACTTGTAATTGCTATGCAGAAGATCTTATCTTTTGAAAATTTCCCGGCAAATGCCTAAAATTATGGGCAATTTCCCACTTTTAGCAACATATTCGTGGGCAAAGGTGGGCAAGACCGCCTGCCGGTAACGTATTCAGATGTCGAAGAAAACCGTCGCGCGCTCGCCTTGCACGCGGATATCGAAGCGATGGCCAGCCGGACCGTCGCCGGCCTGCTTGTGGGCAATGAGGGCGCCGCAGCGATCCTCAGGCGTGCGCTTGGCGCTGCGGATCGATGATCGCCTCCAGCTTGCTCAACACCTGCATGCAGGGCAGCAACTGGGCGAGACTGCCGTTCGGCTCACGCTTCTCCTTGATGGCGGCGATGAACTCGCGGTCCTCAAGCTCGATGCCGTCCATCGACACATCGACCTTGGAGACATCGATCTTGTTGTCCTTGCCGTCGCTGAGGTCGTCGTAGAACGCCTTGTAGGTGCCGTTGTCGCAGATGTAGCGGAAGAACGAGCCGAGCGGGCCATCATTGTTGAACGACAGCGACAGCGTCAGGATAGACCCCGACGGCGTCTTCGCCACGATGCCCATGTCCATGGCGATCTTGAGCTGCGGATGCGGCGAGCCTTGTACGGCGTAGCAATCGGAAATCGTCTCGCCGGTCTGGTACTGGAACAGATCGACGGTGTGGGCGGCGTGATGCCAGAGCAGATGATCCGTCCAGCTGCGCGGCTGGCCGGCGGCATTCATGTTCTTGCGGCGGAAGAAATAGGTCTGCACATCCATCTGCTGGATCTTCAGCTCGCCTTTGACGATCCGCTTGTGCACCCATTGGTGGCTGGGATTGAAGCGGCGGACGTGCCCGCCCATGGCAACGACGCCGGTTTGCTTGGCGATCTGTACCAGCTTCTCGGCATCGGCCAGGCTATCGGTCACCGGAATTTCGACCAGCACGTGCTTGCCGGCGCGCATGACCTGCTCGCCTTGCTGGAAGTGCATCTTGGTCGGCGTCGTCAGAATGACGGCGTCGGCGCGCTTGATGCCCTCGGCAAGATCGTTGGTGAAGTGCGGGATGCCGTATTTCTTGGCCACCTCAGCCGTCGTCTGCTGATTGCCGCCGACCAGGGAGGTGACTTCCACGCCGGCAATACGCTTGAGCGCGTCGAGATGCTTCTGACCGAAGGCGCCCTGACCGGCAACGCAGATCTTCATTATGGTATTTCCTTATCGACTGGCCCGGCGCGCGGGTTTGCGTTTGCCGGCGGCAGGTTTCTTGTTTTCGAGAATGATGTGACCGACCGCGGTGTTCGAGGCGGGCACGGTGTAGAAGCGGTAGACTTCTTTCACCTTGTCGTCGAGCGCGCCGCGCATGACATGCCACATCACCATTTCGATGCCCTCGGCGCCGGCCTCGCGCATATATTCGAGATGCGGCATGCGCGCGAGTTTCTGCGGATTTTTGGTGAGATTATCGAGAAAGGCCTTATCGAACTTGCTGTTGATCAGACCCGCGCGCGGCCCGGAAATCTGGTGCGACATGCCGCCGGTGCCCATGATCACCACGCGCAGATCTTCGGGATAGGATTCCACCGCCTTGCGGATGGCGCGGCCGAGCATGAAGCAACGGTGCCCCGTCGGCGGCGGATACATGACCACGTTGACCGCCAGCGGAATGACCGGGCACGGCCATTCTGCCGGTGAACCGAACATCAGGTTCAGCGGCACAGTCAGCCCATGATCGACCTCCATCTTGTTGACGATGGTGAGATCGAACTCGTCCAGAATGACCGATTGGGCGATGTGCGAGGCCATTTCCGGATGGCCTTTCACCACCGGCACCGGCCGCGGACCCCAGCCTTCGTCGGCGGGCGGGAACTCGGCGGCGCAGCCGAGCGCGAAGGTGGGAATGAACTCGACCGAAAAGGCGGAGGCATGGTCATTGTAGACACCGATGACCAGATCCGGCTTGGCCTTCGCCATCCAGGCCTTGGACTTCTCGAAGCCCGCGAACACACGCTGCCAGTAAGGCTGGTCGGTCTTGTGATTATCGATCGCCGCGCCGATTGCCGGCACGTGCGATGACGAAACTCCTGCGATGATCCTAGCCACGGCGTTTTACCCCTTATTGCTCCGGCGTTTCGGTTTCGACTTCACCTTTGACTTCGGCTTTGACTTGCCGGGATTTTGTTTCTTCGTCCTGCTGCGATTGCCTTCGATCGAACGGCCACCGCCCAACATCATCTTGGCGTAATCATCCTGCGTCGAGCCGGTCATTACCGCTGCAAGATGTTGAAACGAGTGACCGTCGGTAGCACCGAGCTTGGCGGTGAAATATATATTTCCACCGAGTTCGAGCATCCGATTGTAGTCGCGCTTGAGGATCGCCTCGCGCTGCTCCGCCGTCAGCGGGAACTTGGTTAGGTACTCCGCTTCGTTGGCCTTGAAGGCCTTGCGGTTCTGATCCTTCATCAACGACATGCAGAACATATTGATGCCGTATCCCTGGCGCGACCTCTCGGCATCGAACACGAACGTGCCCGGGATGTCGTCATAGTCGTGCTGTGTGCGTGTCATCGGCCTTGTCTCCATTCGTGCTGCCGCGCAACGGCCTGATTAAAAACGAAAACGCGCCGGCTGTATAGCATTGTCGCGTTTGGCAAGCCGGCGCGCTCTTGAACTGTTCTAACTCCAATATAGTTGCATCGGATTGTCGACCAGCAATGCCTGGCGCAGCGCCGCGGTCGATGCGATCTTGGGGATCGTATCGACCAGCACGCCGTCATCGGGCGCTTCTTTGCGCATGTTGGGATGCGGCCAATCGGTGCCCCAGATGACGCGATCGGGAAAGCGCTCGACGATGGCGCGCGCGAACGGCACCACGTCGTCGTAGGGCGGCCCGTCTAGAGTGAAGCGCTCCGGGCAGGTGACCTTGGTGATCCAGCTCTTGTTGCCGTCAAGCGCCTTGAGCCAGTTCTGGAAGTGCTTGCCGTTGACGCCTTCTTTCACGTCCGGACAGGCCATGTGGTCGAACACCAGCGTGGTTGGCAGCGACTTCAGGAACGGCCCCATCTCGTCGAGATCGGCATGTTCGAAATAGATCACGATGTGCCAGCCGAGCTTGGCGATGCGCGCGGCGATCCGCTGCATGACATCCTTCGGCGTGGAGTCGACCAGCCGCTTGATGAAGTTGAAGCGCACGCCCTTGACGCCCGCGCGGTCCATTTCCTTGAGCTGCCCGTCGGTGAAGCCCTCGTCGACGAAGGCCACGCCCTTTGCCTTGTTGTTGGAGCTGACCAGGGCATCGACCAGCGCGCGATTGTCGGTGTCGTGGCAGGTCGCCTGCACTATCACGTTCCTGTCGAAACCGAGGAAGTCGCGGCGCTGCCACAGCGTCTCCTTGGGCGCGTCGCAAGGCGTATATTTTCGCTTCGGCGAGAACGGAAATTTCGCTTCCGGCCCGAACACATGGCAATGGGCGTCGACCGCACCCGGCGGCGGCCTGAAGACCGGCTTCGACGGATTGGGATGAAACGGAATATAGCCGGCGCTCATGGTCACGCGGTTTCTCCGGATCGATCGTTTCAGACGCGTTCGAGCGCCAGCGACACGCCTTGTCCGACGCCGACGCACATGGTGGCGAGCGCGAGCTTGCCGCCATTTTCTTGCAGGCCGTGCGCCGCGGTCAGGGCCAGCCGCGCGCCCGACATGCCGAGCGGATGGCCGAGTGCGATGGCCCCGCCATGCGGGTTGACCTGGGGCGCATCGTCGGGGAGCCCGAGCTGACGCAGACAGGCAAGCGACTGCGAGGCGAAGGCTTCGTTGAGCTCGATCACGCCATAGTCGGTAATCTCATGGCCGAGCCGCGCCATCAGCTTGCGCGTCGACGGCACCGGACCGATCCCCATGATACGCGGCGGCACCGCGGCCGAGGCCATGCCGAGGATGCGCGCGCGCGGCGTCAAACCTTGCGCCTTCACCGCCGCTTCGCAGGCGAGGATCATGGCGGCGGCACCGTCATTGACGCCGGAAGCGTTGCCGGCGGTAATGGTGCCGGGCTGGCGCACGAACGGCTTGAGCTTGGCGAGTTGATCGAGCGTGGTTTCCGGCCGCGGATGTTCGTCCTTGTCGACCTTGACCACTTCGCCTTTGCGGCCGGGGATTTCGACCGCGACGATCTCCTCGGCGAAGTAGCCCGCGGCGATCGCCTTGCCGGCGCGCTGCTGCGAGCGGATCGCGAAGGCGTCCTGATCGGTGCGGGTAATCTGCATTTCCTCCGCGACGTTTTCGCCGGTCTCCGGCATCGAATCGACGCCGTACTGGCTCTTCATCAGCGGATTGATGAAGCGCCAGCCGATGGTGGTATCGAAGATCTCGACCGTGCGCGCGAAAGCCTCCGGCGCCTTGCCCTGCACGAAGGGTGCGCGCGTCATCGATTCGACGCCGCCGGCAATGGCGAAGTCGATCTCGCCGGCGCGGATCGCGCGCGCGGCGGTGCCGACCGCATCGAGGCCGGACGCGCACAGCCGGTTGAGCGTCACGCCCGGCACGCTGTCGGGCAGGCCCGCCAGCAGCAGCGCCATGCGCGCGACGTTGCGGTTGTCCTCGCCGGCCTGGTTGGCGCAGCCGTAATAGACCTCGTCGAGCTTGCTCCAGTCGACCTTCGGATTGCGTGCCATCAGCGCCTTGATCGGCACGGCGGCGAGATCGTCGGTACGCACCTTGGCGAGCGCGCCGTTATAGCGCCCGATCGGGGTGCGCACCGCATCGCAGAGAAACACTTCACGCATTGTCATCACGCTGCCTCCGAATGGGCCCGGTTGGTGCGCGCATGCAGCTCGCGCAGAACTTCGAGTTCGCGTTGCGTTGGTGGCGGCGTCTCCGCCACCTGGGCGGCAAATTTCACGCGCCAGCCGGAGTTTTCCTGGATTTGCTCGCGGGTGACGCCACGATGGATGGAGACCACCGTCATTTCCTTGGTCTCGGGATCGGGCTCGAACAGGGCCAGATCGGTGATGAGCTTGGTCGGCCCTTTGGTCTTGACGCCGAGCTTGGCCCGGCTGTCGCCGCCCGTGACATGGCCGATCGAGGTGACGAAATCGAGCTTGTCCACGAAGCTGCGCTTGCCCTGCGCCATGATGATGAAAATCTCGCCGCAGGAGGTGGCGATCTCCGGCGCGCCGCCGCCGCCGGGCAGCCGCACCTTCGGCTTGTCGTAGGAACCGACCACCGTGGTGTTGAGGTTGGCGTATTTGTCGATCTGCGCGCCGCCCAGGAATCCGATCTTGATGCGGCCGCCCTGCAGCCAGTAGCGGAACATTTCCGGCACCGAGACCGTAGTGAGCGCGGTCTCGCACAATTCGCCGTCGCCGATCGAAAGCGGCAGGACGTTCGGCTTGGTGGCGAGCGTGCCGGATTCGTAGATCAGCGTGATGCCGGGCGTATGTGTGAGGCGCGCGAGATTGCAGGCCGCGGAAGGCTGGCCGATACCGACGAAGCAGACGTCGTCGTTCTTCAACGCGCGCGCCGCCGCGACCGTCATCATTTCTCTCGGCTTATAGTCGACCATGCCGCCTACTCCGCCGCCGCGCGATGTTTGCGCGCATACTGGGCAAAGGCCTCAGGGCCTTTTTCCAAGACGTTTGTCGTCATCCAGGCGAGGAATGTATCGCGTTCCTTCGCGATCTCGTCCCATTGCTTGTAATAGGCATTGTTGCGCGGGTAATAGCCCTGCGCATAGGACGGAAAGGCGCCGCCGGGAACCTCGACCACGTGGCCGACGGTCCAATGCGGCAGGATGACCGCGTTGAGGCTGCGCTCGCCGAAATCCTCGACGATCTCCTCCACCGTCACCACCGAGCGCTTCGACGCCAGAACGGCTTCCTTCTGCACGCCGAGCACGCCCTCGATCATGACGTTGCCGGCCTTGTCGGCGCGCTGGGCATGGATCACCGCGACATCCGGCCGGTGTGCCGGGATTGCCGCCAGCTCTTCGCCGGTGAACGGACAGGTCACCCGCTTGATCTTGGCGTTCACCTTCGGCAGGTCGCCGCCGATGTAGCCGCGGAAAATCGCGCAGGGCAGCCCGGCCGCGCCCGCCTCGTAAGCGTTCGCCATGGCGGCGTGCGAATGCTCTTCCAGTTCGAGCTTTTGCGGCCAGCCGTTCTCGACCGCATCGCGGAAACGATGCAGCGAGCCGACGCCCGGGTTGCCACCCCAGGAAAAGACCAATTTGTCGACGCAGCCCATGCCGATAAGCTGGTCGTAGACCAGGTCCGGCGTCATGCGGATGAGGGTCAGCCGTTTGCGGCCCTGGCGGATGATCTCGTGGGCGGCGGCGTGCGGGATGAGGTGGGTGAAGCCTTCCAGCGCCACCGTGTCGCCGTCGCGGACGGCGTCCTGAATGGCTTCGGCGAGCGACGAAATACGCGCCATGCGCTACGGCTTCCCGGTTGCGGCACCGTATTTACGGCCCGCCACGGACAGGGTCAAATGGCGAAATAGCGATAAGTTGGGGCTCCAACAATGCTCTCCGCCGCGCCGATTTTCACAATTCACGCCGAACTCGCGGCCATTATGAATTTGGGCCGCACTCCCTATGGCGAGCGCCGCATCATCGACATCATCGGCGGTACCGTGCGCGGGCCTAAACTCCACGGGCGCATCCTGCCGGGCGGCGCCGACTGGCAAATCGTGCGCAGCGACGGCGCCGCCGATATTCAGGCGCGCTATACCATCGAGACCGATGCCGGCGCGCGCATCCTGGTCACCAGCGACGGCTTGCGGCATGGTCCGCAGGCGGTCATGGAGCGGCTGGCATCGGGCGAGCGCGTCGACCCCGCCCTCTATTATTTCCGCACCGTGATGCGCTTCGAAACCGCCGACGCCGGCGTCGACTGGCTCAACCGCATTCTCGCGCTGGCGCGCGGCCAGCGCGAGGCCCGTAGCGTGCGGCTCGACGTTTACGAGGTCGAGTGACGGCGCTCAGCCGAAGTCGCGCAGCAAATTCATCAACTGCGCACGGCGCTTCGGCCCGACATGGCTGGCGAGCCGGGCTTCGTGCCGCTCGGCCAGATTTTTGATTTTGGCCAGGGCTTTTTCGCCGTCGGCGGTCAAATGCAGGGAATGCGAGCGCGCATCGCTGCCGGAGGCGCGGCGGGTGACCCATTTGCGCCGTTCCAGCTCGTGCAGCAGCCGGGCCAGCCGAGCGCGTTCGATGCTCAGCGTCCGGCCAATCGCCGCCTGCGAGCGGCCCGGATTGGCTTGGATGATCAGCAGGACGGAATATTGCGCCGGCCGCACGTGCATCGCCGCCAGCGTCTGGATGAAGTTCTGGAACACCCAGATCTGCAGGCGGCGCAGGAAATAGCCGAGATGATGGTCGAGCTGGCCCAGCGCGAGCTTTTGCGCGCGCTTGGGCGGCGCAGCATTTTTGCCGCGCTTTGTCCTTTTCTTGGCATTGGCCGCACTCGCAACTGATGGGCGACGCTTCATGCTGGCTCGCATATTTCCGCTTTCGGTCAATTACCTCAGCATAGCTTACTTGACGCAATTTGTTGTCAATGACAACATTCTGTCCGCAGTCTGCCAATTTAACAAAAATGCCGTTTCCCGGGAGGAAACCATGCTGCGATCCCTAAAATCTGCCGCGGTTCTGCTCGCCCTGTTTGCAACGCCGGTTCTGGCCGAAAGCGGCGGTACGCTGCGCATCGGCGTGCTCAACGACATGTCGAGCGTCTATGCCGACTTCCAGGGGCCGGGCTCCGTCGTCGCCGCCCAGCTCGCGGTCGAGGACTTCGCCAAGCAATCGAAACGCAAGGTCGAGGTCATCTCCGCCGACCACCAGAACAAGCCCGATGTCGGCGCCGGCATCGCGCGGCGCTGGCTCGACATCGAAGGCGTCGACATGATCGTCGACTTGCCGAACTCGGCGGTCGCGCTAGCCGTGGGCGACATCGTGCGCGAAAAGAACAAGGTCGCAATCGGCTCCGGCGCCGGCACGTCGCTGCTCACCGGGGCGAAATGCTCGCCCAATTTCGTGCACTGGACCTACGACACCTGGGCCATGGGTCATACGCTGGCGCGCGGCGTGCTGGCGGCCGGCGGCAAGACCTGGTTCATCATCACGGCAGACTATGCCTTCGGACACGATCTCGAAAAACAGGCCAGCGACGAGATCCTGGCGAGCGGCGGAAAAATCATCGGCACCGTCCGCCATCCGCTGGGCGCTTCGGATTTTTCCTCCTTCCTGCTGCAAGCGCAGGCATCGGGCGCGCAAGTCGTGGCGCTGGCGAACGCCGGCGGCGACACCACCAATTCCGTCAAGCAGGCGGCGGAATTCAAGATCGGCGCCAAGCAGAAAATCGTATCGCTGATCTTCGACCTGCAGAGCGTGCCGGCACTCGGCCTGCCCACAGCGCAGGGACTGGTCGCCAGCAATGCGTTTTACTGGGATATGAACGACCAGACCCGCGCCTGGTCGAAGCGTTTCCAGGACCGTCATCCGAAGAAGATGATGCCCAACCACATGCATGCCGGCGTCTATGCCGGCGTCCTGCATTATCTCAAGGCGGTCGAAAAGGTCGGCTCGCCGGCGGACGGACGCGCGGTGGTCGCGGCCATGAAGGCAATGCCGACCGACGACCCGCTGTTCGGAAAAGGCACGATCCGCGAGGACGGCCGCAAGGTCCACCCGATGTATCTGCTGCAAGTAAAGACGCCGGGGGAATCGAAAAGCGAGTGGGACGTGTTCAAGGTCGTGAGCACGATTCCTGCCGACAAGGCGTTTCGGCCGCTGAATGAGGGCGGCTGTCCGCTGGTCAAGAATTGAGCTTGGTTGCGCAATAGCGCCGCCGACGACATGATCCTGAACATCGCGCCGCCGCCCGGGGCTTCCAGGCAGCGGCAACCACGTGGGAGATAGCGGTGAGTTCAAGAGCGCCGTCCCATTCATTTGGTGCACTGCCCGCTTCGCTCGGGGCTTCGAGGCAGGGCGACGTCGCCGTCCTGTGGCTCAAGCGCCCGCACAAGCGCAATGCGCTCGATGACGAGACCATCATCGGCATCGAGACGTTCTTTACCTCGCTGCCCGACGGCATCGGCGCCGTGCTGCTGCATGGCGAGGGCGAGCATTTCTCCGCCGGCCTCGACCTGAGCGAACTGGAAGAGCGCGACGTCAAGCAGGGCATTGCCCATTCCGGGCTGTGGCACCGCGCTTTCGACAAGATCCAGTTCGGCAAGGTGCCGACGGTCGCCGTGCTGCATGGCGCAGTGGTCGGCGGCGGGCTGGAGCTTGCCGCGGCCGCGCATATACGTGTGGCCGAGCGTTCGACTTATTACGCGCTGCCGGAGGGACGTCGCGGCATCTACGTCGGCGGCGGCGGCTCGGTGCGGCTGCCGCGCCTGATCGGCGTCGCGCGCATGATGGACATGATGCTCACCGGCCGCACTTATTCGGCCGAGGAAGGCCAGGTCATGGGCCTGTCCACCTATCTGGTCGAGCCCGGCAAGGGCTTCGCCAAGGGCCTCGAACTCGCCACCCGCATCGCCGCGAACGCGCCGCTGACCAATTTCGCGGTCCTGCACGCGCTGCCGCGCATCGCCGAAATGGCCCCCGCGAGCGGCTACGCGGTGGAGGCGCTGATGTCGGCGATCGCGCAAGCCGATGGTGAGGCCAAGGCGCGGCTGAAGGACTTTCTGGAGAAGCGCGCGCCCAAAGTGACGCGAGATCCAACATGAGTACGACAGCGGTACTGGCGTCCGGCGTGCGCGCGTCGGCCCCTTTGCGCCCGGTGCGGCTCGGCGAATTCGATGCCGTGCTGGAGCGCGAGGCTAGCGGCGTCGTCCATATCCGCACCGCGCAGGTGCTTCCTCCCTATCACGCCACGCTGAGCGAACCGCTCGATCATTGGGCGAAAGCAGCGCCCGACCGGGTGTACTTGGGCCAGCGCGACGCCGACGGCCGCTGGCGCACGCTCACTTATGCAGAGGTGCTGGCGCTGACCCGGCGCATCGGCGCTGCGCTGTTGCGGCGCGGGCTTTCGCCCGAACGCCCGATTGCGATCATCTCCGGCAACGACATCGAGCATGCGCTGCTGGCGCTGGCGGCGATGAGTGTCGGTATTCCCTATGCGCCGATCTCGGCGGCCTATTCTTTGCTGTCGACCGACTTCGGCAGATTGCGCGCCATCGTCGACCTGCTGACGCCGGGCATGGTGTTCGCCAGCGACGGCGGGCCATACGCGCGTGCCATCGCGGCGACGGTGCCGGCCGGCGCCGAACTGGTCGTCACCCGCAATCCGCCGTCAAACCGCAAGGCGACGTTGTTCGCGGATCTCATCGGCGCCGAGGACGACGCCGGCGTTGCCGCCGCGCGCGCCCAAGTCACGCCGGACAGCATCGCGAAACTCCTTTTCACCTCCGGCTCCACCGGAAACCCCAAAGGCGTCATCAATACCCACCGCATGTTGTGCTCGAACCAGGCGATGATCGCCGCCGGCTTTGCCTTCGTCACGCAAGAGCCGCCAGTGGTGGTGGACTGGCTGCCGTGGAGCCATACCTTCGGCAGCAACCACAACTTCAACATGGTGCTGGTCAACGGCGGCTCGCTCTATATCGACGACGGCAACCCGACGCCGCCGGGCGTACCGAAAACCGCGCGCAATCTGCGCGAGATCGCGCCGACCATCTATTTCAACGTCCCCAAGGGCTACGAGGCGCTGGTGCCGCATTTCCGCACCGACGAAACGTTGCGCAAGAACTTCTTCAGCCGGCTGAAGGTGCTGTTCTATGCCGGCGCCGGTTTGAACCAGACCACCTGGGACGACCTCACCCAGCTCGCGATCGAGACCACCGGCGAGCGCATCATCTTTCTGTCCTCGCTCGGCTCGACCGAGACCTCGCCGCTGGCGCTCGCCTGCTGTTGGGATTTCGACCGGCCCGGCAATATCGGCCTGCCCGCGCCGGGCGTCGAACTCAAGCTGGTTCCGAACGAAGGCAAATTGGAAGCGCGCCTGCGCGGCCCGCACATCACGCCCGGCTATTGGCGGCAACCGCAGCTCACGCGCGATGCCTTCGACGCGGAGGGCTTCTACAAGATCGGCGATGCGCTGAAGTTTGCCGACCCCGCCGATCCCGGCAAGGGCTTCCTGTTCGACGGCCGCATCGCCGAGGACTACAAGCTGTCCACCGGCACCTGGGTGAGCGTCGGACCGCTGCGCGCGCGCTTCATCGATCACTGCGCGCCCTATGTCCGCGACGTGGTATTCGCCGGCCCCGACCGCGACGAGATCGTGGCGCTGGTGTTTCCCGACATCGAGGCCTGCCGCAAACAGGCGCCCGAGCATGCCGCCGATGCGGCAGCGGCGGCCGTGATCAATGACGTGCGCGTGCGGCTGAAATTTGCCGAGCGGCTCACCGCACTAGCCGCCGCCAGCCCGGGCTCGTCGACTCGCGTCGTCCGCGCCATCCTGATGGCGGAACCGCCCTCCATGGACAAAGGCGAAATGACCGACAAGGGCTCGATCAACCAGCGCGCGGTCTTGAAAAACCGCGCCGCGCTGGTGGACGAGCTTTATGCGACGCCGCTATCCTCCCGCGTGATCGCCATCAAAGGCGCTTAAGGGATTCGAAGCCATGGAAATCAAGGGACAAGCGGCGATCGTCACCGGCGGCGCATCGGGACTGGGAGCCGCCAGCGCGCGCGCACTCGCGGCAAGCGGCGCCAAGGTGGCGGTTTTCGATCTCAACGAAAAAGGCGCCGCCGACGTCGCCGCCAGCATCAAGGGCATTGCGGTGGCCTGCGACGTCGCCAGCGCGCAAGGCGCCAAGGCAGCCATTGACGCCGCCGCGACGGTGCATGGCCCGGCGCGCATCCTGGTCAATTGCGCCGGTATCGGACCGGCCAAGCGGATCGTCGGCCGTGACGGCCCGATGCCGCTCGAGGATTACGAGAAGGTAATCCGCACCAACCTGATCGGCAGCTTCAACATGATGCGGCTCGTCGCCGCCGCCATGCAGCCGCTGGAGCCGCTCGCCGATGGCGAACGCGGCGTCATCGTGTCGACCGCCTCGGTCGCCGCCTTCGAGGGCCAGATCGGGCAATCCGCCTATTCCTCCTCCAAGGGCGGCATCGCCGCGCTCACGCTGCCGGCGGCGCGCGAATTCGCCCAGTTCGGCGTACGCGTGCTCGCCATCGCGCCGGGCATTTTCGGCACGCCGATGCTGCGCGCGCTGCCGCAAGAGGTGCAGGATTCGCTCGGCGCCTCGGTGCCGTTCCCCAAGCGGCTGGGCGAACCGCGCGAATTCGCCGCGCTGGTGCTGCACTGCGTGCACAATTCCTACCTCAACGGCGAGGTGATCCGCCTCGACGGCGCGCTGCGCATGGCGCCGCGCTGAGTATGATTCCGGTCGACTGGAAATCGCTTTTCGAACCCGCGCTGACAAACCGCGCTCCCGGGTCGGGCCACGGCACCGCGTTACGCAACAGCCGCAAGGTGCGCATCGAGTGGGCCGATTGCGATCCCGCCGGTATCGTCTTCTATCCGCGCTATTTCGAGATCTTCGATGCTTCGACCGCGGCGCTGTTCGAGCGCGCGCTTGGACTGACTTTTCTTCAATCGCTCAAGACCTTCAATTTCGCCGGCTATCCGCTGGCGCGCACGCGCGCACGCTTCGTGCGGCCCACCCGCTACGGCGACGACGTGACGGTGGATACCACCGTCAAGTTCGGCCATGCCAGTTTCGACATCGACCACCGCATCAGCCTCAATAATTTGACCTGCGTCGAGTGTGCGGAGACGCGGGTGTGGGTCATGCAGGATCCGGCCGCTCCCGGCCGCTACAAATCGCAGCCGATCCCGGAGGCGGTGAGGATGAAGTTCGGCCTCGTGCCGTCATCCTGACGTCCGCGCTACTCGATTTCGGCCGCGATCTTCTTCAGGATTTGCAGAAACCGCTTGCGGTCGCGCGCGCCGATGATGGCATCGAGCACGCGTTCGTGGCGACGCGCGCAACGCGTGAGCATGGTGAGCGTCTTCTTGCCGGCCGCCGTCACGTTCAGCCGATAGGTGCGCCGGTCTTCGCGCATGCGCTTGCGCTCGACCAGGCCGCGCCGCACCAGGTCCTCGACCACGGGCGTGAGGCTCGACTTGTCGCGGCCGTTGGCGTGGCTCAATTCGGTCTGGCTGATGCCAGGATTGCGCGCGATGATCGTCAGCGTCGCGAAGCGGCCCGGGCTTTCGCCGATCTCCTGCGAGCGGCGCGAAAACGCCTGGAAGGCGTGCTCCTGCGCCATGCGCAGATTAAAGCCGACCCAATATTCGAGCGGGCCGAATCGGATCGATTCGGCAATGGTTTCGCCCTTCTTGCCGCGCCGCACTCGGCCGCTACCGCTGGTCGCCATTTCGTTTCCCCTGCTCGAGACCGGCCGCCGGGCGCGACGGCTGAAATATAACTCGGCAAGTTAGTTTGTCGTCAAACTATATCCTTTACAACACCCCTGACATGCGGCTGAATATCGCGACTTCGTCGCAAAAAAATCGGCTGCCAGCACGGACTGGACGGTCAGCTAACATGCCCTGGGGAGGTGCCCGATGACAACCCGCCACACATTTTACGCCATCACGCTGGCTGTGGCCCTGATCGGCGGTGCCACGCCGACTCTCGCGCAGGAGAAGACCTTCGACCTCAAGCTGTCGCACTGGGTGCCGGCGACCCACCCCCTGCAGAAAGCGTTGGAGGAATGGGCCGCCTCGGTGGAAAAGGATTCGGGTGGCACCATCAAATCCAAGGTCTATCCCGGCCAGCAGCTCGGCAAGGCCTTCGATCATTACGACATGGCGCGCGACGGCATCGCCGACCTCACATATATCAATCCCGGCTATCAGCCCGGCCGCTTTCCGATCATCGCCGCCGGCGAACTGCCGTTCCTGATTGGCAACGGCAAGAGCGGCTCGGAGGCGCTCGACGCCTGGTACCGCAAATATGCTGGCAAGGAGATGAAGGACGTCAAGTTCTGCCTCGCCTTCGTGCACGACCCGGGCTCGTTCCATTCCAAGACCAAGAAGATCCTGCTGCCGGAGGACATCAAGGGTATGAAGATCCGCCCGGCGCACGCCACCATGGCGACCTGGGTCACCCAGCTCGGCGGCACCAACGTGCAGTCATCCGCGCCGGAAGTGCGCGACATCCTGGAGCGGGGCGTGGCCGATGCGGTGACCTTCCCTTGGGGTTCGGTGCCGCTGTTCGGCATCGACAAAGTCACCAAATATCACATGGATGTGCCGCTCTATGTGACGACCTTCGCCTTCGTCTTCAACAAGGACAAATACAATCAAATGTCGGCGGCGCAGAAGAAGGTGATCGACAACCACTGCACCACCGAGTGGGCGCTGAAGGTTGCCAGCCCATGGGCCGACTTCGAGCATAACGGTATCGCCAAGCTCAAGGCCGAGGCCGGCCATGAAGTCTATGAACTCACCCCCGCTCAGCTTGCGGAATGGAAGAAAGCAGCCGAGCCGCTGGAGAAGGCCTGGGCCGAAGGCGTCAAGAAGGCCGGTGTCGATCCCGACGTCGCCCTCAAGGGGCTGCGCGCCGACCTTGGCAAATTTAACGCGTTGGCAAAGTAGCCGGGGAAACACCTGCCATTCGGGAACAATGGCGGCGGGATTCTCCCGCCGCCGATTTTGCTGACGGCGATGCGGCGGGAGCGGCCATGAAACGCATCTACATGGATCGTTTCATCGACACGATCGAATGGATTGCCGCCGGTTTCGTCGGCATTGTCGCCGCCAATATCTTTCTCGGCGTCCTGCTGCGCAATGTGTTTTCCTTTGCAATTCCCGACGCGTTCGATTTCGGCCGCCTGCTGCTCGGCATTCTGATCTTCTGGGGCATCGCCGCGACCTCCTATCGCGGCGGCCACATCACCGTCGATCTGATCTGGGCCAATGTCGGCCCGAAATCCCAGCGCATGATCGACGTGTTCGCGACGCTGGTCCTGTTATTCGTGGTGAGCGTGCAGACCTACACGCTTTTCGACAAGGTCCTCGGCACTTACAACGACCACGTCCTCACTTTCGACCTGCGCCTGCCGGTCTGGCCGTTCTTCGCGGTGGCCTGGGCGGGCGATGTCTCCGCGGTGTTGCTGATTGCCGTTCGCACCTACCGGCTGATCTTTCAGCCGGAGCTGATGCACGAACCAAAAATCAAACCGGTCGAGTGAGTAAGACGGATGAGCACCGACGCCGTCGCAATCCTCGGCTTTGTCGCGCTGTTTGCGCTGATGCTGCTGCGCGTGCCGGTCGGCATGGCGATGGGCCTCGTCGGCGTGTCCGGCTTCAGCTACCTGGTCGGCGGCACCCCGGCGCTCAAGATGGTCGGACAGACCTCGATGCGCACGGTGACCGACTACACTTTCGGCGTCATTCCGATGTTCCTGCTGATGGGCACGTTCGTATCCAATTCCGGCATGAGCCGCGAGCTGTTCAAAGCAGCCAACGGTTTCGTCGGCCATTTGCGCGGCGGATTGGGCTTCGCCACGGTCGCCGCCTGCGGCGGCTTTGCCGCTATTTGCGGATCCTCGGTCGCGACTGCGGCGACATTTTCCGCCGTCGCCTATCCGGAAATGCGCCGCTTCGGCTATCCGCAGAGCTTCGCCACCGGCGTGATCGCCGCCGGCGGCACGCTCGGCGCCATGCTGCCGCCGTCGACCGTGCTTGCGGTCTACGGCATCATCACCGAGCAGGACATCGGCAAGCTGTTCATCGCCGGCATCGCGCCCGGCCTGCTCGCGATGGCGATGTATCTCACCACCATCATCGTCATCGGCGCCGTGCGGCCCGGCTTTCTGCCATCCGGCCCGCGCATGAGCTGGCGGCAGAGCATCGTCGGATTGAAGGACATCTGGGCGCCGATGCTGCTGTTCGTTTTCGTCATCGGCGGGCTTTACGGCCTGCCGTTCCTGCCGCGTTTCACGCCGACCGAAGCAGGCGGCGTCGGCGCCACCGGCGCATTCCTGATCGGGCTGTTCACCGGCCGGCTCAACAAAGACAAAATCCTGATGTCGCTGCTGCAGGCGACCCGCACCGCCGCCGCCGTGTTCACCGTGCTGATCGGCGCCCTCATTTTCGGGTATTTCCTCACCGTCACCCAGACGCCGCAGAAGGTCACCGAGTTCCTCACCGGCCTGGGCTTGGGCCCCTACGGCGTGCTGGCGCTGATCATGCTGATGTATCTGGTGCTGGGCTGCCTGATGGACGCGATGGCGATGATCATCCTGACCGTGCCGATCATCTTTCCCGTCGTCACCCAGCTCGGCTTCAATCCGATCTGGTTCGGCATCATCATCGTGATGACGGTGGAACTTGGGCTCATTCATCCGCCGGTCGGGATGAACGTTTTCGTCATCAAAAGCGTGGTGAAGGACGTCAGTTTCACGACTATTTTCAAGGGTGTAGTGCCGTTTATCATCACCGACTTGATCCGCCTGGTGATCCTGATCGCCTTTCCGATGATCGCGCTCTGGCTGCCCTCGCATATGTAGCGCGGAAATGATAATATAGTTGGGACCCCAACCATTGGCCGGGAGGCCATTGATGGAACGCTCGTTCAAGAAAGAAGTGCAGGCGCTCAAGCTGGGCGACGGCGAGACCTTCCGCGGCGAAGGGATTCTCGCCGTCACCAAGGCGCTGCTGCAGTCGGGCGTCTCCTACGTCGGCGGCTATCAGGGCGCGCCGGTCTCGCATCTGCTCGACGTGCTGGTCGACGCGCAGGACATCATGGGCGAGCTCGGCGTGCATCTGGAGACCTGCGCCAACGAAGCCTCGGCGGCGGCGATGCTCGGCGCCTCGATCAACTATCCGCTGCGCGGCGCGGTGACCTGGAAATCGATCGTCGGCACCAACGTGGCGGCCGACGCGCTGTCGAACCTCGCCTCCCCCGGTGTCGTCGGCGGCGTTATGATCATCCTCGGCGAGGACTACGGCGAGGGTGCGAGCGTGATCCAGGAGCGCTCCTACGCCTATGCCATGAAATCGTCGATGTGGCTCATGGACCCGCGCCCGGATCTGCCGACCATCGTGCGCATGGTCGAGGAGGGCTTCGAGCTTTCCGAGGCGAGCCACGCGCCGGTGATGATGGAGCTGCGCATCCGCGCCTGTCACGTCACCGGCGAATTCAAGACCAAGGCCAACCGCCGCCCCGCGTTTTCCGGCAAGAACCGCCTCGCCGGGCCACCGCGCTTCGACTATGGCCGGTTGGCGCATCCGCCCGTCATCTATTCGCAGGAGCGGCTCAAGGTCGATGAGCGGCTTCCGGCCGCGCAGCAATTCATCCGCGCGCGCAAGCTCAACGAGGTGATCGCGGGCGATCTCGCCGACGTCGGCATCATCGTCCTCGGCGGGCTCACCAACGGCGTGCTGCGCGCGCTGGCGCGGCTCGATCTCGCCGATCTCCACGGCGCGAGCCGCATTCCGCTCTACGTGCTCAACGTCGGCTTCCCGCTGGTGCCGGAGGAGCTGCGCGAGTTCTGTGCGGGAAAACGCGCCGTGCTCGTGGTCGAAGAAGGCAATCCCGATTACATCGAGCAGGCGGTCAACGTGGAGCTGCGGCGCGCCGACATTGCGACCCGCGTGCTCGGCAAGGGGATGCTCCCGCGCGCGGGCGAATACACATCCGAGGTGCTGCTCAACGCGCTTGCCTCGTTCCTCGCCGAGGCGCGGCCCGCGCCCATCGACGCCGATGCGATTACAAGACGCGTGAAAAATATCCTCGCGCACAAGGCCGGCGCGAGCGCGGCGGTCGGCGACATTCCGGCACGGCCGCCGAATTTCTGCACCGGCTGCCCCGAACGGCCGGTGTTCAGCGCCATCAAGCTCATGCAGCGCGAGCTCGGGCCCACCCACATCAGCGCCGACATCGGCTGCCATTCGTTCGCAACCTTCGCGCCGTTCAGCCTGGGCAACTCCATTCTCGGCTACGGCATGTCGCTCGCGAGCGCGGCCGCGGTCACCCCCAACATGGACCGCCGCCCGATCGCGGTGATGGGCGACGGCGGCTTCTGGCACAACGGCCTCATCACCGGCGTCGCCTCGAACCTGTTCAACAAGGGCGACGGCGTGCTGATCGTGATGAAGAACGGCTACGCCTCCGCCACCGGCCAGCAATATCTGCCCTCGAGCGTCGCCAACCGGATCGGCGCGCCGACCGGCATGACCATCGAGCAGACCTTGCGCTCGCTGGGCGTGAAATGGCTGCGCACGGTGCGCAGCTACAGCGTCGCCAAGATGACGAAGACCCTGAAAGCGGCGATGCGCAGCGCCGAGCGCGGCCTCAAGGTGATCATCGCCGACGGCGAATGCCAGCTCGCGCGCCAGCGCCGCGTGCGCGTCGAAGACGCCGAGAAGCTCAAGCGCGGCGAGCGGGTGGTGCGGGTGCGCTTCGGCGTCGACGACGAGATCTGCACCGGCGACCATTCCTGCATCAGGCTCTCCGGCTGCCCTTCGCTCACCGTCAAGCCCAATCCGGATCCGCTGCGCAGCGATCCGGTGGCGACCGTGATCGAGAGTTGCGTCGGCTGCGGACTGTGCGGCGAGGTC
>DASXBN010000028.1:0-3008 GCA_036491675.1 Pseudolabrys sp. | reverse complement strand
TGACGCTGCCCGTATACAAATAGAGATGATCGGGATAAGGCCCCGCCGGATCGTAATCGGGATCCTGCGGCGCGTGAGTGCGCAGCCCGCTCGACATATGCATCATGTCGCCGATGCGAATCTTGGCGCGCGGATCGCCGGCGCTTTGCCATTCCGGGATCGGCGCCGGCTGCCAGATGTCGTAGACACCCCGTTTGATCAGAACGCCCATCAACGTCGCGGTGAGGCTCTTGCCCATGGACCAGCTTTCGAGCGGTGTGCGCGCCGTGATGCCGTCGCCGTAGCGTTCAGCGATGAGGCGTCCGCGCCAAGTCACAACAAAGGCGGCGGTCATGCTGGCGGCCGGGTCGAATGCCGCGTCGATCGCCTGCTTGAGCTTGGTCGCGTCGATTTCCGGCGGCAACAGCTCGTCGGACAGCACGTCGCCCATCGGCCACGGCTGGGTGGAAGGATCAGGCAGCCGACTTGCCACATTTGTCGGCGTGAAGTTCACGGACGTCTGGCCGACCGGCAGCGTCACGCAGCCTTGGCTGCCCAAGTATTTGGCGGTGCGTGTCACGCCATTCGGCAGCGTTACGTGGACCGCCTTCTCGACGCGATCGATGCCCGGTTTGCCCAGCTTGTGCCGCACCTCGTACGGAGCGGTGAAATAGCCGACGTTTTCGGCGGCGAAATCCGGATCGAGCCCGGTGACGAACACGGCCGAACACATGATCTTGGCGAATCCTGCTGCGTGATGCTCGAGCGCGTCGCCGGGCGGCGGCACGTAGGGCGTGTCGAGCTCGAGCGACTTCGCCCGCGCAATCAGCGACCCTTGCGCTGCGCTCGGCTGCGCGAATGCGTCGAACGGATGCATCACCATGGCACCGGACGCCAGTGCGGTTGAGGTCATGAGCAACTCGCGCCGGGAAAGTTCTCGGTTTCGCATTGATTCCGGATCCAATAGGCAGTCTATCTGCTCATTCGATCACCTCGTCGGCGATGGCGAGCAGCTTGTCTGGAATTTGAACGCCGAGTGACTTGGCGGTCTTGAGGTTGATGGCCAGCTCGAATTTTGTTGGTTGCTGCATTGGCACTCTTGCTTTTGTAACTACAGCTTCATCAGTTTGTTGCGGCCAACCGTCCTGGGCTATTGTGCTTTCGCAGGCGCGTCGGGAAGGACGGCCGCCACGCCGTCCGGATTGATGTTGAAAGCCAAGAAGGTTAAAGGCTCGCCGCCGGGGTTTCCCCATTGATGCACGAGGCCGAACGGCTCGTAGATCAAGGAATCGGGACCCCTTGCCTTCGTCGTGCCGTCGACCGTGTTGGCGCCCGTTCCCGAGACGATGTAGTAAAGCGCCGCTCCCGAACGATGGTGCGGCGGGTTGGACGGCATCCCTGCCGGAAATGTGACGCGGGTCAGGTTGAGGTCATAGCCGCCCGGCTTTAAGTCGGGAATCGGTGCCACCGTTTGGTATAGCTCGGTCGCCGCCGCCGGGGCTGTCGCGGTCGGCCGGCCGAGTTCGGCGGCTGGGACAAGGAGGAAGTAGAGCAAGATCGAGGGCTGCCCGCTTCCAGAGTTCAGCGACGCCGTCTTCCCAGCAGCGACAAACAATGCCTCGTTAGCGCCGAGCATCTTGTTTTCTCCGCCGAGTGAGATCTCGGTCGATCCTGAGAGCTGGTAGAGGATTCCGTTGGCCGCCGATAGGTTGCTCTTCCCGCCGGGCTGGAGGGTGACACGCATGGCCTTAAAATAGAGCGGCGTCTCCACCACACTCGGCAGCTTGGTCGCGGCTACGATAGTTCGCGTAATCGCCGGCGCCGTTGGCATGGTTTGCGCAGATGCCTGGAGCACAAGAGCCGTCGCGGCGAACAGCGCCGTTCCTATCGTGTTTATTTGCACGGTGACCTCCCTCGTCAGGCTTCGTCGGAGCGGATCATCCTAGCTGTTATTCCCCAGATGACCTAAGCTGCCCGCAGCGATACTCCGAACGACATTTGCCCCTCTCCCACTGGGATCATGCCCGCTGCAATGTGGGGAAGGTATCACGCCCCAATCGGCAGGTCTGCGACGTCCTTCACTGTGGAACGACGGCGAAAAGACTTGATCTTTTTCCGCAGCCGCCGCCGCGAGCGGCCACGCGACCGCCGCGCCGCCGAGAAGCGTGATGAACTCGCGCCGCCTCATTCGCGCACCTCGTTGGCCCGGGCGACGAACACATCCGACAAGGAAACGCCGAGCGATGCCGCCGTCTTGAGGTTGACCGCCATGTAAAAGCGCGGCGATTGCTCGATCGGTGTGTCGGACGGCTTGGCGCCTTCTGCAATCCGGTGGACATAGCTCGCGATGTCGTAGAACAGCCCCATGAGGTCGAAACCATAGCTGATCAGCGCACCGGCCTCGGTATTCTCCCGGAATGCCGCGATCGACGGAATCCGGCGCTCGAGCAATGCTTGCGCGATGGCCTCACGGTCACGGAAGAACATCGGGCTTGCCGGCAAAATAATCGGTTGGCCGCGGGAGTCGTCCATTGCGCTAAATGCGCCGCCGTAGTCCTGTTGGCCTTTCACCTCGATCAGGCGCGGCTCTAGGCCGAGTTTGCGGGCCGCCTCGGCCGCCGCATCGCGTTGCTCGCGCGAAATCGTGTCAAAGGCGATTCCGAGCACAGTCGCGCGCGGGAACGCCTCGCGCGCGATTTCGACGCGTTTGGCGGCGAGCTCGAGCTGGCGGACGAAAATGCCGGTTGCACTGCCCCCGGGACGCGAGAGACTCGCCACGTACCCCCTCGCCACAGGGTCGAAATCGATAGCCAGCAACACGATCGGCTTGCCTTCCGCAGCCAACAGCGCGGCACGTAGCGCCAGCTCGGTGCCGACCGCCAGGAACACGTCAACGTTGCGCGCCGCGAGCTCGCGATAGTTTCTCTCGTAGCCTTCGACATCCGGCGTCTGGATGTAGTCGAATGTGAAGTTGCGGCCTTCTTGATAACCCAGTTCGGCCATTCGCTTGAGAAAATTGGTATAGACAG
>DASXBN010000027.1:0-1794 GCA_036491675.1 Pseudolabrys sp. | reverse complement strand
GTATTCATTCGCGAGAATCACTACTGGGATAGGTGACTTGGCGTCAATCAACGCACGCGCTCCTTGCTCGGCGCCGATCGCGAAGATCAAGTCACACTTTGCGTCGATCAGCTCACGCGCGAGCGCCAAGAATCGCTCCGGCATGCCGTCCGCCGAGCGATATTCGACAACCAGATTCCTGCCCTCGACATAGCCCAGCTCACCAAGGCGTTTAAGAATCCCCGGCAAGAAGATAGAGTTGCGTCGCCCGACCAGCGCGCCGATGCGTATCGTTCGTTCCTGCCCCAGTGCGCTGCGCGGCATCGCACTGAGTGCAGCAAGAGCAAGTAACGCGTCACGCTTGTTCATTTCACGGCAGTTGTGGAGCCGAAAGCTGTCATCGCAGAAGCGCCTTCGACCCGAGCGTTCAACCGGCTTGCCGCGCAGCTTAGTACTACTGCGAAAGGTAGGGTCCGATCCGCGCCCTGCAGCGCCTCGACACCGACCACCTGACCTGCGCGGGGTCGCTGCCCGGCATGACGGCACAAGCCGAGAAGAGCGCCAGGAAGGGCCGGTACAAGGACGCGGCGGTGGGGTGGGTATTCGGCATCTCCGTAGCCTGCCGTTGACGGTTCACCGCAGCCGATGACCCGTGGCCAGACGAGTCGAGGGCGGACGGCGGCGTCTAGCCGTTCACGGCCAGAAGCGGCACACTGCGTCGAATTGGAGGAGGCATGAGACGTCGAGCGATTGCGCTGGCGAGGCCGACTCCCCCGATGCGGTGTAACCGGCGATGAACCCGCCCAACCCTCCCGATCGCGGCGCTCAAGAGCGCGCTGACCAGTTGCTGGACGTCTTGATCCGCGCCGGTCTGATCCTGGCGCTCGTGCTGCTTTGCTATCTCGTCTTTGCGCCTTTCCTGGTGCTGATGGTCTGGGCGTTGATCCTGGCGGTTAGCCTCTATCCGCTGCACCAGGCCGTGGCACGCAGCTTCGGCCGCCGCCAGGGTCTGGCGGCAACGGCGATCGCCGTGCTCGGGGTCGTGCTCATCGTCGCGCCGACGGCGGTCTTGATGAGTTCGATGGGCGACTCGGTGCGGCAGTTGATCGATGACGTTCAGACGAACTCGCTGCAGATCCCTCCGCCGCGCGCCGGCGTGGCGCAATGGCCGTTGGTCGGCGAGAAGGTCTACGCGGTCTGGGACAGGGCGCACTCTGACCTGCCGGGACTGGTGCGGAGCTTGCAGCCGAAGCTCGGCGAGCTCGCAAGGTCGGCACTGGCCATGGTCGCGGGAATCGGCGTCGGCATCTTGCAGTTCGTCGCCGCGTTCATCATCGCGGCGATCGTCATGGCCTTTGGCGCCGCGGCCACTCGAGGCAGCCAAGCCGTCTTCGATCGAGTGGCTGGTGCCGAGCACGGCGCGGAGTTCGCCCACCTGGCCACAGCGACGATCCGGGCCGTCGGCCAGGGTGTCATCGGCGTCGCCTTCATTCAGGCCATCGTCGTCGGCCTGTGCTTGCTGATTGCCGGCGTGCCGTGGGCTGGGGTTCTGGCCATCGTCGTGCTCGTACTCGGCATCGCGCAGGTGCCTGCGTTGCTGGTGACCCTGCCAGCGATCGCCTATGTCTGGATGAGCGGTGAACACGGCACCGTCGCGGCGGTCGTCTACACGGTTCTGCTGGCCGTGGCGGGCATGGCCGACAACGTCCTGAAGCCGCTGATGCTTGGCCGCGGCGTCGACGCGCCGATGCCGGTGATCCTGCTCGGCGCGCTCGGCGGCATGGCGGCCGCTGGAATCATCGGCTTGTTCGTGGG
>DASXBN010000026.1:0-1661 GCA_036491675.1 Pseudolabrys sp. | reverse complement strand
TGGTGTTCGTCTGGTCGAACCTGACCGATGGCGACCCGAATTTCACGCTGAGCCAGGTCGCGCTCAACGACACCATCATGGTATTTGCGTTCGCGCCGATTGTGGCGCTGCTGCTTGGCCTCTCATCGATTACGGTGCCGTGGACGACGCTGTTCCTCTCCGTCATGCTTTACATCGTCGTGCCGGTGATCGCGGCGCAGCTGTGGCGGCGATCGTTGCTGACGCAAGGCGGGGAGGCGGCGCTCACGCGCACTCTGCGGACGCTGCAGCCGATTTCGCTGCTCGCGCTCCTGGCAACGTTGGTGCTGCTGTTCGGATTCCAGGGCGAGCAGATCGTCAGGCAGCCGCTGATCATCGCGTTGCTGGCGGTGCCGATCATCATTCAGGTCTATCTCAACGCCGGCATCGCTTTTGGCCTCAACCGGGCCCTGAGCGTTCCGCACAACGTGGCTTGCCCTTCGGCCCTGATCGGCGCCTCGAACTTCTTCGAGCTCGCCGTCGCGGCGGCGATCGCGTTGTTCGGGTTCCAATCCGGCGCGGCGCTCGCAACCGTGGTCGGCGTGCTGGTCGAAGTGCCGGTGATGCTTTCGGTGGTGCGGATTGTCTTGCGCACGCGCGGCTGGTACGAGCACGCTCGCACCGTCTAGGAGACCCGGCCGAAGATTGATGCCCGATACCGCGAAATTGAGCACACGGTCGGCCACGGTCGCCGATGCGGCCGCGATCGCCGAAATCTACAATCAGGGCATCGCCGACCGCATTGCCACGTTCGAAACCGAGCCGCGCACGGCTGCGGACATCGCCGCATGGTTCGCTCCGCAGCATCTGGTAGTGGTCGCCGAAACCGCGGAAACCGGACCAGTCGCTTTTGCGGGTTCGTCGCCCTACAGCAGCCGGACCTGCTACGCCGGCATTGGCGAATTCTCGGTCTATGTGAGGCGGCATTATCGCGGCCGCGGCGCCGGCCGTGCGGTGCTCGCCGCACTAATCGAGGCTGCAAGAGCGGCCGGTTTCCACAAGCTCACCAGCCGAGTGTTTCCGGAGAACGCGGCCAGCCGCGCCCTTCTAAAAGGGCTTGGGTTCGAGGAAATCGGGATTCATCGGCGGCACGGGCAATTGGATGGCGTCTGGCGCGACTGCGTGATCGTCGAGCGGTTGCTCGATCCGGGCGCTGGCGAGTGAAGCGCTCAATCGTCGTCGCCGCGCTTGGGGCCGCGCAGACGCTCGCCTGGGGATCGAGCTATTACCTGCCGGCAATCCTGGCCGATCCGATCGCGCAAGGCCTCGGGCTTTCGCGGACGATGATATTTGGCCTTTTCTCCGGGGCGTTGTTGTTGTCGGCTGTTCTGGGCCCTTCCGTCGGCCGCGCGATCGACAACCGGGGCGGTCGCGGCGTGTTGGCGGTGTCCAATCTGGTGCTGGCCGCGGGGCGGGGCCTGCTCGGTGTTGCGCAGGGATTTTTCACCTTGGCTCTGGCCTGGGCGGTGCTCGGCGTCGGCATGGCCATGGGCCTTTATGATCCGGCATTCGCCACCCTCACCGGTCTCTACGGCCGCGCGGCGCGCGGACCCATCACCGGCATTACCCTGATCGCCGGTTTTGCCAGCACGGTCGGATGGCCGCTCTCGGCCTTTCTCGATGCGCAATTCGGCTGGCGGGCG
>DASXBN010000025.1:0-143788 GCA_036491675.1 Pseudolabrys sp. | reverse complement strand
TGCCGACCATGGCGTGCTCGACAACGGGCTTAAAGTTCGCACCATGGTGCTGCCCGATCTGTTCCTCGACCAGGACACCCCGGCCGCCATGTACGCCAAGGCCGGTCTCGACGCCCGCGGCATCGTCGCCAAGGCCTTCGAAGCGCTTGGAAGAGACGCGCAGGCCGAATCACTCAAGCTCGGCCTCGCATGACGGATAATATCCGGCGGAGAAACCGATGAGCCAGAAATTGCCCATGCGGATTGTCCTGGCGCAGCCACGCGGTTTTTGCGCGGGGGTGGTGCGCGCGATCGAGATCGTCGAGCGCGCGTTGCAGAAATACGGCGCGCCGGTCTATGTTCGCCACGAAATCGTGCACAACAAGCACGTGGTCGACAGCCTTAAGGCCAAGGGCGCCCGCTTCGTCGAGACCGTCTCCGAGATACCGGAGAATGCGGTGACCATTTTCAGCGCGCACGGCGTCGCCAAAAGCGTCGAAGAAGAGGCGGCAGGACGCGGCCTGCCGGTGCTCAACGCGACATGCCCGCTGGTCACCAAGGTGCATAACCAGGGCAAGCGCTACGTCGCGCAAGGCCGCACTCTCATCCTGATCGGGCACGCCGGCCATCCCGAGGTTGAGGGCACGGTCGGGCAAATCTCCGGCCCGGTGGTGCTGGTGCAGACCGAGGAAGACGTCGACAAGCTCGACATTCCGGCTGATGCTCCGGTCGCATACATTACCCAGACCACGCTGAGCGTGGACGACACCCGAGGGATCATTCAAAAGCTCGAGCAGCGCTTCAGCGACATCGTTGGTCCCGAAATGCGGGACATTTGTTACGCCACTCAGAATCGCCAGGCGGCCGTGCGCGAACTGAGCCGGCAGGTCGATGTCATTCTGGTGGTCGGCGCGAAAAACAGTTCGAATTCCAATCGTCTACGCGAGATCGGGCTGGAGACGGGTATCCCGAGCTATCTTATCGCCGACAGCAGCGAACTGCGTCCGGAGTGGGTGCAGAACGCGCGCACCGTAGGACTGACCGCAGGCGCCTCCGCACCGGAGGTTCTGGTCGAGGGCGTCATCGAAGCCTTGGCAAGCCTTGGTCCCGTCGAAGTTTCGGTCTTGGATGGCCGCAAGGAAACGATTGAATTTCGGCTGCCAGCGGAGCTGGCATCCGTCTGATCACACGTTGCGCGGGGCGCGACAGTTCGAACGAGAAGCACCGAATTATGACAGTTCCCTATTTCAAGGAAATTCGCATCGCGGCCTATCTCCTCAAGCAGAGGATCATGGGGCGCAAACGCTATCCGCTCGTTTTGATGCTGGAGCCGTTGTTCCGCTGCAACTTGGCCTGCGTCGGCTGCGGCAAGATCGATTATCCGGACCCGATCCTCAACCAGCGCCTGTCGGTCAAGGAATGCCTCGACGCGGTCGATGAATGCGGCGCGCCGATGGTGGCGATCCCCGGCGGTGAGCCGCTCATCCATCGCGAGATCGGAGAGATCGTCAAAGGCATCGTCGCGCGCAAGAAGTTCGTCTCGCTTTGCACCAATGCGCTGTTGCTCGAAAAGAAGCTGCATCTGTTCGAACCGTCGCCCTATCTGTTCTTCTCGATCCATCTCGACGGCATCAAGGAGCACCACGACAAGTCAGTATGCATGGAGGGGGGCTTCGAGAAGGCCATTGCCGGCATCAAGGCCGCCAAGGCCAAAGGCTTCACCGTCAACGTCAATGCCACAATTTTCGACGGCCACCCGGCCAAAGATATTGCTGCCTTCCTCGATCAGGCGAAGGAGCTCGGCGTCGGCGTGTCGATCTCGCCTGGCTATGCCTATGAGCGCGCGCCCGATCAGGATCACTTCCTCAATCGCCGCAAGACCAAGGAACTGTTCCGCAGCGTGTTCGCCTTGGGCAAGGGCAAGAAGTGGGATCTGATGCATTCGACCCTGTTCCTGGATTTCCTTGCCGGCAACCGCGAATACCACTGCACGCCGTGGGGCATGCCGACCCGCAACCTCTTCGGCTGGCAGAAGCCCTGCTATCTGCTCGGCGAAGGCTACGCCAAAACCTTCAAGGAGCTGATGGAGACCACCGACTGGGATTCCTATGGCACCGGCCGCTACGAGAAGTGCGCCAACTGCATGGCGCATTGCGGCTACGAGCCGACCGCGGCGCATGCCTCCATGAGCAATCCGCTGAGCGCTCTGTGGACCGCCTTGCGCGGCGTGCGCACGAGCGGACCCATGGCGCCGGAAATCTCGCTCAACGGCCAGCGACCGGCGCAATACGTCTTTTCCCGCCACGTCGAGAAGATGCTGCACGAGATTCACACGGCCAAGGCCGAGGCCGATCCTACCGAAGCCAAGCCCGCGCAGCCGCAGATCACGGCCGCGGCGGGATAGGCGCAAGCCTGTTCGCGGTCGATCGACCGGTGCGTCGCCGCCGCTGTTTTCGTGAAATGCGATTGGGCGACTGGGTGATCCTCACGGCATGCTTACATCCCTCATCGTTCGCATCATCGACGTCTGCACGCGCAATGCCTGGCGCGTAGTTGCCGTCGGATTGTTATTTGCTGTGGCGTCGGGGATCTATGTCGCGCGCCATTTCGCCATCAACTCGGACATCAACACGCTGCTCTCGTCCGATCTGGGCTGGCGCAAACGCGAACTCGCTTTCGAGCGGGCGTTTGGACGCTTTGAGCTGATTTTCGCCGTCGTCGAGGCGCCGACGCCGGAACTGGCAAGCGAGGCAACGCAGGCGCTGACGGAGGCGCTGGCCAAGAACAAGGACCGCTTCCACGCGGTGACCCAATCCGGCGGCGGCGAGTTTTTCACCCGCAATGGGCTCCTGTTCCAGCCGCCGGAGGACCTCAAGCGCACGCTCGCGCCGCTGGTCCAGGCCGAACCGCTCATTCACGATTTCGCGATTGATCCGAGCTTGCGCGGGCTCATCAGTGGACTCGAAGACGGCCTGATCGGGATCCAGTCGAAACGCGTCAAGCTTGACGACTTCACGCGTGTCTTCAATTCGGCCTCCGACACCCTGGAAAAGGTGATCGCGAGGCAGCCGGCGAGCTTCTCCTGGCGCGTTCTGGTTGCGGGCCACCCGGCGGAAGGCAACGAGCTGCGCGGCTTCATCGAAGTACGCCCGGTGCTCGATTTCAGTGCCATAGAGCCCGGCCACGCCGCCACCGAGGCGATCCGCCGGACCGCGGCCGAAATCCTCCCGAAATTCCAGGCCAATGTCCGGCTCACCGGGCCGGTGGCGATGGCGGACGAGGAATTCGCCACCATCAAGGAGGGGGCGTTGCGCAACGGGCTCATCACCGTTGCCATCGTCCTGATCATCTTATGGTGTGCGTTGCGTTCGAAGCGCCTCATCGTCGCCGTTTTCGTCAACATGTTCATCGGGCTTGCCGTGACCGCGGCGCTTGGCCTGTTAATGGTCGGCACGCTGAACCTGATCTCGGTCTATTTTGCGGTCTTGTTCGTCGGCATAGGCGTCGATTTCGGAATCCAGTACAGCGTGCGCTACCGCGCCGAGCGCCATGAATTCGACGATCTCAAAGGCGCGGTGCGGCAAGCGGGCAAGTATGTCGGCGCGCCGCTGACGCTCGCCGCAGGCGCGACCGCCGCTGGTTTCCTGTCGTTTCTGCCCACAGATTATCGCGGCGTCTCCGAATTGGGCCTGATCGCCGGATTCGGCATGCTGATCGCTTTCGCGACCAGCATCACGATCTTGCCGGCGCTGATCCGCCTGTTCAATCCGCCGGGCGAGCCGGACGAACTCGGGTTTACGGCGCTGGCGCCGGTCGACAGTTTTCTAGAGCGGAACCGTATTCCGATCATCGTCGGTACCGCCGCCGTGGTGATCGCGGGTCTGCCGCTTCTCTATTGGCTCCAATTCGATTTCAACCCGATTAATTTGCGCGACCCGCAATCGGAATCGATCGCGACCTATCTCGATCTCAGCCGCGACCCCGCCGCCAATACCGACGCTATCGAGGTGCTGGCGCCCTCGCTTGGCGATGCCGGCGTTATTGCAGACCGCGTGGCGAAGCTGCCGGAGGTCTTGCGCGTCGTGACGGTCGCAAGCTTCGTTCCAGATCTCCAGCCGGAGAAATTACAGCTCATTCGCGACGCCGCACAGAAGCTTGCGAGCGCCTTCGACCCGAAGAACGCGGAGACGCCGCCGACCGACGCTGAAAATGTCGATGCGCTGAAAGAGGGGGCGGGCCGGCTGATCGAAGCCGCCGGCGATCAAAAAGGTCCTGGTGCGAGCGCGGCCAAGCGGCTTTCCGCAGCGCTTGTTTCGGTCGCCGGCGCGAGCCCGGAATTGCGCGCAAAGGCGGAGGATGCCTTCATCCGGCCGTTGAAGGCGGCGTTGGGCGGCCTGCATACTTCGCTGCAGGCGCAACCGGTGACTCAAGAATCGCTGCCGCCGGATCTTGTGCGCGATTGGCAGACGGCGGACGGGCGCGCGCGCGTGGAGATCGCGCCCAAGGGCAATCCTAGCGACAACGTGGCGATGCGCCAATTTGCACGCGCCGTGCTGGCGGTCGAGCCGAACGCCATCGAAGGACCGATCTCGATCCTGGAAGCGGGAAATACGATCGTGCGCGCCTTTATCGAGGCCGGCCTGTGGGCGCTGCTGTCGATCGCGATCCTGTTGTGGCTTGTGCTGCGGCGGATCGGCGATGTCCTGCTGACGCTCGTTCCGTTGATCTTGGCGGGTGTCGTGACGCTTGAAATTTGCGTCATCATCGGCCTTCCGCTCAATTTCGCCAATATCATCGCGCTGCCGCTGTTGCTCGGCGTCGGCGTCGCCTTCAAGATTTATTACATCATGGCGTGGCGCGAGGGACAGACGAACCTCCTACAGACGAGCCTCACGCGCGCCGTATTCTTCAGCGCACTTACCACAGCCACCGCGTTCGGCAGCCTGTGGTTCTCCAGCCATCCCGGAACCGCCAGCATGGGCAAATTGTTGGCTCTTTCACTGATGTGCACGCTCGCGGCGGCCGTGTTGTTCCAGCCGGTGCTGATGGGCAAGCCGCGCGATGGCGAATTGGCGACCGGCAAGCCAAACAACGGCGTACGCGTCGACGAAAAACCCGGAAAAACGAAGCAACGCGACAGCAAGCGGCGCGTTGGCAAATCACGCAAAGTCACGCCAAATAACAAGTCTTGATAGAGCGAGTCGTCCAGCGTTGGCGTGCTGGCGGCAATGAAGGCAAGGAGAGCTGATGATGATCCGCGTACTTGTGCTGACGACTGTTTTGACCGCCGTTTCCTCCGCGGCCTTTGCGCAGAGCGGCACGCCCCAGGAAGAAGCCGCGTGCCGCCCCGACGTGCGGCGGTTCTGCCATGCCGTCGCCGGTTCCGGTAACGGCCCCGTTCTCGCCTGTTTGCAGGAACACCGCCAAAAACTCCACAAAGCCTGCCGCGAGGTGCTGGAAAACCATGGGCAGTGATGGCCGTTGCCGAGCCACGCCGCGATGCCCAATTTTCCGGCAATGGCCGCCGGGCGCTCACGACGGACCGCTAGACATTTAAGAAATGCGAATTGAATGGAACAACCGTGTATCCGCCATTTATGCAAACGGCCGAGCCAGATATGGCTAATTGATTCCGTGAAAAGAACACATTGTCGAACCATGTAGAGACGGTGATGCGACTGCGGCGGATCGGGTGTTGCACCATGAAGCTGAAAATTCTCACCCTCGTCTTGGCCAGTCTTATGGCCGCCCTTGCAGGGGCCGGTCCGCTGCGCGCGGCCGAGCCGTCCGTCGCCGGACTATGGGCGCAGGTCGACGACCACGGCCAGGTGGGCGGCTGGTTTTTGATATTTGAGCATGAGGGTGTTTACGAAGGCGCCCTTGCCAAGATGTTCACCAAGCCCGGCGAAGACCCCAATCCGATCTGCGCCAAATGCTCTGGCGACCAGAAGAATGCACCAACGCTCGGCCTCACCATCATCAAAGGCATGCAGCGCAACGGCCTCGTTTACGAGAAAGGCACCATCCTCGATCCGCGTGACGGCAACGTCTATAAGGCCAAATTGACGCTCAGCCCGGACGGTAAGGATCTCACTTTGCGCGGCTATCTCGGCTTCGAGATCTTCGGCAAGAGCCAGGTGTGGAAGCGGCTTCCCAACGACGCGATGCCGCAAGCCGAGTTGCCCGCAAATCTTGTGCCGTTCTGGTTGGCGCTGCCGAAAGAGTCCAACAGCATGATGACGAAGGACGCGGGTCCGGCGCGAACCGGCAGCATAAGGCCCCCGCAGCCGACCCGCTGACCACGTACGCGGCTGCGTCACATGCCAAATCTGGCATTCCGGTTTTGCGTGAGGTTGCGGTAGCGCGCCAGCGCCCAGAGTGGAAAGAATTTGGCGTAGCCGTGGTAGCGCAGGTAGAACACGCGCGGGAAACCGGTTGCGGTGTAGCGCTCTTCCGCCCATAGCCCGTCGGACCCTTGCGTGCGCTGCAGGAAGTCGACCCCGCGCTTGACCGCCGGGTGAGCGGTCGCGCCCGCCGCCATCAGGCCGATCAGCGCCCAGGCGGTCTGCGAAGCGGTGCTCGGCGCGCTTTCGTAGCCATGGTAGTCGAGCTTGTAGCTGGTGCCGTCCTCGCCCCAGCCGCCGTCGGCATTCTGGATGGAGACGAGCCAGTCGGCCGCTTTCCTCATGGTCGGGGACGCCGGATCGATTCCGGCGGCGTTGAGACAGCACAGCACCGACCAGGTGCCGTAGATGTAGTTCATGCCCCAGCGGCCGTACCAGCTACCCTCGGCAAGCTGGGTGCGCCGCAGATAGTCGAGCGCGGCGCGCAAAGCCGGACTGGTTTCTTCGCGCTCGCCGAACTGCGCCAGCATCGACACGCAGCGCGCCGTGACGTCATCAGTCGGCGGATCGAGCAGCGCGCCATGGTCGGCAAACGGGATGTTGTTGAGGTAATAGAACTCGTTGTCGGCATCGAAGGCACCCCAGGCGCCGTTCTCGCTCTGCATGCCGACGATCCATTCGCGCGCGCGGCCGAGCGAGGCGCGAAAATCCTGATGACCGTCCACGCCCTGCACGCGATCCATCGCCATGGCGACGACGGCCGTGTCGTCGACGTCGGGATAATGCGGATTGGCGTATTGGAACGCCCAGCCGCCCGGACGCAAATTGGGCCGCCGCGCGACCCAGTCACCGCGCACGTCGAGGACCTGCATCGGCACCAGCCAGTCGAGGCCTTTCTTGGCCTGCGCCACCGCGCGCTCGCCGCCGACTTCGAGCAGGGTGTGGCAGACGAGGCCGGTGTCCCAGATCGGCGAGACGCAAGGCTGGCAATAGGTTTCGTGCTCGTGCACGACCAAGAGCTTCTCCACCGACCTGCGCGCAATGGCGCGTTGCGGATGATTTTCCGGATAGCCGAGCACGTCGAACATCATCACGCTGTTCGCCATCGCCGGAAAGATCCCGCCTAAACCGTCCTCGCCATTGAGGCGTTCGCCGGCCCACGCGAGGGCGCGATCGATCGCGCGCTGACGCGAGGGCAGCCGCTGCAACAGCAGCGGTTCGATCACGCGCAACACGTTGTCGACGCCGCGGAAGAACCAGAACCACGACGCTTTCTGCTGCGGCGCCTTCGGCGCCGGGCCGAGGTTCGCCGGGGACCCAAGGAACAGCTCGTCGATGCGCGCGCCTTTCGCGTTGCGCGCCACCGGCCGCTTCGCCATCAGCACCAGGAGCGGCACGATGACAGTGCGACTCCAGTACGACATCTTGTCGAGATGGATCGGAAACCACGTCGGCAGCAGCATGATCTCGACCGGCATCATCGGCACGGCGCGCCACGGAATGAAGCCGAACAGAGCGAGCATGATACGCGTGAACACATTGGAGCGTTCGGCGCCGCCGCGCGCGCGCAGCGCCTCGCGCGCTCGCCGCATGTGATCGGCGTTGATGTCGTCGCCGATCATCTTGAGGGCGAAATAGGCTTTCACGGTCGCGCTGACATCGAGATCGCCGTCGCGAAACAGCGGCCAGCCGCCATGCGCGCCCTGAATGCGGCGCAGGTAAACGGCGATCTTCGCTTCCAGGGCTGCCTCGACCGGCTCGCCGAGATAGTGCCGCAGCAGCACGTATTCGGCTGGGATGGTGGCGTCGGCTTCGAGCTCGAATACCCAATGGCCGTCGCCGCGCTGGCGTGCGAGCAGCGCATCGGTTGCGGCGGCGATAGCGCGCTCGAGCGTGGAAGCCGCCGCATCCGCCTTGCTGTCGGTCCGATCGTTCAAGGTGTCAGACATCGCGCCTATCGCTATTGCATCTTTCCGATCAGTTCGGCCGCACGGTTACCGGAGCGGATCGCGCCCTCGATCGTGGCCGGCAGACCGGTCGCCGTCCAATCGCCGGCGAGCAGGAGATTGTTCCAGCGCGTGCGCGCGTCCGGACGTTTGGCGTCCTCGCGCGGCAATGCGGCGAAAGTGGCGCGCCGCTCCCGCACGATTTGCCATGGCGGCTGCGGGCCTGCAATGCCCGCGACCTCCGCCACTTCCCGCCAGATCAGCGCCGCCAGCTCCTCGCGCGGCGTATCGAGCAGCCGGTCGCCGCTGCTGATGGTGACCGAAAGGCGGTCGGGAAAGGCGAATAGCCACTCGGCCGTGCCGTTGATGATGCCGGTCATCGGGGCCAGGCCCGGTGGCGGTGTGAGGCGGAAATGGGCGTTGACGATGGCGCGAAATTCGTTCGGCACCGTCAGGTCCGAAACGAGCGCTGCCGCTACCACGGGCGGCACCGCCAGCACGGCAGCATCACCCGGGTGCAGCGGCACGGCGACGTCGCCGAAATCGAGTCCCGCCACGCGCTTCGCCTCGAACGTGCAGGCGCGCAGGCGCTGGCCGAACAGAACGGCGCCGCCGTTCGCCTCGATGAACTTTAGCGCCGGCTCGACGAAGGCCGCCGAAAGTCCCTCGCGCGCGAACAAAGGCCGATAGCTGCGCCCGCCCGCGGCCAGTGTTTCGCGGAGCACCGCCGCGGCGAGCGTGGCGGAACTTACCGGCGGTTCGGTGTTGAGCGCGGCCAAGAGCAGCGGCCCGAGCAAGCGGTCATAGAGTGGTCCCTTGCAATCGAGCACCTCGCCGATGGTCGCGCCCGGCGCCGCGCGCAACAGGCGCAGGATCGACAGATAATCGCGCGCGCGCGTTCCCGGCACGCGCCGCTTGGCGTCGAGGATCCACCACGGCAGACGGCCGTTATTGGCGCGCAGCGTCCAGCGCTCATGGCTGGCGAGATCGATAAAGGGAAACGTCGCGCTCGAAGGCCCGGCCAGGCGATCGCGCGCGCCGATCGTGTCGAGATAGCCGAGCGCCGCCCGATTCCCCGACAGCAGCAAATGGTTGCCGTTGTCGATTGTGATCCCAAGCGCGGGGTCGTGATAGGAACGGCAGCGGCCGCCCGCCTGGTTGGTCGCCTCGTAGACCGTCGCGCGCACGCCCTGCGCGGAGAGCCGCACCGCGGTGGCAAGGCCAGCGAGGCCGGCGCCGATGATGTGGACCAAGCGCGCCATCACAGGATCGCGTAGCGCAGCAAGATCCAGAGGAATTGCCGGCGCCGCAGCCGCACCGGCGCCCGCGGCGGCTGAAAGCCGCGCGCCATCAGCCGGTCGAAGATCATGCGGTAGGCGGTCGCCATGATGCGCGGCGTGCGCACAATGCGGCGCGCGCATTTCGCCATGATCGCCTCGGCTTGCACGAAGTGCTGTTCGGCACGTGCCGCAACTGGCGCACAGGCCTTTCCGATCGCCGGACCGGCCAGCACCGCCGCGGGGTCGTCGGTTGCGATGCCGGCGCCGGCCAGCGCTTCGCGCGGCAGATAGAGCCGGCCTATGCCGGCGTCCTCGTCGAGGTCGCGCAGGATGTTCGTCATCTGCAAAGCGCGCCCCAAATGATGCGCGAGCGCGAGCCCCGCCTCCTTCTCCATGCCGAACACGCGCACGCTCAGCCGGCCGACCGCGCTGGCGACGCGGTCGCAATACAGGTCGAAGGTCGCAAAATCGGGCGCGCGGATGTCCGCAACGACGTCCATCTCCATGCCGTCGATGACGGCAAGGAAGTCCTCGCGTTGCAAGTCGAATTCGCGCACCGCGCGCGCGAGCGTGCTCAGGTGCTGCGGCGGCGTGCCGGCGTAGAGCGCAGCAATATCGGCGCGCCAGCGCTGCAGCTGCTCAAGGCGCAGATCGCGCGGGCCGGCTTCGTCGGCGACGTCATCGACCTTGCGGCAGAACGAGTAGATCTCGAACATGGCCTCGCGCTGCGCCTTCGGCATGATGCGCATGGCGAGATAGAACGAGCTGCCGCTCGCGCGTTGTTCGCTTGCCGCCGCGGGCTCGTCGGTCACGGCACTCACGGCTGCGCCGCCGAGGTCAAACGTTGACGGCCGGCGCGGCGCGTGAGGCCCTTGAGCACGGCGAGGAGGCTGACGCCGGCGACGCCGAGCTTGCCGAGGTGCACGCGTTCGCTCAACGGGTCGCGGATCATGAGGATGCCGGTGAGATGCCGCGCCAGCGTCTGGATGACCGAGATTTCGAGCGAAAGCCGCCAGTCTTCGATTAGGCTCGGCAGCGCGTCGCCTTGATGCAAGAGGACATCGGTGCGCTCCGCCAGCCCCGCGAGGCAGCGCCGCAGCTCGGGCGAGGCCCTGGCCGCAGCGAGCGCTTCGACGCCGACGCCGCAAGCGGCGAGGGCGTCCTGCGGGATATAGACGCGGTCGAGATTGCGATAGTCTGCCGCGCAATCCTGAATGTGGTTGATGATCTGCAGCGCCGCGCAAGTGGCGTCGGACGCGGGCCAGGTGGATCGGTTCTCGCCGTGCACATCGAGCACGAAGCGCCCGACCGGCATCGCGGAATAGGCGCAGTAGCCGATGAGGTCGTCCCAGTCGCGGTAGCGCAGCTTGGTGGCATCGAGCCGAAACGCCTTGAGCAGATCCTGCGCGTGCACGGGCGACATGTTGCGCTCGGCCAGCGCGCGCCGCAGCTTCGCCGCTTCCGGGCTGGCATCGCTGGCGCCGAGCAAGTCGGCTTCCATCCGATCGAGCATGCCGACTTTCTGCTGCGCGGTCAGCGCGGCGTGGTCAGCGATGTCGTCGGCTGAGCGCACGAATTCGTAGAAGGCAAGGATCAGCGCGCGGTGACGCGGCGCGATGAGCCACGATGCCACGGGGAAGTTTTCGTCGCGGTGGCCCTTGCCCGACCGAAATGCACTGGCATCCGTCATCATACGCCATTCACGTTCGACTGAACGCGGCCCTTCCACATGCCGCCGCGTTTGCGGGCATATTGATAGGCGGAGTCGAGGGTAAAGGCCATGTAGGCGAGCGCGATCGCCGGCAGAAAGGGGCCCCAGAACGGCGAGCGCCGGTAGAACCGCAGGATCGGCTGGAACGCGATCGCCATGACCGCCCAGGCCAGCAGCCCGAGGATTTGCGCAAGGCCGTGGCCGAACAGCGCCAAAAGAACCGGAAGCAGATAGACCAGTGCCATGCCGGCGAGCGTTCCTGCGAGCAGGAGCGGCGAATAGCGCAACTGCGCGTAGGCCGAGCGCGCGACCATGTGCCGGATCTCCTGCACGCTCACATAGCCGCGGGTGCTGCGCGCGCGTTGCGTCAGGCTGAGCCGGATCGGGCCCTGTGGTTTGAGCTTAGCCGCGAGCGCGCAATCGTCGATCAAGGCGCCGCGGATGGCCTCGATGCCGCCGGCCTCGTCGAGCGCATCGTGCCGCACCAGCATGCAGCCGCCCGCCGCCGCCGCCATGCCGTGGTCGCGGCGGTTCACCCAGGCGAACGGGTAGAGCATCTGGAAGAAAAAGATGAAGGCCGGAACGAAGGCGCGCTCGGCGAAGCTCTCGCAGCGCAGCCTGACCATCAGCGAATTGAGCACCAGCCCTTTCGCCTGCGCCTGCGAGACGAGGCGCGTCAGCGCATCGGGCTCGTAGACAATGTCGGCGTCGGTGAACAGTAGATAGGTCGGCTCGCCTGTGAGCGCGCGTTCGACGCCTTGCTTCATTGCCCACAATTTGCCGGTCCAGCCCGCCGGCAGCGCCGCGCCGGTCAGGACGATCAGCCGATCCGGCGCCGACGCCGCGGCGCGCCGCGCCACGTCGGCGGTGCCGTCGCTGCTTTGGTCATCCACCAGGATGACGGATAACGGCCCCGGATAATCCTGCGCCAGCAGCGAGGCGACGGTCCCGCCGACGCCTTGCGCCTCGTCACGCGCCGGGATGACGGCAGTGACGGACGGCCACGCCAAGGGCGCCGGGCCGCCGTCGTCGCGCTCGCCAGCGCGCCAGAAGCCGCCGCGCGCCGCGATCAGATAGAGCCAAACCGCGAGCGCGGCAGCGGCTAAGAGATTCAGTGCCATTGAGCCAAAATTTTCCTTAGATCAACCCGGTATTATTATGGCGTAAACGCCACAAGAATTATGGCATCGCCCGCCTTAGTTTGTTCTGGGCCATACCGTGAAAATTCAATCTGGATGATAACGCCAGATGGAGAGACCACGGTTAATTTCGGAATGAAGCGTGACCGAAATCAGAACAGTTACAACACTGCGGCGGAAAGGCGACGGGAGGCAAGACGAATTGAAAATACCGACGCTGCTCGGGGCAAGCGCGAGCGCTTGGCCGCGCCTCCGGCGCCCCCGATAAGCGAGTGTGGCACTGCATTCCCCGCCGGCGGTGTCGGGACGTGGCCGCATGAATACCGTGGGATGCATCGTTGCCGCGGCCGCAAATTTGGCCGCAGGGGCGGCCTCAAGGCTGGGTGGAGTTTACCCGTGAAGGGCGCTTCAACCCATTGCAGCGCCCTTGCGGGGGGAATATTGAAGCTCAAACCCCATTGGACAAAGTTATCGCGCGCGTGGCTTTATCGGAGATCCGGGGGAGTCATGGGCAATAGCGCGCGCTTGATGTTTCTTGCACTTCGCCTGGCAATTACGAGCGCCGGCGTAGCGCTCGTAATGATGGTCATTGCATTTGCCGCAAATTATTTGGCGCTTTCGCAAGGGTCTGCGCGTGTCGAAAATACTCTTAGCCAAGCAATCGCGGACGGCTCATTCACGGATAAGTCGGACCTCGGTCCCTGGGGTGTATTTTACACCCGCCGTGGAAGCTTTGCCGAGATGGCCTATCTCACATCGCACTACGATTGCTTGATCTGGAGTTCTGTCCTCTCGAATCCCCCGGAAGGCGTATTGGCAAAGGTTATACGCACGTCACGGCTCATACCGAATGTGCCTGACGCAGGTATGTCAGACGACTGTCTCGCCGTGGAGCATGCGCTAGGGTTTCACGGCTCGCGTTCAGATAACCAGCTGAGCTATTACGACCACTACATCATCGGGCAGCGGGCCCTTGCGCAAATCATGCTTTCGAACTTCTCGCTGCGCACTTCGGCAGCGCTTACGAGGTTTGCAGTCTGCTGCGGATTCTTGATTGCGCTAATGTTGGCATCAATCAGAAGAAATTCGCCCATTGCCTGCATCGCAACCGTCTTGCTCATATTCCAGCCGATAAGCCTGCATGGGAGCGTACTTAACTTCGCGCCGCTCGATATTGTGCATTCGGTGGCGCTTATAACGGCGATCTACTTACCGTTCGGATTGAGAAGTTTTGGCTCGCTGGCGTTTATCGGAGCGCTTTATGGCTCGGCCATTGCAATTTTCGAGCTTCTCACCGGCGGCATTCCCATGGCACTCGTGATATTGGCGCTTTTGACCGGCATTAGCGCCGTAGACTGCCGTTCCTTTGCCGGGCGCTATTCAATTTTGGCAGGTTCATTCACGATTGCGGTCTTAGCCTGCTTCGCCGCTAAGCTCGTCGCGGTATCGGCGATCTACGGAGCGGCTGCGTTTTCAGAATTCCAGAGCGCGCTCGTTCATCGTTTTTCCCACAATGTATCAACAGAGCTCTTGCCGAGGGTCATTGAATCTCTGGCCGCGTACGGCATCGATGCCAAAAATTCCTTAGTCTATTTGATGGCGACTTATGCCTATTGGAGCATGCTTATCGGCTGGGGAAGTCCGATCTTCGGATGTTTATTGCCTTTGGCCGGATTGATCCTGCTTTTTATTTCGACCAAGACGCACTACAGGCAAGGCGTCTCATGCTCACCCAAACTCTTAAGCTGTTGGTGCGGATTAGGCGCCTATCTCGCATGGTGCCTAGTCTTTTGGAACCATACGGTGCTTCACGGATTCATGATGGCAAAGCTGCTCGTCATCCCGTTTCTCTGTGGATCGGTGGCGGCACTCCCTGCGCATCCGTGGCGTGTGCTGAAGCGCGCAACTTGATGAAAGCGGATGCTGCTCGTTCACGAGTCCACGCTTTGGTCCGGCGATCATTTCCAAAGCGGCGCGGACGTGTAGGCGGCGCTCACCGCCCCTGATAGGCCGGCGTGCGCACTATCAGGCCGTCAAGCGCTTCCGTCACCTTGATCTGGCAGGCGAGCCGCGAGGTCGGCTTAACTTCAAAGGCAAAATCGAGCATGTCCTCTTCCTCGGTCGAGGGCGGGCCGACCACCGAAAACCACTTCTCGTCCACATGCACCAGACAGGTCGCACAGGTACAGGCGCCGCCGCATTCGGCGACGATGCTGGTCACATTGTTTCGTTGCGCCGTCTCCATCACGGTCGAGCCGAGCTCGGCCTCGACGGTGTGCACGGTGCCGTCGTGTTCGATGTAGGTGATCTTGGGCATCGTTTCACTTTTCGCGGCGGTGGATCGGGAAATCTCTTGCACTTCGCTCATGCGACACCGAGTTTCTTCTGCAGGCTGGTCGATGACGTGGTGTATTGGAACACCAGCCGCTTGTCGGGATAGACGTAGTGGTAGGCCTTCTGCGCCATCAGCGCGCCCTCGTGGAAGCCCGACAAAATGAGCTTGAGCTTGCCCGGATAGGTGTTGATGTCGCCAATGGCGAACAGCCCCGGCGTGCCGGTCTCGAACGCGGAGGTTTCGACCGGAATCAACCCGTCCTCGAGCGGCAGGCCCCAATTCGCGACCGGGCCGAGCTTCATGGTCAACCCGAAGAACGGCAGCATGGCGTCGCATTCAACCCGCGCGATTGCGCCGTCATTGCCCTTGATGTTCGCCGCGGCAAGCTGGCCGTCGCCGCCTTCCAGCGCCGAGACTTGGCCGATCTTGAGGTCCATATCGCCGGAGGCGACCAGCGCGCGCATCTTGTTGACACTGTCGGGCGCACCGCGGAATTCGTCGCGCCGGTGCACCAGCGTGAGCCGCTTGGCGATCGGCTGCAGATTGAGCGTCCAGTCGAGCGCGCTATCGCCGCCGCCGACGATCAACAGCCGCTGGTCGCGGAACGCGTCCATCTTGCGCACGGCATAGTGCACCGACTTGCCCTCATAGGGCTCGATGCCGGGGATGGGCGGACGCTTGGGCTGGAACGAACCGCCGCCGGCGCCGATCACCACCACCTTCGCCTCGAACACTTTGCCGCCGTCGGTGCCGATGCGGAACAGCGGCTCGCCGATCTTCTCGAGCGTGGTCACCATCTCGCCGAGGTGGAAGGTGGGCTTGAACGGCTTGATCTGTTCCATCAAGGCGTCGGTCAGGCCGTGTCCGGTGATGTAGGGGATACCGGGAATGTCGTAGATCGGTTTTTCCGGGTAAAGCTCGGCGCATTGTCCGCCGACCTTGTCGAGGATGTCGACCAGGTGCGCTTTGATATCGAGAAGTCCGAGCTCAAATACCGCGAACAGGCCGATCGGCCCCGCGCCGATGATGAGAACGTCGGTCTTGATCGTTTCGCTCATTCTTTCTGTCCCGGCGTCGGCCGGCTCCTCACTGCGAGTTAGCGATCGTCACGCCGACTGGCGCGCGATGCGAGGTTTGGGAACCGCGACCACACGCATCAGTTCCGCCAGATTTTGTTCAGGGGTCTTGCCGGTGGTGGCGAGCACGGCCTCCGCCTTGGCGTAAAGCGGCTCGCGGCTTTTAAGAATCGATACCAGATCCTCCATGGCGCGGGCGTTGTTGGCCATCGGCCGCATGTCGCCTTGCGCCATCACCCGCTTCATATGCTCTTCCGGCTCGGCGCGCACCCAGACCGTGAAGCACGAGGTGAGCAGCAATTCAAGCGTGCCCGGTTCGGTGACGATGCTGCCGCTGGTGGCGATCACAAAATGCGGGTGGCGGCGCAACACATCGTCGAGCGCCTCGCGTTCGGCGCGGCGGAAGGTTTCCTGGCCGAACATGTCGAAGATTTCGCTTAAAGGCGCGCCGCTGCGGCGCTCGATCTCGCGGTCGAGCTCGATAAAGGGCACGTCGAGCCGCTCGGCCAAGAGACGCCCGAGCGTCGACTTGCCGCCGCCGCGCAGGCCGATCAGCGCAATTCGTCGCCGATCCTCGGAGGGCGAGGAGAAATGCTCGGTGACGAGCTTGCGCGCTTCTAAGAGCATGTCCGGCGCCAGTCGCTCGAGGAATTGCGTCAGCAACACCAGGTCTAGCGGCGGCTCGGCCCCCTCATGCACAAGCTGCGTGACCGGCAGTCCGATCGCGCGCGCGATTCGCCGCAGCAGCACGATCGAGCAGTTGCCTTTGCCGACCTCTAGCTGGGCGAGGTAGCGCTCCGACACATTTGCATGCTGCGCCAATGCCTTGCGCGTGATGCCGCGCTGATTGCGCAGCGTGCGCACGCGCTCGCCCAGCCGGTGCAAATAGGCATCGGCGTCGCGGTTTTGGGTGGGCTTGGCGTGGGCCACTTTCATCGCTTACTGATTAACATGCATTATAATGCGAGGCAAGAGACGGATTTTGTTCCATTGTTATTGTGGTATTGTCGCGTCACTATAATGGTGCTATCTAGATGCAAAATAATGCATACAGGGAGAAGGCGGCCGGGCGGTTTCGGTTCGGCGCCGTATAGCGCATGCAAACCATCGATTTCCAGACCGAGCCATCGCGCTACCGCCACTGGCGCATCGAGTGCGACAGCGACGTCGCCTATCTGATCATGGATGTCGATCAATCCGGCGGGCTGTTCGACGGCTACGAGCTCAAGCTCAATTCCTACGACCTCGGCGTCGACATCGAGCTCAATGACGCAGTGCAGCGGCTGCGCTTCGAGCATCCGGAGGTGCGTTGCGTCGTCATCAAGTCCGGCAAGGACAATGTGTTCTGCGCCGGTGCCAATATCCGCATGCTCGGCAAATCGACGCATGCGCAGAAGGTGAACTTCTGCAAATTCACCAACGAGACGCGGCTCGCCATCGAGGACGCCTCTGAGAATTCCAAACAGATTTATCTGTGCGCCATCAACGGCAATGCCGCCGGCGGCGGTTACGAGCTGGCGCTCGCGGCCGATCACATCATGCTGGTGGACGACCGCCGCTCGGCGGTAGCGCTGCCGGAGACGCCGCTCCTCGCGGTGCTGCCGGGTACCGGAGGCCTCACCCGCGTCACCGACAAGCGCAAAGTGCGCCGTGACCGCGCCGACGTGTTCTGCTCGATTGAGGAGGGCATCCGCGGTACCAAGGCGGTCGAATGGCGGCTGGTCGACGAGGTTGTGCCCAATTCGAAATGGAAAGAGACGGTGGCCGCCCGCGCCAAGGAGATCGCTGCGCGCTCCGACCGCCCGAAAGACGCCAAAGGCATCACGCTCACGCCGCTTGAGCGCAGAATCGAGGGCGACCGGGTGTCCTATTCGCACGTGGATATCGAGATCGACCGCGCGCGCGGACTGGCGGCGGTCACCGTGCGCGGACCTTCACAAGGAGTGCCGGCCTCGGTCGAAGCCGCGCACGCACTCGGCACCAAGTTCTGGCCGCTCACCGTGGCGCGCGAGCTGGAAGACGCCATCCTGCATTTGCGCGCCAACGAACAGGCTATCGGCGTCGTGCTGTTGCGCACCGATGGCAATGCGCGATCCGTCCTTGAACACGACGATTTTCTGGCCAAGGCCAATGGCGACTGGCTGATGCGCGAAATCCGCCATTACCTCAAGCGTGTGCTCAAGCGCGTCGATGTGACGCCGCGCAGCATTATCGCGCTGATCGAGCCGGGCTCGTGCTTTGCCGGCACGCTGGCGGAACTCGCTTTTGCCGCCGACCGCTCGCTGATGCTGGTTGGCACGCGTGAGGGCGACAACCGGCCGCCGGCGGCGATTACGCTGGGTGAGGCCAATTTCGGTTTCTATCCCATGGGCAATGGCCTGACCCGGCTGCAGTCCCGCTTCTTCGGCGAACCGCAACAAGTCGCGCACGTTAAAGAAAAAATCAGTCAAGCGATCGAAGGCGAGGAGGCCGCGGAACTCGGGCTCGTCACGCTCGCCTACGAGGACTTCGACTGGGACGACGAACTGCGCGTTATGCTCGAGGAGCGCGCGAGTTTTTCACCCGATGCCATGACCGGTATGGAAGCGAACCTTCGTTTTGCCGGCCCGGAAACCATGGAGACCAAGATTTTTGGACGGTTGACCGCCTGGCAGAATTGGATCTTCCAGCGGCCGAATGCGATCGGCGAACAGGGCGCGCTGAAACTTTACGGCAGCGGCGTGTCGCCGACCTTCAATAAAGAAAGGGTGTAGCGATGAATATCCAACAGGTCGACTACGACGGCTTGATCCCGAACAATGTCGGGCTCGGGCAGGACCCGCGCGTCAAGCGCGCGCTGGAGAAATGGCATCCCGGCTACATCGACTGGTGGAAAGACATGGGGCCCGAAGGCTTCCAGGAGTCGCTGGTTTACCTGCGCACGGCGATCAGCGTGGATCCGAAAGGCTGGGCGAAGTTCGATTATGTGCGCATGCCGGAATACCGCTGGGGCGTGCTGCTGGCGCCGCAGCACGAGGGCCGCAAGATTCCCTTCGGCATGCACAAGGGTGAGGATGCCTGGCAAGAAGTGCCCGGCGAATATCGCGCCATGCTGCGCCGGCTCATCGTCATCCAGGGCGACACCGAGCCGGCCTCGGTCGAACAGCAGCGCCATCTCGGCAAGACGGCGCCCTCGCTCTACGACATGCGCAACCTGTTCCAGGTCAACGTCGAAGAAGGACGCCATCTCTGGGCTATGGTCTATCTGCTGCAGAAATACTTCGGCACCGACGGCCGCGAGGAGGCGGAAGCGCTGTTGCAGCGCCGCTCCGGCCATCCCGACACGCCGCGCATGCTGGGCGCCTTCAACGAGAAGACGCCGGACTGGCTGTCGTTCTTCATGTTCACTTATTTCACCGACCGCGACGGCAAGATGCAGCTCGAGGCCTTGGCGCAATCCGGCTTCGATCCGCTGTCGCGCACCTGCCGCTTCATGCTGACCGAGGAGGCCCACCACATGTTCGTGGGCGAAACCGGCGTCACCCGCGTGGTCCAGCGCACCTGCGAGGCGATGAAGGCGGCGGGCATCAGCGATCCGAATAATATCGAGGCGGTGCGCAAGCTCGGCGTTATCGACCTGCCGACCATCCAGAAAAAAGCCAATATGCATTTCTCGCTGACGCTCGATCTGTTCGGCAGCGAGATCTCGACCAATGCCGCCAACGCCTTCCACGCCGGGCTGAAAGGCCGCTACCGCGAGGACCGGCTCAAGGATGACCATCAGCTTGAGAATGGCACCTATCCGGTGCTGCGCTTGATCGACGGCAAGATTCAGAACGAGGACGCGCAGGCGCTCTCGGCGCTCAACATGCGGCTACGCGACGACTACGTCGCCGACGCAAATATCGGCGTCGGCCGCTGGAACAAGGTGATCGCGGAGATCGGAATTCCGTTCGAGATCAAGCTGCCGCACGTTGCCTTCCACCGCCACATCGGCGAATTCGCCAATATCCATACCGACCTGAACGGCAATATGCTGAGCGAGGCGGAATGGGAGAAGCGCCGCGGTGAATTCCTGCCCTCCGACAGCGACCGCAAATTCATCGAAGGATTGATGCAACCGCAATTCGAGACCGGCAAATTCGCCAGCTGGATCGCGCCGCCGCGGGTCGGCATCGACAACAAGCCGGGCGATTTCGAATACGTGAAGATCGCCGACGCTTAATCGGCGCGTGGCGGCAGCATATCCTCGTCGCGCAGCTTGAAGCGCTGGATCTTGCCGGTGGCGGTGTGTGGTAAGTCGGTGCGTACGTCGATCCAGCGCGGATATTTCCACGCCCCGGCGTGCTCCTTGACGTGGACTTTCAAGTTTTCGAGCAGGCTGTCGTCGGCGACATAGCCGTTCTTGAGCACGATGAAGGCCTTCGGCTTGATCAATCCGTCGTCGTCCTGTTTGCCGATGACGGCGGCTTCCAGCACCGCCTCGTGCGAAACCAGCGCGGCCTCGACGTCGAACGGCGACACCCACATGCCGGAGACCTTGAACATGTCGTCGGTTCGTCCGCAGTAATAATAATAGCCGTCATTGTCGCGGCGGAATTTGTCGCCGGTATAGGTCCACTCGCCGACGAAGGTGCGCTGGGTCTTGGCGCGCTGGTTCCAATAGCCTTCGGCGGCCGACGGGCCGCGAATGATCAATTCGCCCATCTCGTCTGCGGGGAGTTCGCGGCCTTTCTCGTCGATAATGCGCGCTTCGTAGCCCGGCACCGGCTTGCCGGTCGAGCCGTAACGTATATCGCCGGGCCGGTTGCTCAGGAAAGTCTGCAACAATTCGGTCGAGCCGATACCGTCGAGCACGTCGACGCCGACGACATCCCGCCAGCGCTCACCGATATGCGCGGGCAGGGATTCACCCGCCGATACGCAAAGGCGCAAGCGATCTGAGCCGGCGCGTTTGCCGATGTCGGCATGCGCGAGCAAAGCGGTGTAGAGCGACGGCACGCCGGAGAAAATGCTGGGCTGATGCTTGCGCATCATTTCGAACACCGAATCCGCCGACGGCCGCGCGGGCCACAGCGCCGTAGTGGCGCCGACCGACAGCGGGAAGGTCATGGCATTGCCGAGCCCGTAGGCGAAGAACAATTTCGCCGCCGAGTGTACGACGTCATTCTCGGCGATTCCGAGAATGCCCTGGCCGAACAGCTTGGCGGTCGCCATCAGGCTGGAATGGATATGCTTGACGCCTTTGGGATCGCCGGTCGACCCGGAGGTATACATCCAGAACGCCACTTCGTTCGACACCGTGTCGGCGGCGAACGGCGTCGTGCCGCCGGCGGCGATAAGGTCATCGAACGGTTGAACATCGCGGCCGGCAAATGCCGCCTTGTCGTCGATGGCGCCGACCAGGATCACGCTGCGTAATTGCGGAAGCCGTTCGATCGCCGGCCAGATCGCCTGCGCCAGTGGTGCAGCGGCGACCAGCGCCGTGGCGCGGCTGTCGGCGAGCATATAGGCGTATTGCGAGACATTGAGGAAGGTGTTGAGCGGGATCGGTATCGCGCCGGCACGGATCGTGCCCCAGAACGCCACCGGAAAATCGATCGTGTCTTGCAGCAGCAACGCGACACGTTCACCCTGCCGGATGTCGAGCGCGTGCAGGGCGTGGGCGAAGCGGACGCTGCGCGCCTGCAGGTCGCCGTAGCTGAGCGAGCGGTCGGGATCGATAAATGCGACCTTGTCGGCTAGCCCGCGCGCTACATTGGCGTCCACGAAATCGGACACGGCATTGTAGGGGCGGCGCTTGGTGAAATCGTCGGACAAGCCCACCCCCTGTCGCCCGTTAAGCTTCGAACAAGCGTGCGAGCAATCGCCGCGCCAGCACGCCGGCCACGCGCCGGCGGTAATGGCCGGGCGTGAACGTGGTCTTCATCGGCATGATCTGGTCGCGCACCAGCGCATCGAGCCCCTTGAACACGCGCTCGTCGAGTTGCCCGCCGCACAGTTCCTTGGTGCGTTCGAGCAGCACCGGGCGCGGATTGGTGCCGGTGAACGCCACGCGCAGGTCGGCAAGCGTATCGCCCTCGCGCCGCAACGCCACGGCGACGCCGGCGACCGGATATTCGATCGACTTGCGGATACGGATCTTGTCGTAGGCCGAACGCAGGCCGGGGGTGCTCTTGGCGCGCACTTTGGTGACGATTTCGCCGGGGCGCAATGAGAGATAGTATTTGCCGTCGCCTTGCGTCTCGCTGACCGGTACGTCCTGACGTGCGAAGCCGATATAAAGGCTTTCGAGCGGAATGGTGCGGCGGCCGCCAGGGCCGGCGATGTCGATTTCGGCGTTGAGCGTGAGCAGCGCGGGCGCCAGATCGCCGCTGAAGGTAGCGAAGCAGACGCCGCGGCTTTTCGGTGCCACGTGGCACACAGTGCCTGTGGTCTTCAGGCAGTGATTATTGGCGTCGCGCCACCATTCGCTCTGATTGTAGAAAATGCAGCGCGTGTCGAGGCAGAGGTTGCCGCCGACAGTGCCCATGTTGCGGTGGGTTGGGCCGGCGATGTGGCCGGCGGCCTGCGCCAGCACCGGATAATGCTTCACGATCGCCGGATGCTCGGCAAGCGCGGCGAGCTTGACCGAGGTGCCGATCTCGAGCGAGGTCGCGTCGACATGAATCGCGGACAGCTCTTTGACCCGGTTCATATCGATGAGCACCGGCGGCGCCACGATTCCGCGCCGGATATTCACGACCAGATCGGTACCGCCGCCGAGCGGCATGCTGGCAGGATTGGCGGCGCGCGCAGCCAGCGCCTCGTCGAGCGTCGCCGGGTTGAGCACGCGGAAGTCGGGCAGGGCGTCCATCAGCCGCTCTCTTTTTCCTGCGCACGCCGTCGTTTCTCGATCGCCTCGAAGACGCGGTCGGGCGTTACTGGCAGGTCGTTGAAGCGGATGCCGATGGCGTCGGCGATGGCATTGGTGAGTGCGGGAAGGAAGGCCGCCAGCGAGCCTTCGCCTGCCTCCTTGGCGCCGAACGGCCCGTGCGGATCGTTGCTCTCGACGATGCCCACCTCGATCGGCGGAGAATCCTGGATGGTCGGCACGCGATAGTCGAGCATGTTGGCGGTGACCATCAGCCCGTCGTGGTAGGCGGCCTCTTCGCTCATCGCCTGACCCATGCCCATCCAGACCGAGCCCTGCACCTGGCCTTCGACGGTCAGCCGGTTGAGCGCCTTGCCGCAGTCGTGCGCCACCCAAACCTTGTCGACGGTGACGACGCCGGTGTCCTCGTCGACGCTGACTTCCACCACCTGCGCCGAATAGCTGTAGCCCATGGTGCCGCCAATGGCGGCGCCGCGATATTTCTTGCCGCCGTGCGATTCGGGAAGGGTCGAATAATTGCCGGTGACGGTGATGGTGCCGGAATCCTTCAGCGCCTCGGTCACCACCTCATCGAAGGTCGCACCCTTGTCCTGCGCACCGGCACGATAGACTTCGCCGAGGCATTCGATGTCTTCGGGCTTTGCCTCCAGCTTGCGCGCGGCGGCATTGACCAGCACCGCTTTAAGATTGCGCGCGGCGTCGAGCGCGGCATTGCCGACCATGAAGGTGACGCGCGAAGAGTAGGAACCGTTGTCCTTGGGCACCACCTCGCTGTCGCCGGTGACCACGCGCACGCGCGCGAGATCGAGCCCGAGTACTTCGGCGACCGTCTGCGCGAGGATCGTCGTCGAGCCCTGTCCGATATCGGCGGCGCCCGAGAGCACCACGATCGAGCCGTCGAAATCGAGTTTGATCTTCACTGTCGCATGCGGCTCGCCAGTCCAGTTCACCGGCTTGGAGGCGCCACTGATGTAATGCGAGCAGGCCATGCCCAGGCCCTTGCGAATTCCCTTGGCATTGCCGAGCGTGCCCTTTCGCTTCTTCCAACCGCTTTGCTTTTCCACCCAGTCCATGCACTCGGGCAGGCCGTAAGAATTCACCATCATGTCGTTGTCGGTGAAAGTTGGTGCGGCCAGCAGATTGGCGCGCCGTACCGTGAACGGATCGAGCCCCAATTCGCCCGCCATCTCATCGAGCAGGCTCTCGAAGGCGAAGCGGATATCGACCGTGCCGTGGCCGCGGAAAGCGCCGCAAGGCGGCGTATTGGTGAGCACACGTTTGCCGACGTATTTGACGTTGTGCAGGTCGTAGATCGCATACAGCATCGAGCCGGAATAAAGGATCGTGACGATGCCGTAGCCGGAATGGGCGCCGCCGCGCTGGTCGCAGTCGCACTCGACCGCGGTAATGCGGCCGTCCTTGCGCATGCCGATCTTCAGACGAATGTCGGTCTCCGGCCGGCCGCGATGGGTGATGAAGGTTTCCTCCCGCGTCGTGACCAACCGTACGGTGGCCTTGGCCTGGCGCGCCAGCAGCGCCGCGATCAGTTCGACATTGAGCGCCTCGGTGCGGCAGCCGAAGCCGCCGCCGACATGCGGCTTGATCACGCGGATGCGCGACATCTCCAGCCCAAGTATCTGCGACAGCATCAGGTGCACGTAGTAGGGCACCTGCGTGGAGGCGTGCACGGTCATGCGGTCGCGTAGCGTGTCGTATTCGGCGACAGCCGCGTGCATCTCCATCTGGTTCTGGCAGACTTCGGCGCAATTATAGGTGCCCTCGCGCACCAGATCGGCCTCGCCAAAGCCTTGCTCGGTCGAGCCCAACTCGAACAGCACGTCGCGCTCGATGTTGCCGGGCTTCTTGTCGTGCAGTTGGACGGCGCCGGGCGCGAGCGCGGCCTTGGATGTGTAATAGGGCGGCAGTTCGCGCACTTTGAACTTGATATGGCGCAACGCCTCGCGCGCGGTGGCATCGTCGATTGCCGCGACCGCGGCCACTGGCTCGCCGCGATAGCGCACGCGGTCGCGCGCCAGCGGATATTCGCTGCGCGCGATCGGCAATACGCCGAACGGCTTGTCGCAATCGGCGCCGGTGACGATGGCACATACGCCGGGGACCTTCAGCGCCTCGGATACATCGACCTCGATGATCTCGCCGTGCGAATAGGGGCTGCGGTAGATGCGGCCGGCCAGCATTCCGGGTTGCAGAATGTCGGCGGTGTATTTGGCGCGGCCGGAGACCTTCTCCGGCCCGTCGATCATCGGCACATAGCCGCCGATATTGTGCGCAGGGACCGGCTTGTTCATGGCGCCACTCCCTGCTTGCCGAGGGCGACCGCGTATTTCACCGCCTCGATGATTTTCACGTAGCCGGTGCAGCGGCAGATGTTGCTGCCGAGCGCATCCAGAATTTCCGCCTCGCTGGGGTTGGGATTTTTCCTCAACAGGCCGGCCGAAGCCATGATGAAGCCGGGCGTGCAATAGCCGCACTGCGAGCCGAGCTTCTCGTGGAAACCGCGCTGCACCGCGGACAGTTGTCCGTCCTCGCCCAGCGACTCGATGGTATCGACGCGTCGGCCCTGCACGGTCGCGGCAATCGTAAGGCAGGACAGCGCGGGCCTGTCGTCGATCAGCACGGTACAAGCGCCGCATTCGCCGCCGTCGCACCCAGTCTTGGTGCCGGTGAGGCCGACTTGTTCGCGCAGGAAATCGAGCAACAGAATGTTATCAGCGACCGCGTCGGCGCGGGCACGCCCATTGAGCGTGAACTCAAGAAGCCGTGGCAAATGTTTCGTCCCTGTGCGGCGCGTGTTGAGCGATTCGCGCTTCGTCTAATTAAGGCATCACGACACACCAGCGCGCTTGAGCCCTCCAGACCCATTATCGGGAATGGCTAGGACGATTGGCCGCGGTCGGCGAACGATTAACCAAATCGGCCAATGACATCGCTCGGAATGGCGACGCCGTGGATCTTGTCGGGATCGTTCTTGTCGCGCGTCGCCCAGACCCGGGTTTCGCCGCCGTCCACCGCCAGTTCGCCGCCCAGAGTCAGGCGGTGCTCGACGTCGAAGCTGGAGCGGCGGAACTCGGTCACCCGCGAGGCGATCTCGATCACGTCGCCGAATTTCGCGGGTATCAGGAAATTGGCGCGCGCGTCGACCAGCGGGATGCCGATGATACCGAAGGTGTTCGCCAGTTCATGCGCAGTGACGCCGAGCGCGGCCTCGAACAGCATCCAGGTGCTGATGTCGAACATCTCGAAAAAGCGGCTGTTGAACACGATGCCGGCCGGATCGCACTGACCCCATTCGACGGTCAACTGTCTGCGGAATGTGAAGGACGCCACCCGAACTGCCTCCGGCATTAAGTCGCGCACTATAGCATCACTTGGTGGGCTTGACCCTGCGCTCGGGCGGTACCGGCCATTCCGTGACGTCCTGCGATTTCAATTCGACCCGGCTCGAGCGCCGCCGCCGGCGCAAGGCATGGTTCGGCGCCACCGGCAGATGCGGCGAATCGTCGATCGCTTCCATCAGCCAGTAGAGATCGTCGGGTGCGATAAACCACCGCGCCGGCGCGTAGCGCGCGGGTGAAAATGGCTTCGAATAATCCACCATCGATTTCTTGCCGCCGTTGAGATTGTATTCGTGCGCGTAGCTCATCGCGAGCTCGCGCGGGCTGCGGTAGATCGGATCGCGCCAGCGCAGCACGGCGTGGTTGGTCTTGCTGATCGCGCCCCATAGGCCACGCTCTTTGAACAGCGTGATGATGTGATCCTGATCGCTGGGCAGCGAACGGATATCCATCAGCCAGGCCGGCTTGCCGTGATAGATGAGAGCGGCGACGGCGAGCACCGCGGCTTCCGCGCAATGGGCGGTGCGCGCCTTCAGAACATTGCGCGGCGACATGCAGGTCTCGCCCTTGAGCTCGAAATTCGGCGGCAGCTTCTCGATGAAGGTTTGAATCTTCTGCGGCGTGTCGAGGCGCGCGAACGCCCGATGTTCGGCGGGCGTCAGCAGCGCGCGGAGGCGTTTTCGGTAGGCGGTGGCTGTCATTTGCGCGGCGACTTTATCCGGCCTGAGCGCGGGATGGGGCCCAGCCGCCGCCGGTTCCACAGCTAAGTTGGCTGCGGCGCGCCTGGAGTATTTTGCATGGCGCAGGCGCGAAAATGGGCAGCACTGGCGTTCTCCGTAAGCCTCCCGAGAAAGAAAATTGTTATATCCGCAGGCCCTACTGGCAGGAAATATCTTCTTATTTTCCGGGGCTTATTGCGGTTGCGCAGAATAAACTTCTATTTAACGGCTCCTGTCGATTTCGCGGAGCTGATCCATGACCGACTTTACCCGTGACCCGCAGCGCGCTTTGGCGCGGTTCTCCCTCGATAGTTGGGCGGTAGCCATCGCCAGCGCGCTGGTGGTGCTCATCGTCCTCGGCGTGCTGCCGCATATTTCCTGGTGAGGCAGCGATGACCGACACGGCTGTCGCCACACCGGCAAGGATTTCCCTGCCGCAGCGCTTCGTCGAGCTTCTGCCTGGCGTCGCCTTGCTGCTGGCCATCGGTTATAGCGGCAAGCTGATCGAGCGCTCGATCGCGATCTACGGCAAGGCCAACCACCTCGCCCTGCCGAATATCGAATACGTGCTGTGGGCGATCGTCATCGGCCTGATTATCGCCAATACCGTGGGCGTGCCGAAGATTTTCAAGCCCGGCATCGCCACGTACGAATTCTTCCTCAAGTTCGGCATCGTGATGCTCGGCGTGCGCTTTCTGCTCGGCGACGTGCTCAAGCTCGGCGGTATCAGCCTGGTCGCGGTCGCGCTCGAGCTGACGATCTCGATCGTGCTGATGACCTGGCTCGGCAACGTCTTCAAGTTGTCGCCCAAGCTTACGAGTTTATTGGCGGTCGGTTCGTCGATCTGCGGCGTGTCCGCGATCATCGCCGCCAAAGGTGCGATCAACGCCAAAGATGAGGATGCTTCCTTTGCGATTGCCGCCATTCTCGCGCTCGGTGCGCTGGGTCTGTTCACCTATCCCTTGATCGGCCACTTCATTGGCCTGACCGAACATGCCTATGGGCTGTGGGCCGGCCTGTCGATCGACAACACAGCAGAGGCGGTCGCCGCCGGCAATCTCTGGTCGGAGCAGGCTGGCAAGATCGCCGTGCTGGCAAAGACCACGCGCAACGCCACCATCGGCTTCGTCGTGCTTGGCTACGCGATCTACTGGGCGAGCAAAGGCGAAAACACCGGCGTCGAGAACAAAGCGGCGTTTCTCTGGAACAAGTTTCCGAAATTCGTGCTCGGTTTTATCGCCGTGTCGCTGCTGGCGACTTTTGGCGCCTTTAGCAAGGAGCAGGCCAACGACATCGCCAACCTGTCGCGTTGGGCGTTCCTGCTGACATTCGCTGGCGTCGGCCTTTCCACCGACTTCCGCGCGATGCGCAAGCAGGGGTTTTATCCCTTCCTTGTCGGCGCCGTCGGCGAAGTCGGTATCGCGCTGGTGACGCTGGGCATCGTCGTAGCGATCCAGCCCTGGTTGCCGGTCTGAGGTAGAAAGTATGTCGTCAGGCTTCGCCACCATCCCGAAGACCGCACCCTTCGCCGAGGAGGAGATCGACCTGCTCAACCGTGTGGTCGGGCCGGCCAACGCACTGCAACGCGCTTGGCTCGCCGGTTTCCTTGCCGGCGTCGAGTCGGTCACGGGGGTGGCGCAGCCGGTGGCGCCGGCGCGGCCGGCCGAGCCGATTACGATTGTTTATGCCAGCGAGTCCGGCAATTGCGAGAAACTCGCCGGCGATCTCGCCAAGGCTGCGCGCAAGAACGGACTGAAGCCGACGCTCATCGACATGGCCGATCTCGATCTCGCCGCGCTTGGCTCCGCCAAACGGTTGGTGATGATCGCCGCCACTTGGGGCGAGGGCGAGCCGCCGGCGCGCGCGACGCGCGCTTATAACGAATTGATGGGCGAGGGCGCGCCGCGCCTCGACGGCGTCGAATACGGCGTGCTGGCGCTCGGCGACACCGCCTATGCGGAATTCTGCGCTATCGGCAAAAAGATCGACGAGCGGCTGGCTGCGCTTGGCGCCAAGCGCGTCGTCGATCGCGTCGATTGCGATCTCGATTTCGCTCAGCCTGCCGCGACTTGGATCGGCGGTGCGTTGAAGGTTCTCACCCCGCCCGATGCTGACCGAGGCCGGGTGATCGAGGTCGATTTTGGAAAGCCTGCGGCTTCGCCCAACACCGACATCGTCGAGGCCGAGATCAGCGAGCACGTGAATCTCAATTCCTCGCGCTCGAACAAGGAAACTATCCATCTCGCGCTGACCTTCGACGGCGCCATGCCGGCCTACGAGCCGGGCGACTCGCTCGATCTCTACGCCGAGAACGATCCGGTCTATGTCGATGAACTGTTGAAGTTTGCAGGCTTGACGGGTGACGACAAGCTGCGCGCCGAACTCATCAAGTCGCGCGACGTGACCACGCTGTCGCTCAAGACGGTGGAGGCCTACGCGGCGCAGACCGGCCACCAATACGTCAAGGCGCTGATCGCGGATGGCGAGGTCAAGGAATGGATCGCCGGCCGCCAGCTCATCGATCTGATCGCCACGTTCCCGATCGCGCTCACGGCGGACCATTTGCGCGCGTTGACGCGGCCGCTGGCGCCGCGCGCCTATTCGATCGCATCGTCGCGGCGCGAAGTTGGCGACGAAGCCCATCTGCTGATTTCAGCCGTGCGCTACGACAGCCATGGCCGCGCCCGCAAGGGCGTCGCCTCGAATTATGTGGCCGAGCGGCTAAAGCGCGGCGGCCGCGTGCGCGTCAAGCTCAAGCCCAACAAGCATTTCGGCCTGCCGGCCGCGGACAAAGACATCATCATGATCGGTCCCGGCACCGGCGTCGCGCCGTTCCGCGCCTTCGTGCAGGAGCGCCGCGCCACCGCCGCCAAGGGCCGCAGTTGGCTGTTCTTCGGCGACCGGGCGTTCACCCACGATTTCCTCTACCAACTCGACTGGCAGGAGGCGCTCAAGGACGGTGCGCTGACCCGCATGGACGTCGCTTTCTCGCGCGACACGCCCGAGAAGGTTTATGTGCAGCACAAGCTCTGGGACAAGCGTCGCGAGCTGATCGAATGGCTCGACGGCGGCGCGCATTTCTACGTCTGCGGCGACGCCAAAAACATGGCGAAAGACGTGCGCGCAACGCTGGTGCGCGCTTATGCCGACGTGAAGGCGCTGTCGCCGGAAGCCGCCGAGCAGACGGTGGCAGAACTGGAGCGCGACAAGCGCTGCCTGCAGGACACCTATTGATCCTGCTTTAAGTGGAAGACCCATGACCGACGACGTCTCGCGCAACGAGCGCATCAAGGAGGCAAGCGATTACTTGCGCGGTACGCTCGCGGAAGGACTGCGCGAGGAGATCACCGGCGCGATCGTCGAGGACGACCAGCAGCTGGTGAAATTCCATGGCATGTATCTGCAGGACGACCGAGATCTGCGCCCCGAGCGCACACGCAAAAAAATGGAGAAGGCCTTCGCCTTCATGATCCGCGTGCGCATTCCCGGCGGCGTGCTTAACGCCGCGCAGTGGCTGGCGCTCGATCAGGTGGCGCGCGACTTCGGCAACGGCACCATGCGGCTGACGACGCGGCAGACGGTGCAACTGCACGGCGTGATCAAATCGAACCTGAAGGCGACGCTGCGGCAGATCGATGCCGCGCTACTCAATTCGATCGCGGCTTGCGGCGACATCAATCGCAACGTGATGTGCAATGCCGTGCCTGAGCAATCCAAGGCACATGCTGCCGCATTCGATCTCGCCCGCGCGGCTTCCGACCACTTATTGCCGAGTACGCCGGCCTACCGCGAGATCTGGCTCGACGGCGAAAAGATCGCCGGCGGCGAGGACGAGGTGGTCGAGCCGATCTACGGCAAGACTTATCTGCCGCGCAAATTCAAGATCGTGGTGGCGGTGCCGCCGTCGAACGACGTCGACGTGTTCGCGCACGATCTAGGGTTTATCGCCATTCTCGACGACAAGGGCGACGTGGCGGGGTGGAACGTTACCGTGGGCGGCGGGATGGGCATGACCCATGGCGAGGAGGACACTTATCCGCGCACCGCCGATGTAATGGGCTTCTGCGCGACCAAGGATGCGCTCGCAATCGCCGAGGCCGTTGTTGCCGTGCAGCGCGACTGGGGCGACCGTCTGAACCGGAAGCACGCGCGGCTGAAATATACCATCGAAGACCGCGGCCTGGATGTCTTCCGCGCCGAAGTGGTGCGCCGCGCGAACGTCGAGCTTGAACCCGCAAGGCCGTTCACCTTCACCTCGACCGGCGATCGCTACGGCTGGAGCGGGGGTGCCGGAGGCCGCAGCCATCTCACGCTGTTCGTGCAGAACGGCCGGCTGCTCGATCATGCCAACGCGAAGCAATTGTCGGCGCTGCGCCGGATCGCGCAGAATCACGACGGCGATTTCCGCATCACACCCAATCAGAACCTGATCGTCGCCAATATCCCGGCCGACAAGCAGACGGAAATTCATTGGATCGCCAAGGACGCCGGACTGCTGGCGGCCTGGTCTGGCTTGCGCCGCAACTCCATGGCCTGCGTTGCGTTGCCGACCTGCGGGCTCGCGCTCGCCGAAAGCGAACGTTATTTGCCCGATCTGATGACGGCGCTCGATGAGCGCCTCGCCGCGCACGGATTATCGAATGACGACATCGTCATTCGCATGACCGGCTGCCCGAACGGCTGCGCGCGGCCTTATCTCGCCGAGATCGGCTTGGTGGGCAAAGGTCCGGGCCGCTACAACCTCTATCTCGGTGCCGCCTTCGACGGCTCACGCATGAACAAACTTTATGCCGAGGATCTCGAGCATGACGGCATCGTGACCGCGCTCGATCCGATTTTCGCGGCCTACGCCAGCGAGCGGCAGAAAGGCGAACGCTTCGGCGATTTCACCATTCGCGCCGGCTTCGTTGCCGCCACCGGCAATGGCCGCGACTTCCACGCCAACACGCGAGCTCTAGGTGGCGTCGCACGGTAGCGCCTTTCGCAACTGCTCAGTCTTTGGGCATGCGTGCCATTGTGGGCAGCAAGCACGTTCACACCGGAACCAGTCGCGCGCCGGAAACCCATCAGAATCAATGTGTTTAGCCGTGGCACGCTCCTTGCTCTTTATAGTTCGGTCCGACAACGGGGTCGCCAGCGCGATCCCTATTACGCGCTCGGCGATCTCCTCAAAAAGGAGTCCGAGCGATGGATTATGTGAAGCCAGTCGACGTCGCCAGCGCGATGCTGGAAACCGGCCGACGCAAGCTCGCATTGTCGCCGACCGATCTGCTGATTCGCGGCGCATTGGCCGGCAGCATTCTGGCCGCGGCCACCAGCTTGGCCATTACCGGCGCCGTGCAGACCGGACAGCCACTGGTCGGCGCACTGATCTTCCCGGTCGGCCTCATCCTCATCGTGCTGCTCGGTCTCGATCTGGTCACCGGCAGCTTCGGCTTGCTGCCGCTGCCGTGGATCGAACGCGACGCCAGCACCTCCAGCATGCTGGCCAACTGGGGATACGTCTTCATCGGCAATCTGATCGGCAGCGTCGCCTATGGTGGACTGCTGGGGATCGCGCTGACCAATTTCGGCACGGCCGCGCCGGCCGGAGTTGCCGCCAAGATCATCGCGATCGCGGAGGCCAAGACCATCGGCTACGCGGCCATCGGCCATGCCGGGCTGATCACCGTCTTCGTCAAGGCGATCTTGTGCAACTGGATGGTCTGCCTCGCCATCGTCGCGACCATGACCACCAATTCGACCATCGGCAAGATCGCCACCGCCTATATGCCGGTGTTCATCTTTTTCGCGCAGGGCTTCGAGCACTCGGTCGTCAACATGTTCATAATCCCGACCGGCATGATGATGGGCGCCAAGGTCTCGGTCGCCGACTGGTGGCTGTGGAATCAGATTCCGGTCACGCTCGGCAACCTGGTCGGCGGCTTCATCTTCACCGGGCTGGCGATTTACATCACGCACAAGCCGAGCAAGGCGGCGCCCGCGCCGCTGACGGCTCCGACTCACGTGCCGGCGGAATGACGACCGTGGTCGACAGCGACCTCAAGCTGGCGGGCGCAACGGCAACCGGCGACTTCGAGCCCGAACAGAAGCGTTATCTGGAGGGCTTTGCCGCCGGTCTGCAGATCGCCAAGACGGCCAAGGGACTTTCAGGCTCCCTTGCCGGCTCGGCGGCCGGACTGGCGGTCGCGCCGCCGGCGCCGGAGCCGGTCGGGCCCGATGCCGCCGCGCTCAAGGCGCAGGATCGCGTGCTCAAGGCCGGCGGCAAGCTGTCCGATCCGGAGAAGTTCAAGCGCGAGCAGCATCCGTTCGACACTTACGAGCGGCTGAAGGCGCACGCCGCCAAGAACGAATACCCCAAGCCGCCGGACAATTTCCGCTGGCGTTTCTTCGGCCTGTTCTACGTGGCGCCGAACCAGAACTCGTTCATGTGCCGGCTGCGCATGCCGAACGGCATCCTTAAAGCGCAGCAGTTCGCCGGTGTCGCGGATCTGGCCGAGCGCTATGGCGGCGGTTACGCCCACGTCACTACCCGCGCCAATCTGCAGATTCGCGAGATCGAGGCCAAGAACGCGGTCAATATGATCGAAGCGGTGCAGGACCTCGGCCTGTGCTCGCGCGGCTCCGGCGCCGACAATATCCGCAACGTCACCGGCACGCCAACCGCCGGCATCGACCCGCAGGAGCTGATCGATACGCGCCCCTATACGCGCGAATGGCACTTCCACATCCTCAACGACCGCTCGCTCTACGGCCTGCCGCGCAAATTCAACGTCGGGTTCGACGGCGCCGGCATCATTCCGGTGCTGGAAGACACCAACGATATCGGCTTCCAGGCCGTGCAGGTGAATGACGGCTTCGGGCTCGCGCCCGGCGTCTGGTTCCGGCTTTGCCTCGGCGGCCTCACCGGGCACCGCAGCTTTGCCGGCGATACCGGCGTGCTGGTGAAACCCGCCGACGCCACGATGGTGGCGGACGCGGTTGTGCGTGTGTTCATCGATGCCGGCGACCGCACCGACCGCACCAAGGCGCGGCTCAAATACGTGCTCGACAAGCTGGGCGTGGAGAAATTCCTCGGCCTGATGGAGGAAAAGCTCGGCCGCAGGCTCGACCGCGCCGTGCCAGGGGCGCTGGCGCCGCGGCCGCCGTTCTCGCGCACCGCCCATCTCGGCATTCACGCGCAAAAGCAGGCTGGCTTGCATTGGATTGGCGTGGTGGTGCCGGTCGGCCGCCTGACAGTCGCGCAGATGATGGGCCTCGCCGAGATTTCACGCGAATTGGGCGACGCCGATATACGGCTCACGGTGTGGCAGAATCTGCTGATCTCCGGCGTGCCGACCGCCAAGCTGGACGAGACGCAAGCCAGGATCGAAGGGCTGGGACTCGCCATCGAAACCAATGCAATCCGCGCCGGGTTGGTCGCCTGCACCGGCAATACCGGCTGCAAATTCGCCGCCTCCGACACCAAGCGGCATGCCGAAGAGATCGCGCGCTGGTGCGAGACGCGCGTTTCGCTCGACACGCCGGTCAATATCCATCTCACCGGCTGCCATCATTCCTGCGCGCAGCATTTCGTCAGCGAGATCGGTTTGCTGGCCTGCAAGGTTGACGTCGGCGAAGACGCGGATCCGGTCGAGGGTTATCACCTGCTGATCGGTGGCGGCTTTGGACCTTACGCCGCGCTCGGGCGCGAACTTTATCGCGATGTCAAAGCGGATGACGCGGCGAAGACGATCGAGCGCGTGCTCAAGACCTATCTGGCGCACCGGGCCTCGCGCGAGGAGACCTTCATCGCCTTCACGCGCCGGCATGAGATCGACGCACTGAAATCCATGGTCGAGCAGGAGGCGGTAGAATGAGCATCGCGCCGCGCCCGCCGATCCCGTCGCTGATCCCGGAATCGGCGCCGTTCACGCCCGAGCAGCGCACGTGGCTCAACGGTCTGTTCGCCGGCATGATTTCGCTTGATGAAAGCGTGACCCCGTTGTCGAGCGAAGAGGCCGCCAAGCTGGTGCCGGGCATGGTGCCCGGTACTGCGCCGGTGGAGGCCGATGACGGCGCGCCTTGGCACGATCCCGCCATGCCGATTGCCGACCGCATGAAGCTCGCCGAGGGCAAGCCGCTGCCGCGCCGGATGATGGCGGCGATGGCGCAGCAGGATTGCAGCCAGTGCGGCTATAACTGCAAGGATTACGCCGACGCGTTATTCGTGAAGAAGGAAGAGCGGCTGAACCTGTGCGTGCCGGGCGGCAAGGACACCGCCCGCATGCTGAAGCAGCTCTATGCCGAGCTCGGCGCGGCGCAGCCCGCGGCAAAAGCCGACGCCGCGCCCGCCGCCGCGCCGGCGTCGGCGCCCGGCCGTTCGCGCGACAATCCGGTCTACGCCACCTTCGTGTCGCGCCGCCGCCTGAACAAGCAAGGCTCCGAAAAAGAGACCTGGCACATCGAGTTCGATCTCGCCGACAGCGGTCTTGACTATGTCGTCGGCGACAGCTTCGGCGTCTATCCGGCCAACGATCCCGCGCTGGTCGAAGCCGTACTCGCCGCCCTCGACGCGCCAGCGGATTTCCCGATCGGGGGACGCACCCTGCGTGAGGTGCTCACTGACGGCGTCTCGCTGTCGCCCGCGCCCGACATGCTATTCCAGCTCATTTCCTACCTCACCGGTAGCGATCGCCGGAAGAAAGCCCAGGCGCTGGCGGCCGGACAGGATCCGGACGGCGACGCCGCGACGCTCGACGTGCTGGCGGCGCTGCAAAAGTTTTCTGGCATCCGGCCCGACCCCGAGGCCCTCATCGAGGCTCTCGACCCGTTGCAGCCGCGCGTCTACTCGATCTCGTCGTCCTTGAAATGCAATCCCGGCCGCGTCTCGCTCACGGTCGATGCGGTGCGTTACGAAGTCGAGAAACGCACGCGTCTCGGCGTTGCCTCGACCTTCCTCGCCGGCCGCATTGCGCCCGGCGACAAGATCAGGGTCTATGTGCAGAAGGCGCAGCACTTCGCGCTGCCCGCCGATCCGAACAAGCCGATCATCATGATCGGCCCCGGCACCGGCGTCGCGCCGTTCCGCGCCTTCCTGCAGGAGCGCCAGGCGACCAATGCGTCGGGGCCCAATTGGCTGTACTTTGGGCATCAGCGCAGCGACTACGATTTCTTCTATAAGGACGAATTGGTGGCGATGCGCTCGTCCGGCCTGCTGAGCCGCCTGACGCTCGCCTGGTCGCGCGACGGCAAGGAGAAGATCTATGTCCAGCACCGCATGCGCGACGACGGTCGCGACCTTTGGGAGTGGCTGAGCAAGGGCGCGCATATCTATGTGTGCGGCGACGCCCTGCGAATGGCCAAGGACGTCGAGCGCGCGCTGGTCGATGTGGTGGCAGAGCACGGCAAACGCAGTCCAGAAGATGCTGCGCGTTACGTGGCCGAACTGAAGAAGAGTGACCGCTATCAAGCGGATGTCTATTAAAGGATCAATGCCGTGGACATGATGCGCACCCCTACCGAAACCCGCCCCGGGCGAATGGAGCCGCTGGCGCGGCTGCCGGTGTTCCTGGCGCTCGAGGGAAAACGCGCGGTGATCGCCGGCGGCAGCGCGGCCGCGGCCTGGAAGGCGGAGCTTTTGTCGGCGGCCGGCGCGCGCGTCGACGTCTATGCCGACGCGCCTTCCGACGAATTGCTGCAAATTTCGAGCGATCCGCCGCGCGGCAAAATCGTCGTATGCCGGCGCGACTGGGCGGCGGATGACTTGCGCGGCGCGGCGGTTGCCATCGGCGCTTTCGAGGACGATGCCGCCGCCGCCACCTTCGCTGCTGGCGCCCGCGCGCTCGGCGTGCCGGTCAATGTGATCGACAAGCCGGCGTTCTGCGATTTTGCTTTCGGCGCCATCGTCAATCGTTCTCCCTTGGTCATCGGCATTTCGACCGACGGCGCCGCGCCGGTGTTCGCGCAGGCGATCCGCGCCAAGCTCGAAGCGCTGCTGCCGAAAGGCTTTGCCGATTGGGCTGCCGCCGCCGCGCGCTGGCGCTCGGCGGTGAAGGCGTCGGGCCTTCCGTTCTCCGGGCGGCGCAAGTTTTGGCAATTGTTCACCGCCCACGCGGTCAAGAATCCGGACAGCGCACCGACGCAGAACGATTTCGATCGCTTCGTCGCCGAGGTGAGAGGCCTGGGCGCCGCCACCGAGAACGGTTCGGTCACCTTGGTCGGCGCCGGCCCCGGCGATCCCGAATTGCTGACGCTGCGCGCCGTGCGCGCGCTGCAATCGGCCGACGTGATCCTGTTCGATGATCTCGTTTCGCGCGACGTGCTCGACTTCGCGCGCCGCGAGGCGCGCAAGATGCTGGTCGGCAAGACCGGGTTCGGGCCGTCCTGCAAGCAGGACGATATCAATGCCTTGATGGTGAGCCTCGCCAATCAAGGTAAGCGCGTGGTGCGGCTCAAGGGCGGCGATCCGCTGATCTTCGGCCGTGCGGCCGAGGAGATCGCGGCCTGCCAGGCGGCCAATATCGCGGTCGACGTGGTGCCCGGCATCACCGCAGCGCAGGGCGCCGCGAGCCGGCTCGGTATTCCTCTGACCGACCGCAAGCACGCCCGCCGGCTGCAATACGTCACCGGCCATGCGCACGACGGCGCCTTGCCCGAGGATTTCGACTGGCGAAGCCTCGCCGACCCGGCCACGACTACCGCCATCTACATGCCGGCCCGCACGCTGACGGTGCTGGTCGAGAAAGCCGTTGCCGAAGGGCTCGATCCGCAGACGCCGGCGCTCGCCATCGCGAACGCCACGCGGCCGAACCAGGCGTCGCTCTGCGGCCCGATCGGCGAACTGCCCTCGCGGCTGGCGCAAGCCGGCCTGCCGGGACCGTTGCTGGTGATGCTGGGCTGCGTGTTCGGTGATTACGCCGGCGCGCAAGCAAGCGTCCCGCGCGCGGATCAGAAAGCTGTCTGATCGATCCCGCTCAACGCATGCTGTAGCGGATCGGCACGACGATCGCGATCTGCGCGCCGGAAATTTCCGGCGGCGGCGGTGGCAGCGGCGCCGCGCGTTCCACCAGCGCCAGCGTCGCCTCGTCGAGCAGGCTTGAGCCGGAGCTGCGCACGATGCGGGCATGATGCACGCCGCCGCTGCGGTCGACGCTGAAGGCGAGTTGCGCCACGCCTTGCTCGCCGCGCGATTGCGCCTGGGCGGGGTATTGCTTGTAGCGTTCGAGCCGGGCGACCAGTTGCGATTTCCAGTCCGGCACCGCATCGGGATTGTGCGAGGAGGCGCCGGGCGTCGGCGCCGCTGCCTGCTCCGCTCTGTTTTCGGCCGCGCTCGGCGCACTGGCCACACTCGCGTGTTTTTGTTTGGGCTTCTTTTCCACGTGCTTTTCGAGCGGTTTCGGCGGCGGCGTAACCACCGGCTGCGGTTCGGCTTGCGGCTCGGGCGGCAGCTCGACCGTCTTCTCGGCCGGCTTTTCCGGCGCGGGCTCCGGCTCGGATTGCACCCGCTGCGGGCCGGGCGGCACTTCGGTCGGCTTGGTCTCGGGCGCTACCGGCAGGGCGGCCAGCTCGATCATGATCAGGGGCGCGTTCGCCACCAGATCGGAATCCTCGCGCCAATGCGCTAGCAGCGCCGCTGCGCCCGCGGCGTGAACGCCGAGCGCGAGCGCGAAGCAGGCGCCCCAGCGTAAGCTGTTGCGCGCCGTCACTTGAGCTTCTCCGCTTCGAGCCCGACCAGCGCGACGTGCAGATAGCCGGCGCCGCGCAACTCGTTCATCAAGGTCATCAGTTCGCCATAGGGCACGGTCTTGTCGGCGCGCAGGAACACGCGCTGCTGTTTGTCGCCGGAGGTAGCCTGGTCGAGCGCGCCGCTGAGCGTCGCGCGGCTGACCGCATCGTTGTCGAGCATCAAGCTCAAATCCGATTTGAGCGTCAGAAACAGCGGCTTGTCGGGACGCTGCTCTCGCTCGGCATTGGCGGCCGGCAGATCGACCGAAATATCCACGGTCGCCAGCGGCGCCGCGATCATGAAGATGATCAACAGCACGAGGATCACGTCGATGAACGGCGTGACGTTGATCTCGTGGATCTCGCTTAACGCTTCGTCGCCGTGGTCGAGACGTACGCTCATGTCAGTCTACTCGGCGGCCGTTACGGTGCGGCGGCGCTCCGCCGGACGATCGAAGGCGCCGCGGTCGAAGTCGCGGCTGATCAGGCGCAGAATGTCGGCGGCGGCATCGGCGTGCAAGGCCCGATATCCAGCGGTCCAGCGCGAGAACATGTTGTACATCACCACCGCCGGGATCGCCGCCACCAGCCCAAGCGCGGTCGCCAGCAACGCCTCGGCAATGCCGGGCGCTACCACCGCCAGATTGGTGGTCTGTACCTTCGAGATGCCAATGAAACTGTTCATGATGCCCCAGACCGTGCCGAACAGTCCGACGAAGGGCGCGGTGGCGCCGATGGTGGCGAGAATGCCGGTGCCGCGGATCATCGCCCGGCCGGCGGCGGCTTCGACACGCTCCAGCCGCGAGGCGATGCGCTCCTTCACGCCGGCGGGCGACATGGCGTCGGCCGACAGCCGCAATTCGGTGTCCGCAGCGGCGATCAGCGCAGCCATGCCGTCGCTGCGGTCCTGTGAGACCGCGCTCGCTTCGCTCCAGCTGCGCGCTTGGTCGAGCGCGTCGATCGCCGTCTGCATGCGGCGGCGGGCGGTCAGGAGCTCGATCGCCTTGGCGAACCAGATCGTCCAGGTCAGCACCGAGGCAAAGGCGAGGCCGACCATCACCGCTTTGACCACGATGTCGGCCGCCATGAACATGCCCCAGGGCGACAGATCGCGCGGCAGCTTGAGCAGGATGTCCGGCGCCGCCGGCGGGGTCTGCGCGAAGGCCAAAGCAGGCAGCAGCAGGCTGAGCGCGAGCAAACCCGCAAAAAGTGGCAGGTGCCCGGAATTACGGCGACGGTGGTTCATCTCAACGCTGACTTTCATGACTGCCGCATCCTTGTAACATATTTGCCGGTCTTCCACGGCTCGAACTTTCAGTAGCTGGCAACGACCGAAATCCGCGCCGCCCGCGGCGATCCCGGCGTGATGGTGTTGTTGCCGTCCGCGGTCGGGTAGTAGCGCGCGCCGAAAATGTTCTCGACGTTGAGCTGGGCACGGAGATTCTTGTTCAGTTTGTAGAATACCGCGCCGTCGATCCGGGTATAGGCGGGAAGACCGACCGTGTCGTCCGAACTGGCGAAAAAATCGCTCATGCTGATCGCGCCCAGGCCGGCACCCCAATTTTCATTGAAGTCGTACCGGTTCCAAAGGCTGAATTGGTTATAGGGTACAAGCGCCACGCGGTTGCCCGCCACGATGGTTGTCGAGGTTGCGCCGACGACGTGCGCGTTGGTATAGCCGTAACCGGCGGTTGCGTGCCAGCGATCGGTGATGTAGCCGGCGAGCGACGTTTCAAAGCCCCGCGTTTTTGTCGCGCCGCTCAGGATGAAGAATCCGGCATTGACGATAGTTTCCAATGTATAATTAGAAAAAATTGAGAAGACTGTTTAGCGCGCGACAATCGCTCGGCTTTTTCCGGCGCGGTTTTTGAGTCAGTAAAAAAATAATTTTTGAATCTCACCGTACCGCCGCCGATTGAACCGCCGCCCGCTGGCGTGCCATCGTCCTCTGCGCCGGCATCACGTCGGCACGTGTTTTATTTGCAAGGACTCGCTCCCATGCCGTATTCCATGTCTCAGACTGCCCTGCCGACGTTCGAGATCGGCCTCAATGCGTTGTCGGGCGTGCTCGACAAAGCCGCGGCCTTCACTGCGGCTAAAAAAATTGATCCCCCGGTGCTGCTCGGATGGCGGCTCGCGCCCGATATGTTTGCGCTCGCCAAACAGATTCAGGTCGTCTGCGACCAGGCCAAGAACGGCGCGGCGCGTCTCGCCGGCACCGAGCCGCCGAAATTCGAGGATAACGAAACCACCATCGACCAGCTCAAGGAACGTATCGCCAAGACCGTGGCCTATCTCAAGACGCTCGACACCAAGGCGATCGACGCCTCAGCCGACCGCGAAATCACCTTTCCGCTCGGACCGAGCAAGGGCCAGATGCAGGGCGGCGACTATCTCAATCATTTCGTGCTGCCGAATTTCTATTTCCACCTTACCGCCGCCTACGCCATCGTGCGTCATTGCGGTGCCGAGGTGGGAAAACGCGATTTCCTGGGCGCCATTCCGATCAAGCGGATCTGACGTCGGTCGCGTCGCCGGCGACGAAAAAGCCGCCCCGCCGATGGACCGGCGAGGCGGCTTTCGTGTACTTGGTCTTTATTTGAGACGCTTGGCCGCGTCCCGCACCAAGCTCAAATCGGCGTATTTACTGATGTCGATTTTTTTCTTCACGAAGCCGAGGTCGCGGGTGGTGTCGACGTTGCGCTGCAACGCCTCGAGATTCGGGATCAAATCCGCATCGCGATAGGTGTCGGCCTTGGTGAACAGCCAGCCGAAGCGCTCCGGCGGCGCCTTGGTGATCTTAGCGGCGATCTGGGCGACCTCGTCGTGGTTCTTCGGGTCGAGATACCAGTGCACGATACGCAGCGTGTCCTCCATGAAATCGACCATGGCGGCGCGATTCTTGTCGATGAACGGCTTGCGCGCGACGAACATGATCATCTGGGTCAGGCCCAGAATGTCGCGCTGCTCAAACAGGACCTTGCCTTCTTCCCTGAGCTTGGGGTTAAACGCGAACGGCAGCACCGCCGGGATGAGGTCGACCTTCTTCTCCAGCAGCATGGCCGGCATCGCCGGCAGCGGGCCTTCCAGCATGGTGTAGTCGCGCTTCTCCTCCAGTCCGTGCTTCTTGAGCATGGCGCGAATGGCGACGTCGATCGCGCTGCCGCCGCCGTTGGTCCCGATCACCTTGCCCTTGAGATCCTCAACCTTGGCAATGCCGCTGTCCTTGCGAACGTAGAACTGCCCGCTGTAATAGCCGGGCACGCCGTCCTGGAATTCGTCGGCAACGACGCGGATATCGTCGAGCCCGGCGTTGTCGATGGCGATGGCGAGCGAGGAATAGGCGAGGCTGGCGACTTCCAGCTCGTTATTGGCAATCGCCGTGATCGTCTGCGGCGTGCCCTGATAGTGGATCGACTCGAGCGTATAGGATTTGCCCAAATGCTGAGCCAATTCCTTCTTCTCGAGGATGATCGAGCCCCAGTTCGCGATCGGGGCTACCCACGACATGCGGATCTTCACCGGCTCCGCGCTTTTGGCGGTGCCGGCGCCGAACAGACCGAGCGCGCACACGCCGGCCAGCGCGAGTTTCGTTAAGCGCATCGTTTCCTCCCATTTCGCCGGGCTTGCGCGTTCAATCGGCAAGCTTCACGCCGCGAATGCAATGAAAGATTGTCGGGGGTCCAACCGATTTTGGCAAGCCTCCCGATTGCGGCGTTTTAACCGCTAGGCGATACAGCGCGCCGGTCGGGGACTGCAGCGCAAAGCCATTCAGGGCTGCACGCCTAGCGTCTTCAGCTCCGCCTTGGCGTTCGACCACCACTGGCCGTTGGTCAGGCAGTTCTCGGCCGCAAGCCGCAACAGGCGTACGGCCTCGTCTTTCGCACCGCGCTGCAGGGCCAATTCGCCGGTAAAGAAATTAGCGTCGCAGATTTGGGCCCTTTTCGTGTTGGCATTTGGATCGTCCGCCGCGGCAAGCGTGGCCTCGGGCGTGATCTGGCCGAGATAGAGGCGGATCAGCGGCGCCGGCCACTTGGCCATGTCGATCTGCGTCATGGCCTGGGCAAGCCGGCTCGGCTGATTGCTGCGCTTGTCGACGATGTCGCGCCATAAAGCGGCGTAGGCGTATTTGGGATTGAGCTCGCTTGCTCGATTGAGGTCGGCCAGGGCCTGGGGCAACGATCCCGCATAGAGATGAGCAAGACCGCGATTGAGAAACGCGCCATATGCTCTTGAATCGAGCCGGATCACCCGGTCGAGATCCGCGATGGCGCGAGCGAAGTCGCCTTTGGCTTGGTAGGCGGAGCCGCGATCGTTGAGCGCAAGGGCGAGGTTGGGGTCAAGCGCGATCGCCTGGTCGTAGTCCGTGATGGCGCGGTCGAGGTCGCCCTTGGCTTTGTATGAATTGCCGCGGTTGTAGATAGGCAAGGCGAATTTGGGAGCAACCTGGATCGCCCGGTCGAAGTCCGCGATGGCGCGGTCGAACTCGCTTTTATCCTGGTAAGCCATGCCGCGGTTGTTCAAGGCCAGGATGAAGTTTGCATCGAGCCGGATCGCTTCGCTGTAGTCAGCGATGGCGCGGTCGTAATCGTGCTTGTCGTGGAAAACGCGACCGCGGTTATTGAAGGCGAAAATGTAATTGGGATCGAGACGGATCGTCGCGCTAAAATCCGCGATGGCGTGGTCGAGATCGCCTTTGGTCTGGTACACGACGCCGCGGTCGTTGAAGGCTTTGGCGTCCTTGGGATTGAGCCGAACCGCCTGGTCGAAGTCCTCGATGGCGCGCTCGAGATAGCCCCTCAACAGGAAGGCCGTGCCGCGGCCGCTAAAGGCGCCGGCGTAGTTGGGGTCGAGCCGGATCGCCTCGGTGTAATCGGCGATGGCGCGGTCGTATTCTCTCTTGGCAGAGTATGCTTTGCCACGGTCCGTGAAGGCGGCGGCCAGATCCGTTCCGGCAAAGTTTCCCGACTTGATCGCGTTGCTACACCCGACGATCTGGGCGTCCCACGGGATGTCGGGATTACCGGTGCATTTCATTTCCTGCAACGTCTGCGCCAATGCCGGCGCAGTCGTCGACGCCATTTCCAACACCGATGCCGAAACCATCAGCGCGCCCGCAACCGCGGCCCCCACAAATCGTCGCACGGATCACCCCCCAACGGTTGGCCGGAACGATAGGCTAGCAAAATGCGACATGCCTGAAACGGTATCTAGCTATCATCGATTGGTCCCTGGTCGCGATAGGCCCAGAGTGCGTCGCGCGGCAGCAAGACCGGCGCATCGGCGCCGATATCGTGGCGCGCCGCGGTGCCGAGCTCAAGCACCTCCAGCCGATGGCCGGCGATGTCGATGTCGTAGGCGGTCTGCGTGCCCTGATAGCGGCGGTCGAGTACGCGGGCGCGGAAGGCGTTGCTGCCGGTAGTCGCGCCGAGAGCGATGTTCTCAGGCCGCAGCGCAATGCGCACCCTCTCGCCTGGGCCAACGCCATTGAACAGCGTGGCCTCGACCCGCTGGCCGCCGCCGATATCGACTACGCCGAAGGTGTCGTTGCGTTCGAGCAGCGTGCCGGTGAGCTCGTTGGTCGCGCCGGTGAAGTTGGCAACAAAGGGATCGGCCGGCCGGTTATAGATTTCGTCGGGGGTGCCCATTTGCAGCAGCTTGCCGTCGCGCATCACGCCGATGCGGTCGCCCAGCACGACCGCCTCGGCCTGGTCGTGCGTGACGTAAAGCGCCGTCATGCCGGCCTGCTTGAGGATGCGCCGCAGATCGTCGCGCAGCCGCAGGCGCAGTTTGGCGTCGAGATTGGATAGGGGCTCGTCGAGCAGTAGCAGTTGCGGGCGGTAGACGATGCTGCGTGCAAGCGCCACCCGCTGCATCTGGCCACCCGACAATGCGACCACCGGCCGCTCGGCATATTCGGACAGGCCGACCAGTTCCAGCACCTCGTCGACCATGCGGCCGGCGTCGGCGCGTGCAATTTTGCGGTGCTTGAGCGGATAGACCACGTTCTGCCGCACCGTCATATGCGGCCACACCGCGTAGGACTGGAACACCATGCCGATGTCGCGCAGCCGCGGCGGCAGCAGGATGCCGTGCACGGGCGAGGACACCACGCGGCCAGCGATGCTGATGCTGCCGGCGGTCGGGTGCTCGAGCCCGGCGACGCAGCGCAGGGTCGTGGTTTTGCCGCACCCCGAGGGGCCGAGCAGGACCACGATCTCGCCGGCCGGCACGCCGAAGCTCACGCCGTCAATCGCCGGCCGGCCGACCGAGAACTGCTTGCGCAACTCGCTGACGTCGAGTGTCGCCGTCATGACTTCAACCGCAATGTGCTCACTGGCGATAGCCGAAGGTCTTGTCCCATTCCGCGACCCAGGGTCCGTGCAGCTTCACATAATCGTCGAACTTGGGGAACCAGACCTTGACCACCTTGGGGTCGAAGCCCGGAGGATAGGCCGGCGCCACCTTGAGCGACGTCAGATTGCCGAGTTCCTTGATCATGAAGGTCTGGCCCTCTTTCGACAGGCACCAGTTCAGGAACAGTTTTGCTGCATTGGGATGCGCCGCGGTTTTCGGAATGCCGGACGCGTAGGGATTGACCGGCACACCTTCAGGCGGGAAGAAAATTTTGATCGGCGCGCCGTCTTTTTGCTTCGGGTAGATCGCGTTGTAGAGCAGGGGGCCCATGGCGACTTCGCCGCGCACCATGGAATCCGACATCGGCGCACCGGACGGGTAGAGTATCGGATGGGTCGCGGCTTGCTTGGCCCAGTAGTCTTCGCCCAGCACTTGCCGCTCGAACATGATGCGGGTCCAGGTGGTGCCGCCGGATTGCGCGAAAACCTGGCCTGTCATCTTGTTGTATTCCGGCTTGGTCAGGTCCCACCAAGTCCTGGGCGGATCTTTGACCAGCTCGGTATTGTAGGCGATCGACCAGACCAATGTGGCGCGCGGCCACAGCTTGGGCGAAATCTGCGCATCCGGATTGTAATCGGCGCCGTTCGGCGGCGCGTAGTCCTGGAACATGTCGGCAAGCGGCAGCATCAGCGCGCGGTCGGAATGATCGACTACGTCGGCGATCAGCTTACCGGCCGCCGCTTCCGTCTTCACGCGGGTGATCAATTGGCCGCCCGGCGCGCGCACCATCTCGACCTTGATCTCGGGAAACCGCTTGTTGAATTCCTTGATGACCTGCTGCTCAACCTCGGCGAAGTTCGCCGTGTAGTAGACCAGCTTGCCTTCGGCTTTGGCCGCCGCAATCAACTCGGGCGAGCCGAACTCCTGCTGCGCCATGGCCGGCGCGGCCAGCGCCAGCATGAGACCGGCGGCGCCGGCAAACGCAATCATTTTTTTATGCATAGCCAATCCTCCCTTGGTTTTCGTTATCCTGTGCGGGCAACGCTGCCCTGAGCCGCCCCCCTCGACAGCCAGTTCGCTCCTCCGATCAGCACGCCAAGCAAAACCGTCTGCACCAGACTGAATGCAGCGGTCTTTCCGAGATTGCCTCCTTCATAGTAGTCGAGCAGCAGCACTGACATCACCATGGTATTGCTGGTGTAGAGAAACAGCGACGAACCCAATTCACGGACCGCCAGCACGAACAACAGCGTCATCGAGGCGATCACCCCGGGGCTGGCGAGCGGCAGCACGATGGTGCGGATGGTGCTCAACATGCTCCGCCCGCACACCCAGGCCGCCTCTTCCAGTTCGCGGTGTATCTGCAGGAACGACGTCGACAGCGACTTGACGGTGTCCGGCATGAAGCGGGCGATGAAAGCGAGCGCCAGGATCCAGATGGTGCCGTAGAGCCCGCCGGGAATGCCGATCCAGGCCCACAGATAGGCGACGCCGATCACCAGGCCGGGGATCGCGACCGGCAAGCTCGACAACAGGTCGATGGAGCGCCGGCCCGGCGCCTGCGAGCGGTGAATCGTATAGCCGATGGCGAAGGCGAGCGCGCCGCCCGCCAGTGCGGTGATGATGCCGACCTCGACCGCATTATAGATCGAGTTGAGCGTGAGCGGATTGTCGAAAATGCTGTGGAAGTGCATCAGCGAGTATTGCCGCATGTCGAACAGGCTGGCGGCATCGCGGATGAACATGAATTTGCGGAACGCCGCCACGATCAGCGCCAGTGTCGGCAGTACGGCGACCACGATCAGGTAGGCGATGCCGAAGCCGAAAGTAAGCCAACGCCAGGGTCCGAGATCAAGATTGCGCGGACGGAACGCCTTGCCGGCGACGGTGGTGTAGCTGCGCCCGCTCAGCACTTTCTGCTGCAGAAAAACCAGCAGTCCGGTCACTCCCATCAGGATGATCGCGACCGCCGCCGCGGTGTTGTAGAGCGGCGGCGACCAATTGGTCAGCTTGAAGATATAGGTGGTGAGCACGTTGATATTGGCGGGCGCGCCGAGCACCGCCGGAATGCCGTAGATGCCGAGCATCACGATGAACGACAGCAGCATGCCGGAGATGATCGCCGGCATGATCAGCGGGAATGTCACCGTGAACAGGGTCGCGAAGGCGCTGGCGCCGGAAATCTCGGCGGCTTCCTCCAGGCTCGGGTCCATGTTGCGCAAGGCCGAGGCGGTGAACATGTAGACGTAGGGCGCGTAATAAATACCGAACACGAAGACCAGACCCGGCAGCGAATAAAAATCGACGTGCCAGTCGAGATGCATCCATTTGAACATCGTATTGATGAGGCCGGTCTTGGGCGAGCCGAGAATGGTCCAGGCGACGCCGGCGACCAGCGGGGGAGCGAACAGCGGCAGGATACTCGCCGCGGCGATGAATCGCTTGAACGGCGTATTGGTGCGCACCACGATCCACGAAAACGCCAGCCCGATCGTGACCGCGATCAAGGTTCCGCCGCCGCACGCCACCAGCGTGTTGATCAGCGCCTCGCCGACGTTCGGATTGCCGAGCACGGTGAGAAAATTGTGGATGGAAAGCCGGGCCAGGCTGAAGCCCTCGACCACCGGATTGGTGTCGGTGAGCGCGCCGAGCAGCAGCGTCAGCAGCGGATAGACGACCAAAAAGGCCAGGATCGCGAGCAGCGACAGTACCCACGCGGCGGTCAGGATGCCGCCGCGGCGACCCGCGTGCGTCTCCTGCAGCGCGCCATCCAGCGGCGTTGCCAGCTCGGTCAAAGCGTTCCCCTTAGGCGACGATTAGCTCGTTTCTTGCCTTTGGGCATTATCCCACACGATCGGGGGGCGGTCTGCAATAATTTGGGTCAGGCCGTGGACGGATCGTTGGTTTCCTGGTGCCAGATCAACAGCCGCCGGCGGATCAGCGCCATCGCCTTGACCAGGACATAGCCGACCACGGCGATCTCGACGATGCCGGCGAATACGCCGGTGGAATTGGCGAAGCGCGAGGCCGTCATCATGGCGCCGCCCAGGCCATAACCGCCCATCAGCATCTCGGCCACAACCGCCACGATGAGCGACAGCGGCAGCGCCACCTGCAGGCCGGTCATGATCTGCGGGGCCGCCGCCGGCAGCACGATCTGGGTCAGCAGTTCGCGGCTGTTTGCGCCCATGTTGCGCGCCGACCAGAGCAGTTCGCGTTCCACGCCCTGAATGGCGATGACGGTTGCGGCGATCACCGGGAAGATCGCGTCGATGACGATGATGCTGATCTTGGAAACGTCGTAGACGCCGAGCCACAGGATGACCACCGGCAGGAAGGCGATCTTCGGCATCGGAAAGCCGACCGAGATGATCGGATCGAAGAACCAGTTGGCGATCGCGTTGCGCGACATCGCCATGCCGATGATGACGCCGAATACGGCGCAGATCAGGAAGGCGGTGAGCGCCCGGTAGAGCGTCAGCGCCGTGTTGATCCACAGATCGCCCGACCAGGCATCGTTCCAAATGCGTTCGACAACCTCGCTGAACGCCGGCAGCTGGAAGTGAGTGAAATTTCCGCTGCGCGCCAGGATTTCCCAGGTCGCCAACAACAGCACGATCGAAAACACGCGCATGAACGCCCAGAACAACCGATAGACGACGCGCGCGGCCTTCTCCGGCAGGCCGTTCGGCGTCTCGCTCATGGCCTGGGCTACTCGCGCCATGCCAGCGTCCGCTTGGTGATCAGGAGATAGAGGCGATCGGCGGCGAAGCCGAGGAACGCCACGGTGAGTACCACCGCGTACATCGCGTCGTAGGAGCCGTTGGCGCCGAGCGACCCGATCAGGTAGCCGAAACCTTTCTGCGCCACGATCAGTTCGGACGACACCAGCAGGATGAAGGCGAGCGCGAGCGCCGTGCGCACGCCGTTGAGCAACTCCGGCATGGCGCTCGGCACCACCACGTCCCACAGCATGCGTAGCCGGTTGGCGCCCATGCTGCGTGCCGACCAGACCAGCGCCTGCTCGCTCGAGCGCGCGCCGTTGAAGGCGCCGATGGTGACCGGCAGCATGCAGCCGAGAAAGATCAGCAGGATCTTGGAGCCGTCGCCGTAGCCGAGCCAGATCACGGTGACCGGGATCAGCGCCGATTTCGGCAGCGGATAGAACATCTCGACGAGCGGCGCGAGCAGCACGTTCACCGGCTTCCACCAGGCCATGACGATGCCGAGCGTGGCGCCGACCAGAATTGCCAGCGCGAGGCCGGCGCCGGCGCGGTAGAGCGAGGACGTCCCGTTGCTGATGAGATCGCCGTCCTTGATCAGATCGATCCAGGCCCTGATCACGTCGGACAAAGGGGGCAGCGCGGTGGTCGACACCAGTTCGAGACGCGCCGCCAGCTCCCAGGCGAGCGCCAGCAGCACGAGCGGCAGATAGCGCGTGACCTGCTTCATGGCGCGCGGTTTCCCTGCGCCTTGATGGCTTCCACTTTCACAAGGTCCCAGATTTCGTCCACCTTCTCGACGAAGGCCTTGGCCTTGTGGACGTGAGGGTCGGTCTTGTCGAACTTGGTATCGACGATGGTCTTGATGCGGCCGGGCCGCGCCGACATCACCGCTACCCGGTCGGCGAGATAGACCGCTTCCTGCACGTCGTGGGTGACGAAGATCACCGTCTTCGGCGTGCGCTGCCAGATGCGCAACAGCTCGCTCTGCATTAGCCCGCGGGTCTGCGCGTCGAGCGCGCCGAATGGCTCGTCCATCAGCAGGATTTTCGGGTCGAAAGCGAGCGTGCGCGCGATAGCGGTGCGCTGCTTCATGCCGCCGGAGAGTTGGGAAGGGTAGCTGTCTTCAAAGCCATGCAGGCCGACCAATTCGATGAAATCGAGCGCGCGTTTCTCGCGCTCTTCCTTCGGCATGCCTTGCCGTTCCAGCCCGTACAGGATGTTGCCGCGCACGGTTTTCCACGGAAACAGCGCGAAGTGCTGGAATACGATGCCGCGGTCGGGCCCGGGGGCGGCGACCGGATTGCCGTCGACCGCGATGGTGCCGGTCTCGACCGGCATAAAGCCGCCGATCAGGTAGAGCAGTGTCGACTTGCCGCAGCCGGACGGCCCCAGCAGTGCGACGAATTCGCGGTTGGCCACTTCAAGCGACACCTGGTCGAGCGCCAGCACCGCGCGGCCGTGCGGCGGACGATAGAGGTGGCTGACGCCGTCGACGACGATTTGCGCGGATGAGGCCATGGCGGCATGAAGCGTCCCTAATGGCCGCCATCTGTCAAGCGCCGTCGGCGCTATTTCATGCGATCCGCTGTCCTGTAATATGGGACACCAAACCATCAGCCCAACCAGCATTCCATGAGAGGAAAAGTCAGTGGCCAATAAGCTTGCCGAAGCCCGCGTCGAACTCGCGCTTGCCAACCAGATGGTCGCCAACGAAGGCGTCATCGATGCCTTCGGGCACGTCAGCATGCGCCATCCCGACAATCCGGGCCGCTATTTGCTATCGCGTTCGCGGGCGCCCGAACTGGTGACGCCGGAGGATTTCATCGAATACGACCTTAACTCGCAGCCGGTGCGCGAGCCGACCGTGACGCAATATTCCGAACGGGTGATCCACGGCGAAATCTACAAGGCGCGGCCGGAGGTGAATTCGGTGTGCCATCACCATTGCCCGGCCTTCATGCCGCTGCTCGCCACCGGCACCGATTATGTGCCGGTTTTCCACCTCGGCGCGGTCGGCGGCATCAGGCCGCCATACTGGGACCAGCATGACGAGTTCGGCGACACCAATATGCTGGTGATCAAGCCGGAGGAGGGCGCTTCGCTCGCCCGCGCGCTCGGCAGCCAATGGATGGTGCTGATGAAGCGGCACGGCGTCACCGTCGCCGGCACCAGCATTAGGGATTGCGTGTTCCGCTCGATTTATTCGGCGCACAATGCCGAGTACCAGGTGCGGGCGTTGAGCATCGGCAGCAACGTTGCCTCGCTGACGGCGGGCGAGGCCGAATTGGCCGGCCAGATCAGCCGCAAGACCACCGGCCTGACGCGTTCCTGGGAATACTGGTCGATGCGGGTGGCAAAAGCCGGCAGTCCGCTGAAGGCCAAACCGCAAAAAACATCAAAGCCGCGCCCGGCAAGTAAAAAGCGGCGGCGCTGAGACTTTGGGCTTCCCCGCTGGGCGGCAGTCGGCTTGAATGCCGCCCGTCGTGGGGGCCGTTCAATCGAACGGAAGAAAATTAAAGGGAGGATGAACATGGACCGCTTCAAGACCATCGCCGCCGCGCTCGGGCTCGTCGTGCCGCTGGCGCTTACCGGCCAGCCGGCTTTCGCCGAGGACACGCTCAAGATCGCGATCGGCCAGATCAATAACTGGGAAAACCAGGCGCCGACGCTCGGGCAGGACGCCGGCATTTTCAAGAAACACGGCCTGGTGATAGAGGCGACCGGCACGCAGGGCGCCGGCGAGACCATCCAGCCGGTAATCGCCGGCTCGGCCGATATCGGCGCCGGCGTCGGCGCGGCCGCCATCATGCGCGCTTTCTCGAAGGGCGCGCCGGTGCGCATCCTGGCGCCGATGTTCACCGGCACCGGCGATCTCTATTGGTACGTAAAGGCGGATTCCAAGATCCAGAGTCTGAAGGACTGGACGCCGGACACAACCATCGCCTATTCGACCAGCGGCTCGAGCTCGAATAACATCGTGGTCGCCTTCATCAGCGAGTTGGGCGCCAAGGGCAAGCCGACCGCCACCGGCGGCCCGCCGGGAACGCTGACCGCGGTGATGTCGGGCCAAGTCGATGTCGGCTGGGCGGCGCCGCCGTTCGGCCTGCAGGAAATCAAGGACGACAAGATCCGCATCATCGCGCGCGGCAGCGACGTGCCCTCGCTGCGCGGGCAGACCGTGCGCACGCTGATCGTCAACGCCGATGCGTTGAAGACCAAGCACGACGCCATCATGCGCTTCATGGAAGCCTATCGCGAGGCGGTCGACTGGATGTATTCCGACCCGAAAGCGGTCGAGATGTATTCGCAGAAGATCAAACGGCCGGTCGCTCTGCTCAAGGAGTCGATGGAAAAATTCCAGCCGAAGGAAGCGCTGCAGACCGACGAGTTCAAGGATATCGACGGCGCCATCGCGGACGCGGTGAAGTTGAAGTTCCTCGACAAGCCGCTGACCAAGGAGCAAATCGCGGAGCTCTTGCAAATCCCGCCGCGCAAGAAATAGCCGCGCGCCACGCGCGTTCGCTCAGAAATGGAAACGGGCCGCTGCGTGACAGCGGCCCGTTTTTTATCGTGAAGTCGCCGCGCGATTACTTCTTTTTCGCCGGCTTCTTGGCTTTCTTCTTGCCGCCCTTCTTGGCTTTCTTGGCCGCCTTGGTCGGACAGGCCTTGTCCGAAATGATCGTGGCGCCGTCCTTGGCCGCGATGCAGGCGTCGGCATAAGTGAACTTCATGCCGCCGCGCGTCGCGCACACCGGCTTCACGGGTTCAAAGCAGGGCCCCGGGTGCGGCGGCGGAGCCGCAGCTTTCTTTTTGGCAGCTTCGCTGCTGCCCGCCGTGCCAAGGACGAAGGCGGTCGTGGCGATCGTCATCAACGCGGCGTATCCGAGATTTTTTAGTTTCACGGTATTCCTCCCCTATTGGATGCGCGGGCATCGTAGGAGAGCAGCCGCAATAACTACAAGGAATTTACGCTTTGCTGCAGCGCCAAATTTCTGAACGCGCGTTCAGATTGCTGCCGGCCGCTTGCGGCTGGCGCATGTCAATCATCTCTTCATTGCTCGGGCGGTGCCGGCTGTGACGCTCGCGGCGCCGGCACCAGCGCGGCGACGCAGGTGCGGCTGCCGGGACGGCCGTCAGGCCAGCGCCAGGACTGCGTGCCGGTGAAGGTGCCGCCATGGGCGCCGATGGCGCCGTCATAGCTGCCCTGCACCGCAAAGCCGAGGACAACATAATCGGAGGCAAGATGGACTTTGCCCGCCTGGTCGATCGTTCCGGAGGCAAGCTCGGTGCCGGTGACGCGCGTGCCGTCCAAGTTGAACAACGGCCGCCCGAAGCGGACATTGCCGCCGCTGACCTGAAGATCGATCGGAACGCGCAACACGCCCCTGGTGACCTGCGTCTTTTCGCAAACATAGCTGCCGCGATAGGCGCCATCGGGCGTTTGAGCGCTGGCCGCGGTCGCAAGCAGCGACATCGCAGTGGCCAATGTGAATGCAGATCGAACCATGGCGTCCTCCGGCAAATCCCCACGCCCCAGGGTTGAAACTCTCGACCGGCGATCGCGGTTCCAGCGCGGCCCATCAAATGTGAGCCGCGTGCTTTGACGTTCGCGATTGCAACGATAGCGCCGGTTAGCGCCGCTCCCTGGCGGCAGCGCTGATGGCATCGAGCATGGCGGTGCGGCCGGACTTGAGCGAGGCGCGCACCTTGTCGTCTTTGCCGATCGCGCCCATCGCGCGCTGATCTTTGACGGTGGCCTCGACCATGCGCGGGTCGAGTCCGAGTTCGCGTAGCGTGGCGGCCGACTCTTCCATCTCGGCGGCGCGCCGTTCACCGTGGCTTGCCATGCGCTCCAGATTGTATTCGGCAATCTTGCTCCAATCGAGCGAGGGATAATTGTTTTTCATCGATGCGGTCACTTCCTCCAGCACGCCGGCGCGGCTGGCGGCGAGGAAGCACTCGAGCGTGAGCGCCTCGATGCCCTTGATCATCACGCTGCGGATCATCTTGATGGCGGCCGCGTGGCCGGTATCGGCGCCGACCACGCTCAACTTCATCTCCAATTCGTTCAACAACGGCGAGATCGCCTCGGCATGCGGTCCGGCGATCAGCAGCGGCGTCTTGTGGCGCGCCGGATGGATCGGCGCGATCACCGCCACGTCCACATAACGGGCGCGCTCGCCCAGGAGCTTGGCCGTTTCCTGCTTGCGGCCGGGCGAGACCGAATTGATGTCGAGATAATAGGGTGCGCCGGATAGATGCGGTTCGACCGAGCGGGCGGCCTCCAGACTGGAAGCGGCGGTGACCGCCGAAATGATCATGTCGGTTTCGGCGACCGCGTCGGCGGCCGAGTTCGCCAGCCGCACGCCCATGCGCTCGCCGGCCGCTTTGAGCCGCGCGCCTTCGGCCACCGGGAACAGGATGTCCCATGCGGCGATACGCTCGATGCCGGTTTCGCGCAGACCCGAGGCAATCGCCTGGCCGGCCTCTCCGAAACCGATAAAGGAAACGCGTGGTGTGTTGCGGCGGGTCATGGGTGTTCTATCGTTCTTGAAGGTTGGATCGTTCGCTCATGGCACTTGCTTACGACTCCGGCACACCCGGCACCGGCGGCGTGCCGTGGGTGTGGAACGACTTGATGGTCTGCAGGCCCCAGGCCTGGCCCTTCTTGCGCTCGGCTTCGCTCCAGCGGATCGGTTTCCAGTCCGGGGCCAGCACGAGGCGGGCACCGGGGCAGGCGACTTCCACGCGATTGCCGCCCGGCTCGTAGACATACAGAAAGAATGTTTGCTGGACCGCGTGCTTGTGCGGTCCGGTCTCGATGAACACGCCGTGTTCCAGGAATATATCGGCGGCGCGCAGCACGTCCTCGCGCGAGTCGAGCGCGTAAGTGACATGGTGGAAGCGGCCCTTGGTGCCGGTGTGGTCGAGCGTATAGGCGAAGTCGTAGGACTTGTTGGTGGCAGTCAGCCACATGCCGGCTTCAATGCCGCTGTCGAGCACGATCTGCTCGGTCAGCATGAAGCCGAGATAATTCTCGAAGAATTCGCGGTTGGCCTTGATGTCGACCGCGAGCCCATTGAAGTGATCGATGCGCCGAACGTTGCAGCCGCGCGCCGGATAGCGCTGCGCCTGGTTCTTCAGCGCCGGCTTCTGGCCGGGCGGCGGGTCGTACCATTCGGTGTCGTAATAAAGCTCGATGTTATGCCCGTCCGGGTCCTTGCACAAAAAGCTCTTGCCGTGGCCGAGGTCGCCGTCGGTCCAGCCGACATCGAAGCCGGAACCTTTGAGCGCCGCTGCGCGACGCTCCAGCGCCTGTGCGGAGCGCGTACGGAACGCCGCGTGACCCATGCCGGAGGTTTTCGAGGCGGTGAGCTTGAGCGAATAGCGTTCGTAATCGTCCCAGCCGCGAAGAAACACGCTGTCGCCCTTCTCGCCGCTCTGGGTCATGCCCATCACATCGATGAAGAATTTGCGGCTTTCTTCGAATTTTGGGGTGAGGATTTCGACATGGCCGAGATGGGCGATGTCACGGACGGGTTCCGGCTGCATGAGATCGTTTTAGTGTGCCGGCGTCATTTGATCAATTGCGGGCGAACATAAGCACCAGATTGTTGGCCGGCATCGGCACGATCTCGGCCTCTTTCAGGCCGGCGTCTTGCGCGAGCCCATTGAGATCGGCCACATCGCGCACACCCCAGTCGGGATTTTCCGCCCGCAGACTGGCGTCGAAAGCCGCGTTGCTCGGCGCCGTATGCTGTCCGCCGCGCTTGAAGGGGCCATAGACGAACAGCCGGCCATTGCCGGCCAGATAACGGCCGGCGCCGCCAATGAGGTTTTGCGCCACGTGCCACGGCGAGATGTGCAGTACGTTGATGCAAAGCATAGCGGCGAGTGCGCCGCCGGTGTGGCTTTCCGCCATCCAAAACCAAGCCGGATTGCTGAGATCGATGCGCTGCGGCGCGCGCATGTTGGCAAGGCCGGTATGGTGCCGCCAGGCCTCGATGCTGGCGAGGTGCGACGGATAGATATCGCTTGGCCACCAGGTGAGCTGCGGCGAGCGTTGCGCAAAAGTGCTGACGTGCTGCCCGGTTCCGCTGCCAAGTTCCAGCACGTCGCCGGTCTGCGCGCATAGAAAACCGGCCATCGCCGACCAGATGGCGTCATGGTTGCGGTGAAAGGCCGGACCGTCCAGCCGGCCGTCGGGCGCAACCTGCACTCCCGATTTTCCGAATTCGACGATGAATTCCGCCATGACCGCAATCGGCTTGCTTCGGAGGATGATGCAATTTGCCTTTGCCAGTCGTGCCGGTCAAAGGCCAAGTTATTGGCCGGTGGCGGGATTACGCCGGGCCGCTTCGTTGTTTTTACAGTCATGATCGGGCATTATTGCACGGTTTGCGGGTAAACCCGCGGTTCCGTTCGATGGCGTGGGGCGCGTCGGACAGGCGAAATAAAAAAATCTGGGAGGACGACATGCGCAATTTTTATTCGACGCTGGCATTTGTTGCCGTTGCCGCGCTGACGCTGCCGGGTGCGGCGGTGGCGCAAAACAACAAACTGATCGTCGCGCTGCCGACCACGCCGCCGAACGTGGTGCATATGCCGGTGCTGATCGCCAAGGAACTCGGTCTCTACAAGCAGGGCGGCCTCGACGTCTCCACCATCCAGCTGGAAGGCGGCGTCTACACCTATCGCGCGATGGTCGCCGGCAGTGCCGACGTGGCGCTGGCGGGCGGCGCATTCGCCATCGTCGGCCGCGCCAAGGGCGCGCCCACCAAGCTGCTGCTGTCGTACTCGCCGAAGCAGGAAGCGTCGATGGTGGTCGACAAGGACATCAAGACGATGGCCGACCTCAAAGGCAAGCGCATCGGCATCCAGGAGCCGGGCGGCTTTGCCGACGTGCTCAGCCGCGGCGTGCTGCGCGCCGCCAAGATCGACCCCAAGGACGTGAATTTCGTCAGCATCGCGTCGGAAGACGTGCCGGCGCTGGTGGCCGGTCAGGTCGATACCGCGATCCTGCACGTCGAGCAGGAAGTGGTGGCCCGTTCCAAGGTGCCGAGCCTGCATGTCATCGCGCGCATGTGGGAGATCCAGCCGAAGAACCTCAACACCGTTCTGGCGGTGACCGAGAAGACGATCGCCGAGAAGCGCAACGCGCTCAAGGTTTTCATCAAGGGCAATATCGAGGCGACGCGCATCATGTACACCGACCGCGCCAAGGTGCTGCCAATCATCATGAAATACACCGAGCAGTCGAAGGAGGTGGCCGAGCAGGCGCTCGACTTCATGATCAAGAATTGCATCTGGGACGCCAACAGCGGTCTTAGCCCGACGCGCGTGAACTTCACCGCGAACCTGATGGAGAAGGTCGGCAATATCGCGGAGGGCAAGGTGCCGAAATACGAAGATCTGGTCGATCTGTCGTTCGCCGATGAAGCGATCAAGGAACTTGGCGAGTGGAAAGGGCCGATATGCCCGTCCGAGCAGTGACGCAGGATAGCGCGGGTTCGCGCGGCACGGAGAACAAGCGATGAGCGCGGTCAACGAAATCAACACCGGCGCGCTCGCCGCCAATACGCCGGCCGCCGCGCCGCCCAAGGTTCCGCTCTGGCGCCGGCCGCGGCTTTATCGCTACGGCTTCCTCGCCTTCATCCTCATCGTCTGGCAGTTGATCGGCCCGATGATCAATCCGATCTTCTTTTCTTATCCCACGAAGATCGCGGTCGCGTTCTATCAGCTCACCTTCGTGACCGGCGAGCTGCAGCACTACATGGTCGAAAGTCTTTTGATCCTGTTCTACGGGCTCGGCATCGCGATCCTGGTCGGCGTTCCGCTGGCGATCCTGATGGCGCGCTTCAAGCCGGTCGACTGGGCGCTCGATCTACCGGTCAACGCGATGTACGCGACCCCGATGGTCGCGCTGGTGCCACTCCTGGTGCTGTGGTTTGGCATCTACATGGAAGCCAAGGTTATTGTGGTCTTCCTGTTCTGCGTCTTCCCGGTGCTGATCAACACCTATCAGGGCGTGCGCGAATGCGACAAGAACATGCTCGAAGTGGCGCGTTCGTTCCGCTCCAACGAATGGCGGATGTGGCAGGACGTGCTGTTTCCGTTCGCGCTGCCTTACATCGCCGCCGGCGTGCGCCTCGCCATCGGCCGTGGCCTGGTCGGCGTGGTGATCGCCGAGTTCTACACCACGATCTCCGGGCTCGGTTACATGATCACGCGCTACGCCCACATCTTCGACATGGACAAGACCTTCGTGCCGGTGATCCTGCTAATGTTCCTCGGCGTGTCGCTAACCTCGGCGCTGAAATGGCTGGAACGGCGCATCGCGCCCTGGAGCCACGGCAATCGCTGAGCGGCGGCAACGCGCTTAGTCCTTGGGTGTATTGTATTTGCCATAATCGTGCGCGACATTTGCCTCGCCGCGCTTGAAAGGCCGGTAAAACGGAGTCGTGTCATGATCCTCGGCATGTCGACCGACGCCTTTACCTCGCTGCACGTCGTCATCAGCCTCGTCGCAATCGCCAGCGGACTGATCGTACTGTTGGGCATGCTCGGCTCGCAGCGCATGGCCGGCTTGACCGCGCTGTTTCTGGCCACAACGATATTGACCAGCGCGACCGGCTTCTTGTTTCCCATCACGGGCTTTACGCCGGCCATAGGCGTCGGCGTCATCTCCCTGGTGGTGCTGGTGATCGTGCTGATCGCGCTCTACGGCCGGCATCTCACCGGCGCTTGGCGCTGGATCTACGTGGTGGCCGCTTTGATTGCGCTTTGGTTCAACGTCTTCGTTCTGATTGTGCAGGCGTTCGAGAAAGTTGCGCTGTTCAATCCCTTGGCGCCGCAAGTCGGGCCGCCTTTTCCCGAGCCGGTCAACACCCATTTCGCGATCGCGCAGGGCGCCGCGCTGGTAATCTTGCTCGTGCTCGGGCTGATCGCGGCATTCAAATTCCGCCCTCCCTCGCAGCGGTCGGCCTAGCGCGGCTTCAGCAAGGGGCGTGCGCCGGAACCGGCGGCTGGTCGACCTGCATTTCGAACAAGATATCGGCGATCGGGCAGAAGCGCGGGGCGAGGTTCACCGCCGTCGGCATGCGCTCAAGCCAGGTGCGGCATGCGTCTTTCGATGAACAGGCCTGACAGCCCTGCAGTGCGGCCGCGTAGCTCAAACTCCAGCGTGCCACCACGCCGCCGGCGGGTTCGACACCGAGGCGTTCCATCATCCGACGAAGATCGATCGATTGGTGCTTGTGCGAGGCTGCTTTTGCCATGACGAGACATCCTTACGCCGCCGAGCATACGAACCCTCTTAGAGATGAATTGCTTTCAAGTCGATTTGGCGAATCGTCGCAGTGCACGAATGGCGTCGAAGCCGCGGGCGCCGGCAGCGTCGCTCAAACCAAAAACTTGCACATTATTTAAACTGCTGTTGCGCTCGGCGATCGTGACGGGCGGCGCCTAGACGTCTTCCGGATTGTCGACATAACGCAGTCCCGCTTTCGCCAGCCCCTCGCGCATGTTGTACATGTCGAGGCCGAGCACACCGGAGGCGAGCTTCGTGCGCTTGCCGTCCTCGTCGTCGAAACGCTTCTGCGCCTTCTGCGCCACCTCGACCGCGAGCTTTTTCGGCACGATCACCACGCCGTCGTCGTCCGCGACGACGACGTCGCCGGGCTCCACGTTCACCCCGGCGCAGACCACTGGGACGTTCACCGCGCCAAGCGTCGCCTTCACGGTGCCCTTGGCCGAGATCGCCCTCGACCAGACCGGGAAGCCCATCTCGTGCAGCGCCTTCACGTCGCGGCAGCCGGCGTCGATGATCAGGCCCTTCACGCCGCGTGCATGCAGCGAGGTTGCCAGCAATTCGCCGAACATGCCGTCGGTGTTGTCGGCGGTGCAGCCGAGCACCACGACGTCGCCCTTCTGGCATTGCTCGACCGCGACGTGGATCATCCAGTTGTCGCCGGGCTGCGCCAGGATCGTGACGGCGGGGCCGGCGATCTGCGCGCCCGCCCAGATCGGCCGCAGGTAGGGCTTCATCAGGCCGCTGCGCCCGAGCGCCTCGTGCACGGTGGCGACGCCGAGCGCGGCCATGGTGCCGACGGCGTTCGAATCGGCGCGCTTGATGTTGCGGACGACGACGGGTTTCATGGTCTTTCCTCCGCGATCAGCCGAGTGCGTCGGTAACGACGCGCGGGAACAAGGTCTGGTAGGCCTCGCCGTAAGTCATCGGGATGCCGGTGTTGCGCGATCCCTGGACGCCGCGGTTGAGCGCGACCCGTTCGTAATAACCCCACAGGTGCTTCTGCGCGGCGAGAATCTGGAACGCCTCGTATTTCTGCTCCCACACCTCATCGATCTTCAGAATGAGGTCGGGCCTGAAGTTGCACTGCTCCGGCTGGTGCGGCTCGAACAGGTACACCGGCGGCGCGGAATATTTGTACTTGGCGCCCGGCTTGTGGCCCATGGCCTGCGCCACCACGCGGGTCTCCTGCGCGAAATGGGCGGCGTTGGGATGGTCGAAGTTGTACGGGTCCTCGAGCGCGTGCGTGAGCACGAAGGCGGGGTTGGTCTCGCGATAGATGTCGACCATGCGGTCGAAATGCTGCTCGTTGAGTTTGAGCGGATAGTCGCCGCAATCGAAGAACTCGATCTCGGCACCGAGCAGGTTGGCGGCGCGCTCGGCCTCGTCCTTGCGCCCGGCCTTGACCTTTTCCAGCGTCGCGCCCGGCTCCTTCCAGGCGAACTGGCTTTCGCCGCGCTCGCCGAACGACATGCAGACGATTTTGACCCGATAGCCGCGCTTGGCGTGCAGCGCGATGGCGCCGCCCGCGCGCCAGACGAAATCGCCGGGGTGGGCGGTGACGATGAGCCCGGTTTTCTGTTCCGGCATGCTGGGAAGCTCCTTTGTTCGCGTGCGGGTCTTAAACTAGGTAGTGGCCTAGGCGGTCAAGGCTGACGCGGCCGATCGCCGTCGCAAGGATTTGGCGCGCGAACCCGCGTCAGGGAAGGGCGGGCCTTTCGACGATACGCGTTCGCAACCGCATGCCTTCACCCGGCACTTTTCGTCGCGCTTCATTTGGTCGATTAACGCCTTGAATGGAAGTTGGTCGAGCCCGTCCGAAGCTTTCAGGCGGGCCCATATGGTCGATGGCGGGGTACCGGAAGCTTGGTCAGCATTTAGGCGTCTTGGGGCATGTCGATCGCGCCAAAGTGCAGATCGACGTGCCAGCCAAGCGGCTACGAGCCTTGGTAAGCGAGGCTCTGCGGAGACTTGTTTGCGCCTGAGGGAATCTACGGCAGGCTGCTTATTATTTAATCACGAGCCTGAGCCTGTAAATTAGGCAATCCACAGGGTAACTAACAAACCTATCGGTTTTCCAATGCTTTAGGGGCTATTCGCGGCCTTGGCACAGGCTTTGCGAACTCCGTCATGCGCAGAAATGCCGCCGGGCTTCATCGCGCGCGTCAAACGCAGGGGACTTCGCTCATGCTCAACACAATTCGGACGGTCGCCAAGCGACCGAATGCCCGTCGGTGGCTGTCCGCCGTCGCGGGACTGACTTTTGCCGCCGCGGCGGCAGTCCAACCCGTCAAGGCCGAGGACACCATCAAAGTCGGCATCCTCCACTCCCTCTCCGGCACCATGGCCATCAGCGAAACGACGCTGAAGGACACGATGCTGTTCCTCATCGACGAGCAGAACAAGAAGGGCGGCGTGCTCGGCAAGAAACTCGAAGCCGTCGTGGTCGATCCGGCCTCGAACTGGCCGCTGTTCGCCGAAAAGGCGCGCGAACTGATCTCCAAGGACAAGGTCGCAGCAGTGTTCGGCTGCTGGACCTCGGTGTCGCGCAAGTCGGTGCTGCCGGTGTTCAAGGAGCTCAATTCGATCCTGTTCTATCCGGTGCAATACGAGGGCGAGGAGAGCGAGCGCAACGTGTTCTACACCGGCGCCGCGCCCAACCAGCAGGCCATCCCCGCCGTCGACTATCTGATGAGCAAGGAAGGCGGTTCGGTGAAGCGCTGGGTGCTCGCGGGCACCGACTACGTCTATCCGCGCACCACCAACAAGATTCTTGAGGCCTATCTGAAGCAGAAGGGCGTCAAGGAAGAAGACATCATGATCAACTACACGCCGTTCGGACATTCCGATTGGCAGACGATCGTGTCGGACATCAAGAAGTTCGGCTCGGCCGGCAAGAAGACCGCGGTGGTCTCCACCATCAACGGTGACGCCAACGTGCCGTTCTACAAGGAACTCGGCAACCAGGGCGTCAAGGCGACCGATATTCCGGTGGTGGCATTCTCGGTCGGTGAAGAAGAACTCGCTGGCCTCGATACCAAGCCGTTGATCGGTCATCTCGCCGCCTGGAACTACTTCGAATCGATCAAGACCCCGGCCAATGCCGAGTTCATCAAGAAGTGGCAGGCTTATACGAAGAACCCGAAACGCACGACCAACGACCCGATGGAAGCCCACGTCATCGGCTTCGCCATGTGGGTGAAGGCGGTTGAAAAGGTGAAATCGACCGACGCCGACAAGGTGATCGCCGCGTTGCCCGGCACCACCGCGCCGAACCTGACTGGCGGTACCTCCACCATGCTGCCGAACCATCACATCACCAAGCCGGTTTTCGTAGGCGAAGTTCGCGGCGACGGCCAGTTCGACGTGGTGTGGAAGACCAAGGGTCTGGTTCCGGGCGCTGCCTGGTCGCCGTATCTGCCCGGCTCGAAGGATCTGGAAGCCGATTGGGTGACCCTGAAGTGCGGCAACTACAACAAGGTCACCAAGAAATGCGGCGGGGCGTCCTGACGCCGCCGCGCCGACCACGGACCTGACCGATGACATCCATGGAGGCGGCGGACAGCCGCCGCCTCCAAACAAAAACAATGCCGCATGATCCCGACAAGAGGGAACCGGTTTTCGAAAAAGATCATGCGTAAGAAAATGATGCCGGGAATGAATGCAATGCGTGCTCTCTACGATCGCATCATAGCGCTCGTATTCGTCCTGGGCTTGCTTGCCGCCGGCGCAGGGTTTGCCCATGCCGACCCCTACGAGGACGCGCTGGCCGGCTTCACCACCGACGATTTCAGCGACACCGCGGATGCGGTCAACGCGGTCGTGGCAAGCGGCAGCCCGTTGGCGGGGCCATTGATCGAGGCGCTGCAAGAGTCGCGGCTGCTGTTCAGCGCCAAGGACAAGAAAGTCTTCATCAAGGCCAAGGACGACAAGCTGCTCGACGCCGCGACCGGCAAGCCGGCCGAGGGCGCGCCACCCGACGATATCGACGCGGTCCGGCTCAACAACCGCTTGCGTGGCGTGGTCGAAGCGGCGATCGGCGGGCTGACCCTGATGGCCGCCGATCCCAACCGGCGCTACGACGCAGCGCAAGCAGTGTTCAAATCGCGCGCGGCCAGTGTCCTGCCGGCGCTCGACAAGGCGCTGGCCGCGGAAACCAACCTGCGGGTGAAAAGGGCGATGATCCAGGCGCGCGCCGCCATCGTCTTGACGTCCGAGGACAGCAGCCAGGCCGACAAGATCGCCGCCATCGCGGTCATCCGCGACCGCGGCGATCAGGATGCGCTCGGCCTGATCGACGGTTTGCCGGCGGACCAGCCGGCCGATGTGCGCAAGGCGGCGCTCGCGGCCAGTGGCAAGATCAAAACCACGCTGGCGATCTGGAGCGAAGTGCAGAACGCCTGGTACGGGCTCTCGCTCGGCTCGGTACTCCTGCTGGCGGCGATCGGCCTAGCCATCACCTTCGGCGTGATGGGCGTCATCAACATGGCGCACGGCGAGATGGTGATGCTCGGCGCCTATACGACATTCTTCGTGCAGGAACTGATCCGCACGAGGAATCCGGCGCTGTTCGACTATTCGCTTGCCATCGCTCTTCCGCTCGCCTTCCTGATCGCCGGCGGCGCCGGAGTCATCATTGAGCGCACCATCATCCGCTTTCTTTACGGGCGGCCGCTGGAAACCTTGCTCGCCACCTGGGGCCTGTCGCTGGTCCTGCAGCAGGGCGTGCGCACCATTTTCGGGCCGACCAACAAGGACGTCGGCAATCCGTCCTGGATGAGCGGCGCCTTCGATCTCGGCGGCATCACCATCACCTATAACCGGATGTGGATCATCGTCTTCACGCTGATGGTGTTCGTGGCGCTGCTCGCCATGCTGCGCTTCACCCGGCTCGGCCTCGAGATGCGCGCGGTGACGCAGAACCGCGCCATGGCGGCCGCCATGGGCATCCGCACTGCCCGCATCGACGCGCTTACCTTCGGGCTCGGCTCCGGCATCGCGGGCATCGCCGGCGTCGCGCTGTCGCAGATCGACAACGTCAGCCCCAATCTCGGTCAGGGCTACATCATCGACAGCTTCATGGTGGTGGTGTTCGGCGGTGTCGGCAATCTTTGGGGCACGCTGGTCGGCGCGCTCACGCTCGGCATTGCCAATAAGTTCCTCGAGCCCTTTGCCGGTGCCGTGCTCGGCAAGATCGCCATTCTCGTATTCATCATCTTGTTCATCCAGAAGCGCCCGCGCGGCATGTTCGCGCTCAAGGGCAGGGCGGTGGAGGCGTGATGGGCGCGTTTCCGCTCACCCGTCTGCTCGACCGTGGCGCCCGGGTCTTCCTGGTGCTGCTTGGCGCGTTCGCCATCGCCATTCCGGTGATGAATCTGCTGGTGCCGCCGGCATCGGGCCTGCACGTATCGACCTATCTGGTCGCGCTGTTCGGGAAATACATCTGCTATGGGCTGCTGGCGCTCTCGATCGACTTGATCTGGGGCTATGCCGGCATCCTCTCGCTCGGCCACGGCGCCTTCTTCGCGCTCGGCGGCTATGCCATGGGCATGTATCTGATGCGGCAGATCGGCACCCGCGGCGTCTACGCCAATCCGATCCTGCCCGACTTCATGGTGTTCCTGAATTGGCCGGAGCTACCGCTCTACTGGTACGGCTTCCAGCATTTCGCCTACGCGGCGCTGATGGTGCTGCTGGTGCCGGGCCTGCTCGCTTTCGTATTCGGCTGGTTCGCCTTCCGCAGCCGCGTCACCGGCGTTTATCTGTCGATCATCACCCAGGCGATGACCTACGCCTTGCTGCTCGGCTTCTTCCGCAACAATTTCGGCTTCGGCGGCAACAACGGGCTGACCGACTTCAAGGATATCCTCGGCTTCAACGTGCAGGCGGAGACCACGCGCAATGCGCTCCTGGTCCTATCCTGCATTGCGCTCGCTCTCGGCTTCCTGATCTGCCGCGCCATCGTCACCTCGAAATTCGGCAAAGTGCTGGTGGCGGTGCGCGACGCGGAATCGCGCACGCGCTTCCTCGGCTATCGGGTCGAGAACTACAAGCTGTTCGTGTTCACGCTGTCGGCCTGCATGGCGGGTGTCGCCGGCGCGCTTTATGTGCCGCAAGTCGGCATCATCAATCCGAGCGAATTCGCGCCCGGCAATTCGATCGAAGCGGTGATCTGGGTCGCGGTCGGGGGCCGCGGCACGCTCACCGGCGCGGTGCTCGGCGCCTTCGTGGTCAACTACGCCAAGACTTATTTCACCTCCGGCGTTCTGGCGCCCTACTGGCTGTTCATGCTGGGCGGCCTCTTCATCGGCACCACCTTGCTGATGCCGCGCGGCATCATCGGCACCTACTATTACTGGCGCGCCAACCGCCTCGACAAAGATGACGGCGCGCTGCCAGCGGCGGCGCCGCACGCGGCGGAGTAGGGCGTCATGATCGACATCCCGTTGGATAAGCAAACCACATCCGCGCTGCTTTACCTCGACGGCATCAGCGTGTCGTTCGACGGCTTCAAGGCGCTCAACGAATTGTCGTTCGTCGTCGAGCCGGGCGAGATGCGCGCTATTATCGGGCCGAACGGCGCCGGCAAGACCACCATGATGGACGTGATCACCGGCAAGACCCGGCCCGACTCCGGCGACGTGTTCTTCGAGGAAGGCGCCTACGACCTTTCCAAGCTGGACGAAACGCAAATCGCCGAACTCGGCATCGGCCGCAAGTTCCAGAAGCCGACCGTCTTCGAGATGCACACGGTGGAGGACAATCTGCTGCTGGCGCTCAAGAACGACCGGCGCGTGCGCACCACGCTGCTGTGGCAGTCGTCGGCGCCGCAAGAGAAGCGCATCGACGAGGTGCTCGACACGATCCGCCTAAAAGGCGTGCGCTCGCGCGTGGCCGGCAGCCTGTCGCACGGGCAGAAGCAGTGGCTGGAAATCGGCATGTTGCTGGCGCAGGAGCCGAAGTTGCTGCTGGTGGACGAGCCGGTCGCCGGCATGACCGATACCGAGACCATGCAGACCGCCGATCTGCTCAAGGAAATCAACCGGACCAAGACCGTGGTCGTGGTCGAGCACGACATGGCCTTCGTGCGCGAGCTCGGCGTCAAGGTGACCTGCCTGCATGAAGGCTCGGTGCTGGCGGAAGGCTCGATCGACCAGGTCTCGCAGAACGAGCGCGTGGTCGAAGTTTATTTGGGACGCTGACCTATGCTCGAAGCGACCAACATCGATCTGCACTACGGCGCGGCGCAGGCGCTGCGCGGCATCTCGCTCAAGGCCGCGCCCGGCCAGGTGACCTGCGTGCTCGGCCGCAACGGCGTCGGCAAGACCAGCCTGCTGCGCGCGCTGGTCGGCCAGCGCCCGGTGAGCGGCGGCACCATCACGTTCGAAGGCCACGACATCACCAGGCTCTCCACCGTCGAGCGCGCGCGCCGCGGGATCGCCTATGTGCCGCAAGGGCGCGAGATTTTCCCGCTGCTCACGGTGGAGGAAAACCTGGAGACCGGCTTTGCGCCGCTGCCGCGCGACCAGCGCTCGGTGCCCGACGACGTGTTCTCGCTGTTCCCGGTGCTCAACAGCATGCTCGGCCGGCGCGGCGGCGACTTGTCCGGCGGCCAGCAGCAGCAACTGGCGATCGGCCGCGCGCTGGTGATGCGGCCGCGCTTGCTTCTGCTCGACGAGCCGACCGAGGGCATCCAGCCCTCGATTATCAAAGATATAGGCCGCGCCATTTCCTACCTGCGCGGCCTGAAGGAGATGGCCGTCGTGCTGGTCGAGCAATATCTCGACTTCGCGCAGGAGCTCGGCGACCATCTGGTGGTCATGGACCGCGGCGCGATTGTCTATTCCTGCGACCGGGCAACGATGGACGAGGGCGCGCTCAAGCGGGCGCTGGCGATTTGAGTCGAGCGTACGCACGTGTGACAGTAGGGGGAACAGGCGTCAGGATGGCCGCAGCTTTGCACAGTAACGCTGAAATTTTCGCCGCCAACCGCGCGAGCGGACACATCGCGCTCGGCGTAGCCGTGCATGCCGGCCGCACGCGGCGCACCCGCGTGCACGAGGACGGCTCGCTGCGCGTGCGCTTCCCCAATACCACGGGCGGTGAGTTGGAGGCGGTGATCGTCAATACCGGCGGCGGCATGACCGGCGGCGACCGCTTCGCGCTGGACATCGCGGTGGGCGAGGGCGCGCGCCTGATCGCCGGCAGCGCGGCGGCGGAAAAAATCTATCGCTCGACCGGGCCGGACGCCGAAATGGACGTCAAGCTCGACATCGGCGAGGGCGCGCAGCTCGCCTGGCTGCCGCAGGAAACGATCCTGTTCGACCGTGCCCGTCTCGCGCGCCGCATCGATGTGGACCTTGCCGACGGAGCCTCGCTGCTCATGGCGGAAGCGATGGTGTTCGGGCGCTCTGCCATGGGCGAGGCGATGCAGCAGGGCTTCTTTACCGATCGCTGGCGCGTGCGCCGCGCCGGCAAGCTTATCTTTGCCGATAGTGCGCGGCTCGATAGCGATATCGCCGCTAAGCTTGGCCAGGCCGCTTGCGCCGCGGGCGGCATCGCCATCGCCACCCTGCTGGTCGCGCCCGGCGATGACGCGACGCTCAATGCCGTGCGCTCGCTCGCCGAACGGTTTGCCGGCGAGGTCGGTATCTCGGCGTGGAACGGCATTGCGGTGGCCCGGCTCTGCGCCAAGGACGGCGCCGCTCTGCGCCACGATCTGATCGCCGTGTTGGCGGCGCTCAACGCGGGCGTGCCGCGGCTGTGGTTGAATTGAGGCTGCAATGAACTTGACGCCGCGCGAGAAGGACAAGCTGCTGATCGCCATGGCCGCGATAGTGGCGCGCCGCCGGCTCGAGCGCGGCGTCAAGCTCAACCATCCGGAGGCGGTGGCGTTGATCAGCGATTTCATCCTGGAGGGCGCGCGCGACGGCAAAAGCGTCGCCGATCTGATGCGTGACGGCGCCCATGTACTCACGCGCGCGCAGGTGATGGATGGCATCCCCGAGATGATCCACGACATCCAGGTGGAGGCGACGTTTCCCGACGGCACCAAGCTCGTCACGGTACACAATCCGATCCGTTGAAAGGACCCGAACGATGAAGAAAAGTTTTCCGATCGTCACGCTTCTCATGCTCGGCGCGAGCCCTGCCTTCGCCCATGTCGGTCATGACTCGGCCGCCTCGTTCGCGGCCGGCCTCGCGCATCCGCTTTCAGGGCTCGATCACATGGCGGTCATGATCGCGGTCGGCCTTTGGGCCGCGCTCAAGGGCGGCCGCGCACTGTGGGTGTGGCCATGCGCCTTTGTCGGCGTATTGCTGGCCGGGGCTGCGCTTGGCATGGCGCATATCGCCGTGCCGTTGGTCGAACCGGGCATTCTTGCTTCCGTGGTCGCGCTCGGCCTGCTGGTGGCGCTGGCGGTCGATCTGCCGGTCGCAGCCGGTGCGGCGATCATTGCCGTGTTCGCGCTGCTGCATGGCCACGCGCACGGCAGCGAGGTGGCCGAAACGGTGAGCGGCGCTGAATATATGGCGGGATTTGCACTCGCCACCGCGACGTTGCACGCGCTCGGCATCGGCTTTGCACTCACGATGCAGCGCGCGCAGATGCGGCCGCTCGTGCGTATCGCCGGCGCGGTGTGCGTGGTGATCGGCGCCGGCTTGTTCACTGGAGCGATCGGATGATCCCAGGCGAAATGTTCATCAAGGACGGCGACATCACGCTCAACGCCGGCCGCAAGACGGTGACGCTTACCGTCGCCAACTCGGGCGACCGGCCGATCCAGGTCGGCTCGCACTACCATTTCTTCGAGACCAATCCGGCGCTGAAATTCGAACGCAAAAAAGCGCGCGGCATGCGGCTCGACATCGCGGCCGGCACTGCGGTGCGCTTCGAGCCGGGGCAGACGCGCGCGGTCACGCTGGTCGCGCTCGCCGGCAAGCGGACGATCTACGGTTTCCGTCAGGATGTGATGGGGAAGCTTTGATGAACCGGGGTCCCAAAAGCCATAACGGGCAGACCGTCGTCTGCCCGTCACAAGCTCTCGGATCCATTTCCGGGCCGCACGCGTGAGCGCGCCATCCGGTACCCAGTTACTGAGAGCCAGGGCCGGCAAACATGGACCACGAATACTGCAAGCAGCACCCACGTCCCATGCCCGCTCCGGTCATGGCGGCCATCCGTGTCCGGCGTGAGCCGAAGATGGGTGACCTGGAGGTAAGCCTATCCACCTTGGCGTGTGAGGCAAGCGTAGAAATTTCAGGACTGTGAACTGCGGGGACAACGCCATGCCGATCACCATGAAACGCGCGGCCTATGCGGACATGTTCGGTCCCACCACCGGCGACCGCGTGCGGTTAGCGGATACCGATCTCATCGTCGAGGTCGAAAAGGATTTCACCGTCTACGGCGAGGAGGTGAAGTTCGGCGGCGGCAAGGTGATCCGCGACGGCATGGGCCAGTCGCAGGCGACCAACAAGCAGGGCGCGGTCGACACCGTCATCACCAACGCGCTGATCCTCGACCATTGGGGCATCGTCAAAGCCGACGTCGGTATCAAGGAAGGCCGCATCGCGTCGATCGGCAAGGCCGGCAATCCCGATATCCAGCCGGGCGTCACCATCGTCATCGGCCCCGGCACCGAGATCATCGCGGGCGAAGGAAAAATCCTCACCGCCGGCGGCTTCGATACCCACATCCATTTCATTTGCCCGCAGCAGGTCGACGAGGCGCTGATGTCGGGCGTCACGTCCATGCTCGGCGGCGGCACCGGGCCCGCCGCCGGCACCAATGCGACCACCTGCACGCCTGGGCCTTGGCATCTCGGCCGCATGATCCAGGCGGCGGACGCGTTCCCGGTGAACCTCGGCTTCGCCGGCAAAGGCAATGCCTCGCGGCCGGCCGCGCTCGAGGAAATGATCAAGGCCGGCGCCTGTGCGCTCAAGCTGCACGAGGACTGGGGCACCACGCCGGCCGCGATCGATTGCTGTCTTTCTGTGGCGGACAAATACGACGTGCAGGTGATGATTCACACCGACACGCTCAACGAATCCGGCTTCGTCGAGGACACGATCAAGGCGTTCAAGGGCCGCACTATCCACGCCTTCCACACCGAGGGCGCCGGCGGCGGTCATGCGCCCGACATCATCAAGGTGGCGGGCCTCAAGAACGTGCTGCCGTCCTCGACCAATCCGACGCGGCCGTTCACCCGCAACACCATCGACGAGCATCTCGACATGCTGATGGTGTGCCACCACCTCGATCCGTCGATCGCCGAGGATCTGGCTTTCGCCGAAAGCCGCATCCGCAAGGAGACCATCGCCGCCGAGGATATCCTGCACGACCTCGGCGCGCTCTCCATGATGTCGTCGGACAGCCAGGCCATGGGGCGGCTGGGCGAAGTCATCATCCGCACCTGGCAGACTGCCGACAAGATGAAGAAGCAGCGCGGACGTCTGAAGCAAGAGAAGGGCGACAACGACAATGCGCGCGTCAAGCGCTATGTCGCCAAATACACCATCAACCCGGCGATCGCGCATGGCGTGTCGAAACACATCGGCTCGGTCGAGAAGGGCAAGCTCGCCGACCTGGTGCTGTGGGCGCCGGCCTTCTTCGGCGTCAAGCCGGAGATCGTGATCAAAGGCGGCAGCATCGTCGCCGCCCAGATGGGCGATCCCAACGCCTCGATCCCGACGCCGCAGCCGGTGCACTACCGGCCGATGTTCGGCGCCTTCGGCAAGGCGCGCACGGCCTCCTCGCTGGTATTCGTGTCGAAAGCGGTAGCCAAGAGCAGTCTGCGATCGAAGCTCGGCGTCGAGAAACAATTCGTCGCGGTGGAAAAGACCCGCACCATCGGCAAGAAGAACATGATCCACAATGACGCCACGCCGAATATCGAGGTCGATCCGGAAACCTACGAGGTGCGCGCCGACGGCGATTTGCTCATTTGCGCGCCGGCCGAAGTCCTGCCGATGGCGCAGCGGTATTTCCTGTTCTAAAACGGCCTCGGTGAAACCGGGAAAGGAAACGTCCGTGATCTATGTCATCGCCGAATTGCGCGTGAAACCGGGCACGGCCGACAAGGCCATCGCCGCGGCGTGCGCCTGCGTTGCCGAAACCGTCAAGGAAGACGGCTGCATCAGCTACGACATGCACCAGAGCGTCACCGACCCCGCGCACATGGTGCTGGTCGAGCGCTGGGACTCGCGCGAGGCGTTGGCGCGCCATCTCGAGACGCCGCATTTCAAGGCGTGGCGTGCGGCCGGCGCCGACTTCGTGGCCGAACGCAAAGCCGAAATCATCACGCCCGAGACGATCGACCGGCGGTGAGCCCTCGAGCATAGGACAAACGTGCAACGCGTGACTGCCATCAAGCCGCACGGCGCATGGGACGCCGGCACCGCGCGCGACCGCGTCGTGCTCGATGCCGGCGACCGCCATCGGCGGCGCATCGTGCTGAAGGCGGAGAAAGGCACCGCATTCCTGCTCGATTTCGAGAAGCCGGTCGTGCTGCGCGACGGCGACGGCCTGGTGCTCGATGATGGCTCGCTCGTGCTGGTGGCGGGCGAACCGGAGAAACTGGTCGAGGTCTGCGCCGGCAGCGCGCTAGACACCGTGCGGCTCGCCTGGCATCTCGGCAACCGCCACACCGACGTGCAGATCGTCGGCGATAAAATCCGCATCAGGCGCGACCACGTGCTGGAGGACATGCTGCGCGGCTTGGGGGCGCATCTTGAGCCGCTCGAAGCGCCGTTCGATCCGGAAGCCGCCGCGCCCGCGCATGAGCATCACGGGCATGATCATGGCGCGTAAGAAGCGCGCAGCGCTCCTCCACCGTTCGTCCCCGCGCAAGCGGGGACCCAGGGCCACAGGTAAGAAAGAACTGGATTCCCGCTTGCGCGGGGATGAACGGAATTCTGATCTTGCCCCGGCGTCGCTCTACCGCCTCATGGCCTGGCTCTCGCCGGCGTTTCCGGTCGGCGCCTTCTCTTATTCGAGCGGTATCGAATGGGCGGTCGAAGCCGGCGACATCAAGGACGCCGAGACGCTGACGGCCTGGCTCGGCGTGATGCTGACCGACGGCGGCGGCTTCTGCGACGCGATATTGTTTGCGCACGCGTATCGCGCGGCCGAAGGCGGCGACGACAAGGCGCTGCGGACGGTCGCCGAGCTTGCCGCCGCTTTCGCGCCCTCGAAGGAACGCCATCTGGAGACGACCGCGCAAGGCAACGCCTTCGTCGAGGCCGCGCGCGCCGCCTGGCCCTGCGCCGCGCTCGACCGGCTCAAGGCGGTGTGGGACGGGCCGGTCGCCTATCCGGTCGCGGTGGCGGTCGCCGCCAGCGGCCACGGCATCGCCGGCGAGCCGGCGCTCGCTGGTTTCCTGCAAGCCGTTGCGGCCAATTGGGTGTCCGCCGGCGTGCGGCTGATCCCGCTCGGGCAAAGCGACGGCCTGCGCGTGCTGGCCGCGCTCGAAGCCGTGGTCGCCGTCACAGCGCGGCGCGCGCTCGGCACCAAGCTCGACGACATCGGCAGCGCCGCCTTCCGCGCCGACCTCGCCAGCGCGCGGCACGAGACGCAGTACACCCGGCTGTTCCGATCTTGACTTTATTCCTAATAGGAATATAACCCAGCCGTGTTCCCTGTCGCTCGCCGGGGCGGCGTCTCGAGCGCCGTCCCGCGAGGGGCAGGGAGGTGGCCAAGGTGGAGCGCCGGGAGGCGCTGCGCCCTACGTCACTGGGCGCGCACGCCCCGAAGCGGTCACCCCGGGTAACCGGGGGAGGGCCGTGGGCGTGCAGGCGGGCCGATCGCAAGGCTCGCCTAAAGGGGTCTCGCAAACCCCTGGCGCCTCCCGGCGCTCCATCGCCCCGTCTTCGGACGGGAAGGAGGATGGAATTGGAAAACGGCGTCCCCGGCGCCGCAAAGAATACGGGCGATGACGCTTGCGCGGACGCCAGCGGAAAGAGAAAGTCGCCCGATGAAACACCCCCGCGGGCCCAATCCTCATGGACCATTGCGCGTCGGCATTGGCGGTCCGGTCGGCTCCGGCAAGACCGCGCTGATGGATGCGCTCTGCAAAAAGCTGCGCGGCGCATACGAAATCGCCGCCATTACCAACGATATCTACACCAAATGGGACGCCGAATACCTGGTGCGTTCGGGTGCGCTGAGCCCCGACCGCATCGCCGGCGTGGAAACCGGCGGCTGCCCGCACACCGCGATCCGCGAGGACGCCTCGATCAATCTCGCCGCGGTCGCCGACATGCGCGCCAAGTTTCCCGATCTCGACCTGGTGCTGATCGAATCCGGCGGCGACAATCTGGCCGCCACGTTTTCCCCCGAGCTCGCCGATCTCACCATCTACGTGATTGACGTCGCCGCCGGCGACAAGATCCCGTCGAAAGGCGGGCCCGGCATCACGCGCTCCGATCTCTTGGTTATCAACAAAATCGATCTCGCGCCTTACGTCGGCGCCTCGCTCGAGGTAATGGAACGCGACGCGAAAAAAATGCGCGGGGCGCGGCCCTTCGTGTTCACGAATTTACGCGAGGGCAAGGGCGTCGATGGGATCGCGCGCTTTGTCGAACAGAAAGGTGGACTGAAGGCATGACCGGAATTTCAGCTCGCGAGCGGCTCGACGCCGCGCTGATGTGCATCGACGACCTGCGCGGCGAGGGCATGCGCGCCTGCCTCACGGTCTATCGGCACGCGGCACGCGCCGCCGCGGACGCCGCCGATGCGCGCATGCGCGACGGCATTTCGCTCGGCCCGCTCGATGGCGCCATCCTCACCATCAAGGATTTGTTCGACGTCGCCGGCGAAGTCACCCGCGCCGGCTCGAAAGTGCTGGAGGAGGAAGGCAAGCCGGCCACTGCCGACGCGCCGGTGGTGCATGCTTTGCGCGCCGGCGGCGCTGTCATTGTCGCCAAGACCAACATGACCGAATTCGCCTTTTCCGGCGTCGGCATCAATCCGCATTACGGCACGCCGGGCAATCCGGCCGACCGCAAGCGCATTCCCGGCGGCTCGACCTCGGGCGGCGCGGTGGCGGTAGCCGACGGCATGTGCGAGATCGCCATCGGCAGCGACACCGGCGGCTCGACCCGCGTTCCTGGCGCGCTCTGCGGCGTCGTTGGCTTCAAGCCGAGCCGGCAGCGCATTTCCACCGCGGGCGCCTTTCCATTGTCGCAAAGCATCGATTCGATCGGGCCGATCGCGCGCAACGTCGCGGATGTCGCCAAAGCCGACGCGATCATGGCGGGCGATGAATGGATGCCGCTTGAGCCGGCACCGCTCGCGAACTTGCGGGTCGGCATCGCGCAAGGCATGCCCTTGGAAAATCTGGACGAGACGGTCGCCAAACGGTTTCCGCAGGCCATCGACGTCCTGGAACACACCGGCTGCCGGCTATCGAACGAGAAGCTGCCGCTGCTCGACGGCATGACCCGGGTCAACAGCCGCGGCGGCGTGCAGCCGGCGGAAGCGTTCACGCTGCATCGCGACCGGCTCGGCCGGCGCGGCGCCGCGATCGATCAGAATGTGCGCACGCGGCTCGAGCGGGCGCGTGGCATCAGCGCGGCCGACTATATCGAGATGGTGAACGAGCGCGCCGCGCTGATCGCCGAGATGGATGCGCGGCTCGTCGATATCGACGTGCTGGTCATGCCGACTACGCCGATCGTCGCGCCGACCATCGAGGAATTGGCGCCGCCGGATGTCTTCGCGCGCAAGAACGCCATGCTGCTGCGCAACACCGCGATCTGGAATTTCTTCGATTGTTGCGCGGTCTCGCTGCCACTGCCGCGCGAAGGCGGTTTGCCAACCGGCTTGATGCTGGTCGCGCGCAACGGCCACGACCATCGCCTGCTGCGCATCGCGGCGGCGGTGGAGCGGGCGTTTGCGGGTTGAATGGCGGTACCCGACTGTGCCGCTTTTCGAGCCTGTTAAAGCTGCTAATAATCCGGCATCATCGCAGCAACGGCCGTGTGCTGGGCCAGGAGGACAGTCAATGAAACGCAAATCGCAATCAAAGATGGCGCGCGTCAGCCGCCGCACCTTCAACGCCGGGCTGGGCGCCGCCTTTGTCGCCGGCACCGCGCCTTTCTCGATCGTACGCGCGCAAGGCGCCGCCCTTAAAGTCGGCGTGCTGCTGCCGCGTTCCGGTTATCAGGCCGGCATCGGCCAGGATTGCCAGCGCGGCGTCGATATTACGGCCGGGGTGCTTAAAGACCTTGGTATGCCGTCGCTGCAGCTCATGAGCGCCGACACCGAGACCAACGTCGATGTCGCGCGCGCGCGCGCCGAGAAACTGATCGGCGAGGGCGCGCAGCTTCTGGTGGGTGCCTTCGATTCCGGGCAGAGCTCCGCGATCGCTCAGGTCGCCGAGCAGAAGGGCATCCCCTATGTGATCAACATCGCCGCCGCGCCGCCGATCACGGAGCAGGGCTACAAGTTCGTGTTCCGTAATTTCCCGACCGCCGGCATGATCCTGCGCGACGCCTTCATCGACCAGAAACAGATCTTCGCGGAGGTTGGTGCGGCGCCGAAGACCGCGGTGTTCATGCACGTCAACGATACCTTCGGCACCGCGATGAAGGGCGGTATCGGCGCGGTGATGCCCAAGTTCGACATGCCTTACAAGATCGTCGAGACCATCGCCTACGATCCGGCGGCGCGCGACCTGTCGGTGGAAATCTCGAAAGCCAAGGCGACCGGCGCCGACGCGCTCTTGATGGTCAGCCGACTCAACGACGCCATCCTGCTCACGCGCGAAATGGTCAAGCAGCGCTGGACGCCGATGGCGGTCATGAGCATGGGCCCGGGCTGGTACGAGGACCAGTATCTCAAGACCCTGAGCAAGCTTTCCGACGGGCCTCTCAGCTTCGCGCCCTGGTACGATCCGAACAAGAAATTGTCGAAACAGCTCGACGCGGCGCTCGCCAACGCGCATCCCGGCGTCAACATGAACGTCAACCACGTCTACACCTTCGAGGCGCTGCTGATCGCCGCCGACGCCTACAAGCGCGCCGGCTCCACCGATCCGAAGGCGCTCGCGGACGCCATCCGCAAAACCGACATCAAGGATAATGTCACCATCGGCCCCGGCATCCAGTTCGATGCCAAGGGCCAGAACGACAAGATCATTGGCGGCGGCATCCAGAACCGCGGCGGCAAGCTGATCACCGTTGCGCCGAAGGAAGCGGCCAACGGCAAACCGGAATGGCCGCTGACGCCCTACGACAAGCGCGGCTGAGGCTTGTCTTGTTCCCCATTGCTCCCGCCGCTGTCGCGGCGGGAGTATTGCGTTGTTAGGATCGACCTGTGCCGGCAGATGTCTATCTCAATGTAGCTGTCGGCGGGGTCCTGACCGGCCTCGTCTATGGGCTGATGGCCTTGGGGCTGTCGGTGATCTTCGGCGTCGTGCGCGTGGTCAATTTCGCCCATGGCGAGATGATGACCATCGCCATGTATATCGCGGTGACGCTGTTCACCGCCTTCCACCTCGACCCGCTGATCATGCTGGTGCCGATCGCGGCCGTGCTGTTCGCCTTCGGCTATGTGCTGCAGGTCCGCCTGATCAATCCGTTCATCACCCGGCCCGAGTACAGCCAGTTCCTGCTGCTGGTCGCGGTGGCGATCATCATCGTCAATCTGCTGCTGATCTTCTTTGGTCCTGACGCGCAGAACGTGCAGGCCTCCTATGCCTTCGACAGTTTCCAGATTGGCGCGCTGATTGTCGACGCGACCAAGCTTTATGCCGGCCTCGCCGCCATCGTGGTCGCGACCGCCCTGTTTGCCTTCTTCCGCTCCACCCGGCTCGGCACTGCGATCCGCGCCTGCGCCGACAATTACACCGGCGCGCTGGTGGTCGGGCTCGACGTCAAGCATCTCTATGCCCTGACCTTCGGCCTCGGCGCGGCCTGCGTCGGCGCCGCCGGTTGCATGCTGCTGCTCATATTCGACGTCACGCCCGCGGTCGGGCCGGCCTATACGCTGCTCGCCTTCGTCATCGTCATCACCGGCGGCCTTGGCTCGATGCCGGGCGCGCTCATCGGCGGCGTCTTGATCGGCCTCACCGAGGCGATGGCCGGATTGCTGTTTACGCCGTCGGCCAAGAGCATGTTCGCCTTCGGCATCCTCGTGCTGGTGCTGCTGTTCCGCCCGCAAGGCATCATGGGCAAGAGGGCGACATGATCTCAACGCTGATCGAAGGGGTTCCGCGCCGGGGCTTGGCCTTGCTGGGCGCGCTGCTGGTGGCGCTCGTTGGCGCGCCGCTGCTGGCCAGCGACTACCTGATCGCCGTGCTGATTCTGATCTTGTACTTCGCCTATATCGGCCAAGCCTGGAACATCATGATGGGGTTTGCCGGGCAGTTGTCGCTCGGCCACGCGCTTTATGTCGGGCTCGGCGCCTATACCGCCGCTTCGCTCTACGTGCATTTCGGTATCGGTCCGTGGCTGGGCCTCTTGGTTGCGGTGCCGGTGGCGGCTTTGGCCAGCGCCTTCATCGGCTTTCTGGCGTTCCGCTTTCGCGTCGCCGGCGTCTACTTCGCCATCCTGACCATTGCGGTCGCAGAATTCGCGCGCGTCGGCTTCGATCATTTGAGCTGGACCGGGGGCTCGGGCGGGCTGTTTCTGCCGGTCGCGCAGTTTACCCACAACGATCTCTGGCACATGCGTGGCCATCCTGTAATGTTCTATTACATCCAACTGGCTGCGACCGCGCTCGCATTCGTTTGCTGCCGCGCCTTGCTGAAAAGCCGCGTCGGCTATTTCTGGCTGGCGATTCGCGAGGACGAAGAGGCCGCGCGCTCGGCCGGCATCGACGTGTTCCACTACAAGATGATCGCAGTGGTGATCTCCGCCGCCATGACGTCTTTTGCCGGCGTGATCTACGCTTTCTATTACAACAACCTGTTTCCGGAGCAGACGTTTCACATTTCGCGCTCAATCGAGATCATCCTCGGCCCGATCGTCGGCGGTATCGGAACGCTGTTCGGCCCCATCCTCGGCGCCGCCCTGCTGACCGGGGTGGCGGAAACGCTCACCGCCGCGCTGGCGGCAGCCGGAATCGATCTACCGGGCGCCAAGCAGGTGTTTTACGGCATCTGCCTGCTGCTGGTGATCACGGCGCTGCCGGACGGCGTGTGGCCATGGGTCTGCGCACGGATCGGCTTGGGGAGCCGCAAGAAATGAGCGCGCTCCTGTCGGTCAACGGTGTGAGCAAGCGCTTCCGCGGCCTGGTCGCGGTCGACTGCGCCAGCTTCGAGGTGGCCGAGGGCGGCGTGTTCGCGGTCATCGGCCCGAACGGCGCCGGCAAAACCACGCTGTTCAACATGATCGCCGGCGTATTGCCGCCCGACGCCGGGTCCATCACGTTTGCGGGCGAACGCATCGACGGCTTGCCGCCGGACCGCATTTGCCGGCGCGGCATTGGCCGTACGTTTCAGATCGTGCGGCCGTTTCCGGCGCTCAGCGTCGAGGACAATGTGATCGTCGGCGCGCTGCTGCACCGCCGACACGTGGACGACGCGCGTGGGCGCGCGCACGAGGTGTTGCGCCGCCTCGACCTTTACGACAAGCGTGACCAGCGCGCCTCAAGCTTGACCTTGCCCGATCGCAAGCGGCTGGAAGTGGCGCGTTCACTCGCCACCGATCCGAAACTGCTGCTGCTCGACGAAGTGATGGCCGGCCTGCGGCCGACCGAGATGGACCGCATGGTCGCGATCTTGCGCGAGCTCAACCGCGAAACGGGCCTGACCATTTTGCTGATCGAGCACGTGATGCGCGCGGTGATGGCGCTCGCCTCGCGCATTCTCGTGCTGCACCACGGCGCCGCGATAGCGGAAGGGTTGCCGGAAAATGTCATGCGCGAGCGCGCGGTGATTGAATCCTATCTGGGCGTTGAGGCGATAAACGCATGATCCCGAAAAATGGGAACCATTTTCCGGACAAGATCATGCGCAGGGTAAAAGCATGATGCTCAAGGTCGAAAACCTCGATGTGTTTTACGGCGACGCCCAGGCGCTCGATGGCGTTTCGCTCGAGATCGAGCAGGGCGCCATCGTCGCCATCGTCGGCGCCAATGGCGCCGGCAAAACCTCCCTGATCCGCACCATCGCCGGCATGCACCGGCCGGCCCGCGGGCGCATTCTTTATCGCGGCACCGATATTGCCGGCTGGCCGAGCCACAAGGTCTGCGATCTCGGCATCGGCCAGGTCGCCGAAGGTCGCCAGGTTTTCCCATCGCTGTCGATCGCCGAAAATCTGGCGATGGGCGCCATGCTGCCGCGCGCGCAAGGCGCGCGCGAGCGCAATCTCGACCGCGTCTACGCGCTGTTTCCGGCCTTGGCCGAGCGCAGTCATCAGCTTGCCGGCACGCTGTCCGGCGGCGAACAGCAGATGCTCGCTATCGGGCGCTGTCTAATGGGTGCGCCGGATCTGGTGATGTTCGACGAGCCGTCGTTGGGCTTGGCGCCGACCGTCGTGCAAAACGTGCTGCGCTGCGTGCGCGACCTCAATCGTGAGGGGCTCACCTGCGTGCTGGTCGAACAGAACGTGGCGGTCTCGCTCAAACTGGCGAGCCGCGCCTACGTGCTGGAGAACGGCCGCATCACGCTGTCGGGCAGCGGCGCTGAGTTGCTCACCGACGACCGCGTGCGGCAAGCGTATCTCGGGCTATAGCGCTACTTCAGCGGCGGGCCGATGGTCACCGTGAGCTTGCCGACGCCCTCGACCTCGCATTCGAGCTTGTCGCCGGCGACGGTGGCCGCAACGCCGGACGGCGTGCCGGTCATGATGATGTCGCCGGCCACCAGCTCCACCATTTCCGACAGGTTCGAGACGATTTCCGGCACGTTCCAAATCAGCTGGTTGAGATCGCCGTCCTGACGAATCTTGCCATTGCACTTGAGCGTGATCTTGCCCTTGGTCGGATGTCCGGTCTCGCTCGCCGGCTTGATCGCGCCGCAAGGCGCCGAATGGTCGAAGGCCTTGCCGATTTCCCACGGCCGCTTGAGGTCGCGCGAGGCGATCTGCAAATCGCGGCGTGTGAGGTCGATGCCGACGGCGTAGCCGTAGATACAGTCGTTGGCCTTGGCGACGGGAATATTGCGGCCGCCGCTCTTGAGCGCGACCACCAGCTCGACCTCATGATGCATATCCTTGGTCAGCGAAGGGTAGGGCACCGTTGCGCCGTCCGGCACGATCGCGTCGGCCGGCTTGGCGAAATAAAATGGCGGAAGCCGCTCGTCCTGCCCCATTTCGCGGATGTGCTCGATGTAATTGCGGCCAACGCACCAGATGCGGCGAACCGGAAAGACCTTGGCTGAGCCGGCGACCGCGATGGTCGCTTGTTGCGGCGGCGAAATGACGGTGTCCGCGCTCATGGAGAATTTGCCTTGATGTTGCGAGAATGGATTAGCCGGAAGGCCCATCCGGTATCGCATTATGCCGGTATGAACAAGGCGGAAAAAGCGGCCGTTCCGCGGGCCTATTGCGCGGCTTCCGCGACCGGCGCGCGGGTTTCCTGTTGCTTGAGTTGGAGCCGGTAGAACGAGGCGTAGCGGCCGTCCCGGCGAAGCAGTTCGTCATGCCGGCCGGATTCGACCGCCTGGCCGTCCTCGATCACATAAATGCGGTCGGCGTGGGAAACCGTGTGCAGCCGGTGCGCGATCGCTACCGTGGTACGGCCCTGGCAGAGGTGCTCCATGGCCTCGCGCACCGCCAATTCGGATTCCGAATCGAGCGCGGCGGTGGCTTCGTCGAGCAGGATGACCGGCGCATTCTTGATCAAGGCGCGCGCGATAGCGACCCGTTGGCGCTGGCCGCCGGACAGTTGCAAGCCGTGCTCGCCGACCGGAGTGTCGTAGCCGCGCGGGAAGGAAAGGATGAAATCGTGCGCATAGGCGCCCTTGGCGGCCGCCACGATCTCGTCTTCGCTGGCGTCCGGTTTGCCGAATGCGATGTTGTCGCGGATCGTGCCGCGGAACAGGAATACGTCCTGCCCGACATAGGCGAGGTGCTGGCGCAACGAGCGGCGCGCCACTTGGCGGATATCCTGTCCTTCGATGACGATCCTGCCGCGCTCGACGTCATAGAAGCGCAGGATCAAGTTGATGATCGTCGTCTTGCCACTGCCGGAGGGGCCGACCAGCGCGGTCAGCTTGCCCGGCTCCGCTACGAAGGATATCCCGCGCAGCACCGCTTCGTCGCGGCGATAGGCGAAATGAACGTCGTCGAATTCCAGCCGCGGAGTCTTGATCCGCAGCGCCGGCTGGTCGTTGTCAGGCGCCTCGCTGGGCGGCGAGTCGAGCACCTCGAACAGGATGCGCACGCCAACAAGTCCGCTGTTAAGCTCGATGTTGAGGCGGGCGAGCCGCTTGGCCGGTTCATAGGCCAGCAGGAAGGCCGCGATGAAGGAAAAGAACTGCCCGGGGGTCGCTCCGGTCGCGATCACGCGATAGCCGCCGTAGGTGATGGCGATCGCGATCGCGAAGCCGCCGAGCGTTTCCATCAGTGGGCTGGCGCGATTGGAGACGCGGGCCATCTTGTTGGCCTCGTGCTCGACCGCCGCGACATTCCGGTCGAAGCGTTCGCGCATGGTATCTTCGAGCGTGAAAGCCTTGACGATGCGGATGCCCTGCAGCGTCTCCTGCAACGTCTCGATGATGCGGGTGCCGCCCATGAACTGGCTGCGCGCGATGCCCTTGATGCGGCGGATCAGCTTGCGCAGCACCAGAAACGCCGGCGGCGCCACCACAAAACTAATGAAAGACATCAGCGGGTCCTGCACCACCATCACCGTCACTAGCCCGATCAACGACAAGAGGTCGCGCCCGAGCGAGGTAATCAGCAGGTTGATGACTTGCGTCGCAGCCGCGGCGCCCGCGCTTAAGCGCGCGATGAACTCGGTCGAGTGGCGGTCGGAAAAGAAGCCGATGCCTTCATTGAGCAGCTTGGCGAACACGCTGCGCTGATTGTCGGCGATGATGCGGTTGCCGATCTGCGAGAGAATCACGCTGTGGCCGTAAGTGGCGAGCCCCTTGGCGGTGAACAGCGCGGCGGTGATGCCGCCGAGAATGAAGATGCCGGTGACGTTTTTGTTGACGTAGGCCTCGTTGATGACATTGCCGATCAGATAGGCGCTGAGCGCCGTACAGCCGGCGGAAATCGCCATCAAGACGAAGGCGAAGGCATACTTGCGCCAATGCACAAGGCCCTGTTCGGCCAGCAATCGCCGGATCAGGGTGAAGGTGCCGTATTGCTCGTGGTCGGCCGATGGCAAAGTGTGTTCGTTCATCCGCCCTCTGTTGGGCACTGATTATGGCACAGTTAAATGCTGGCTGGAGCAGGTGCTTCCTTGCCTGCTGACGGCGCAATTTTCAAGCCAAAACTGGGTAAAAAGCGGAATCCCGCGGTCGAATGCGCCGAACGGTCAGGCCGGGGCGGTTTCGCGCCTTCCCGGCAGCCGCCGCTCCCAGGCGAGCGCATGGGCGACGATAGTGTCGAGGTCCTCGAACTGCGGGTGCCAATCGAGGCGCGAGCGGATGCGCGCGACGTCGGCCACCAGTGCGGGCGGATCGCCCGTGCGCCGTCCGGCTATCTCGACCGGAAAATCGCGCTGGCTCACTCGCCGCACTGCCTCAATGACCTCGAGCACCGACGAGCCGTGCCCGTAGCCGCAGTTGAACGTCGCACTGGCGCCGCCGCGGCGCAGATAGGCGAGCGCCGCCGAGTGTGCGCGCGCGAGATCGCTGACATGGATGTAGTCGCGGATGCAGGTGCCGTCGGGCGTCGGATAGTCGGTGCCGAACACGTCGATCTTGGGCCGCTTGCCGAGCACCGCTTCGCAGGCGACCTTGATCAGATGGGTTGCCATCGGCGTCGATTGTCCGGTGCGCAGCTTCGGATCGGCGCCGGCGACGTTGAAGTAGCGCAGCACCACGAAGCGCAGCCCATGAGCGGCGCCGGCATCGTGCAGCATGATCTCCGACATCAACTTCGAGCTGCCGTAAGGCGAGATCGGCGCCGTCGGCGCATCCTCGCGTACCGGCACGTGTTCGGCATTGCCATAAACGGCGGCGGTCGACGAAAAGATGAACTGCTGCACGCCCGATTTGATGGCGACGTCGAGTAGGGCACAGGTGTTCATGGTGTTGTTGCTGTAATAGCCGAGCGGATCGCGCACCGAATCCGGAACCACGATCGAGGCTGCGAAATGGATGACGGCGGTCACGCCATGCCGGGAGAGGGTCTGCGCCACCAGATCGCGGTCGCCGGTCGAGCCGGCAACAAACGGAACCCTACCAGGCACCAGGAAGCGGAAACCGGTCGACAGATTGTCGAGCACGACCACCGACTCGCCGGCGTCGACCAGCTCATGCACCATGTGGCTGCCGATGTAGCCGGCCCCGCCCGTGACCAGGATCGTCATGTCCCAATCCCCACGAATTTGCCCCCTCAATCGTCGCGCCGTCTTACCGGGCGACCGTGAAAGAGCGCTTAGGTCGCACGGCCAGAGGTCATGGTTATGGCGGTCATGCTTAATGCTCGGTATATGACGCCGGCAAGAGGCACAATGGGCAATATTCTCTTCATCAAGACGTCGTCGCTCGGGGACGTCATTCATCACATGCCGGCGCTGACCGAGGCACGCAAGGCGCGGCCGCAGGTCAGGTTCAACTGGCTGGTGGAGGAGGCTTTTACCCCGCTCGTCCGCCTGCACCCGGCAGTGGCTGAGGTCGTACCTGTAGCCTGGCGGCGCTGGCGAAAATCGCTCTACGCGCCGTCGACGCTTGGCGAGATTGCTCGCAGCCTGCGCGCCATCCGGACGCCGCTCTACGACGAAATCGTGGACAGCCAGGGCCTGCTGCGCACCGCCGTCATCGCCCGTCTGGCGCTCGGCCGGCGCCATGGCTATGACAGCTCAAGCATCCGCGAACCGCTCGCCGCAATGTTCTACAATGTCCGCCACCGCGTCAGCCGTGAACTTCACGCTGTGGAACGCAATCGCGTCCTCAGCGGCCTCGCCCTCGGCTACGCGCCGCAGGGCGCGCCCGATTTCGGGCTCGACCGCGCGCGCTTTTCCGTGTCAGCCGAACGCTATGCCGTGCTGCTGCACGCCACGGCGCGGCCGGAGAAGGAATGGCCGGAGGTGAATTGGATCGCGCTCGGCAAGGCGCTCGGCGATCTCACTTTGGTGCTGCCCTGGGGCAATGTGGGTGAGCAGACGCGCAGCGAACGGATCGCCGCCGCGCTGCCGCGCGCGCGTGTTCCTGAGCGGGCGCCGCTCGACGCGGTGGTCCGGCTCATTGCGGGAGCGCAATTCGTCGTCGGGGTCGATACCGGGCTGATGCATCTCGCCGCCGCGCTCGGCGTTCCGCTGGTGGCGATTTTTGCCGGCAGCAAGCCCGGGCTGACCGGTCCGATCGGCAGCGGGCCGATGGCGGTGCTTGGAGCGGAAGGCGCGCCGCCGTCGGCGGCAGAAGTCGTCGAAGCGGTCGCGAAATTGATGCCTTGACCGTTCGTCCGCGCGCTAGCGGGCACCCAATGCCAAATTCTGTGACGTAAGATTTTGGTGCTGGATTCCCGCTTGCACGGGAATGAACAGAAAATATCAGGCCGCGCCGGCGCGCAGCAGATCGTGGATGTGAATGACGCCGACCGGCTTGCCGGCTTCGACCGCGAACAGTGCGGTGACCTTGGTGGCATTGAGCAGTTCGAGTGTCTCGCTGATCAACTGATCAGGCCGCACCGTCTTGGGCGCGCGCGTCATCACCTCATCGACGCGTGAATCGAGCAAATTGTTGCGCATGTGTCGGCGCAGGTCGCCGTCGGTGATGATGCCGACCAGCTTGCCGCCTTGATCGGTGATGCCGACGCAGCCGAAGCCCTTGGCGGACATAACGATGATCGCGTCGGACATGCGCGTCCCCAACGGCGCTATTGGCACGGAATCGCCGGTGTGCATGAACTCGCGCACTGTTTTGAGGAGCGCGCCGAGCTTGCCGCCCGGGTGCAACAGGCCGAAATCCACTGCCGTGAAACCGCGGCTTTCCAGGAGCGCGATCGCCAGCGCGTCGCCGAGTGCGAGCTGCATCAGCGAGGAGGTGGTCGGCGCGAGATTATGAGGGCAGGCCTCGCGCGCTTGCGGCAAAGCAAGCACGACGTCGGCGGTTGTGGCCAGCGTCGAATCCGCATTGGCGGTCATCGCGATCAAGCCGATGCGGAAGCGGCGCGAATAATCGGTGAGATCTTTCAGCTCCGCCGTCTCCCCCGACCATGAAAGCGCGATGATGACGTCGTTGCTCGCGACCATGCCAAGGTCGCCGTGGCTCGCTTCGCTCGGATGCACGAACAGTGCCGGCGTTCCGGTGGAGGCGAAAGTGGAGGCGATCTTGCGCCCGACATGACCGGATTTGCCCATGCCGGTTACGATCACGCGGCCTTGCGCGGCACGGATCAGATCGACCGCGGCGGCGAAAGCGGCGCCCAGGCCGTCGCGCAAGGCGGTGGCGAGCGCATCGATACCGCCGCCTTCCGCGTCAAGCGTGCGCAAGGCGGACTCTATCGCAGCCTGCGTACTTTCGCTGCTTATATTGGCTGCTTTAAGTCTGGCCATTCGGAAATCGCGGTCCTTTGCTGATTGCGGATTTGATAGCACGGAACGAGCCGCCCGTCAGGTTTGCGGGGAGGCAAAAGTTAACGCCGCAGCTATGCGAAATTAGCGGCCATTTCGCAATACTTTGCGCACGCTCGCAAGAACGGTCTCGACCGCGACGTCGGCCGTGCGTCGATGACGCACGGCATTGTTGCCCTCGCTGCGCGCGCGCTTGGCTGCGGCTTCGTCGCCGGGCGGTTCGAGGATGGCGGCAATCGGGTTGAGCGGCTTCCAATGCCACGGGCTGGTCGGGCCGAAGATTGTCACCGTCGGCGTGCCGATCGCCGCCGATACATGCATCAATCCAGAATCGTTGGTGACCGCAGCATCGGCGGCGGCGAGCGCGAAGATGGCGTTGCGCAGATCGCTGCCGGTGAGATCGCGTACGCGGCTTCCGGCGGCCTCGGCGATTTGTTTGGCCAGCACCGTCTCGTTCGGTCCGCCCAAGACCCAGACCGACATGCCATCCTTTGCGAGTGAGTGCGCGAGCTCTGCGTAATGGCTGACCGGCCAGGCCTTGCCGGCGCCCACTGCACCGGGGGACAGCGTGACGATGGGGCGGTCATCGGCCGCGAGCCCACGTTGCACACGCCATTTCGCGACGTCGTCCGGCGGCACCTTCAATTCGGGCAGCGGCCATTCGTTCGGCAAGCGGCCGCCCTTCGGCAAAGCCAGCGCGCCCATCTGATCGATCATGCGCGGGAGTTTTCGTTCGCCGAAGCGCACGTCGTTGAGCAGACCGAAGCGGAATTCGCCGGCGAAGCCGGTGCGCAGAGGGATGCCGGCAAGCCACGGCGCCAGCGCCGCCTTCCATTTGCGCGACATCACCAGCGCCTGTCGGTAGTTCTTTTCGCGCAGCGTGTTGGCCAGTTGCCGTTGCAGAGCGACGCCGAGGCGTCGCCTCGGCAGGTCGGCCACGATCGCCTGCCGGACGCCGGGCATGTAATCGGCGAGCGGTGCGCATAGCGTGCTGCTGACGATGTCGACGGGCTGTTCGGGCGCCTGCGCGCGCAGCAGCTTCACCACCGAATGGCAGCGGACGAAGTCTCCGATCCAGACATAGGGGACGATCAGGATCGGCCTTGGCGGTCGGGTTAATTCTTGGCTCATTCGTTCGGCGCAGCAGCCTCCGTAGCGTCCATTTCGGTGGGCCCGCAGGCGTTACCCTGCGGGGCCCAAGCCTGTCCAGCCACGATTTTTACCGTTTCCAGAGCCATTTGCCGGCGAATGAGGCCTGACAATTGCGCCCGCCCGCGGACTGGGGCAAAGGATGGCCTCCATTCTAGGCGGACTGGGCTTGGGCATGTTTCTGGTCACCGGCGGGGCCGGTTTCATCGGATCGAACGTGGTGGCGAGCCTCAACGAGGTGGGCGCAACCGACGTCGTGGTCAACGATTTGCTCGGCCAGGACGACGCCAAGTGGCGCAATCTGGCCAAGCGCCAGGTGGCCGACTTGGTGCCGCCGGCCGAATTGATGGGCTGGCTCAACGGCCGCAAGCTCGACGCCGTCATCCACATGGGCGCCATTTCCGACACCACCGCGACCGACGGCGATTTGGTGATGGAAAATAATTTCCGCCTGTCGCTGCGCCTGCTCGATTGGTGTACGACCACGCGTACGCCGTTCATCTACGCCTCCTCGGCGGCGACTTATGGCGACGGCAGCCAAGGCTTCGACGACGACTGTTCGTTGGACGCGTTGCGCAAGTTGCGCCCGATGAACCTCTATGGCTGGAGCAAGCACCTGTTCGATCTCGCGGTGGTCGATCGCCACGTCAAAAAGCAAAACCTGCCGCCGCACTGGGTCGGCTTGAAATTCTTCAACGTCTACGGTCCGAACGAATATCACAAAGGTCCCATGGCGAGCGTGCTGGCCAAGGTGTTCGATCAGGCCAAAGCCGGCAAGCCGGTGCGGCTGTTCAAGTCGCACCGCGCTGGCATCGCGGACGGCGACCAGCGCCGCGATTTCATCTATGTGGACGACGCGATTGCGGTGCTGCGCTGGCTGCTGGATGCGACATCTGTCAGCGGCATTTTCAACGTCGGTACCGGCAAGGCCGAGAGTTTCCGCGACATGATCGGCGCCATGTTTAAGGCGCTTGGGCGGCCGGCTAATATCGAATACATCGAAATGCCGGAAGCGATCCGCGGCCAGTACCAGTATTTCACGCAAAGCCCGGTCGAGAATCTGCGACGCGCCGGCTATAACGCCGGCTTCACGCCGCTCGAGGCGGCCGTCGGACAATACGTCACCGGCTATCTCGACCGCGAAGATCGGTACCGCTAGCGCATGATCCCTAAACATGGGAACCGGTTTTCGAATAAAATCATGCGCCAGGAATAAGCTATGTATGACTTCGACAGACATCTCTCCGCTCTAGCCGACCAGACGGTGATGGTCGTCGGCGATCTGATGCTGGACGAGTTCGTCTATGGCGAGGTTTCGCGTATTTCGCCGGAAGCGCCTGCGCCGGTATTGGCGGCCAGCCGCAGCGAAACGATGATCGGCGGCGCCGGCAATGTTGCCCGTAATATCGTCTCGCTCGGCGCGCGCTGTATTTTCGTTGGCGTCATCGGCCGCGACGACGCCGGACGCACCCTGAAGAAGGACCTAAGCAGGCTCAAGCGGGTTGATGCGCGACTCGTGATGGATAAATCACGGCACACCACGCGCAAGGTGCGCTTCGTCTCCGAGCATTTCTCTACCCATTTGCTGCGTGCCGATTGGGAGGCAGCCTCCGACGTCGATGCGAAGACGCAAGCGGCCATCATCGCCCACGCGACCAAGGCGATGAAGAAGGCGGGTGCCGTCGTTCTGTCGGATTACGCCAAGGGCACGCTAACCAAGCGCGTCGTGCGCACTGTGATCGACGCCGCGAAAAAGGCCGGTAAGCCGGTGATCGTCGATCCAAAAGGTCGCGACTATAAGCGCTATCGCGGCGCGACCGTGATCACGCCAAACCGGCAGGAATTGGCCGACGCGACCCACAGCGCCGCGAAGACCGACAAAGAGGTTGCATCGGCAGCGAACGCGCTGGCGCGCGACATCGGCGCCAAGGCGGTGCTGGTGACCCGCAGCGAGGCGGGCATGACCTTAGTGAGCAAAGGCGCGACCATCCATGTGCCGGCCTATCCGGTGCGCGTGCGCGACGTTTCGGGCGCCGGCGATACGGTGGCGGCGGTACTGGCAATCATGTTGGCGTTACGCGCCGATTTGGAGTCGGCGACGCGTGCGGCGAACGCGGCTGCGGCCGTGGTCGTCGGCAAGCGCGGCACGGCGACGCTGTCGCTGGCCGAGCTGCGCGCCCGTATCCTACCCGCCGCCACGCTCGCGCCGGAGGAAAAGATCGTGTTCGACTGGGCGCTGCTCGAGGAGCATCTTGGCGAATGGCGGCGCCAGGGATTGCGCGTCGGCTTCACCAATGGCTGCTTCGATCTTTTGCATCCCGGCCACGTCAAATTATTGGCCGGCGCGCGCGCGGCCTGCGACCGCCTGGTGGTCGGCTTGAACGGCGACGCCTCGGTCACCCGGCTGAAAGGCGAAGGCCGTCCCGTGCAGGGCGTACAGGCGCGCGCCGAGGTGCTGGCCGCGCTCGAAGCCGTCGATCTCGTCGTCGTGTTCGACGAAGACACCCCCGAAAAGCTGATCGGACGCGTGAAGCCGACGGTACTGGTCAAGGGCGGCGACTATACGCGCGAGCAGGTGGTCGGCCGCGAGATCGTCGAGGCGCTGGGCGGCGAAGTGGTGCTGATCGAGATCGTTCCCGGACACTCGACGAGCGCCATGGTGCAGCGCTCGCGCAACGGCCGCTAGCTACCCGGTTCGCGCCGAATCGGCCTGCTTTCGGGCGGCTGCCAGTCTTGTGCTTGTTCGTAGCGCTTGGCGTAGCGATAAAACGTACCTTCGAAATTTCCCAGCGCGATAACGAAGCCGGCCCAGCCGTCGATGAAGCCGAGCTTGAAAATGTAATGTTTGAGGAATGACCACGCGCCGTGTCCGAGAGCGCCTGCCATCGACACGCGCTTGCTCGCAAGCTTTGCGGCCCCGAGCGAGGAATAGCGGTTCGCTTTTGTTATTACCTCTTCCAAATTGCGGAAAGGGAATTGCCAGATCGCGTTGGTTAGCGTGCCGATCGCCCTGCCGCTCGAGACTTCAAAACCTTCGTGCACTGGCTCGAGCGTGTAACGCATGCTGCCTTTTCGGAACAGTTGCGGCTGGCGGAAGTTCGGATACCAGCCGGAGCCGCGGATCCAGCGGCCCATCATGTAGCTTCGGCGCGGCACGCGATAAACGTCGAGGGGCGGGCTCTCGATCATGAGCTTGAGAATTTCGTCGCGCACCTCCTCGGTGCAGCGCTCGTCCGAATCGAGACTGAAAATCCATTCGCATGTACAGGCCTCGATGGCGCGATTGCGCAACTCGCCGAAGCCCTTGAACGGCACCTGTACCACGCGCGCGCCGAGCCCAGCGGCGATCTCGGCGGTGCGGTCGGTACTGAAGGAATCGACGACCACGATTTCGTCGGCCCATAGCACGCTTGCGACGGCGGCCTCGATCTTGTCCGCCTCGTTGTAGGTCAGGATATAGGCCGAAACTTTTGGCGCCATCAGGTCCAGTCCGCCGGCGCGCCAGAAAGGCGCATCAGCGCCTCGCGATTGGAATTGGCGCGGCGATATTTGCGCACCTCGCGGTGCTCGCGCCAGATGCGCGCAAGGTTGCCTGGCAACAGGCCGGCATCGCGGAAGGCCCGCCAATCGGCGGCCAAGGTCGCGAAGTCGCCGCGCCGCAGATCGTACACCAGGATCTTGCTCGCGAGATAGCTGCCGAGCTTGCGGAATCGCGTCGTCAGTTCCGGCCGCTGCTCAGCGTAGGCCAACAGGTCGCGGCCGGCGCCCTTCCATTCATTCGACAGGCTGTTCTCGCTCCAGCCTTTTGCCCACAAAATGTCCGGTATCAGGCGCGCGGCACCGTGCGGTGCGAGACGAATGAGAAATTCACGATCCTCGCTGCGGCTCTTCTGATAAAAGCCGCCGATCGCGCGCGCCGCCTCGGTGCGCACTGTGATGCTTGAACCGTCGACGCCGATGAGATCGCTGTAGAGCGCCCACTCGAAGGCTTGGGTGCCTAGCTTGACGTCGGTCAGGGGGCTGGGGCGCATTTCACCCCGCACCTCTTTGGTGGCCGAGACCAGCGTGCAAACGAGATCCGGCTCGCGATCCAGCGGATCGAGTGAGCGGCGCAAGCGATGCGGCAGGAACCAATCGTCGGAATCGAGAAACGCGACGATCGGCGCGCGTGCAGCCGCGATGCCTACGTTGCGGGCGGCGCCAACGCCACCCCGGCGCTCGGGCCTAATGACCCTGATGCGCGGGTCGGTTAGGCTCGCAAGCCATGCCGGCGTATCGTCGGTCGAGTCATCGACGACGATTAGCTCGAAATCAGTTTCGTCCTGCGTCAATACGCTTTCAATGGCGCGCGGCAGAACAGACAAGCGATTATAGGTTGGAACGACGACGGAACAACGCAAGGGACCACTCAGAGGTTCGAGGAAACGCCCGACTAACAGGCGGCTGTGAAAGTAACACGTTCTACATTTAGTGCACAGCGTAAACGGCAAAAGGCTTGGGTCTGCAAGGCTTTCCGGCAGACTTGCGGTCTGCGGCAAATCCATGTTTTGTGAAAACATGCTGCTTGGCGAGGCTGTCTGGTGAGCGAACTGATATCCGTCATCGTGACCACCTACAACCGCGAAGACGCGCTCGACGCGGTGCTGCGTTCACTCGCACGTCAGAACGAGCAGGATTTCGAGGTGATCGTGGCCGACGATGGTTCGACCGCGGCGACCGCTGCGGTGATCGATGCCTGGAGGGGCAAACTCGGCCGCCGCCTCGATCACGTCTGGCACGAGGATCGCGGCTTCCGCGCCGCGGAAATCCGCAACCGGGCGATCCTCGCGGCACGCGGCGCTTATTGCATCTTTCTCGACGGCGATTGCATCGCGCGGCCGGATTTTGTCGTCACGCACCGCCGCCTGGCCGAGGCGGGCTGCTTCGTCACTGGCAATCGAATTCTTCTGTCGCGCGAACTCACAGCAAGAGTGCTGCACGAAAGCCTCGCGCCGGAAACATGGACGTTTGCCCGTTGGCTGAGGGAACGCCGGAGCGGAGGCGTCAATCGGCTGTCGGCGCTGCTACGCCTGCCGCTCGGGCCACTGCGCAGGCTTCGGCAGCGGGAGTGGCGCGGCGCGCGATCGTGCAATCTCGCGATCTGGCGCGCCGATCTCGGCCGCGTCGACGGCTTCGACGCCGACTTTAGCGGTTGGGGCAAGGAGGATTCCGACATCATCGTGCGGCTGCTGCACGCCGGCGTCGCGCGCAAGGATGGCGTGTTCGCCACCGGCGTACTGCATCTATGGCACGCCGAGGCTGAGCGTGACCGGTTGGTGGAGAATGAGCGTAAGCTGACGGATAGTCTGGCCGGCGACCGCATTCGCGCCCGTCGCGGGCTTTCGGCGCTGGCGGTAGCCCCGGCGATGGCGGCGGGCTGATATGGCGTTGACCTCACTCATGCGTCCCATCGATCACGCGCGGCTGACCGCGGCTGCCGACTGCCTCGCCGTTGCGACAGTCGTCTCCTTGCCTTGGTCGACCTCGGCCACCGGCATTCTGCTCGTGCTTTTGCTGGTTACGCTTATCCCCACGCTTGATTGGCACGAACTGCGTCGAGAACTGCTCACTCCCGCGGGCGGTTTGCCCGTGCTGCTTGTCATCCTCGGAGTGCTCGGCATGGCGTGGGCCGATGTCAGTTGGCACGAGCGATGGGGCGGGGTCACGTCCTTCTTCAGGCTGCTCGTGATCCCGTTGCTCTTCGTGCAATTCCGCCGTTCGGACCGCGGATGGCAGGCATTCGGCGCCTACGTCTTATCTTGCGTGGTCCTGCTGGTGCTCTCGACTTTCATGTACGATCCGACAAAAGGCGACGTCGTACTGGTGAAAAACAGCGCCACGCAGAGTGGCGAGTTCGTCATCTGTATCTTCGGGCTGTTGTATCTTGCGGTGGATTGCGCCGAGCGCCGGCGCTGGTGGTGGCTCGCCGGCCTTGTGGCTTTGATGCTCGGCATGCTGGCCAACATGTTCTACATAGCCACCGGACGTACGGCCCTTGTGATCATTCCTGTCCTGCTGGTCTTGTTTGCCGCCAAGAAGCTGAGCGGGAAGGGAATGGCCGTCCTGTTCGCTTGCGGGATCGCGGTCGCGGTTGTCGGTTGGTTGTCGTCGCCCTATTTGCGTTTTCGTACCACCGAGCTTTGGACCGGCTATCAGGAGTACGTGGATTCAAAGGCCCTCACTTCGTCGGGCCAGCGCGTCTCGTTCTATTTGGCTTCGCTGAACTTCATCCGGCAGGCGCCGATTATCGGCCACGGCACGGGGACGATCGGCGCATTGTTCGAGCAGGCGGTCCGCGACAAAACCGGGCCGGCCCAATGGCTATCCAACAATCCGCACAATCAAACCTTTGCCGTCGCCATCCAGATCGGTCTGGTGGGCGCGGCCGTGTTATGGGCGATGTGGATCGCGCATTGGCTGCTGTTCCGCGGTAGCGGGCTGGTGGAATGGATCGGGCTCGTCGTCGTCGTGCAAAACATTGTCGGCTCGCTGTTCAACTCGCATCTTTTTGATTTTGGGCAAGGCTGGATCTATGTCCTGGGCGTTGGCATCGCCGGCGGTCTGACACTGAAAAAACGCGCGGCGGAGAGATCAGCCGCCGCGGCGCCATGAACGCTTCCAACCGCATCGAACTGCCGGAGCGTCCACGCATCCTGGTTATTGCACTGCGCCGTTTGGGCGACGTACTGCTGAGCACGCCGCTGATCCGCAGTCTGCGGCGAGCCTGGCCGCACGCCGCAATCGACGCGTTGGTATTTGCCGACACGGCCGGCATTCTCGACGGCAACTCCGATCTCAATAGCGTGGTCGTAATGCCGCCGCGCCCGAGCATGATGCAAAGTCTCGGCCTCGCCGCGCGCTTGTGGCGGGCTTATGACCTGGTGGTCTCCACTCAGACCGGCGATAGGCCGGCATTTTTCGCTTGGGTTGCCGGCAAGATCCGCGTCGGGCCGGCACAAGCCGAATTCGGCGACCGCCTGAAACGCGCACTGCTTCATCGCAGCGTGACCCAGGTTGACGGCGTGCATCGGGTCGAGCAGATGCTGCGGCTTGCCGACGTCCTCGGCATTGCGCGCGTGCCGGAGCTGGTTTGCCCGCGCGCCGCCGAGGCGGTGGGGCTGCCGGCCGCGCCCTACGCTGTCATCCATGCGGCGCCGATGTTTCGCTACAAGCAATGGACTGCAAGCGGCTGGCGCGATCTCGCCGCCGCGTTGACCGCGCGTGGGCTTGACGTGATCGCGACTGGTGGGCCGGCCGATTCTGAACGGCGCTATCTCGACGCGGTGTGGAACGGTGCGCCTGTAACACGGCGCGATGGCCAACTCACTTGGCCGCAGCTCGCCGGATTACTCTCGAAAGCGCGCGTCTATATCGGTCCTGACACGTCGGTGACCCATCTTGCCGCAGCGGCCGGGTGTCCGACGGTCGCACTCTATGGGCCGACCGACCCGCGGCTTTGGGGACCATGGCCGGTTGGCGGCCTGGACAAGAGCTGGGTGGCGGCCGCTGCCGTCCAATCCCGCGGCAATGTCTGGCTGGTGCAGAATTCGTTGCCGTGTGCGCCGTGTCAGCTTGAAGGCTGCGAGCGGCGGCTCGACAGCTACAGTCAATGCCTCGATGAACTGGCGCCCGGGCAGGTGATCGCTGTCGCCGATCAAGCCTTGGCTGCCGTGAACCGGTAGAGCAGTAAGCCAACCAAAACACAGCCCGCGATCAGCGCGGCGGCGTGTAGGAGTAATGATGTCGTCCGCAATGTTGCGGTGGCAAGCGCGATCAACGCGGTATTCAGCACGAATACGCGACCGACGACCTGATAGACGCTGAACCCGCCGTCCATCGCTCGCTGATAGAAATGACTGCGATGCGCCTGCAGGACCGGCTCGCCTTTGGCCAGCCGGCGCAGCAGCGTAATTGTCGCATCGGCGAGATAGTAGAGCGGCAGCAGCAGAGCTGCCGTGAAATGCCCGGCTCCCGCGAGCATCACGAGCAGCCAGCCGAGCAACAGGCCGATTGGCAGACTTCCCACGTCGCCGAGAAACAAACGCGCGACCGGACGATTGACGGGTGCAAAGCCGATCAGGGCACCGCATAGCGCGAGCGCGACGATAGTGGCGTCGCGCGGCAGCGCGCCCATGGTCCCGAATAGAACGAGGCCAGCGGTGAGCGGTACGACTTCGGCGACCGTCATCCAGTCGATTCCATCCATGAAATTCGTCAGATTGACGAGCCAAAGGATGGCAAGCCCCAGCAGCGCGCGTTCGAGCCAATAGGGAAAAAACGGTACCACGCGCAGATCGCTTGGCAGCGCGGCCAGAACAATCGCCACGCCGACCATTTGCAGAATCAGCCGCGGCAGCACCGCGATCGAACGAATGTCATCGAACGCACCCACCAGGGCGATGAAAACGGTCGCCGCCAGAACGAGCCAAACGGGATGTCCGCCGAGGCACGGCCCGCCAAACAGAGCTGACGCAACAACGACGCCAACGGTCGCCGCAATCACGGCGATTCCGCCGCCCTGCGGCGTCGGTGTCTTGTGGGACGAACGGGCATTGGGGTGCGCGAGCGCATGGCGCCTGAGCAGCGGCTGTAGCAGGGCGACCAAGACCGCGCTGACCACTGCGGCGGCCATAAACGTAATCGCAAGCGTGCCGTAGAATTTCATGTCACAGCCGCCACAACGTGACGCCGGCCGGAACATGGCTGCGATCGAGGCGCGCCTTGATATCGACGACGACGCCCTTGCCGTCATGCAGCAGTGGCACGATCAGCGGCCAACCGGCTTTATAGGCCTCATGGGCCACCGCCAGCACCACCGCATCGGCGGGTTGCAATGCATCGAGTTTCACCAGTTCGATGCCGTATTCGCGGAGCGCATCGCCGGGATTGGCCAGGGGATCGTGCACCTGCACGGCAATGCCGGCCGCCGACAATTCGCGCACGATGTCGACAACTTTCGAATTGCGAATATCCGGCACGTTCTCTTTGAAGGTGAGGCCGAGAACGGTCACGCGTTTCGGCTTTCGACTGCCGGATTCGAGCAGGCGCAGACATTCGCGCGCGACTTTCGTCCCGACCGCATCGTTGACCCGCCGGCCAGCGAGAATGATCTTCGGGTCGAAGCCGGCCTTTTCCGCGCGGTGGGTCAGATAATAAGGATCGACGCCGATGCAGTGACCGCCGACCAGGCCGGGCGTGAAGGGAAGAAAATTCCATTTCGTGCGGGCTGCGGCCAGCACCTCGCCGGTATCGATGCCGAGCACGTGGAACAGTTCGGACAACTCGTTCATGAAGGCGATATTGAGATCGCGCTGCGTGTTCTCGATGACCTTGGCGGCCTCGGCCACCTTGATCGACGGCGCCTTGTGGATCTCGGCTTTCACCGCCGAACCGTAGACCTCGGCGACGATGTCGAGGGTGCGCGCATCCTGGCCGGCCACCACTTTGGCGATGGTCTCGAAGCGATGTTGCCGGTCGCCCGGATTGATGCGCTCGGGTGAATAACCGAGGGTGAAATCGCGTCCGCCGACGAGCCCGGAAGCGCGTTCGAGCACAGGCATGCAGTCTTCTTCGGTGGCGCCGGGATAGACCGTGGACTCGTAGACGACGATGTCGCCGCGCTTGAGCACGCGGCCGACCAGATCGGAGGCCCGCAGCAACAGGCTCAGATCGGGGCGAAAGTTTTCGTCGATCGGCGTCGGGACGGTGACGATAAAAAAATCGGCCGCGCGCAGGTCCTCCGGATCGGCAGTCCAGTGGGCCCGCGCGCTTCGCAGTTCTTCGGACTCGACCTCGCGCGTGCGGTCATTGCCCGCCGCGATATCGGCGATGCGGCCCGCATCGATATCGAAGCCGATAACGCTTGCGCCGGCACGCGCAAAACCGACGGCCACCGGCAAGCCGACATAGCCGAGGCCGATGACGGCGAGCTTACGCGCATGCGCCACGGTGTTTTCCTTCGCTGGTTGGGTCCCTGTTTATCCAGGAGGTCCCCATGGCTCAATAGCTAGCCAGCATCCCCGCCTTGGCGCAGGAGCCGCTGGTAGAGCGCGATGATCTCCCGCCCAATCCGCGCCGCCGAGAACTCATCTTCCACCATGCGGCGGCCTGCCGCGCCGAAGCGGCGGCGCAGTTCTGCATCGCCGGCAAGCCGGTCGATGGCGTCGGCGAGCGCTTCGGCATCGGTCGGCGGCACCAGCACGGCGTTGACGCCGGCGCGCGCGATCTCGCGGCAGCCGGGAACGTCGGTGGCGACGATCGGCCGCGCGCAGGCGGCGGCTTCCAGCAGGCTCATCGGCAAGCCCTCGCGCAGCGACGGCAGCACGGCGATATGCGCCCGCGCCCAGAATGCGCCGATGTCGTCAACCTGGCCGAGCAAAGTAAGCCCCGGACGCCGCTTCCATTCGACAATGGTTGCCTGCGGGATAGAGGCGGGATTGGCCGGGTCGGGTTCACCGGCGATCAGGAGCGCGACCGGCCGGCCGAGGCGGGCAAGCAGCGCATGAGCCTCGACCAGCGTCGACACGCCCTTGTCGGCGAGCAGCCGGCCAACGAAGCCGGCAGTCATTGGCGGCGGCGGCTCCGGCAATGGGGCGAGCGCATCAATGTCGACGCCCGATCCGGGAATGAGCGTGATCTTGTCGCCGCTTACGCCGAGCGACTGGATCGCCGCGCGGTCGTCCGGATTCTGCACCAGGACAAAGGCGCGCGCGCGGCCGAGCAACCGGCGAAGCAGCGGTTTCAGCAGGGCGCGGAGCATCAAGGCTTTGGGCGAGCGCGTGGTGAATGCAAAGCCGAGGCCGGCCATGGCATTGAGACAGACGATCGGCAGCCCGAGCGCGGCCAGTGAGCCGACGACGGTCGGCACCATAGCCACGTGATGGGCGAGGTCGGGCCGGACCAGCTGATATAGGCGACGGACTTCGCGCGCCGCCGACAGTAAATGCAGCGGATCGAGGCTGCCGCGCCGCCAGCCGAGCGGATGTAAAATGAATCCTTCGCGCTCGATCGCAGCGGCGTGGCCGGCAACCCTGGTCGCGACATGCACTTCAAAGCCCGCGCGCAGCGCCGCCCGCGCCATCGGCAGACGATGTGAGACGAAATACCAGTCTTCGGTAACGAGATAGAGAATTTTTTGCGCCATCAGGTGGACCGTCTATGCCGCCTTGCTGGCAGGCGCGCTCCAACGCGAGTGCCAAGCCTCAAGCATCAGGATATCCCAAAGCAGGTGTTGGTTATTTCGGCGCCCGTCGATGTGCTGCTGCCACAAGGCGCGAACGGGACCGGTGTTGACAAGACCGATCTTGCGCAATCGCTGCTCGTTGAGCAGGGTCTCCGCCCAATCCCGCAAGGGGCCGCGCAGCCATTCCGCTAGCGGAACGGCAAACCCCATCTTCGGCCGTTCGATCAATGCCGGCGGAACGTAGCGGTACAGAACCTGACGCAGCAGCCACTTGCTCGTTCCCTGGCGCAACTTTAAGCGTTGCGGCAACGCCCACGCAAACTCAACCAGGCGGTGGTCGAGCAGAGGTACGCGCGCCTCGAGTGCGATCGCCATGCTGGCGCGATCCAATTTGGTCAAGATATCGTCGGGCAAATAACTGACGAGATCGAGGAACTGCATCCGCTCGACGAGATCGGGAAAATCGTCATTGACAGACTTGCTCGACCAAATCGCGTTCGGCTCCGTCGTGTCCGGCATGAGATCGGCCGGCTCCCAATGGGTAATGATGCTGCGATAACTGTCGTCGGCGCTATCGACTCGCATCAAATTTGCAAGCTTGTAGAGTTTGTCGCCAAGCTGAGGCACCCGCAGACGGGAGGGCAGGCAGGGTGCGAGCCTATCCCAATGCTGCGGCGAAAACGCCGTGATCGCGGCGGCAAGCGTTTTTCGCAAAGGGCGCGGCCAGCCGCCTATGCCGTTGGCGTAGCGCTCCGCGGCCTGGTAGCGGCTATAACCGGCAAAAAGTTCGTCGCCGCCATCGCCCGACAGCGCGACCGTCACGTGTTGCCGGGTCATCACCGAAATCAGGTAGGTCGGAATCTGCGATGAATCCGCAAACGGTTCATCGTACCAATCGGGCAGGCGGGGAATCACATCCAAGGCTTGTTTCGGCGAAACGGTCAGCGTGTGGTGATCGGTGCCAAGATGCTTGGCTATTTTTTCGGCATGTATGGATTCATCGTAGCCCGACGAATCGAAGCCGATGGTGAAGGTCTTCACCGGCCCGGCATTGGCCGCCTTCATCAGCGCCACGACAGTCGAGGAATCGACCCCGCCCGACAACAGCGCGCCGAGCGGAACATCGGCAATCATGCGCAGCCGCACCGCATCGAGCGCCAGCGCCTCCAGCCGATCGGCCAGCTCGCGCTCGCTCGCGGCAATCGGATTGGCCGTACCTTTGCGCGCAACGTCGCGCGCACTCCAATAGACGGCAGTGCTTGGCTCTCTCTGCCAGGGCAGGGTGAGGATGGTGCCGGGTTCGAGCTTGTGCACGCCCTCGTAAATCGTGCGCGGCGCCGGAACGTGCGAATGGCGCAAATATTGGGCGACCGCGCCGCGGTCGATGCGCGGCTTCCAGCCGGGATGCGCGCGCAGCGCTTTAAGCTCCGAGCCGAACAGGAAGAGACCGCCGAACTTGCCCCAATAGAGCGGCTTGATGCCGAGCCGGTCGCGCACGAGCTTGAGGGTCCGCTCCTTGCGATCCCAGACCGCGAAGGCAAACATTCCGATCAGACGCGGCACCGTCGCTTCCACGCCATCGGCGGCGATCGACTCGACCAAAACCTCGGTATCGGAAAGCCCGATAAAGCTCACGCCGCGGCCCTGCAGCTCGGCGCGCAGGGCGTCATAGCCGTAGACCTCGCCGTTGTACGTGAGCACATACCGGCCGTCGTGCGATACCATGGGCTGATGTCCGGCGGCGGAAAGATCGACAATGGATAGCCGGCGGTGGCCGATGGCGACGCCGGCTTCGGCATCCGTCCAGACGCCAGCATCGTCGGGCCCGCGATGCCGCAAGCTACCAGTCATCGCATCGGCGACGGCGTCCATATCGCTCAAGCGGCCCGCCGAGGCGTTAATGAAGCCGGCGATGCCGCACATGCGAGGTTCCCATTTGATCCCGACCCGTCATTGCGGATATTCATTACCCTCTCAAGCGCCTTGCAACAATCTTACCGTTATTGGCGTCAAATTCAGGCCCGGCGTTAAGTCAAAGGCAGAAGGCATCGATCCGTGGCAGCTGTAAATCCCATTCTCGTCACCGGCGCCGCCGGCTTCATCGGATTTCATGTCGCGCGCCGTCTAATAGAGGCGGGCCGCCACGTGATCGGCGTGGATAATCTGTCGCCTTACTACGATCCGAAATTGAAGCAAGCGCGGCTGGCGCAGGTCGCGGAGGCTAAGAATTTCAAGTTCGTACGGCTGGACCTGGCGGACCGTGCAGCAACCGCGGCGCTGTTCGCCGAGCACCGTTTTCCATTCGTCATCCATCTCGCCGCCCAAGCCGGCGTCAGGCATTCGCTGGTCGATCCGCATGCCTACGCGGACGCCAATCTCGACGGCTTCCTTAACATCCTTGAAGGCTGCCGCCACAACGGCTGCCGCCATCTGGTCTATGCCTCGTCATCGTCGGTCTACGGCGCCAATACCCGGATGCCGTTCCGTACCTCGGATAATGTTGATCATCCGCTCAGTCTTTACGGCGCCTCGAAAAAGGCGAACGAACTGATGGCGCATTCCTATTCGCACCTGTTCAAACTGCCGACGACGGGCCTGCGCTTTTTCACCGTCTATGGTCCGTGGGGGCGGCCGGACATGGCGATGTGGATCTTCACCGCCGCCATCAGCACCGGAAAGCCGATCAAGCTGTTCAACCACGGCAACATGCGGCGCGATTTCACCTATGTGGATGACGTCGTGCAGGCGGTGGTCAAGCTGATCGACCAACCCGCGCAAGGCGATCCCAATTGGTCGGGCGTGGCGCCCGATCCTGCGCGCAGTTCGGCGCCGTGGCGCATCTACAATATCGGCAACAACAATCCGGTCGATGTTCTCGAGGTCGTGAAAATCCTGGAAACGGCGATCGGGAAAAAGGCCATTCGCGAGTTGCTGCCGATGCAGCCCGGCGACGTGCCGGCCACCTACGCCGATGTCGATGACCTCATGCGCGATGTCGGCTTTAAGCCGTCGACGCCGATTGCCGAAGGGATCGCGCGGTTTATCGTCTGGTACAAGCAGTATCATCAGCTCGGTTGAGAATGCGCCGCCGCTGCACGCCAGTCTAAGGCGCGCTCTCGGGCGGGCGTTGTTCCGCCGTTACCAAGCGGCGTTGGCCAAGGTCAGGTTTTAAGCGGGTGCATTGCTGTAACGCTTTGAATCAAAACGTGTTCGCCGTGTTTTCCCGGGGTGGTCGCCAGCCGCCGCAGAGCGTGCTAGGGGAAGACTCGGCTGAGGACTAGGGGACATTCGTCAGGATTATGACGCAAACGGTAAAACCGGACGCGGAGCTATCATTGCGTGTCGGCGTGGTCGGCGTCGGCGTGATGGGCAGCAACCATGCACGGGTGTTTACGGGGCTGCCGGGAGCGCAACTGGTCGGTGTTGCAGATCCTGACCGCAAGCAGGCCGAATTCGTCGCCCGGACGCTCGGCTGTGCCGCGGTTGCCGATGTCGGCGGCTTGCTCGATCTTAAGGTCGATGCCATCACCATCGCTGCGCCGACCCATCTTCACCGCGACATCGCGCTCGCCTGCATCGCGCGCGGCGTCCACGTGCTGGTGGAAAAGCCGATCGCATCGTCGGTCGAAGAAGGCCGCGAGATCATCGCCGCGGCGCGCCGTGCCGGCGTCACGCTAATGATCGGCCATGTCGAGCGATTTAATCCGGCGGTCGAAGCGATCAAGGACGCAATCCGTAACGAGGACATTCTTTCGATCGCCATCACCCGCGTCGGTCCATTCCCGCCTCGCATGTCGAACGTCGGCGTGGTCATCGATCTCGCCGTGCACGATATCGACCTAATTCGCTGGTTTACGGATTCCGATATCGTTGAGGTGCAGCCGCAGCTGTCGAGCGCAGTAGCCGAGCGCGAGGATATCGCGCTGTTGCAGTTCCGCACCGCTTCCGGCGTGCTGGCGCATATCAACACCAACTGGCTCACCCCGTTCAAGGCGCGCAACGTCACCGTTGCGACCCGTGGCAAATACGTGATGGGCGATTTGCTGACGCGGCAGGTGACCGAGTGTTTCGGCTTCCAACCCGACGGCAGCTATTCGATGCGCCATCTTTCGGTCGGGCATGCCGAACCGTTGCGCTCCGAACTGCTGGCGTTCCTGCGCGCCGTGCGGTCCGGGTCGGCTGCCGCGGTGACCGGAGAAGAAGGCGTGGCCAGTCTTGAGATTGCTACCCGCTGCTTGGCCGCCCGGCCGGCGGCCGCGACGTCTTCTTCTTCTTCACAGCGGCAGGCGCCGCGCGTGGTCGCCGGCTGACCGGCGCGACAGCTTGGAATTAGCATGAATCAGCGACCCAATCCGCCCATGATTCCGTTCATCGACGTTGCCGCGCAGCGCCGACGGTTAGGCGGCGCCATCGATGCGGCGATTGAGCGCGTGCTCGGGCACTGCCAGTTCATCCTCGGCCCGGAAGTGCGGATGTTCGAGGCCGAGCTTGCGAAATTCTGCGGTGCGCGCCACGCAGTGACCTGTGCCAGCGGCACCGACGCGCTGGTGCTGGCGCTGCGGGCCAGGGGCGTCGGGCCGGGCGACGCAGTGATTTGCCCGTCATTCACGTTTTGCGCGACCGCCGAAGTGGCTGCGCTGGTCGGCGCAACGCCGGTTTTCGTCGATGTCGACGCCGCTACCTTCAATATCGATGCGAGCAAAATCGCAGGCGCGATTGCGGCCGCAAAAAACGCAGGGCTCACGCCGAAGGCGATCATCCCGGTCGACTTGTTCGGTTTGGCGGCCGACCATGTTGCCGTTGCGGCCGCTGCCAAGGCGGAAGGCCTGTTCATCCTTGACGACGCCGCGCAAGCGTTCGGCGCGACGTTCAATAACCGCAGGCTTGGCACTTTCGGCCATGCGACGGCGACCAGTTTCTTTCCGGCCAAGCCGCTCGGCTGCTACGGCGACGGCGGCGCAGTGATCACGGACGACGATGCTATGGCCGACCTCTTGCGCAGCCTGCGCATGCACGGGCAGGGCGGCGATCGATACGACAACGTACGTATTGGTCTCGCCTCCCGCCTCGACACCATCCAGGCGGCGATTCTGAGCGAGAAGCTGAAGATTTTTCCGGACGAGATAGAAGCGCGCAACCGCATCGCGCGCCGATATTTCGAGGCGTTGGGCGATATTGTGATCGTCCCACAAACGCCGGCTGGTTCGACCTCGATATGGGCGCAATATACTATTCGCGTCGCCGGCGGCCGCCGCGACAAACTGGCGGCCGCGCTCAAGGCCGAAGGTATTCCCACAGCGATCTATTACCCGATCCCGCTGCACCGGCAGCAGGCCTACAAGGATTATCCGGTGGCTGAGGGTGGGGTTTCGGTGAGCGAGCAGCTGGCGGCCGAGGTCATCAGCCTGCCCATGCATGCCTATCTCGATGAGCCGACGCAAGGTCGCATCATCGACGCCACGCGCCGTGCACTAGTGTCGTGACACTTTAGAGGCTAATTTTTCAGTGCGGCTTGCAAATTTGAAATATCAGTTTCTCCCATAAACCATCGAAATGAAGTAGCACTACCGAGCAAAGGGCTCGGATCCATCGGATGAATGGGCGTCACCAAAACGTTCGCCTGCGGCGGCTCGAGGCCGAGGCAATCTACATTATGCGGGAGGCCGTCAGCGAATTCCGCAATCCCGTGATGCTCTATTCGATGGGCAAAGATTCGAGCGTACTGCTGCACGTCGCGCAAAAGGCATTCCATCCGGGGAAGCCGCCATTTCCATTGTTGCACGTAGATACGACCTGGAAATTTCGCGAAATGATTGCGTTCCGCGATGAAACAGCGGCGCGGCTGGGCATGCACATGCTCGTACACATCAACGAGGAGGGGCTTGCTCGGGGCATATCGCCGGTAACTTCAGGACCGACGATCCATACCCAGATCATGAAAACCGAAGGCCTTCGTCAGGCCTTGGACAAGTGGCGCTTCGACGCCGCGTTCGGCGGGGCGCGGCGCGACGAGGAAAAGAGCCGCGCCAAGGAGCGCATATTCTCCCACCGCTCCGCCAGCCATGGCTGGGATCCGCGCAATCAGCGGCCCGAACTGTGGCGGCTGTTCAATACCCGCATCAAGCCCGGCGAAACCATGCGGGTATTTCCGTTGTCGAGCTGGACGGAAATCGACGTGTGGGATTACATCAAGGCCGAGGGTATCCCGGTCGTGCCGCTGTACTTCGCCAAGCGGCGTCCGGTGGTAGAGCGGGACGGCATGCTGATCATGGTCGACGACGACCGCTTACCGCTCGCGCCCGGCGAGAGGCCGGAGATGATGAACGTTCGTTTCCGCACTCTCGGTTGCTACCCGTTGACCGGCGCGGTGCGGTCGAGCGCCGGCACGCTCGACGCGATCATCGCGGAAATGCGCGGTTCGACCAGTTCGGAACGGCAGGGCCGCGTCATTGATCATGACGAGGCCGGATCGATGGAAAAGAAAAAGCGCGAGGGATATTTCTGATGCGAACCCCCGCGCCAATTGCCGCCGAGACGCTCGAACCCAGCGCGGGCGTCGATACGCGCCCCGCTTTGCGCTTCCTGACCTGCGGCTCGGTCGACGACGGCAAGTCCACCTTGATCGGCCGCCTGCTCTACGAGCAGAAACTCATTTTCGACGATCATCTGGCGGCGCTCGAACGCGATTCGAAAAAACACGGTACCAACGGTGCGGACGTCGATTTCGCGCTGTTGCTCGATGGTCTGGAGGCCGAGCGCGAGCAGGGCATCACCATCGACGTCGCCTACCGTTATTTTGCGACGCCGCGGCGCGCTTTCGTCGTCGCCGACACGCCGGGCCATGAGCAATACACCCGCAACATGGCGACGGGCGCGTCCAATGCTGACCTCGCGGTGCTGCTGGTGGACGCGCGTAAAGGTCTGCTGAGTCAGACTCACCGCCACGCCATCATCGCAAGCTTACTAGGCCTTCGCTACGTCGTCCTGGCGGTGAACAAGATTGATCTGGTCGGCTTCGATCAGGCGGTGTTCGATCAGATCGCGTCGAGCTTCAGCCGCTTTGCGGATGAACTCGGCTTCAAGGATATCAGGGCGATCCCGGTATCGGCCCGCTACGGGGACAATGTTGCCTCGCGCAGCGAACGGACGGCCTGGTATTCCGGGCCGCATCTGCTCGATTACCTCGAAACCGTCGACGTCGAGAACGACCGTGCCGGCAAGCCATTTCGTATGCCGGTGCAATGGGTCAATCGGCCCAATGCCGATTTCCGCGGTTTTGCCGGCACGATCGCGAGTGGCAGCGTCAATGCGGGCGATGAGGTCGTGCTGCTTCCTTCTGGGAAAGCAACCAGAATCAAAGCGGTGATGGGCCCGACCGGCGATAACGGTGCCGCACAAGCCGGGGATAGCGTTACCCTGACGCTCGCCGATGAAATCGATGTAACGCGCGGCGACATGTTCGCCGCGTTACGCGATCGCCCGCAAGTCGCCGATCAGTTCGCGGCGCATCTGGTGTGGATGTCTGCGGAACAACTCTTCCCCGGACGGTCCTACCTAATGAAGATCAATAACAGCACGCTGCCGGCGACCGTGACCGAGCTCAAGCACCAAATCGACGTCACCACGCTCTCAAAGCTCGCGGCCAAGACGTTGGCGCTGAACGAGGTGGGTGTGTGTAATCTGTCCGTTGCCCGGCCGGTCGCGTTTGACGCCTATACCGACAATTGTGGGACCGGCGCCTTCATCCTGATCGATCGCTATTCCAACGAAACGGTCGCCGCCGGAATGATCGATTTCGCACTGCGGCGGGCGACCAACATCCACCATCACGATCATTTGGTGAGCAAGAGCGGGCGTGTGAATCTCATGCACCACCGTCCCGTGGTGTTGTGGTTTACCGGTCTGCCGGGCTCGGGCAAATCAACTATCGCGAATCTCGTCGAAGCCACGCTGCATGCGCGCGGCGCACATACCGTCATATTGGACGGTGACAACGTTCGGCATGGCTTGAACAAAGACCTCGGCTTCACCGAACCTGACCGGGTGGAGAATATCCGTCGCGTCGGCGAGGTAGCCAAATTGATGACCGACGCCGGCCTCATCGTGCTCTGCTCGTTCATCTCGCCGTTCCGCGCCGAGCGCCGCATGGTGCGCGAACTGGTCGATAGCGAAGAGTTCATCGAGGTTTTCGTGGACACGCCACTCGACCAATGCATCGCGCGCGATCCCAAAGGCCTGTATCGTCGCGCACTCGCTGGCGAGATCAAGAATTTCACCGGCGTCGATCAGCCCTATGAAGTTCCGGAGAACCCCGAGCTCCATCTTCTGGCCGGCAGCAAGGAAGCCGATCGGCTGGCGAACGAGGTGGTCGAAGCGTTGATGCAGCGCGGGATCATATAGCGCGGCTCCAACCTGGCATGCGTCAATATTTCCGCCTCCGATTTTGATTGAAATCAAGATCGGGCGTTTGCAACGCGTTTATCATATCCAAACTTCCGAATATGAAATGCATTGCAATGGAGAACGCAGATGACGAATTGGCCAGACCACACAAAAGACCTGAGCGCTCAGCTGCGAACTTTGCGAAGCGGCACGCCCGAGGTCATGAAGGCGTTTTCCGGTCTTGCGCAAGCCGCTTTGGCTCCCAAGGCGCTCGACGGCAAGACCAAAGAGCTGATCGCGCTCGGCATCGCGGTGGCGATCCGGTGCGACGACTGCATCGGCTTTCATGTCAAAGCGTCGCTGGAGCAAGGCGCCTCGCGCGAGGAAATCCTGGAGACGCTCGGCATGGCCGTTTACATGGGGGCCGGCCCATCGGTCATGTACGCGAGCCACGCGCTGGATGCCTTCGAACAATTCAAAACGGCCACGGCCCGGCCGGTCACGTCGGCTGCTTGATTGAGCTGAAGATCGATCGGATGGCCTTCCCTCCATAAAACCTCGGAGGGCAAGCGCAGGCTTCAACTGCGCTGATAAATGTCTTCGATGCGCTCGATGTCGTCCTCGCCGAGATAGCTGCCAGTCTGCACCTCGATCAATTCGAGCGGAATTTTTCCCTGGTTGGCGAGGCGATGGACGCTGCCGATCGGGATATAGACCGACTCGTTTTCGTGCACCGCGCGGACCGTGTCACCGATGGTGACCTCGGCGGTGCCGCGCACGACCACCCAGTGTTCGGAACGATGGCGATGCTTCTGCAGCGACAGTTTGCCGCCCGGGATGACGACGATGCGCTTGACCTGGAACCGCTCGCCCATGTCGATCGACTCGTAATAGCCCCACGGCCGGTGCACGCGCTTGTGGTCGGTCGCTTCGGGCCGCTTGGCGGCCCTGAGCTTGTCGACGAGCTGTTTGACCTCCTGCGAACGGTCGCGCGGCACCACCATTACTGCGTCGGAGGTGCTCACGATCACCATATCCTTGACGCCGACGGCGGCGACGAGCCGACCATCCGAGTGCAGCACGCAACCGGTCGTGTCCGTCATCACCGCCGGCCCTTGCACGACGTTGCCGGAGCCATCACGCGGCGTGATGTCGAACAATGCGTCCCAACTGCCGATGTCCGACCAGCGGAAATCGCCCGCCACCACCGCGGCGCGGTCGGTCTTCTCCATCACGGCGTAATCGATCGATTTCGTCGGCGCGCGCGCGAAAGCCTCCGGCTGTAAGCGCAGGAAGCTGAGGTCGGTGGAGGCCTTGGCGACTGCAGTCTCGATCGCTTCGGCCATCTCCGGTTCGAGCCTTGCCAATTCGGTCAGTAGTACGTCGGCGCGGAATAGGAAGTTGCCGGAATTCCACAAATAGCCATCGCGCACGTAACGGGCGGCGGTGGCAGCGTCGGGCTTCTCGACGAAACTCTCGACGGCATGCACGCCGCTCTTGCCAATGGCCTTGCCCGGCAGAATGTAGCCGTAACTGGTCTTCGGCTCGGTCGGCTTGATGCCGAAGGTCACGATGGACCCTGCCTCGGCAGCTTCGCGGCCGGCAAGGCAGGTGGCGCGGAACTGCGAGACGTCGAGGATGATGTGGTCGGCGGCAAGCGCCAGCACCACTGCTTCGGGATCGCGCTGGCGCGCCACCGCAGTGGCGGCCGCAATGGCGGGCGCGGAGTCCCGCCGCAGCGGCTCGATCACCACCGTCGCCTCGACGCCGACCTCCTCGGCCTGCCGGCGGGCGAAAAAATGGAAACTTGGCCCGGTGATGACGATGGGGGGCCCGAACATCGGGTCCTGCACGCGCAGCAGGGTTTCCTGGTAGGTCGAGCGGTCGCCGACCAAAGGCAGGAATTGCTTGGGCAAGGCGTCGCGCGAGACCGGCCAGAGCCTAGTCCCGGCGCCGCCGGCAAGGAGAATGGGGATGATGGGTGAAGGCATGGCTATGGCAGGACCGGTCCGGGCTCTATGTTAGGAACGGGAATCGTCTTAAGGCAGTTCCATGACTCTGACCATCGCTATCGTTGCGCACGTCCCGAGTCGTTTCAACGCCGATAGCGGCATTATTTGCGCGGGCCCAGGCGAGTTCACCGATGATTGACCGCATGCTGACGGTCGGCGGGCTGACGTTGCTGTCGCGCATTACCGGCTTTGCGCGCGATATTGTGCTCGCCGCCATCCTCGGCGCCGGGCCGGTGGCCGATGCCTTCTTTGTCGCCTTACGCCTGCCGAATCATTTCCGCGCCATCTTTGCAGAAGGCGCCTTTAACGCCGCGTTCGTTCCGGCCTATGCGCGCATCCGCGAGCAGGGCGGCGCCGAGCGGGCCGGACTGTTCGCCGACCGCGTTTTCACGCTGTTGTTGGCGAGCCAGATCGTGCTGCTGGCGGTAGCCTTGCTCTTCACGCCAGCCGTGATCGACGTGCTGGCGCCGGGCTTCGGGCGCGATCCGCAACGCTTTTCGCTTGCGGTCGACCTCACCCGCATCACATTTCCCTATTTGTTGCTGATCACGCTGGTGACGCTATACGGCGGCATCCTCAATGCGTTGCAGCGATTCGCCGCCGCTGCCGCCGCGCCGATCCTGCTCAATCTGTCGCTGGTAGTCGCACTGGCGCTGGCGGCATTTTTCCCGACCGCCGGCCATGCGGCGGCCTGGGGCGTGCTGATCGCCGGTGTCCTCGAATTTCTTCTGGTGGCCGGCGACACCTGGCGCGCAGGCGCAATAACGGCGCTGCGCTGGCCCGAACTCGACGCCGACGTACGAAAATTCTTCCGCGCGCTCGGGCCGGCCACGGTCGGTTCCATGGGCGTACAACTCGCGCTGTTCGCCGACACTATCATCGCAAGCTTCCTGCCGGCCGGTGCGCTGTCCGCGCTCTATTACGCCGACCGCATCGATCAGCTTCCGATCGGCGTGATCGGCATCGCCGCCGGCACTGTGATATTACCCGAAATGTCGCGGCGCCTTGCCTCCGGCGACGAAGCCGGCGCTGCCGCCGCGCAGAATCGCGCGATCGAATTCACCCTGCTGTTGTCGATCCCTTGTCTGGCGGCGTTCTTCGTCATCCCAGAGCTAATCATGCGAGCGCTGTTCATGCGCGGCGCCTTCACCGCGGCCGACGCGGCCGCCGCCGGAGCAACGCTCGTGGCTTATGCGTTCGGACTGCTGCCCTTCGTGCTGATCCGCAGCACGGTCGCGACGTTTTTTGCCCGCGGCGACACCGCGACGCCGGTGAAGGCGGCGCTCGTCGCCGCCGCTGTCAATATCGCGTTCAAGTTCTTGTTGATGGGCTCGCTGGCCCAGGTGGGGCTCGCGCTGGCGACCTCGATCGGCGCTTGGATCAATCTCGGGCTGGTGGTTTGGTTCGCCGCGCGGGCTGGCCACATCCATATCGACGAGCGGCTGCAGCAATCGACGGTCAAGCTGGCAGGCGCCGGCCTCGCGCTGGCCGCCGCATTGTGGTTATGCGAGGCGTCGGTCGCGCGTCTGTTCGTGGACTGGAGCCGGCTGCGCGACGTCGCAACGCTGACGCTGCTGGTTGCGATCGGCGGCGCCGTCTACGGTGGCATCGTATTGGTGCTGTTCGGGTCGCGCTGGCTTGCCGCATTTCGCGCCCGGCGGCGCGGCTGACGCAAGGTTTCGCCGCGCCATCGTGGTCCTTGTAGGTCGGGTCCGGTGGACATAACTACCGGCCGACGCTATTGGGGACGGGCCGGGCCGTTCGCGGTTGGCCGATATCGTAGGTATTCATGAATTTCGCACGGACAATTCCATCATTTTCGTTGATGCGTGGTGGCCGCGACATCATTTTGTTATTCGCGCTTGCAACTTTGGTCGCAAGTTGCGGTGAAGGGCAGAAACAGGGCGGCGCGCCCCCGCCGCCGCCGGTCACCGTCGCCAAGCCGATCAAGCGCACGATCACCGATTTCGACGAATATGTCGGCCGCTTCACCGCCATTAACTCGGTCGAGGTGCGCGCGCGCGTGTCCGGGTATCTCGATGGCGTGCATTTTAAGGATGGCCAAGTCGTCAAGCAGGGCGATCTGCTGTTTACCGTTGACAAGCGACCGTTCCAGAACACGCTTGACCAAGCCAGGTCCAATCGGGAACTCGCCAATTCCAATCTTATTTACACCAAAGCCGATCTCGAGCGCGGCCAGCAACTGGTGCGCGACAAGACCATCACCGACCAGGTTTTCGAGCAGCGCGCACAGGCCTTCCGCAACGCGCAAGCTTTGGTCAACGTGAACGCCGCGGCGGTACGCCAGGCCGAACTCGATATCGAATTCACCGAATTGCGCGCGCCGGTCAACGGCCGCATCGGCGACCGCCGCGTATCGCCTGGCAATCTGGTGACCGGCGGCACTTCCGGCAACACCACGCTGCTCGCCACAATCGTGTCGACCGATCCGATCTACTTCGAGTTTACGTACGACGAGGCGTCGCTCCTGCGCTACGAGCGGATGTCGAAGACCGGAAGCGATATGGCCGGCCGCGGCGCCGGCGAGCAGGTGGCACTCAAGCTGATTAATGAGAACGATTTTGTGCACCAGGGTCGCATGGATTTCGTTGACAACGTGGTCGACGCTTCGACCGGCACCATCCGCGGCCGCGCGATATTCGCCAATCCGAACGATATTTTCACGCCCGGCATGTTCGCTCGCGTGCGCATGCCCGGGTCGTCGCCTTATGAGGCGCTGTTGGTGCCGGACGCGGCCATCGGCACCGAGCAGGCGCGAAAATTCGTTCTTACGGTCAATGCCGACAACACGGTCGTTCCCAAATATGTGACGCTCGGCCAGACCACCGGCGACAACTTGCGGGCGATCAAGACCGGCCTTGATCCCGACGACCGCGTGATCGTGAATGGGTTGATGCGCGCGCGACCGGGTCAGAAGGTCACGCCGCAGGAAGAGGGCAAGCCGGGCGCCGCGCCGGCGCCGGGCGCGAGCCAGCCGCAGCCGTCGAAATAACCCCGGTCGAAACCGATGCGCATCTCGCATTTCTTCATTGACCGGCCGATCTTCGCCTCGGTGGTCTCGATCATCTTCGTGATCCTCGGCGGCGTCGCGTTCTTGCGGCTGCCGGTCGCGCAATATCCGGAGATCGCGCCGCCGACCATCACGGTGTCGGGCCAGTATCCCGGCGCCAGCGCGGACGTGGTTGCCTCGACGGTGGTGACGCCGATCGAGCAGCAGATCAACGGCGTCGAGAATATGATCTACCTGTCGTCGAATTCGACGGCGGACGGCCGGTTTACGATCTCGGTTACTTTCGACATCGGCACCAATCTCGATATTGCGCAGGTGCAGGTGCAGAACCGCGTCGCCATCGCGCAGCCGCGCCTGCCGGCCGACGTGCGCGCCATCGGTGTCACGGTGAACAAAAGCTCGCCCGACCTGATGATGGTCGTGCATCTCTATTCGCCCGACAAGTCGCGCGACACGTTGTTCATCTCCAATTATGCGACGCTCGAAATTACGGACGCGGTGACGCGCGTCGATGGCGTGGGCTCGCTCATCGTGTTCGGCGCGCGCGATTACGCCATGCGAGTCTGGCTCGATCCCGACCGCCTGCAATCGGTCGGATTGACTGCGAACGACGTTGTGACGGCCCTGCTGGGCCAGAACGTGCAGGTCGCGTCCGGCGTGCTCGACCAGCCGCCGATGGACAAACCGGGCGCGTTCCAGATCTCGGTGCAGACGCAAGGGCGGCTCGCCGATCCGGAGGAGTTCGGCAAGATTGTGGTCAAGCAGACGGCCAGAGCGATCGTGCGGGTGCGGGATATCGCGACGGTCGAACTTGCCGCGCAGGACTATTCGACCAACTCCTATCTCGATCTCGATCCGGCGATCGCCATCGGTATTTTCCAGCGGCCCGGCTCGAATGCGCTCTCGACCGCGACGGCGATCCAGAACACTATGGAGGATCTCTCCAAGCGGTTCCCGCCGGGCCTCAAATACACCATCGTCTACAATCCGACGCAGTTCATCCAGCAATCCGTGGAAGCTGTCGAATCGACCATCGGCGAAGCAATCATCCTGGTCGTGCTGGTGGTTATCCTGTTCCTGCAGACCTGGCGCGCCGCGATCATTCCGATCGTTGCCATTCCGGTGTCGCTGATCGGCACCTTCTTTGTGATGTCGTTGTTCGGCTTTACGCTGAATAACCTGTCGCTGTTCGGTCTTGTGCTCGCCATCGGCATCGTCGTCGACGACGCCATCGTCGTCGTGGAGAATGTCGAGCGCAATATCGAAGCCGGCTTGAGTCCGCACGACGCGGCGGTCAAGAGCATGAACGAGGTGGGTGCGGCGCTGATCGCGATCGCGCTGGTGCTGTCGTCGGTGTTCATCCCGTCCGCTTTCATTACCGGCATATCCGGGCAGTTCTATCGGCAGTTCGCGCTCACCATCGCCGGCGCGACGATCATATCGCTGATCGTCTCGCTGACCCTGTCGCCGGCGCTGTGCGCGCTGCTGCTCAAGCCGCATGGCGGACCTGAGGAAGACAGCTGGTGGAGCAAGCCGATTCGCGGATTCTTCCGCTGGTTCAATCGCAATTTCGACGCCTTGACGCGCGGCTACGGCTGGCTGTCGGCCCGCACGGTGCGCTTTGCCGTACTGATGCTCGTGGTCTATGGCGGCGTCATCGCCTTTGGGCTCAATGAATTCCGCAAGACGCCGATCGGCTTCATCCCGCAACTCGACCGCGGCTATCTCATCATCATCACGCAGCTGCCGCCGGCTGCATCGCTGGCGCGCACCGATGACGTCAACCGGCGCGCCGTGGAAATCGCATTGAAAGTGCCAGGTGTCGCGCATGCGGTGAACATCGTGGGCTTTTCCGGCGCGACCTTCACCAATTCGCCGAATGCGGGCGCGGTCTTCGTGACGCTCGATCCATTCGAGGAGCGGGCGAAGGATCCGCGGCAATCCGCCGCCGCGATCCAGGGCCAGTTGTTCATGCGTCTGCAGGCGATCAAGGACGGTCTCATCTTCGTCGCCGCGCCGCCGCCGGTCGCCGGGATCGGCAACGCCGGCGGCTTCCGCATGATGGTCGAGGACCGCGCCGGGCGCGGCTCGCAAGCCTTGCAGAACACGGTTTACGCGATGATGGGGCGGGCGGCGCAAACGCCGGGGCTCATCCAAGTCTTTTCCTTGTTCGAGAACACCACCCCGCAGCTCTATCTCGACATCGATCGCGTCAAGGCGCAGCTGCTCGGCATCAATATTCCAGACGTGTTCGCCGCGCTGCAGATTTATCTCGGCTCCGCCTACGTCAACGACTTCAATCTGTTCGGGCGCACTTATCGCGTGGTCGCGCAGGCGCAGAGCGACCACCGCACCGACACTGAAGACGTTTTGCGGATCCGGGTGCGCAACAACAGCGGCGCGACGGTGCCACTCGGCGCTTTTACCACCGTGCGGACCATCACTGCGCCGTATCGGGTGCCACGCTATAATCTTTATCCGGCAGCCGAGCTCGATGGCGCGGCGGCGCCCGGTTTCAGCCAAGGCCAGGCGATCAAGGTCATGGAACAATTGGCCGCCGAAATGCTGCCGGACGGTTTCTCCTATGAGTGGACTACGCTCGCCTTCCAGCAATTACGCGCCGGCAGCACCGCGATCTTCGCCTTCGTGCTGGCGGTTGTGTTTGTGTTCCTCGTGCTGGCGGCGCAATTCGAAAGCCTGACGTTGCCGGTGGCGGTGATCATGATCGTGCCGATGTGCCTTATTGCCTCCATCGTCGGCGTGGTCATACGCGGACAGGACAATAATATTCTCACGCAAGTCGGTTTCATCGTGCTGATCGGTCTCGCCGCCAAGAACGCGATCTTGATCGTAGAATTCGCCAAGCAGTTGGAAGACGCCGGACGCGACCGCTTCGCGGCGGCGGTGGAGGCGGCGCACCTGCGGTTGCGGCCGATCCTTATGACGTCGCTTGCCTTCATCCTGGGCGTGACGCCGCTGGTCTGGGCGGTGGGCGCCGGCGCCGAGCTGCGGCAGACGCTTGGAACAGCGGTGTTTTCCGGCATGATCGGCGTCACCGCCTTTGGCCTGATCTTCACGCCGGTGTTCTACGTGATCTCGCGCTGGTTCGCGCAGCGCTTCGCGCGGCGCCGACCGCGACCGCAACCGGCCAAGCCATGACGATGAAATTCGGATTCGGGCAGGCACTGAGGCGCAAGGAGGACGACGCGCTGTTGCGCGGCGCCGGGCGCTACGTGGCCGATGTGGCGCCGCAGGCCATGCTACATGCGGTGATGCTGCGCTCGCCGCACGCGCATGCACGTTTTGCAATCTATGACCTCGACCGCGTGCGGGCGATGCCGGGCGTGCGGTTGGTGCTCACCGCCGCCGAGGTGGGCGAACTCGGGCCGTTGTCGACCCCCGGCGTGATCCCCGGACCGGAGATCAAGATTCCGGTCTATCCGATCCTGACCAAGGACGTCGTGCGGCACGTCGGCGACGCCGTCGCCTTCGTGGTCGCCGACAGTCTCGCCGTGGCGAAAGACGCCGCCGAGGCCATCGCGGTCGACTGGCAGCCGCTGCCGCACGTGATCGGGGCCGTGGCCGCGCTTGCGGCCCGCGCGCCGCGCGTGTGGTCCGACCGACCGGGAAATCTCGCGTTCGAAACCGAGCTGGGCGACGCCCTGGCCACGAAGGCGGCGTTCGCGCAGGCGGCGAAGACCGTCGCGCTCACCATCGTCAATCAGCGGCTGGTCACGAATTACATGGATACCCGCGGCGTGATCGCCGAATACGACGGCGCGCGCTATACGCTCACGCTCGGCAGCCAGGGCAGCCACATCATTCGCGATATCATTTGCAACGCGGTATTGCGCATCCCGCCCGATCGGATGCGCGTGATTACGCCTGATGTCGGCGGCGGCTTCGGTACCAAATTGTTTCCCTATCGCGAATACGCGCTGGCCGCGGTCGCCGCCGAGCGCTTGCGCCGCCCGGTGAAATGGGTCTGTGAGCGTTCCGAGCATTTTCTCGGCGACAGCCACGGCCGCGACAATATCTCCAGCGCGCGGCTGGCGCTCGACGAGAAGGGGCGCTTTGTCGCGCTCGCGCTCGATATCGTGGCCGACATGGGGGCGTATCTCTCCTGCTACGCGCCCTACATTCCCTGGCTCGGCGCCGGCATGGCGACCGGGGCCTACGACATCCCGGTTGCGCATGTGCGCCTGCGCGCGGCCTACACCAACACCGTTCCGGTCGACGCCTATCGCGGCGCGGGGCGGCCGGAAGCGTCCTATCTGATCGAGCGGCTGGTCGATGCCGCCGCGCGCGATCTCGATACTGCGCCCGATGCACTGCGCCGCAAGAATCTGATCAAGCCGAAGGCGATGCCGTACACGACGCCGACCGGAAAGATTTACGACTCGGGCGATTTTGCCGGCGCCATGGCGCACGCGCAGGAAGTCGCCGACTGGGACGGTTTCAAGAAACGCGCGGCTGCGTCCAAGCGCGCCGGCAAGCTGCGTGGCATCGGCATCGCCACCTATGTCGAGGCTTGCGGCAATAATGGACCGGAGACCGCCGTCGTGCGGCTCGAGCAGGGCGGCGACGTCACTGTGCTGATCGGCTCGCAGTCGACCGGCCAAGGCCACGCCACCTCCTATGCGCAGTTGGTCGCCGAGCGACTCGATCTGCCGCCCGAGCGTGTGCGCGTGGTGCAGGGCGATACCGACGCCATCGCCTCGGGCGCCGGCACCGGTGGATCGAGCTCGATCCCGGTCGGCGGCGTCTCGGTCGACCGCGCGAGCAAGGCGCTCGGCGATCAGCTCAAGCAGCTTGCCGCCGATGCGCTTGAGGCGGCGCCCGGCGATATGGAAATCGCCAACGGAACGGTGCGCGTCGCCGGCACCGATCGTGTCATCTCGTTCGCAGAATTAGCTGCGCATCCGCGGGTGAAACCCGAGCAACTGCGCGCGTCGAGCGAGTTCGGCACCGAGCAGCCGACATTCCCGAACGGCACGCACGTCGTGGAAGTCGAAGTCGATCCCGACACCGGCCTAACCGCGATCGTGAACTATGTCGTGGTGGACGATTTTGGCGCCACGCTCAATCCGCTGCTGCTCGCCGGCCAGGTGCATGGTGGCGCCGTGCAGGGGATCGGGCAGGCGCTAATGGAAGACACGGTCTACGATCGGGCGTCCGGGCAATTGCTGAGCGCGAGTTTCATGGACTACGCGATGCCGCGCGCGCTCGACGCGCCGTCCTTCGTGTTCGAAACGCGCAACGTGCCGTGCAAGAACAATCCGCTCGGCGTCAAGGGCGCGGGCGAGGCCGGCGCCATCGGCTCGTGCCCGGCGTTGATCAACGCGATCCTCGATGCGCTCTGGCGCGCCTACAAAATTCGCCACATCGACATGCCGGCGACGCCGCAACGGGTCTGGGCCGCGATCGCGGCGGCCAAAGCCAATGCTTAGCGGCGCTGGAGCGCCGATCCGACACCTGAGAGAAATTTGCCGTCGGCTGATCGTTTTGCGGTTAGACCTTATTCTTCTTCGAAACGAAACTTGCCGCCAGATTTCTTGGGGCCGCCGTGGCAGCCGCCGCAGGCTTTGGCCAGGCTCGTCCAGTCGGCCTTTACCTTTTCCACGTCGCCGCCCTTGGCGTCTTCGGCGATCGTTTTCGTCGCGTCCATCAACGCTGTAAGCGCGGCTTCGAAGTCGGCGCGCTGGGTCCAGATTTCAGGCTTTGCGCGCGTCGCTGGGACAACGTCGCGGCCCGTCCCGGGCGGAAAGAGCTGCGCCAGCTTTTTCAAATGCTCGCTTGCCCCCGCCGCCTTGGTTGCTACCAGCGGCAGATCCGGGTTACCGGAGCGGATCGTAGTTGCGATGTCCTTGAAATAGTCGGTCCAATTTTTATCCATGCCGTCCTGCCGCGCCTTAACGATCTGCGCGGGGGTGGTTTGTGCGAAGGACATCTGGCCGCCGGCAAGCAAGAAAGTTGCGGCGAGTGCGAGAGCGGGGATCATACGAGTCATAAACAACCTCCTCGTGAGTGGGCGGACGAGTGCGCCTCTTTTATGCCAACTTACAATAACACCGGAGCGATGCGATTATTCGGCCGTCGAGCGGCGATGCGCAGCGCTGCCGCGATGGCGTCGCGCCGGCGCTTTGTATCGTGTAAAAGCGGACCGCGCTTCCGGGGGAAACCGATGATGCGGCGGATGATCGTGGTGACGGCCATTGCCGCCGTACTGGGAATCGCCTTGTTCTGGTTTTTGACAATTCCCGCGACCGTTTCCGTAAGCTCCCTTTCGCCGCGTACGCCGGACCTCAACAATGGCCGGGAGATGTTTTACGCCGGCGGTTGTGCGTCCTGTCATGCGGTCCCCAAACAGAAAGACGCAACTAGACTCGGTGGCGGGCTGGCGCTGAACTCGCCGTTCGGCACGTTCTATGTCCCTAACATCTCGCCCGATCTCCGGCACGGCATCGGTGGCTGGACCGAAGTGCAATTCATCACCGCCATGACCAAGGGGACGTCGCCCGCGAACGAACATCTTTTTCCGGCGTTTCCCTACACCTCCTACCAGCACATGCGGCCCGACGATCTGCGCGACCTCTTCGCGTTTCTCAAAACTCTGCCGCCGGTGCAGGGCCGTGTGCGCGACCACGATCTGCGGTTTCCGTTCAATATCCGCCGAGCCGTCGGACTCTGGAAGCTGCTGTTCCTCGACGGACAGCCGTTCAAGCCGGACCCTGCGCAATCGGAGCAATGGAATCGAGGCGCCTATCTGGCGAATGGCCCGGGCCATTGCGCCGAATGTCACTCGCCACGCAACATATTCGGCGCCGTGATCACAAGCTTGCGGTTCACCGGTGGCCCAAGCCCGGATGGACAGGGCGGCGTTCCCAACATCACCCAATACAAACTCAAAACCTGGACCGAGAAGGATATTGCTGCCACGCTCACCGACGGCATGACGCTGGACGCCGATCTGGTGGGCGGCAACATGATCGAGGTTGTTGCCAACATTGCAAAGCTGACGGCGGACGATCGCAATGCCATCGCGGCCTACATCAAGTCGCTGCCGCCGGTCGAAGGGCTCAAGCCGTCGCCGAAGAGCTGACTCTGCGTGCCAATGAATCTATTCAAAGCCATCGGCTTCAAACTGATTTCCGCGCTGCTGTTCGCCGCCCTGTCGGCGCTGGTGCGCCAATTGAGCGACGTGACGCCGGTCGGACAAATGGTGTTCTTCCGCAGCGCCTGCGCCATCCCGCCGGTGCTGCTGATCTATGCCTATCGCGGGGAGCTGGCGAGCGCAGTGCGCACCACCCGGCCATTCGGCCAGCTCGGCCGCGGGGCACTCAGCGTCGCCGGTATGTTCACCAATTTCTCCGCGCTGATGCGGTTGCCGCTGGCGGACGCTACCGCGATTTCCTTTGCCTCGCCGTTGATAACGGTGGCGCTGGCGGCCATTATTCTGAAAGAGCGCGTGCGTATCTATCGCTGGTCGGCGGTACTGGTCGGCTTTGCCGGCGTTATCGTGATGCTGGTGCCTCATTTCGACGTCGGCCACTACGCGGCGCCCGGCGCCACGGCAGCGGCGACCGTCGGCTCGATCTTGGCGCTGGTTTCCGCTTTCTGTAATGCCGGCACGGTGATTCAGACCAGGCGGCTCACGCAAAGCGAGACCACGTCCTCGATCGTATTTTATTTTTCGCTTGTCACCGCCCTTGCCGGCGCAGTGACATTGCCCTTTGCCTGGCATACGCCGACCGCTTCCGAACTGGTGATGCTGGTCTCGATGGGGATATTCGGCGGCATCGCGCATATTTTCCTGACCGAGAGCTACCGGTACGCCACCGCTTCGGTGGTGGCGCCGTTCGACTACTCGTCGATGCTATGGGCGCTGTTGCTCGGCTATTGGGTGTTCGGCGAATTGCCGAGTGCGCTGGTCTATGTCGGCGCCTGCATTGTCGCCGGCGCTGGCCTGTTCGTGATCTGGCGCGAGCGCCAGCTCGGTATGCAGCGCGCCAGCGAAGCGGAAGGGCCGCGCCGGCCGGAGATTTAGCTCGTTGCGAGACGGGCCGGTTCGCGTCTATCATGCGCATCGCCCGCGCCGTTTGGGGCAAGTAGTGATCGCCGCGACGCCGTTACTTTCGACTTCTTCTCGTCGTCACTTTGCGAAAGCATTTCCTGCATGACGATTCAGGCACCGGCGGTCGTCGGCGCGCGCCGGGGCGGCGCGAACGCAAATTTTGGGTTGACGGCTTGGCTGCGCGGCATCGGCGTGCGGCAGGTACGACTTGCCTGCGGCCTCGTGATATTCTCTTACATCTTCTCGCATTTTTTCAATCACGCGCTCGGCAATATTTCCTACGCCACGATGGATGCGTGGTGGTATGTCCATGTCTGGTGGTGGCGAATTCCGATCGTCAACGCCACGCTCTATGCCGCGGCCGCAACGCACATGTCGCTTGGGCTGTGGGCGCTCTATCAACGGCGGCATTTTCGTTATACCGCGGTCGAAATAACGCAGCTCGCTCTGGGCCTGAGCGTTCCACTCTTGCTCGCCAGTCACTTTGGCGTCGTGCGGGTCGCTGGCTGGGTCTTGGGTCGCGGCCCACCCCATTACGAGGGGCCGTTGTACGCCTATTGGGTGTTGCGGCCGCACATGATCGCCGTGCAATTCGTGCTGTTGACGATTGTGTGGACGCACGCCTGCATAGGGCTCTATTTCTGGCTGCGGCTGAAGCCGTTCTTCAAATGGGCGGCGCCGATTTTTTTCGCCATAGCGGTGCTGCTGCCGTCGCTCGCAATGATCGGCGCTCATCAGGGCGCGCGCGAGATTGTCGCGCTCTCCAAGTCGCCGGAATGGCTCAAGCAGCATTTCAAACCGATGACGCCGCCGCAGCGCGAGTTCATCGATACCATTACGCTGTTTTATTTTCCGATCGGCTACGTGGGAGCGATCCTGCTGGTGGTTGCGGCGCGTGGCGTACGCACGCTGCGCGAACGCCAGCGTGGCATGGTCACGGTCTCCTATCCGCACCGGCAGGTGCGGGTTCCGAAAGGCATGAGCGTCCTTGAAGCCAGCCTGCGCTTCAATGTGCCGCACGCCAGCGTGTGCGGCGGCCGAGCGCGCTGCTCGACCTGTCGCGTTCGTGTCGTCAGCGACCGCCGCGCGTTGCCGAAACCCTCGGGACGCGAAGCCTTCGTGCTGGCGCGGGTCGGCGCTAGCGCCGATCCCGCGATCCGCCTGGCTTGCCAACTTCGGCCGCAAAGCGACGTGGCGGTCATCCCGATCCTGCCACCGCAGGTCGGCGCGGGCTTTGTACGGGGCCGGCAGCGGATGCACATCGGCGAGGAACGCTACGTCGTCAGCATGTTCGTGGACATGCGCGGCTCCACGAAGCTTTCCGAGGTCCGATTGCCCTTCGATATCGTGTTCCTGATCAACCAATTCGTCGAGGCGACTTCGAAAGGGATTACTGAAGCCGGCGGACAGCCGAATCAGTTCGTCGGCGACGGCGTGCTTGCACTATTCGGGTTAGACGTCGATCGTCCGACCGCGTGCCGGCAGGCGCTGCGTGCCGCATCGCTTGTCGCATCGAATGTGGCTTATTTGAATCACCAGTTCGCCACTGAAGTCCGCGAGCCCATCGAATACGGCATCGGCATCAACGCGGGTGATGTTATCATCGGCGACGTCGGTTTTCGCGGGCACACCGTATTCACCGCGCTCGGCGACTCGGTCAATGTCGCCGCACGGTTGCAGGAAATGACCAAGAGCCTCAATTGCAAGACCGTCATATCGGAAGAAGTCTGCAAGACCGCGGGAATTCCGGACGATGCGCTCATGCGCACGCAGGTCGCGATCCGCGGACACGACGAGCCGATGACCGTGCGTACGGCGGAGGATCCGACCGTGCTTGCAAGCGTTCTCGATCCGATAACCGAAATTGTCGAGGCGGAGCCGCAAGGCACATGACGACTTGGTCTAAGCCATAAACGCCTTGAAGGTGATAATGGTGTGGGTGTCCTTGATGCCGGCCAGGCACTGCACCTTCTCGTTGACGAAGTGGCCGATATCGGTGCCGGCATCGACGTAGAATTTCACCAGCAAGTCATAATCGCCCGCGGTCGAGTAGATTTCGGAGGCAATCTCGGCTTCGGCCAGTTCATTGGCCACCTGATAGGATTTACCGAGCTCGCATTTGATCTGGACGAAGAACGGGGTCATGTCGCGCCTCCGAAGCCCTTGCATGGGCGCATAATCTTATCCGAAAACCGGTGCCCACTTTTGGGGATCATGCGCCATGCAATCCAGCAAAATCATGGCTCAGTTGCAAGACGCCAGCTCTTACAGACTTGCCTTGTTCGGCCGCGCGCACTAGGTAGTTGACAGCAATCTCGTGGGGTGTCCGGCGCTTGCCGGACTGAGAGGTCGCTCCAAGGCCAACCCAACGAACCTGATCCGGGTCATGCCGGCGGAGGGAGATGAGATGCGCGATTCCGGGGTAGCAACGCGCGAGAACGTGCCGCAGGTCGCGGCCGCGTTGCTCGAGCGCCTGCGCGCGCGTTCGCCGCGCGTCCACTGCATCACCAACACGGTGGCGCAGTATTTTACCGCCAACGTTCTGCTCGCGGTTGGTACGGTGCCGTCGATGACGCTGTCGATGGAGGAGATTGCCCTCTTCGTTGTTGGCGCGAACGCGCTCCTGGTCAATCTCGGCACCTTCGACCGTGAGCGCCGTGAGGCGACCGAGATGGCGGTAAAAACCGCGGCGCAGGCGGGCGTGCCCTGGGTGCTCGACCCGGTCTTTATCGACCGGGTGCCGCCGCGCGCGGCCTTCGCCCGCGACTTGATCGCGCGCACGCCGAAGGCGGTGCGGCTCAACGCGGCGGAATTTACCGCGCTTTCGGGCAGCGAGCCGACGCGCGGAACGCTGGCGACTTACGCGCGCGATACGAAAACCGCGATCGGTCTGTCGGGCGAAACCGATTGGGTCAGCGACGGTGAGCGCCTTGCCGTCATCGCTAACGGCGACGCGCTGATGGCCAAGGTTACCGCTATGGGCTGCGCCGCCTCGGCACTGGTCGCAGCTTGCCTCGGCGTCGAGGAGGACGCCTGGCGCGCTACCGCGGCCGCGTTGACGATCATCGGAGTTGCCGGCGAATTGGCAGCGGCCGAGGCGCAAGGCCCCGGCAGCTTCGCGGTCGCCATCATCGATACACTCCATAATCTCGATGGACCGACGCTCATCGCGCGCGCAAAGGTGAACTGATGGACGTCGACCTTCGCCTCTATGCGCTTGTCGATCCCGCCGTCGCCGGCGGGCGTACGCCCGCCGACCTCACCGACCTGATCGCGGGCAGTGCGACTTTGGTGCAATTGCGCGACAAGGAGGGCGGAACGCGGGCCATGGTGGAGGAGGCGCGCGCCTTGCGCGCCGTACTGGAGCCGGCCGGCGTGCCGCTGCTGATCAACGACCGTGTCGATGTCGCACTCGCCGCCGAAGCCGACGGCGTGCACATCGGGCAAGACGATATGTCGGTCGCCGATGCGCGGCTATTGCTCGGGCGGACCGCCATTATAGGGCTGAGCCTGAGCGCCGTCGAACAGGCGCAGGCCGCTCCGCTCGAGCTGCTCGACTATGTCGGCATCGGCGCGGTGTTCGTCACCAGCTCGAAAATCGATGCTAATGCGCCGATCGGAATTGCCGGTCTGCGCGAGATCGCGCGCGCGGTTCGCGCACGTGCGCCGAAGTTTCCGGTCTGCGCGATTTCCGGCATTAATGCCGGCAATGCCGGCGAGACGATCGGGGCGGGCGCCGACGGCGTGGCGGTGATCTCCGCGCTGTCGCGCGCGCCCGATCCGGCAAAGGCCGCGCGCGAGCTGCGCGCCGTGGTGGACGAGGCGCTCAAGCGGCGAGGCGGCGCATGACCGCGGTCGCGCTCACCATCGCCGGCTCGGATCCGAGCGGCGGCGCCGGCATCCAGGCCGATCTCAAAACCTTCGCCGCGCTCGGCGTCTATGGGACAAGTGTGCTCACCGCGCTGACGGCGCAGAACACGCAAGGCGTCGCCGCGATCCACGACTTGCCGGCGGATTTCATCGCCGCGCAGCTCGACGCGGTGTTTTCCGATTTTACCATCGGCGCGGTGAAAATCGGCATGTTGTCGCGCACGGCCGCCATCGAAGCGGTGGCCAAAGGTCTCGCCCGCCACCGCGCGAAAAATATCGTGCTCGATCCGGTGATGGTGGCGACATCCGGCGACGCGTTGCTGGCGACCGACGCCGTCGACGCCTTGCGCCGCGAACTGATCCCGCGCGCGCTCATCGTCACGCCCAATCTACCGGAGGCTGCTGCGCTCGCAGGCAGCACGCTCGCGCGCAACGAAACGGAAATGGAAGCCCAGGCGCGCGAGATTCTGTCGCTCGGCGCGCGCCTCGTGCTGATCAAAGGCGGCCATGCTGCGAATTTTGGCGGCGGCGACGAAAGCGTCGATCTGCTGATCGGCGAGGGCGAGGTCGTGCGCCTGTCGGCCAAACGCATCGCCACGAAAAACACGCACGGCACCGGCTGCACGCTGTCCTCGGCCATCGCCGCCGGCCTCGCCCAGGGCCGCGACGTCGTCGCCGCGACGCAAGCGGCCAAGGCCTACGTCACCGCGGCCATCGCCAACGCCGACAAGCTCAAGGTCGGGCACGGGCATGGCCCGCTGCATCATTTCTACGCGCAAACGCAAGATCCCGAAAAGCTTGTCCTCGACTAGATCGGGGATGGGAGCCGGTTTTCGGAAAAGATCAGCGCAAAAAGAATAGGAGCGAACCATGACGACGCGACGTCAATTTGCGCTTGCTGCGGGCGCCAGCGCCGCCGGGCTGCTCGCCGCGCCGGCCATCGCGCGCGCGCAGACGGTGAAATGGCGCATGGTCACCTCCTGGCCGAAGCGCTTGCCGGGGCCGGGCCTGTCGGCCGAGCGCATCGCCGAGCGCATCCGCGCACTCTCGGGCGGCCGCATTGAGATTACCGTCTATGCCGCGGGCGAAGTGGTGCCGGCCTTCGAGGTGCTGGGCGCGGTCGGCTCGGGCGTCGCCGACATCGGCCACACGGCGGCCTTCTACTGGCAGGGCAAGATGCCGGCCGCGGCCTTCTTCACCACCGTGCCGTTCGGGCTCACGCCTTCCGAGCACGTCGCCTGGATCGAGGCCGGCGGCGGGCAGGCGCTGTGGGACGAACTCTACGCGCCGTTCGGGGTCAAGCCGTTCATGGGCGGCAATACCGGCGTCTGCATGGGCGGCTGGTTCCGCCGCGAGCTCAAGAGCCTCGCCGATCTGCGCGGGCTGAAACTGCGCGCGCTCGGGCTCGGCGGCGAGGTCTATCGGCGCCTGGGCGCCACGCCGCAGACCACGCCGCCGGCGGAAATCCTCACCGCGCTGCAATCGGGCGTGCTCGACGGCGCCGAATTCGTCGGGCCCGGCACCGACATCGCGCTCGGGCTCTATCGCGTCGCGCCGTACTACTACTATCCCGGCTTCAACAAGCCGAACGGCACCGGCGAATGCATCGTCGCGCTCAAGGTCTGGGAGGCGCTGCCGGCCGAACTCAAGGCCATCGTCGCGCACGCCTGCGCCGCGGAGGCGAACTACGCGCTCGCCGAAATGGAGCGGCTCAACGCGCAGGCGCTTGTCCCGCTCACCAAGGAGCACGGCGTCAAGCTGACGGCGTTCCCCGACGACATTGTCGAGGCCGCGCGGGCGCAGGCGCACCTCGTCATGGGCGAAATGTTTGCCGTCCATAGCGATCTGCGCGGCAAGATCTCCGGCTCCTATGACGCCTTCCGCGAGCGCTCGGCGCCGTGGTCAAAAGTGAGCATCGAGGCGGTGTTAAGGGCGAGGGGGTAGCTCTTCCCCCTCCAGGGAAGGGTGAAGCGCGCGACCCGAGGAACTTAGTCGGCCGATTGCGGGTTATCTCCGAATACGAGTGAAGGAGGGCTATCATGCGATACGCCGGCACTCTTTTGGCCGCGGCGCTCGTCATCGGCGCATCCGGTCTCAGCTACGCGCAGGAAACGATCAAGGGAAAAGTCGCCGCCGTCGACGAACCCGGAGGCAAGATCGCGATCCAGATCAACGGCACGTCGGGGGCGGGCGCCTCCATGGCGCCGACGTCGTTCAAGGTTCAGGACGCCCTGTTGTTCAACGCCGTCAAACCGGGCGACCAGGTCGTCATCACGACCGAGAACGTGAACGGCGTGCCGACGATCAAGAGCCTGCAGAAGGAGTAGCGGTCTTCCCGTCGGCGCAGTTTCTCAGGTCATTCCGGTACGGCGCGTTGGCGCCGGGCAATCCGCTTGGTCATTGCCGGGCTTGACCCGGCAATCCATGACGCGGGTCCGCGCCTTCTGGCCGTTTCGCTGTTCCCTTGGCGCGGCCTCATGGATGCGCGGGTCAAGCCCGCGCATGACGCGGGAGGGTAGCGGCATCCTTCTTGAGGAATATAATCCTTGACAGCGTGACGCTTGCCCGCTAGGTTTGCGGTACGGTCGCCGTGGCGCGTCTGACGCCGGCGGCCGTTCCCCAAAATCCGAAACGGAGCCTCGCCATGGCGAAGCGAACGCGCGTGCCCGCGCGCAAGCGCAAAAAAGCAAAGAAAAGCGGCAGGCCGTTCTACACGCCGGAATTCCTTACCGAGGCGCGGCGGCGGGTCGAGCGGACGCTGGAAAGCATGACGTCGATCGCCGGCAAGTTCGGCATGCATCACAGCGTGCTCTCCAAGCTCATCAAGCGCGAAGGCTGGGTCAGGCCGGAAGGGTCGCTGCGGCGGCGGGGTCTTTCGCCGGCGATGCGGCTTGCGGCCGCGGCCGATGGTCTGCTGGCGGCGGCGGCGGAGCCGTCCGCCGTCCCGGCGCCGCACGATGTCTCTTTGATCGACCGCCTCGAACAGGCGGTGCTCAGGGAACTCGCCACCGTGGAAACGATGCGCGCCAGCCTCGCCAACGAGCCGCTGCGGTCGATCGACGCCGAGCGCACCGCGCGCACGCTTTCCGTTCTCACCGAAACGCATTCGAAGCTGCGCCGCCTGCGCCTTGCCGCCGCGCCGCAAGCAGGATCGGACCATGACGACGATCTCCCCGCCGACCTTGACGCCTTCCGTATCGATCTTGCGCGCCGCATTGACGCGTTTGTCGCGAGCAGGACTAAGCCTGACGATGCTGCGCGAGATGCCGGAGCTGCGGCGCTGGCGCAGGCTGAATAGCGACTTCATCGCGCTGGCGCACCGCCACCAGGAGCCGCCGGCATTCGCCAACAACGGCGGGCCGTGGACCACCTGGCTGATGCTGGGCGGGCGCGGCGCCGGCAAGACGCGCGCCGGCGCCGAATGGGTGCGCGCGCTCGTTGCCGGAGAGAAGCCTTATGCGCAGGCGCCGGCAGGCTCCATCGCGCTCGTCGGCGAGACCGAGCACGACGTGCGCGAGGTGATGATCGAGGGGCCGTCCGGGCTGCTGCGCGTTTGCCCGCGCGCCGAACGGCCGCAATGGGCGTCGTCGCGCCGCCGTCTCGAATGGGGCAACGGCGCGGTGGCCTATGCCTTCTCGGCCGAGGACCCCGAGCAGTTGCGCGGGCCGCAATTCGACGCCGCCTGGTGCGACGAACTCGCCAAGTGGCGGCAGGCGGATGCTGCCTTCGACATGCTGCAATTCGGCCTGCGGCTGGGCGCCCGCCCGCGCCAGCTCGTCACCACCACGCCGCGGCCGCTTCGCTTGATCAAGCGGCTCGTCGCCGATCCGCGCACGGCGGTGACGCGCGCGACAACGCAGGCGAACGCCGCGCATCTCGCGCCCGGTTTCCTCGACGAGGTGCTGGCGCGCTACGCCGGCACGCGGCTGGGGCGGCAGGAGATCGGCGGTGAGATCATCGAGGACCGGCCCGACGCGCTATGGTCGCGTAGCCTTATCGAGGCCGCGCGCGTTGCGAGCGCGCCGCCGCTCGCGCGCATCGTCGTCGGCATCGATCCGCCCGGCTCGGCGCGGCCCAACGCCGACGCCTGCGGCATCGTTGCGGCCGGCATCGCGGAGAACGGCGTCGTCTATGTGCTGGAGGACGCGAGCGTGCAGGGGCTTTCGCCCGCCGGCTGGGCGGCGAAGGCGGTCGCGCTCTACCGGCGGCTTTCCGCCGATGCGCTCGTCGCCGAGGTCAACCAGGGCGGCGACATGGTGCGCGCGGTGCTGCAGCAGGTCGACGCGAGCGTGCCGGTCAAGTGCGTGCACGCGACGCGCGGCAAATGGCTGCGCGCCGAGCCGGTGGCCGCCATGTACGCGCAAGGCAAGGTCAAGCACGTCGATCCGCCGCTGGTGGCGCTCGAGGACGAGATGGCCGACTTCGGCCTCGGCGGGTTGTCGTCGGACGCCTCGCCCGACCGCCTCGACGCGCTGGTCTGGGCGGTGACGGAGCTGATGCAAAGGGGCAGGTGGGAGGGCCCGAGGATTAGGAGGCTGTGAGACGAAGGCTTGCCGCGAAGGCAGCGCCCTCCCTCTCCCTATGCGAGAGGGGAGAGTGCCCGCCTTGCCCCATTCCCCCGTCTTTGCTAGCGCCTTGCGCGCAATCCCCCGCCAGCCGGCATTCGCATAAGGTCAGCCATTTCCCCATGAAGATTGCAGCCATCAGCACCCCGCAGGGCAAGGTTTTCGGCGCCGTCGAGGGCGAGAACTTCCGCCCGTTTTCGGTCGGCGGCGGCACGCTGCGCGACCTGCGCCACGTCATCAAGCTCATCGGCGCCGGCAGCAAGCCGGACTTCGGCGAGCCGGTCGCGCTCGCGCGCGCCAAGCTCGCCGCCCCAGTCGGCCCGTTGACCAAGAACGTGATCTGCGTCGGCAAGAACTATTACGACCACGCCCGCGAATTCGCGCAGAGCGGCGTCGACCAGTCGGGCGACAAGCAGGACGTGCCGGCCGATCCGGTGATCTTCACCAAGTCGACCTCCTCGCTCGCCGATCCGGGGCAGAAGATCGTCGCCTCCCTGGACCCGACCCACACGGTCGACTACGAAGGCGAGTTCGGCGTGGTGATCGGCCGCCATGCCAAGAACGTCAAGCGCGAGGACGCGCTCGACTACGTGTTCGGCTACACCATCGTCAACGACTTGACCGCGCGCGCCGTGCAGCAGCGCCACAAGCAGTGGTTCCTCGGCAAATCGCTGGACGGCTTCTGCCCGGTCGGCCCGTATCTCGTGACGCGCGAGGAATTCGGCCTGCCGGCCGAGCAGGAACTCGCCACTTTCGTCAACGACGAACGCCGGCAGTCCGCCAAGCTCAAGGACATGATCTTCGACGTGCCGAGCTTCATCGAAACGGTCACGGCTTACGTTCCGCTCGAGCCGGGCGACCTCCTGGCCACCGGGACGCCCGCCGGCGTCGGCATCGGCTTTGCTCCGCCGCGTTATTTGCAACCCGGAGACGTGGTCCGCATATCGATTTCGGGGCTGGGCGAGCTCACTAACCCGGTAGTCTGAGGCTGCAAGACCCCCTATAAAGGCGCTGGCAAACAAGGATTTTTGGGCCGATCTTGCGAAATATCAATGTGGCCGGCGGCAAAAGCGGTTCTCTCAGCTTGATCGTCCGGCCTGACCGGCCGGTATAGATGCCCCCAATCACCCACGATGGCACTGCGAGAGGAGTAACGAATGGCAAATCCCACACCCTGGAAAACCAACGACTGGTTCGTCAGCGAATGGAACTACGCGCCTGAAGTCACCAAGGACTTCAAGTTCGCCAAGAACATCAAGGTTCATGACGTCACGCTGCGCGACGGCGAGCAGCAGACCGGCATAATTCTGTCCAAGGACGAGAAGATCCGCATCGCCGAAGGGCTCGCGGAAGCGGGCGTCCACCGCATCGAAGCCGGCATGCCGATCGTCTCGCCGTCCGACAACGCGGCGATCAAGGAAATCGTCAAGCGCAATCTCGGGCCGCAGATCTTCTCCTTCGCCCGTTGCATGAAGGAAGACGTGCAGCGCGCCATCGACACCGGCGTCAACGGCGTCGTCATGGAAATCCCGTCGTCCAAGCACATGGTCGATCTCGCCTACCGCTGGCCGATGGAGAAGGCGATCGAGACCTCGATCGAGGCGACGCAGTTTGCGCACAAGAACGGCCTCGAGGTCGTGTTCTTCCCGATCGACTTCTCGCGCGCTGAGCTGAAATGGGCCATCGACCTGATCGAGAAGGTCGGCAAGGAAGGCCACATGGACGCGCTCGCGCTGGTCGACACCTTCGGCGTGCTGTCGCCGCACGCGATGAAGTACTTCGTCACCGAAGTGCAGAAGCGCATCCCCAAGCGCCTCGAAGCGCACTTCCACCAGGACTTCGGCATGGGCGTCGCCAACACCATCATGGCGCTCTCGCTCGGCGTCGAGGTGATGCACACCACCGTGCTCGGCATCGGCGAGCGTTCCGGCAACGCGCCGATGGAAGACGTGGTGATGGCGCTCAAGACCATGTACGGCGTCGACATCGGCATCGACTGCACCAAGCTCACCCCGCTGGCGAACCTCGTGCAGCGCCTCACCGGCGTGGTGGTGCCGTCCAACAAGGCGATCGTCGGCTCGGGCCTCTACCAGATCGAGTCCGGCATCATCGCGTCGTGGTTCAAGAACTGCGGCGAGAAGAACGCCACCGAGCTGTTCCCGATCCGCTGGTCGGCGGTCGGCCAGCCGCCGGCCGAAGTGGTCATGGGCAAGGGCTCCGGCATCGACTCGGTGAACATGTGGCTGCAGGACGTCGGCATGCAGGTGTCGGAGGCCGACGCCATGAAGGTGCTGCAGGCGGTCAAGCTGCACTCGCTCACCAACAAGAAGATGCTCACGCACGCCGAATTCCGCGATCTCGCCCGGGCCACGCTCGGCCGGACGCAACAGCAGGCGGCGGAGTAAGGCGCTAGCGCCAACGGCTAACGACGAAGCCCCGGGGCAAAACCCCGGGGCTTTTTTCATGCGCGGAATTTCAAGCGCGGCGGCGCATCAATCCATCTTGATGTTCGCCGTCTTCACCACCTTTTCCCACTTGTCGGAATCCTTCTTGATCAGCGCGGTGAACTGCTCGCCGGGCTGCGTCATCACTACCAGCTGCTGATCGGTGAACAGCTTGACCGCCTCGGGGTCCTTCATGACGGCGAGGATTTCCGCGGTCAGGCGCTCGACGATCGGCTTCGGCACGCCGGCCGGCAGGATGATGCCGACCCAGGGCGCCATGTCGAAGCCGGGGATGGTCTCGGCGACGGCCGGAACGTCGGGCAGGTCCGGCATGCGCATGGGCTCCATGACCGCCAGCGCCACGATCTTCTTCTCCTTCACGTAGGGCCACAGCGTCGAGACGTTGTTGAACGACAACTGCACCTCGCCGGCGATCAGCCCGAGCGAGGAGGGGCCGGTGCCCTTGTAGGGAACGTGCGTGAGCTTGATGCCGGCGGCTTGCGCGAACAGTTCCGCTTCAAGATGACTGAAATTGCCGACGCCGGCCGAAGCGTAATTGAGCGTGCCGGGTTTCTCCTTGGCGAGCTTGATCAGCTCGGCGACGGTGTGCACGGGCAGCGACGGATGCACGGCGAGCAGCGAGGGCAGGCGGATTACCGAGGTGACGTGGATGAAGTCCTTCATCGGGTCGTAGGGGATCTTGCTGTAGACCCACTTGTTGACCGTCATCGGACTGTCGGACGTCATCGCCATGGTGTAGCCGTCCGGCGCCGATTGCTTGAGCGCCTGCAGCCCGATCTGCCCGTTGGCGCCGCCGCGGTTGTCGACGATGATGGTCTGGTGCAAACGCTCCTGCAGGAATTTCGCGACGATGCGCGCCACCACGTCGGTGCCGCCGCCGGCCGGATAAGGCACGATCATGCGGATGGTGCCGCGTGTCGGCCATTCCTGCGCGAGCGAAGGCGCCGCGGCGAGCGCCACGAAGCCGAGTGTGGCCAGCAGTGCGGTCAGTGTTTTTCTCAATTTAGCCTCCCTATTTTCTAACAAGTTCTTTTGCGACGCGGCCGCGAGATGGCTCACATCCTGCGGCTCAGTATCGGGTGCGTTACGGGCAGCGAGCAAGGTCTTCATAGTTTGAACGGCACGACTTTCTGCGTCTGCGTGCCGAGCCCCTCGATGCCGAGTTCGACCACGTCGCCGGCCTTCAGCCAGACCGGCGAAGGCTTCATGCCGAAGCCGACGCCGGGCGGGGTGCCGGTGGCGATCACGTCGCCCGGCTCGAGCACGAACAATTGCGAGCAATACCAGACCAGGTGCGCCACATCGAACACCATGGTCTTGGTGCTGCCGCGCTGGCGCTTCTCGCCGTTGACATTGAGCCACAGCGCGAGGTTCTGCGGGTCCTTGATCTCGTCCTTGCTGACAAACCAGGGCCCGAGCGGGCCGAAAGTCTCGCAGCCCTTGCCCTTGGCGATGGTCTGCCCGCGCTCCATCTGGAAGGCGCGCTCCGACACGTCGTTGGCGATGCAGTAGCCGGCCACCGCCTCCATCGCCTTGTCGCGGCTGAGATAGCGCGCGCGCTTGCCGATCACGACGCCAAGCTCGCACTCGTAATCGAGCTTGGTGGAATCCTTCGGGATCATTGTGTTGTCGTTCGGTCCGCAGATGCAGCTCGGCATCTTGTTGAAGATCATCGGCTCCTTCGGCACCGCCACGCCGGATTCCGCCGCGTGGTCGGAGTAATTGAGCCCGATCGCGATGTAGTTGCGCACCTTGCCGACGCAGGGGCCAAGCCGCGGCTTGCCGGCGACGGTCTTGAGCCGCTTGAGATTGATCTTCTTGAGCTTGGCGAGGCCGCCGGCGGCGAGCATGGCGCCGTCGATATCCTGCACCACGCGCGACAGGTCGCGGATCTTGCCGTCGGCATCGACGATGCCGGGCTTCTCGCGGCCGGGGGCGCCATAGCGGACGAGCTTCATGTCGGGATACTCCCTGGAGCGTCTGTTTTTTTGAGATTGATCGGAAGGAGGGGTCGCAGGCGGATCATGCGATGGCGGAGGGGCGGGGGCAACCCTGTCTTTCTTGCCCTCTCCCGCAAGGGGAGACGGAAAGCGCATACGCCTCACGCAAGCTACCGATCCAATTTCCAATCTTAGTCAGGCGAACAGGTGGCGGCGCGGCCGCTCACCGCCAATTCACGATAATTGCCGCGACACCAAGAACGCCCGCGATCATCGAGGCCATCACGTAGGCCTGCCCCAAAATCCATGGGCCTTTTAAAAAACTTGCCGACACGCCGTCCTTGGGTCTCGATAAGTAAATCATCACGATAGCGACCGCGATCAGCAGCAATCCGCCTGCGAAATTCATATTTGACCCCCCGATTGATCCAGCAATTCCAGCGCTCGGCTGCCCCAGGGGCCGCTGCAATGGTCGGCCTCCCTTTAGTACCTTAACACTATCATTCACGCCCCAGAACGGTCACGCCCGACAAGAGGCGTCGCGGCGGGCCTCTCGTTCGACGCTGCGGTGGACGCCTGCGCGGTATTTTCGTTCGCGCCGGCGCTTGCTTGCGTCCCGCACGCCGGAAACGCCGTGTCCGGCAGCAGCCACTGCCAAATCCGTTTCACGTCGGCGTCGGGTTTGCAGGGACGGTTGGGCATCGATGGCTATTTCTTGTCGTTCTTCAACTTCCAGAGCTGATAGCCGTCGCTGGTGATCGAGGCCTCGATCACGTCGCGGCTGAGGTTGTTGGGCGGCTGCGCATCCTCGCGCACCACGCCGACCGCGTGCCAGGGGCGGAATTGCGCCGGCAATTTCTGGCCGCCGCGATCGTCCGAAAACGCCCGCAGGTCGCGGCTGCGCTCGGACTTGAAAATATAGATTTGCATGGGCCGTCTTTCCGCGGACGCCGGTCCGCTCGTATATACGCCACGATGGCCAAATTTGCCGCCGAGCTATAGGCGCAATGCGCCATCGTCACAACTGCGGAGCAGCTTACCTCCCGGCGGGCGAAAGGGACGCCGTCGGCCGCTAGCGATCGCCTGCGTGTCGGCGCCGGACGAGGACGAGCACGGCAATGTAGAGCAACAGGCCGCTCGGCAAGACCCACATCCAATTCTGCGCGGGCAGACCGAAACATTGGCAGTCGCTGATGAGCCAATTCAGCACGACGCGGAGCTTACCCCTCGATGATCCGACTGGACCGATTTTAGGCCCGGCCGCCGCTCATATTCCGTAAATTGAAAATAAAATGCGCGGCCATTTGCGGAAAAAGCCGGGTTTGCGCGGCGCATCATGGTTAGCAAATACCAACGGAAACATTCGTATTTCGATGCTCTGTTTCACCAACGGCTAAACCGCCGGGCGTAAAATCGCCAAATCGGTCAAACCGTCTGATCTCACATCGGCAGCCAGGAGTGCAGGGGCGCCGATCGCGACGGAGGATGTCATGGATGAGAAACGCAAGGTCCTGCGTCATCGCACGCTCAAAGCCGGGACCATCAACTTCAACCGCGCCGCGGGTGTCGACTGCCGCGTACGCAATCTGTCGCTCGCGGGCGCCTGCCTGGAAGTGGCGAGCCAGATCGGTATTCCGAATGACTTCGTGCTGGTGGTCGAGATCGATCACTTGAAAGCGCCGTGCCATGTGATCTGGCGGACGGCGACGCGCCTGGGCGTGGAGTTCAATGCTTGACGAGTCGGCGCCGCGCGCCACTGGCTTAGGCTAAACTATTGAATTTGTGCCTGTTTCATTAGCGCCGCCGCGAGGCGGTGGGCGCCGGCGCGGCCTGTGGCGCGGGAGCCACACGTGGCCGAAAATATGCGTAAATGCCCGGTTTTAAGCAGGTATTTGGCGTCCGACCATTGTCGGCGGACCCATCGAGCGTCACCATGCAATTAAAGGACGTCTGCGCCGGTTTGGCGCGGCAAATTCTGGGGGCTGGGGACAATGTCTAATCGGGGTCTGAAAGCGTTTTTGATGGCCTGCAGCGGCGTCGCGGCAATCGTCGCGGCAACGGCCGATGCGAATGCGGGCGGCTTCGCGGTTCGTGAGCAGAGCTCGTGGGGGCAGGGGTCTTCCTTCGCAGGTGTCGCCGCCGGCGGGGCGCTGTCGTCCATGTACTGGAATCCTGCGGCGATGACGCAGATCCCGGGCCTGCAATCCGAGTCGGTTCTGACCGGCATCATGCCGTCCTCGACGCACACGGTGAATAGCGGCACGTTTGCTGCCTTTGGCGGCGCCGGCGACTCCGGCATCGATGCGCTGGTGCCGGCCAGTTATTATTCCTGGCAGCTCACTCCGCAACTTTGGGTCGGCTTGTCGATCAATGCGCCGTTCGGTCTCTCGGTGCGCTTCCCCGATATGTGGGCCGGCCGTACCTACGCCGAAGACACCGTCCTGAAGACCTACAACGGCGCGCCGACGGTTGCCTACCAGGTCAACAACTGGCTCGCCGTCGGCGCCGGCGTACAGATCCAATATGCCAAAGCCGATCTCGCGACCGGCTTGCCAATCAGCGGGACCGGCGTTCCTCCCGGACTGTTCAACGTGGCCAGCATCGAAGGCAATGGCTGGGGCTTCGGAGTCACCGCCGGCATCACCTTGACCCCGACGCCGACGACCACCATCGGTATCGGCTATCGGTCGGCCATCAACCAGAAGATCAACGGCACGCTCTCGCTGCCGCCAGGACCGGCGTTTACCCCGGCCTTTGGCTCAACGCCCGGCTCGGTCAGCACCACGCTCAACCTGCCCGATACCGTCACCCTCGGCTTGCGGCAACGTTTGACCCCTCAGTGGACCGCTCTGGCCACCTTCGAATGGACGAACTGGAGCCGGATCGGCACGTCGAACATTCTGCAGCCGTCGGGCGCCAATGCGACGGTCGTCGGCACCCCGGTCAGGCTGCCGTTCCAGTACAGCGACGGTTGGTTCGGCTCGATTGGCGCGGAATATCAGTGGAACGAGCGGCTGGCGCTGCGCAGCGGTATCGGCTTCGAGAAGTCGCCGATCACCGATGATGTGCGCACGCCGCGCCTGCCCGACAACGACCGCCTCTGGCTGTCGATCGGCGGCAGCTATAAGTGGTCCGAAAAAATCAGGTTGGACGCCGCTTATACGCACATCTTCGTGAAGGACACCCCGATCAATATCTCTGCTGCTTCGGGCAATCCGTGGTTTACCAGCGGCGTGAGCTACATCGGCAGCGCCGACTCGCATGTCGACATCCTCTCTGTGGCGATGACCTATCGCTTCGACACTCCGGCGGCGCCGGCGCCGAAGTCGACGCTCCCCCACAAATAAGCAATCAGCGATTGCGACGTGAAAAGGCCGGCAGAAACGCCGGCCTTTTTCGTTGTTGTGCGGGCCGTGGCTAGAACGCGCCGTTGAAGGTGCCGCCGTCGATCAGCAGGTTCTGCCCGGTGATGTAGCCGGCCTGCGCCGAGCACAGAAACGCCGCCGCGGCGCCGAACTCGGCCGGATCGCCGAAGCGCCGCGCCGGGATGGTGGCGGCGCGCGCCTTGGCCGCTTCCTCGACGCTGACCCCTTTTTGCTCGGCGGCTTTCGTCAACGTGCCGCGCAGGCGATCGGTGTCGAAGGCGCCGGGCAGGATATTGTTGATGGTCACGTTGTTGGCCGCGACCGTTCTCGCCACGCCGGCGAGGAAGGCGGTCAAGCCCGCGCGCGCGCCCGACGAGAGATCGAGACCGGCCAGCGGCATCTTCACCGAGCCGGAGGTTATGTTGATGATGCGGCCGAACTTGCGCTGGCTCATCGGGTCGATCACCTTCTGAATGAGCTCGACCGCCACGACCATGTTGGCGATCACGCCGTCGATCATCTGCTGGCGCGTGAGCGCGCGGAAGTCGCGTAAGGGCGGCCCGGCATTGTTGTTGATCAGGATGTCGGGGGCGGGGCAGGCGGCGAGCAGCGCCTTCTGGCCGTCGGGTGTGGCGACATCGGCGGCGACCGCAGTGATCTTGGCGCCGGTCGCCTTGGCGATTTCGGCGGCGGTGGCCTCGAGCCGCTTGGCGTCGCGGCCGTTGATCACCACCTCGCAGCCGGCCTCCGCCAGCGCCCGCGCGCAGGCCTTGCCGAGCCCGCGGCTCGACGCGCAAACGATGGCCTTGCGGCCGGCAATTCCGAGATCCATGAGGTTTCCTTTTTCGACAACAATTTTGTGACGGGAGTGTCGGGGGCGGCCGCGCAAGCGTCAAGCCTGTCGCTTCACTGTCGCACTCGATTGCTATCCCGCTGCGAACGACAGCCACGCGATTCGCGAGGGAACCATGCTGCGCGATCCCGACAAGCAGGTGATGAAAAAAGCCTATGCCCGCTGGGCGCCGGTCTATGACGTGCTGTGCGGCCCGGTGTTCGTCAACGGGCGGCGCGCCGCCGCGCGCGCCGCGCGCGAGGCGGGCGGCCGCATTCTCGAGATCGGGGTCGGCACCGGCCTGTCGTTCGAAGACTATGACGGCACCACCGAGATCACCGGGATCGACATTTCCGAACCGATGATCGCGCGCGCGCGCATGCGGGCGGCGAGCGGGCGCTATCCTTTCGTCAAGGGCCTGGCGGTGATGGATGCGCATCATCTGCGCTATGAGGACGCAAGTTTCGACTGCGTGGTCGGGCAATTCGTCATCACTCTGGTCGCCGATCCCGAACTCGTGCTGTCGGAATGCGCGCGCGTGGTCAAACCGGGCGGCCAGATCGTGCTGGTCAATCATCTTTACTCGGAGCGCGGGCTCGCCGCCGCGATCGAGCGCCTGCTGGCGCAGAAGGCGCGCGCGCTCGGATTGCGGCCGGAGTTCCCGTTTGCGCGGCTGGCGGCGTGGGCGGAGACGCATGGCGGCGCCGAGCTGATCGAGCGGCGCAAGGTTCCCCCGTTCGGCGTCTATACCCTGGTGCGGTTCCGCCGCTTGGAGCCGCAGAGTGCCGCGGCTTAGCGCATGATCCCGAAAAGTGGGAACCGGCTTTCGGAAAAGGTCATGCGCAAAAAATGTCTCTCCAATTCGTAAACGCCGCTGTCATAAAAGCGATGCGCGAAGCTGCTATGCGCTTGGCCATGAGCAACGGTAGAAAGCTCGCCGCATCGTGACCGACACGCGACGGTTTCGCGCGCTCTTCATCTCCGACGTGCATCTCGGCACGCGCGGCAGCCAGGCCGACAAACTCCTTCACTTCCTGCGCCACCATGAAGCCGACACGATCTATCTGGTCGGCGACATCGTCGACGGTTGGGCGCTGCGCGCGTCGTGGTATTGGCCGCAGTCGCATAACGACGTGGTGCAGAAGCTGCTGCGCAAGGGCCGCAAGGGCTCGCGCGTCATCTATATCCCGGGCAATCACGACGAATTCCTGCGCGGCTATTACGGCACCCATTTCGGCGGCATCGAGGTGGTGGAGAACACCATCCACGAGGCCGTCGACGGCCGGCGCTATCTGGTCGTGCATGGCGACATCTTCGACCTGGTGGTGACGCAGGCGCGCTGGCTGGCGCTCTTGGGCGACAAGGCCTACGAGTTCGCGCTCACCGCCAACCGGATCTTCAACGGCCTGCGCCGCGTGCTGGGCGCGCCCTATTGGTCGCTGTCGAAATGGGCCAAGCTGAAGGTGAAGAACGCGGTGAACTTTATCGGCGCCTTCGAGAAGGCGCTGGCGACCGAAGCCAGGCACCACCATGTCGACGGCGTGATCTGCGGTCACATCCACACCGCCGCCATGCACGACGATTTCGGCCTGCGCTACATCAATTGCGGCGACTGGGTGGAAAGCTGCACGGCAGTGGCCGAGCGCCACGACGGCCGCTTCGAGATCATCGACTGGAGCCGCAGCGGCCACGACATCGAGTCCGCGCCCGCCGATGAAACCGCGCAGGCGCAGGCCGCATGATCCCGAAAAGTGGACACCGGTTTTCGGACAAGATCATGCGCGGGGAAAAAGCGTGAAAATCCTGGTCGCCACCGACGCGTGGTATCCGCAGGTCAACGGCGTGGTGCGCACCTTGGGGCACGTCGCGCGCGAGGCGCGCGCGCTCGGCGCGCAGCTGGAGTTTCTGACGCCGGCCGAGTTCTGGACGCTGCCGATGCCGACCTATCGGGAAGTGAGGCTGGCGCTGCCGGGGCCGGGCGAGGTCGAACGGCGGCTTCAACGGCTGGGCCCGGACGCCATTCACATTGCGACGGAAGGGCCGCTTGGCCATGCGGTGCGCCGCGTGTGTATCAGGCGCGGCTTGCCGTTCACCACCAGTCTGCACACGCGCTTTCCCGATTATCTGGCGGAACGCGTGAAGCTCGCGCCGCGCTGGACCTGTGACGTGACCTGGGCCTGGCTGCGGCGGTTTCACAGCGCCGGTGCCGCGGTGCTGGCGGCGACGCCGACGCTTCGTACCGAGCTTGGCAGCCGCGGCTTCAAGAACGTCAAGTTGTGGCCGCGCGGCGTCGATGCGGATGTTTTCCGTCCGCGCCGCCGCGACGCGCTCGATCTGCCGCGGCCGATCTTCCTGACCGTCGGGCGGCTGGCGGTCGAGAAAAATCTCGAGGCCTTTCTCAAGCTCGATCTGCCCGGCAGCAAAGTGGTGGTCGGCGACGGGCCGGCGCGGGCATCGCTCGCCCGGCAATTTCCCGGCGCGGTGTTTCTTGGCAGCCGCGAAGGCGAGGCGCTGGCGGAAATCTACGCCGCCGCCGATGTGTTCGTGTTTCCGAGCCGCACCGACACCTTCGGCCTGGTGCTGCTGGAGGCGCTGGCGAGCGGTGTGCCGGTCGCCGGCTTTCCCGCCGCCGCGCCGCGCGACGTGATCGGTGAGGCGCCGGTCGGCGTGCTGGACGAGGACTTGCGGCGCGCCTGCCTGGAGGCGCTGGAACTTTCCCGCCATGATTGCCGCGATTTCGCGCTCGGCATGACCTGGGAGGCAAGCGCACGCATGTTCCTGGAACACGTGACGCAGGCGGCGCGAGGCCGCAAGCTCGCTGCTTGAGACGTGTCGTCCCGGCCGAGCGGAGCGAGGGCCGGGACCCATACTCCGTGAACGATCGATGGGCTGCGGCGTATGGGTCCCCGCCTGCGCGGGGACGACAGCGGAGAGGTTCGCGCACGACCCCACATACGCTATGCTGCCCCCATGGGCGCCATCGACACTGCGTTGCACCCGACCGCCGCCGACATCGAGGCCGCGGCCAAGCGGCTATACGGCGTCGCCGTGCGCACGCCGCTGATCAATGCGCCGGTGCTCGACGAGCGCTTAAGCGCGCGCGTGTTCCTCAAAGCCGAGACGCTGCAGCGCACCGGCTCGTTCAAGTTCCGCGGCGCCTACAACAGGGTCTCTTCGATCCCCCCGGAACACCGGGACGCCGGGGTGGTGGCCTATTCGTCGGGCAATCACGCGCAAGGCGTGGCGGCGGCCGCGCGTCTGCTCGGCATGCGCGCCACCATTGTGATGCCGTCCGACGCGCCGCGCTTGAAACGCGAGCGTACCGCGGCGCTCGGCGCCGAAATCGTGCTGTACGACCGCGACAGCGAAGACCGCGCCGCCATCGCCAAGAAAATCGTCGCCGAGCGCGGCGCCACGCTGGTGCCGCCTTACGACGATCCGCTGATCATCGCAGGCCAAGGCACCATCGGGCGCGAGATCGTCGAAGATCTCGGGCAGCTGCTGCTCGAGCCCGAGATCGTGGTGGTCGGCGCCTCGGGCGGCGGACTGGCCGCCGGCATTTCGCTCGGCGTCAAGGCACGCGTGCCGCTGGCCAAGTTCTATACGGTCGAACCGGAAGGCTTCGATGACACGCTGCGCTCGTTTCAGAGCGGACGGCGCGAGGCCAATGCGCGCATGAGCGGCACCATTTGCGACGCGCTGATGAGCAACACGCCGGGCGAACTGACGTTTCCGATCAACCGCGAATTGATCGGCGCCGGCATGATCGCCAGCGATACGGAAGTGGCCGCCGCGGTGCGCTATGCGTTCCATGAATTGAAGATGGTGGTCGAGCCGGGCGGCGCCATCGGGCTCGCCGCTTTGCTTGCCGGCAAGCTCGACGTCAAAGGCAAGGTCGTGGTGGGCGTATTGTCCGGCGGCAATGTGGACGCCGACCTGTTCGCCAAGCTGATCGCGGGCTAGGGCGCGCACTCATAAATCGAGATCGTTGAGCGGCTGGCCAATGTCCGCTTTGCGGTACTTTATGTCCGCTTTGCCGCCAAAAGCGGACATTGATCAGTAGCTCTCGCATGTCCGTTTTGGGCCAATAGCGGACATCCGGACGCTCGCGTCGCACACTCGTTCTTGACAACATGGTCGGCCCGCGGATGTCTTTATTGCTAGCGACTGAGGGGCTTGAGAAGCAATCCCAAAGCTATGGAGCATGCATTATGAGGCTTGCGAGCAAGGTGGCGTTGATCACTGGTGGTTACGGCGGCATGGGTCGCGCGTCAGCCCGCCTATTTGCGAAAGAGGGTGCGACCGTGTTCATCGCTGGCCGCAACGAAGAGCGCGGCGACGCCTTGGCGGCGGAGATCAATCAATCCGGCGGTAAGGCCCACTTCACAGAACTGGATGTGGTGAAACAGGATCAGTGGGACGCCGCCGTTAAACAGGTCAGAGAGCAAGCAGGAGCGCTACATGTTCTCATGAACATCGTTGGCAGCAACGCCCTTGTGCGATTTCCCAAAGCGGACATCGACGAATGGAACAAACTCTTCGAAATCAACGTCACTGGCACTTTAAGGGGCATCCAGACCTGCGCTCCACTGATTAGAGAGTCCGGAGGAGGCTCGATCGTCAATATCGGGTCAGTTGCGGGCATCACGGGCAACTTTGCCACAGGCTATTCCTCCTCCAAGTGGGCACTTGAAGGACTGTCGCGGTCCGCAGCGTATGTATACGCCGACTGGGGAATCCGTTGCAACGTCATCCAGCCCGGTTTCATCGAGACCGACCTCACGGCGTCGATGAGTTCAAATCCGGTGATGAAAAAGATGCAGTCCAAGGTGATGAACAACACTATATTGCTGCGCAGGAGCGGCAAGGCAGATGAGATCGCCTTTACGGCGTTGTTTCTCGCCAGCGACGAGTCTTCCTACATCACTGGCACCGACATTGTGGTCGACGGCGGATGGTTTTCCTCAGCGCCCTACCTCGGCAACGAACGCTCCCACCACATGCTTCAACTACTGGATACCAAGGACAAAGCCGAAAGCTTGATGGACAATTTCCTCAACTACTTCCGTTAGCCGTCGACAAGACAAGTACATCGGTGCTGAGTGTTTTCATTGCCGACTTCCGAAAAGGGCCGTTTTGACGTTTTTTAGAAAGTCGCTGTATCTCACCCCGCTCGCCCTAATGACAATCTGTTGTGCAACAGCCAAGCCGAACAACATGTAGAGGAAAGCAAACAGCCAAGAGACGGGCTGCATTAGGTTGTGCCGGATCACATAGTCAAAGGTGTAAATGGAGATTGGCAACAACAGCACGAGGGCGGTTGCCAGTCCCGGCGAGTAGAAATGCTTTAGACGGAACATTTTGATCATAGCAACGTGCATAACAGCTTCCATGACGCCCAACATCATGGCGGCCATGGCCAGAAACGGAACGCGCGGAAAAAACAGCGGCACGAACGCAATCATCAGCGCGTAGGCCGCTGTGACGATCTCACCAAAATGTCGATTGATGGCGGTGAAATGGAGGTGCTCCGTGATCATTTCCACGAACCCGCCGGGGAAACGGCCCTCTTCCCAAAGGTGCATCACCAGTCCGACGAAGAATAAGCCGACCAATCGTTGCAGAACGGGCATTGAAGCCCAGTTCACGGCGACATAGACCCCGACGCCGACGCCGAGCGCCGCCATCAGATATAGATTGTTTTTTAGAATGAACTTGATCATGAGCGTGAGCTACACGCGAGTGACAAGATAGCGGCCATATGCAGCGAGTAGTGGGCTGAGGTCATTGCGTTCCTCCGAGAACTTTAAGGCTCAGACCGGCGGATCGTATCAAGTCCGACCCATCGACCGGAAGGGGCGGCACGATGTCCGCTTTGGGTCAAAAGCGGAAGTGAAGGCCTTTAGCATCAATGTCCGCTCTACCCCCGAAAGCGGACATGAATCCGCAATTCGGGACCGTCCGCTTTGGGCCAAAAGCGGACTCATGCGGCGCAGCAAAATGGATCGTTATTCGATCACCACGTCGGCACGGGCAAGCAGTGTCGGCGGCACCGTGAGGCCGAGTGCCTTGGCGGTCTTTAGGTTGATGACCAAGTCGAACTTGGTTGGCGCTTGTACAGGGAGGTCGGCAGGCTTGGCGCCTTTGAGGATATGGTCGACGTACACTGCAGCCTGGGGAAACTGTTCGGCGAAATCACTACCATAAGCGATGAGGCCGCCTAATTCTGCATATTTGGTCGGGGTAAAATAGATCGTCGGAACGCCGTAGTGCGCCGCCAGCAGAATGATGTGTTGGCCATTTTTGTTGTTGAATGGGTCCGGCATCACGATGAGACTACCCCCCGGATCGCGGGCTTGTGCGGCGATAACGCCTTCGATCTCATCCTCGCTGTGAACTGGAGCTGCATTCACCTGGACTGCCAAGGCTGATGCGGCAGCTTGAATTGAAGGCATGTAGAATTTTAGCGGCACGGCTGTTGCCGGGTTGAACTACAATCCCGCGCGCACTGTGCGCGGAGCGATTTCCTTCAATAGCTCCACCCATTTACCGCCCAGTGTGGAATTGTCAGTCGTGAAACCGGTCACATTGCCGCCCGGACGTGAGAGGCTCGCGGCGAAGCCACTGCCGACCGGGTCGGCTACGTTCACAAACACGATGGGAACTGTCTGCGTCTCTCGGACTAGGGCGACCATCACGGGAGTGCTTTGACCAACGATCACGTCGAGTCGCAGATCGACCAACTCTTTTGCAAACGTCCTGATCTTATCCGCATCACTGGCGCCCCAGCGAACTTCAATCCGGAGATTGCTGCCCTCCGCCCACCCCAGCTTTGTAAGCGCAAACCGGAACGCCGTGACCCGGCTTTGCGCTTCGGCTTCTTCGACGAGCGCCATCAGCACACCAATCCGCCGCATTTGACCGGGCTGTTGCGCTCGCGCTGACAGTGGCCACACCGCCGCACCGCCGAGAAGCGTCATGAACTTGCGCCGCCTCATAGGCTTCCTCCTCGCACCAAGGGCACCCTAGCACATTGCAGATCGAGAGCTGTGCTTCGCACCACAGCGAAAAAGGCTGCCCAATGTCCGCTTTGGGTCATTCGCGACCGTTTTCCCATGTCGCTATGGCTCTCCAAAATGGTCGCTTTAGCTCCGTTACCGACCAAAAAACGATTAATAGCGACCGTCCGCCCCGGCTGTCGCTATTCCCACTTTTTAGGTCGCTATTCGGTGAAGAGCGGACATTCGCTGCAATGCCGCGATTGGTCGCTATGGGCCATAAGATGGGGTAATCGGCCGGCGTTTTTGTGGATAGCTGAAGATTTGGGGTGCTGCGCTTCAGGCTGATGGTGAAACGAGGTCCGTGGTGACGGCCTCAAGCATCAGAAGGAGAAGCGCAGCATGGAGCATTTT
>DASXBN010000024.1:0-108643 GCA_036491675.1 Pseudolabrys sp. | reverse complement strand
CACACTGCGCCTGTTCGGCGAGAAGGAAGTGCTGGCCTATTCGATTGAGGGCCTGTTTCTCGGTTACCTCTACTTCTCCATCCCGCGCGTCATTTTGACCATCATGGCGGCGGTGGAAAAACTCGATGCCAGCCTGGAGGAAGCCGCGCGCGCGCTCGGCGCCGGGCCCTGGGCGGTGCACCGCGACGTCATTCTGCCGGCGCTCGGCCCGGCCTTCCTCGCTTCCGGCGCGATCGCTTTTGCCACCGCCATGGGCGCCTTCGGCACCGCCTTCACGCTGGCCACCGACATCGACGTGCTGCCGATGCTGATCTACACCGAGTTCACGCTGTCGGCGAACATCGCCATGGCGGCGGCTTTGTCGGTCGGACTCGGACTGGTGGCCTGGGCGGCGCTGGCGCTCGCCCGCCAGTTTGCCGGCGCGACGATCGCGGCCGCCGGATGACTCCTATGCGCGACCGCCTGATCTTTACCGGACAACTTCTTTTCACACTCTTGGTCGCGGCGTTTCTGATCGTACCGGCGGTTCTGTCGATGGTCGCCGGCGTCACCGTCAATTATTTCCAGGGCGTCCGCTCTGGGCTCACGCTCGAGTGGGTCATGCAGGTCTGGCAGCTCTATGCCGACACCATCGCCCGCTCGCTGCTGATTGCGCTCGCGACGCTAATCGTGACGCTGATCGTCGGCATTCCCGCCGCCTATGCGCTGCATCGCCATGGCGGCCGGCTGTCGCGCACGGTGGAAGAAATCATTACCCTGCCGCTCGCCATCCCCGGCCTCGCCATCGCGCTGGCGCTGCTTTTGACCTATGGCGGGTTCAGCGATTTCCGCCGCTCTTGGCTTTTCATTCTCACGGGCCACGTGGTGTTCACGCTGCCGTTCATGGTCCGCTCTGTGATCGCGATCTTCGCGGCGATCGACATCAAGACTCTGGACGAAAGCGCCTCCTCGCTCGGCGCCTCGCCGTGGCGGCGCTTCCGCGACGTGATCGTCCCGAACGCCAAGCCCGGCATCCTGGCCGGCTCGCTGATGGTGGTCACGCTCTCGCTCGGCGAGTTCAATCTGACTTGGATGCTGCACACGCCATTGACCAAGACATTACCGGTGGGCCTGGCCGACAGTTACGCCTCAATGCGGCTGGAAGTCGCCTCGGCCTATACCTTGGTGTTTTTCGTGATGATCATTCCGCTCCTGGTGGCGATGCAGATTTTCGCTGACGCCGGCGGGCGTGCGAGGGCGCGGCGATGAATCAAAACCACGGCGTCGCCCTTCGCGTCGAAGCTTGCGCCAAGACCTTTGCCGACGGCACACACGCGCTCGGACCGGTCACGCTCGACATCGCGCGCGGGGAAACCGTCGTCCTGCTGGGGCCGTCCGGCTGCGGCAAGACCACGCTGCTGCGCATCATTGCCGGGCTGGAGCATCCGGACGCCGGCGGCCGCGTGCTGTTCAATGCCAACGACGTAACTCACGTCCCGATCGAACAACGCAATGTCGGCATGGTGTTCCAGTCCTATGCGCTGTTTCCCAACATGAATGTCGCCGAAAACATCGGCTACGGCCTGAAGATCCGCGGCGTCGGCGCCGCCGAGCGCAAGTCGCGCGTCGCCGAGCTGGTGGCGCTCACCGGCATCGAGGGGCTGGAGAGCCGCCGCATTGACCAGTTGTCGGGCGGCCAGCGCCAGCGCGTCGCGCTCGCGCGCGCCGTGGCGGTGCGGCCGAGCGTGCTGTTGCTTGACGAGCCGCTGACTGCGCTTGACGCTGCTTTGCGCGAACGCCTGCGCGGCGAACTTAACCGCCTGCTGCGCATGCTGGGCATCACCGCGATCTACGTCACCCACGACCAGGCCGAGGCAATGGTGCTGGGCGACCGCATCGTGGTCATGCGCAAGGGCGCCATCGCGCAGATCGGCACGCCGCGCGACATCTATTTCGCGCCCACCGGCCGTTTTGTCGCCGAGTTCATCGGCGCGGCCAATATCGTGGACGCCGAATGCAGCGCCGGAGTGCTCACGCTGCCTGGCGGCAGGCTGCCGATCGCCAACGGCGCCGCCGCTGGCGCGGTGTTCGCGATGATCCGGCCCGAATCGATCCGTATCATTGCGATTGATGGCGCCGCACTATCCGGACGCGTCGAGAGTGTCAGCTTCATCGGAGACCGGCAACGGCTGACCATCAGCGGCGCCGCCAGCAAAGCGATCATGGTCGACGCGCCTCACGCAATCGACGTCAAGGCCGGCGATCGAGTCGGCTTGGCGGTCGACCCGGCCGCGATCCGCCTGTTGCCGGGAGATGCCGCGTGAGCGAGCGCCCAATCTTGATCGCGCAGATTTCCGACCTGCATATCAAGCGGCCGGGCGTGCTGGCCTATAACCGCGTCGATACCGCGGCGGCGCTGACGCGTTGCGTGACGGAACTCAACCGCTTTTTACCACGGCCCGATCTGGTGGTGATCTCCGGCGATCTCGCCGACACGCCGACTGAAGAAGAATACACGCATCTGCAGTCACTTCTCGCGCCGCTTGCGATTCCCTTTGCCGCCGTCCCCGGCAACCATGACGACCGTGCGCTGATTCGCGCGGCCTTTCCGCAAGACGGCGCGCCGACACATGGCCCGCTCAATCTGGCGCGCGCGGTCAGCGAACTCGACATTCTGCTGATCGACTCGAGCGTCCCCGGCACAAATTACGGTGTGCTCGATCCCGTCACGCTGACCTGGCTCGAAGGTACATTGGCGGCATCGGCCAACCGCCCTGCGCTACTGTTCCTCCACCACCCGCCTTTCGCGACCGGCATCGCGCACATGGACGTGCAGAACCTGCGCAACGCCGACGCGCTCGCCGCCGTTCTGCGTCGCCACCCGCGCGCGATTTTGGTCGCGGCCGGTCATGTCCACCGCGCCATGTTTGCGACTTTCGCCGGCGTCGCCGCCACAATCTGCCCGGCACCCAACCACGCGGTGGCGCTCGACCTCGCCGCGCGCCTGCCGCCCTCGTTCAACATCGAACCGGCGGCCTTCCATCTGCATGCCTGGTTTCCGGGCCCGGGCTTTGGAAACGTCGTGACGCACTGGGTGCCGATCGGCGGCTTCGACGGCCCGCACCCGTTCTTTGGGACGAACGGGAAGCTGCTGTGAACCTGAGGCCGCCCGATCGGGGACAACCTCGCTCCCGCCCGGCACCGGGCACATGGCACCGAGCATTGCCTCACCGCCGACGCTGCTCGGCGCCTGCTTGACTATCCTCAACGCCGAGCATCGGCGCTTCTACGAGCATGAAATGCGGTTTGGCCGCGCGTCATGCGGTTCGCGCATTCACAAATGCAGATAAAACAGGCCCTGCCGAATCGCGCTTTGTCGCCGCCATGCGCCGGCCGCATGCCGGCCTAGGAATTGTTTCACATGAAACGCGTTCACCGCTCTATTTTTGTCAACCTTTAGCGCCTATATTCAGCGGGCCGGGGCAACCCGGCTATGGCGATAAACGGCCGTCGTAATAAACCTTTCGGACCCGGGGGCAGTACCCGGCGCCTCCACCCAAGCCCAGACTTGCGCATCGCGGCTGGGCTTCGGCGGGGGCGAAATAGGATCGACGAGGGCGTAAAGGGCGGACTTTTGCTCGGCATGGTACCGCCGTTATCGGGCCGTCTCATAGTTGCAAACGACAACTATGCTCCGGTTGCTCAGGCCGCGTAAGCGGTTTGAATAACCAAGCCTACAAGTCCTAGCCGTCTTAGCAGCGGTTAGGCGGGGTTCGGAGGCACCTGGCAACAGAAGCCTCCACTTTCATTTAAGGGTGGGCGTTTCCAATTATGACAGTGGCCTATCGTGGGGATAGCGCCCGGCGTGGCCGGCGCGCTAGCATCCCGACGAATCCATCCCAATCTCGGCAAGGCGCATGACCGACCATTTCCGCTACGATCTCCTAACCCAGCAGGCGCTGCGCGGCGTGGTGCGCAACGTGCTCGCCGAAGCCGTCAAGAAGAAGGGCCTGCCCGGCGACCACCATTTCTACATTTCGTTCGACACCACCGCCGATGGCGTGCGCCTATCCGAGCGGCTGCGCCTGCAATATCCCGAGCAGATGACCATCATCCTGCAGCACCAGTTCTGGGATCTCAGCGTGAACGAACGCGGCTTCGAGGTCGGCCTGTCGTTCGGTGGCATTCCGGAAAAGCTCAGCATTCCGTTCGAAGCGATCAGCGGCTTCTTCGATCCCTCGGTGCAGTTTGGCCTGCAATTCGAGGAGGTCAGCGAGGGCGAGGAACGGCCATCGCCGGCCAATGCGCAGGATAAGCCGCCCAAGAAGAAGCGCGTCGGGCCGCCTTTGCCCGCCGTCGCGCTCGCGCCGATGCCGCCAAAGGCCGCGGCCGAGCCCAAATCCGAAATAAAGTCCGAAACAAAGCCCGAACCGAAGCCCGACAAGCCCGGCAGCGGTGGCGAAGTGGTCCCGCTCGATCGATTCCGCAAGAAGAAATAATGGCCAGGAAGCCCGGCAAATCCCGCCAAAGGACTCGCCAAAGAACGCGCATTGAAAGCGACGCCTTCGGGCCGCTCGATATCCCGGCCGACAAACTCTGGGGCGCGCAGACCGAGCGCTCGCTGCATAATTTCCGCATCGGCTCAGAACGCATGCCGATCGAGATCGTACGCGCGCTCGGCCTGATCAAGCGCGCGGCGGCCGAAGTCAATCGCGATCTCGGCGGTCTCGATGCCAGGCGCGCCAAGGCGATCGTTGCGGTGGCGCAGGATATCGCCGACGGCAAGCTCGACGGGCATTTTCCGCTGCTGGTGTGGCAGACCGGCTCCGGCACCCAGACCAACATGAATGTCAACGAGGTGATCGCGAACGCCGCCAATATCGCGCTCGGCGGCGAACTCGGCGCGAAAAAGCCGGTGCATCCGAACGATCACGTCAACATGAGCCAGTCGTCCAACGACTCGATCCCGACCGCCATGCATATCGCGGCCGCGCTCGAAATCTCTAACCAGCTATTGCCGGCGCTCGCGCATTTGCACGCCGCGCTCGACAAGAAGGCCAAGCAATTCGGCAAAATCGTCAAAATCGGTCGCACCCACACCATGGATGCGACCCCGCTCACCTTGGGCCAGGAATTTTCCGGCTATGCCGCACAGGTCAAATCCTCGACTGCGCGTTTGCGCATAGCTCAGCGCGAGCTCTATCCCCTGGCGCAGGGCGGCACCGCGGTCGGCACGGGCTTAAATTCCAAACCGCAATTCGCCAAGGCTTTCGCAAAGCGCATCGCACAACTGACCAAGCTGCCTTTCGTCAGTGCGCCGAACAAGTTCGAACATATGGCCGGCCACGACGCCTATGTGTTCGTGCATGGCGCGCTCAGCGCTGCCGCCACCGCGCTTTTCAAGATCGCCAACGATATCCGCCTGCTCGGTTCCGGCCCGCGCTCGGGTTTGGGTGAGTTGATCCTGCCGTCGAACGAGCTTGGCTCGTCGATCATGCCGGGCAAGACCAATCCGACCCAGAGCGAGGCGCTCACCATGGTGTGCTGCCAGGTGTTCGGCAACCAGACCACCATCACGGCGGCCGGCAGCCAGGGCCATTTCGAACTCAACGTGTATAAACCGGTGCTTGCCTACTGCATGTTGCAATCGATCCGCCTGCTCGCCGACGCGGCGGCATCGTTCACCGATAATTGCGTGGTCGGCATCCGCGCCAACGAGCCGCGCATCCGCGAATTGATGCAACGCTCGTTGATGCTGGTGACTGCGCTCGCCCCGCGCATCGGCTACGACAAAGCCGCGCAGGTTGCAAAAGCCGCGCATGCCAATGGCACGACGCTGCGCGAGGAAGCGGTGCGACTCGGCTTCGTCACCGGCGCCGAATTCGACCGTCTTGTGCGCCCGGAAAAAATGATCAGCCCACGATAAAGCGGTGGAAGGCGACGCCCGTCGGTGCGCAGAAACATCGAACTAGTATCACCGGCCCGAATGGATTTCGGCCTGAATCATAGGAAGTATCCCGCTACAATTTCACTGACCCGTCATGTCGATTTTCTCATCATGATATATTGCTGCAGAATTTTTTTATCTCCGATATTACGCTCTTCGTAGTATTTCTTCATCGGCTACAAAATATACATTAGAGATTACGTAACGCTCAATAATTATGGCGCCGATGACTTGTGGTATTCGCCCCGAATCCGATGGCCGATCTATTGCGATCAACTAACCGTGTATTGAAGTTTAGCGACCAATTCCCACAGGATAATACCCTAACGCTACGAGGTCGCCTGCCCAAGTCGTTGGCGGCTTTCCGCCGGGAATGCCAATGTTTTCTGGCGGCGATGCAGGGCATCATATCCAGCCCGGAGTCGATGACGTACCTGGATACCGTTGAGGGGCGGCAATGGCTGAATTGGTCAATCTTCGTACAGTCCGTAAGCGAGCCAAGAAACGGCTGGACGATCTGCGCGCGGACGCCAACCGGCTCGCTCACGGTCAACCCAAGCACCGGCGCGAGCTCGAAGCCGCGCAAAAGGCGAAAGCCAGCCGCGACCTCGATCAACACAAGATCGAAACAGGAGACGGCCGATGAAATCCCCGGTTGTCAAACGCTCGATCGTGATCGCGGGCCACAAGACCAGCGTCAGTCTAGAAGATGCGTTCTGGAAGAGCCTGAAGGAAATCGCCGGCAGCCGCGAGCTAACGCTGTCCGATCTAGTGGCCTCGATCGACACCGATCGCCGCGACGGCAATTTGTCATCGGCGATTCGCCTGTTCGTTCTCGATCACTATCGAGAGCAACTCGGCGATCGTCGCAGCAGCGGCACGCGCGTCGCTTCAGTTCTGCGAGCCGACTGACCTCTCAGGCTGACGGCTGCGCAGCGGCACCGGCAGCGGCCGGATATCGAGCGGCGGCGGCAAGGCCGGCGCCAATTCGCTCTTCGGTTGCTGCGGCGGCGCTGGCGGATTCGATTGACGCTGCGCGTTCTCGATTTCGCGCAATTGCCTCGTTTGGTTTTCGACCGCCCGCAAGGTCAGCCATCCGGTCAACGCGGACACGTCGATGCTGCGTGCCGGCGCCGCCACCGGTCCTTTCAACGCCACGTAAATATCCGGACGCGCGCCGGCAGCCTGCCGCGTCCCCGATAGGACGAGCCGCGCATCGATCGAGCCGTCGGTGAAATCGAGATTGGCGGAGAGCGACAGAGCGGCATCCTTACTGTCGGCGGTGACATTGCTCAGCCGCAGCTGGCCGGCGTTTACGGCGATCGTTCCGTCGGCGCGTTTGACCGCAAGCTGCCCGCTATCCAAGGCCCTGCTCACCACGTCGGAGACGCGGGCGGCATCGATCGGCAGCCCTTGGTCCACCGCGCGGATGACGGCATCGAAGACGCGCGGATCGAGGCCAGCGAATTGCGCGTTACTGAGCACGACCTTTCCGGAGCCATGCAGCGAGCCGATCAGCGCGACCGGACTTAAGCCCGCCCCTTCAAGGTCGCCTGAAATCGCGAGCGAGCCGGTGACCGGCGGCCGCGCGCCTGACGGCAGTAAGCCGGCGGCATCGACGTCTGTGAGCGAAATCTTGCCGCGCGCTTTCAGGCCATCGTCGGCGGAGGCAAACGACAGTTGACCGGCCAGGCGTCCGCCGCCGACGGCGCCGGTCACATCGTCAAAGCCAACCATGTTCTTGCCGAAGCGCACGGTGGCGCGGAATTCGCGCGCCGTCAGCCGCGGCAGCACCTCGACTTGGCGGGCCTTGAGGGCGATCTGGCCGTCATAGTCGCCGAACACGTCGCCGGCGAACGGATCTCGCGACCAGGTCCAGGCCGCGTTGCCGCCATCGGCTGGCGATGCCGGCATGCCGATCGCCGCCGCGATCAGCCCCGCCGCATCGATGCTATCGGCGTCGATCTCGCCTTGCAGGCGATGCGGCGCCGGCAGCGTCAGGGCGAGCTTCCCGCGCATCGCTGCGCCCGCAACAGTCGCGTCGATGTCACTGAGTGTCAGGTCCTTGCCCGTCAGCGCAACATCGCCGGCGAAGGTGACCGGCAGCGATGCGCGTGCGCCGGCGCGCACCGGCGCCAGATCGACGCGCCCGATCGTGGCGTGGAGCGCCGCCGCAGGACTGTCCGCGAACGGACGCGCGCTGCCGCTCGCGCTGGCCTCGAGACCGCCGGCGGCGAGCCTGCCGTCGATTCGCCACTCGCCATACGCCGGTCCGTTTGCCTTGAGCGTGAGCGAACCGGGGCCGGCGTCGACCGCCAGCACGCGTTCGAGACCAAGCATGGCTATCAGCATCCTGCCGTCGTCGGCCTCCAGCCTGCCGTCGAGCCGCAGATCGCCGGCGCTGAGCGCGACCGCGTCGGCATTGGCCGCGCCGGTCAGCGCAATGCGCACCTTGCCGAGGCTGCCGTCGATGGCGAGCTTGGCCAGCGCCGGCGCCGCGCCGTCGATATTGAATTGCGCGTGCAGCCTGGCCGGAGCCATGGACGGCGCGCGGCGCTCAAGCGCTTGCGCGGTTTTCGGGGCAACCCGCGCCAGCAGCGCAAGCACCGGCGTCATGTCCGGTGCATCGAGGTCGACGCGCATGCTGCCTTGCGGCGACGGCGTGGTGACGATACGCCCGCTCGCCGAGAACGCCGTGCCGCCGAGATCGGCGACCGCAAGGCGGTCGATCTCGACGCCGCTTGCGTCCACTTTCAATCGCGCGCTCGCATCGCGCGCGACAAAGCCGGCGATGGTGGCGCGGCCGATATCGGCTGCGATCGTCATGTCGTGCGGGCGCTCGATGCTGGAGCCGGCGATCAGCGCGTTGCCGAAACCAAGCGCGGCGTCGATATCGAGTTCGGGCGCATTGAGCGCGGCATCGAACTTGGGCGCGTGATTGCCGGCCGCGAACGCATAGACCAGACGGCCGGTGATGGTCTTGCGGTCGAACGCAGCTCGCAGACGTTCGACGGCAATCTTGTCGCTGCCGAGCGTGACGTCGCCGCGCAAAGTCAACGGCCGCAAGTCGCCCTGCGCAATGTCGCTGCGCCCTTCCAGCCAGGCCGCCAACAGCTTGGGATCGCCGGCTTCGATCTCGGCCGGGCCGGTGAAGCTGGCGCCGTCGCCGCCGACGGCGAGATGGCCGCTCAACTTCACCTGCGTGAAGCCGGGCGCACGAAACTCGAAGCGGTCCAGGTTCCATCCCGCGGCATCGGTGCTGATATCGCCGCGTAAATTCACCACGCTATTGCCGCCAAGCGTGACCTGATCGATGCCGACGCCGATCTGGATCGGGATGGCCGGGCGGAAGGCGCTGCCGGCCAATTCCGCGATTTTGCGGATAGCTGCGGCCGGCGGCGGTCGGATGCCGTCATCGCCGGCGAGCGCGCGATCGAGATCGATCTGCCGGCCCGACAGCACGCCGTCGAAGCGCGGCCGCTTGCCGAATTTGAAATCGGCGACGCCGGTGAGCTTGACGCCCTGCTCTTCCGATCCGTATTGAAATTCGAACTGCTCCATCAGCGCCGATGCCGCGCCCGCCCTGACCTTGCCGCTCAGGCGCCAAGGCTGAGTTACTTCGGCGGCGCTGCGCGAGGTGATGCCCACGGGCCGCGTCAGGCTCAAAGTGCCGTCGAATTTCGGCTCAGCCCCGGCGAGCGCCAGCACGCCGTCGGCTTCGATGCTGAGCGGACGATTGACCGGGTCGACATTGACATGGAGTTTGAGCGCACCGTCGTCGGAATAGCGCCCGGCAGCGACGCGAAACGGATAGAGTTCACCGCCGGTGTTAAAGGCCCCCTCGCCCTTGAACGGACCGAGCAGCGAGCGCGCCTCGCCGTTGAACCAAAGTCCGTCGAGCGTGGTGCGGGCGCCGTTCGCTGCATCGCTAACGATCACCTTGCCGTCTTCGACGCTCAGGCGATCGATCGAGAGGCTATCGGGGTTGAAATTGATCGCGAGACTCGGCGCCAGCAAATGCCCGGACGAATCGAGGCCGAGACTCAGTTGCGGGCCGGCGAGATGCATCTCGGCCGCACGCCATTCGCCGCGCATCAGCGGACCGAGCGCGAATTCGATGCCGAACGAGCGGGCGAGGATCCTACGCTCGCCGCCGCCGATCTCGATGTCGTGCAGCGTGAGCGACGGCGTCGGCAGCAACCGCACGTCGATGGCGCCGGTCACGCGCACGTCGACGCCGATCAGGCGGCTCGCCTGCGCCTCGAACAGCGAGCGTTGGGAACCCCAATCGATCAGCAGCGGACCGACCAGCGCCGCTACCAGCGCCAGAATGATCGCAATCGCCAGTCCGAGCAGGGTGGTCTGCAATGCCAGCTCCAACGCGGTTGCCCGCGCGCCCCGAAACGCGCCGCGCACTCAACGGTTTGAAAAGTACGCTATTTTTGCCCGCGTTTGGCGGCAATTCTATGTCGGCTCAATTAAGTGCGACGATCTTTCCCGGATTCATGATGTTTTGCGGATCGAGCGCGCGCTTGATCGCCGCCATGGCGGCGAGCGCCGGGGCGCCATGCTCGGCCAACAGATACTTCATCTTGCCCTGCCCGACGCCGTGCTCGCCGGTGCAGGTGCCGTCCATGGCCAAGGCCAGCTCGACGACGCGCTCCATCAGGATGCCTGCGCGTTTGACCTCGTCGGCATCGTTCATGTCGACCAGCAGCGCCAGATGGAAATTACCGTCGCCCACGTGTCCGAGAATCGGCGCCACCAGATTGAGCTCGGCGATCGCGTGCTGGCTGGCGGTGACGCATTCGGCCAGCCGCGAGATCGGCACGCAGACGTCGGTGGCAAAGGCCGCTGCACCGGGCCGCAGATGACGGGCCGCCCAATAGCCGTCATGGCGCGCCTGCCAGAGCCGGCTGCGGTCCTCCGGCTTGGTCGCCCAGTCGAACGGCCCGCCGCCGAGCTCGGCGACGATGTCGCCGAAGCGCTGCGACTGCTCGGCGACGCCGGCGTCGCTGCCGTGGAATTCGACGAACAGCGTCGGCACTTCCGGCAGCGACAATTTCGAGTAGCCGTTGACCGCCTTGATCTGCAAGGCATCGAGCAATTCAATGCGCGCGATCGGAATGCCGGATTGAATCGTGAGAATGGCCGCCTTGCAGCAAGCCTCCACCGACGGGAATGGGCAGACGCCGGAAGCGATCGCTTCCGGGATGCCCGACAGCTTGAGCGTGAGCTCGGTGATGACGCCGAGCGTTCCTTCCGACCCGACCATCAGGCGCGTGAGATCGTAGCCGGCCGACGATTTCTTGGCGCGGCGCGAGCTGGTCATCAGTTCGCCGTCGGCCATCACCGCCTTCAGCGCCAGCACGTTGTCCTTCATGGTGCCGTAGCGCACCGCGTTGGTGCCCGAGCACCGCGTCGCCGCCATGCCGCCGAGCGAGGCGTCGGCGCCCGGATCGATCGGAAAGAACAGCCCCTGGTCGCGCAGGTGCTCGTTGAGTTGCTTGCGCGTGATGCCGGGCTCGACCACGCAATCGAGATCCTCGGCGTGCACCGCCAATACCTTGTTCATGTCGCGGAAATCGACCGATACGCCGCCGAGCGGCGCGTTGACGTGGCCCTCGAGCGAGGTGCCGACACCGAACGGGATGACCGGCACGCCGTTGGCCGCGCAGATGCGCACGATGGTCTGCACGTCGCCGGCGCTCTGCGGATAGACCACAGCGTCCGGCGGCTGGTTCGGCACCCAGGTCAGCGTGTTGCCGTGCTGATCGCGCACCGCCTGCGAGGTCACGACGCGGTTGCCGAATGTCGCGATCAGCGCGGCAACCGTCGCCGCGATCGCTTTCGCGTCACGCGATTGTCCGTGGTTTTTAAGAATTTCCGCCGTGCTCGCCATCGGCTTTGACCCCGCTTTCGGCGGCGAAAGTGGCGGGGATCGCGCAGAGGGTCAAGCGCTCCTCAGCACCACCAGTTTATGACCACTTGGTCATTCGCCGGCTCGGCCGGGCCGCTCTTGCTGGGTGACATGGCCCACGCCACGATCATTCCCGCGACAGCGAGCATATAGGCGCCTCGCGCCAACTTACCGAGCATGGCTTCGCCTCCCACGGCTTTTTCTCAGAATAGCCAAGGAAAGTGTGCGCGGGGGCCCATCGTTAATTTTTGGTTAATACGGCCAAGTCGTTGATGTTAATCAATTTGCCAGCGCGATGGACGGGCAAACTGTGCTGGCGTAGGTTCCGACGCATCCCGCCCCTTATCGAACTTGGAGCTTCCCATGGCCGGCCCAGTCATTGCTGTCACCGATAGCGTCTTTCCGTCCCTCGATCTCGCGAAAGCGGCCCTGGCGCGGCTCAATCCAACTTATCTGATGTCGAAAAGCGTGAATGCCGACGACATCCTGGCGGTAGCCAAGGATGCCGACGCCATTTTGGTGACCTATGCCAAGCTCACGCCCGACATCCTCAAGCAGCTCACCAAGTGCAAGGCTATCGGCCGCTTCGGTCTGGGGGTCGACAATATCGATCTGCCCACCGCCAAAGAAAAAGGCATCGCCGTCAACTACGTACCGGACTACTGCATCCGCGAGGTCTCCGACCACACCATGGCGCTGCTGCTGACGCTGATCCGCAAGGTCGCGCTCTCGAACAAACTCGTCCAGAGCGGCCGCTGGGAAATGCCGGCGGTGGTGCCGATCCGCCGCCTGGAAGGAACGGTGCTCGGCCTGGTCGGCTTCGGGCATATCCCGCGCTTGGTGGCGCCCAAGGCACAGGCTTTCGGCATCAAGGTCGTCGCTTACGACCCGTTCGTGAAGCCCGAACAGTTCAAGGCTGCGAACGTCGAGGGCGTCGATCTCGACACGCTGCTGAAAACCTCCGACTACGTCTCCATGCACGCACCGCTGCTGCCGGCGACGCGCGGCATGTTGAATGCGGAGGCCTTCGCCAAGATGAAGAAAGGCGTCCTGATTGTGAACACCGGACGCGGGCCCCTCATCGACGAGCCGGCGCTGATCGCGGCGCTCGATGCCAAGCAGGTCGGCGGCGCGGGGCTCGACGTGGTGACGACCGAACCGCTCGCGAAAGATTCTCCGTTGCTCGGCCGCGACAACGTCATCCTTACGCCGCACACCGGGTTCTATTCGATCGAGGCGCTCGAGGAACTGCAGACCAAGTGCGCGGCCGACGTCGCCCGCGTGCTCAGCGGCGAAAAAGCGGTCTATCCGATCGGCGCATAATTAGTACAATCGCTGCGGCAAACTCCGCTCGTTCCCGCGCAAGCGGGAATGAGCGGATGAATATTGCCAACTGAAAAAGCTTGGCTATGCCCGACCGCACCGATCCCGAACCGGTTTTCGCCGCGCCCTTCGTCTCGACCGTGATGCGGATCGAGCCGCAGTGGATCGACTACAACGGCCATCTCAATGTGGCCTATTACAACGTCCTATTCGACCGCGCCGTGGATGAGGTCTACGAGCTTATCGGCCTTGGCCCCGACTATCTCGAACGGCACAAGCATTCGACCATGGTGGTCGAAGCGCATGTGCGTTACCTGCGCGAGCTCAAGCTCGAAGACCCGGTGCGCGTCGTCGTGCAACTGCTCGACTACGACGCCAAGCGCATCCATTTGTTCGAAGAACTCAGGCACGCGACCGAGAACTGGGTGTCGGCGACCTCGGAAAACATGACCTTGAGCGTCGATATGACGACTAAGAAGGTCGCGCCGTTTCACGCCAGCGTGCTGCGTTTGCTCGACCACATGAAGGCGGCGCACACGGGGCTGCCGCGGCCGGACGGCGCCGGCCGCAGCGTCAAGATGCCGGATCGATCGCGATAGCAGGTACGGCTGCCGAAAGGCTCGGCCTATTGGTTTGCGCCTGCCAAGCGCACTGGCATCCGCGCACTGAGCGACGTATCGTAGCCACCAGATCACCGTGTACCAATGAGTGATTGGAGGAAACGATGTTGGTTTTTACGCGAGAGGCCATAAGAAACAGCCGTCTTTTTCAATGTTCCGTCGGCGTATCGATTGCCTTGCTGATGTTCGGACCGGCCGCGGCACAGTCGCCGAAAATCGGCGACCCGCCGGAATCGAGCAACATGCGTCTCGTTGGGTTCAACGACCTGCAGGGCCGTTCGGCCTATCAGCCGACCGTTCATCACCAAGGAAACCGGTGGATCGCCTATATCGGGCACCATGGCGGCACCGATGCCATTGCCAAGCCGAACAATCCACTCACCGGGCAAGCCGAATTCAACGGAACCTCGATTGTCGACGTGACGGATCCCGCGCACCCGGTCTATTTGAATCATATCCCGGGGCAGGAAGGAACGTACGAAGCGGGCGGCGCGCAGATGACGCGTGTCTGCGACGGCAAAGCACTGCCGAAAGGCGATCCCGATGCCGTCTATCTCCTCCGCACATTCGGCGGCGCGGCGCACGAGATCTGGAACGTTGCCGATCCGGCAAAGCCGAAACTGATCATCCGCCTCGACGGGCTCAAGGATACCCATAAGAGCTGGTGGGAGTGCGATACCGGCATTGCCTTTCTGGTGTCCGGCGTTGCGAGCTGGCGCATTCGCCGCATGACCGAGGTCTACGATCTCAGCGATCCGGCAAAGCCCGTCAAAATTCGTGAATTCGGTCTTCCGGGCCAGGAGCCGGGCTCGGCCGGGCGCGTGCCGACTGAATTGCACGGCATGATCTCGACGGGACCTTCCGGCAACCGGATTTATTTTGGTTATGGCACCAACAAGGGCGGCGTCCTGCAGATCGTCGACCGCGACAAGTTGATCAAGGGTCCGAAAGAGCCCACGCCGGACAACTTGCGCGCGCCGGTCATCGGCGAGATGGAAATGTCGCCGCTCAACGGAGCGCATACGACATACCCGCTGGGGAAAATGACGATCCCTGGTTTTTCCAAGGATAAATTCGCCAGCCAGCGCGACATGGTGATGATCGTCGATGAATCGCTGGTCAACGAGTGTCAACCGGGCGAAGCGCGGCAAATGGTGTGGTTCGTGGATGCGACCGTCGAGGCAAAACCGATGGTCGTCGCGAGCTATTCGGTGGACGAAGCAAGCGGGAATTTCTGCCAGCGCGGCGGCCGCTTCGGGTCGCATTCATCGAATGAAAGCATGGCACCGGTCTTCCTCAGGAAGCTTGCTTTTGTCACTTGGTTCAATGCGGGGGTGCGCGCGATCGATATTCGCGATCCCTATCATCCCAAGGAAGTCGGCTATTTCATTCCGTCGATCACGACCGCAACCGACAAACGATGCATCAAGATCGACGGCAAGGACGCCTGCAAGGTCGCCATCCAGAGCAATAATGTCGAAACCGACGACCGCGGCTATGTCTATGTCGTCGATCGGGCCAACACCGGCCTTCACATCCTCGAGGTCACTGGGCCGGCGCGCGCCATTGCAGGTCTGCCCGCGAACTAGTGCGTCATGGAAGCGCGATGATACGCAGCGCAACAATCGCCGCCGCATTCGGTTTAGGCGGGATCGTCGCATCGTTGTTCTATTTTCTTGCCGTGCCGCACGGGACCGATCCTGTGGCCGGCATTGCGGCGCATCCCGTGTGGGTCGAGACGAAGTGGCCGTTTCTGATGGACGAATGGGGCGAGGGCAAAGCGTTCCAGTGCAAGGCGGCCGATTGCGGCGTCGAACTGAACTTGTATGTTCGCTCGAAGATCGGGTTCTGCAGTAGCACGACAGGCGTCGCGGACGACAACGAACTGGAAAGACTCAGTGACTTCGACTTCATGAATGGCGCGACGGCCGCGCTCGGCGAAGGCCATGAGATCACCGTCGCGTGGATGAAGGGGCGCCTTCGCACTTATGCCGCCGCCGGTCCGGCCCGCACGCGGACGACGGCGATTTCAATCGTCTATAACAACAATAGCGACGCCCTGATCGCCACAGTCATTCTGAATGGCCGGCAACTCGACGGCGTCGAACCTGTTGTCATCGCGTTCCTGAACGAGAAGTCCATGCTGCTCTGGTTGACCAACAAAGTTGGATTATAGAAGGCAAGCGCTGCCGCTTGCCTATCGCCGCAGCCCGGCGATAGCATTCCGATGCGATGCGGCTGTATTGGATCGCGGTACGGGGCCACAATGTCAGCGAATGCCGGAGAGGCGACCTCGCGCTGGCGCACGGTGCGCACCGTGCTCATCCGCGAACATCGGATCCCTAGCGCCAACAGCGCGCCTTATATCTGCGTGGAAGGGCCGGACCGCAATCTGTGGTTCTGCGAGAGCGGCGCGGCGAAGATCGGCCGCTTCGATCCGCGCGACGCCAGCTTCGTCGAATTCACCTTGCCGACGCCTGGCGCCACCCCGATCGGAATCACGCTCGGCGCCGACGGCAATCTGTGGTTCGCGCAGAAAAAGGCCAACAAGATCGGCCGCCTGACGCCAGGCGGCGCGCTCGCCGAATTTCCAGTGCCGACCGAGAAAGCCGGACCGGACGGCATCGCGCTCGGGCCGGACGGCAATGTCTGGTTCTCGGAAACGGACGCCGGCCAGATCGGCCGCATCACGCCGGAGGGGCGGATCACGGAATTCAAGGCCGGCATCTCGCCCGGCAGCAAGCCGCTGTCGATCGTGGTGCGCGATGGCGCGCTCTGGTTCAGCGAAGCCGCCGGCAACCGGGTTGGCCGCATCGCCCTGGACGGCACCGCGGCGGAATTTCCCATCCCTGGGCCCGATCCGCAGCCGCGCGCCATGGTCACCCATCCCGACGGCAGCATCTGGTTCGTCGAGACCGGCGCCAATGCGCTCGGCCGCCTCGGCCGCGACGGCAAATTTTCCGAATACAAGTTCCCCACGCCGAACGCGTCCTTGCGCGGCGTCACCGTGGGTCCGGACGGCAATCTCTGGTGCACCGAGAACTTCGCCAACAAGATCGGCCACATGGCGCCGGACGGCACGCTGATCGGCGAATACGGCATCCCGACGCCTTCGAGCGGCGCGCGCTGCATCGCGGCGCTGTCGAACGGCCGTCTTTATTTCACGCAATACGATGCGGGACTGATCGGAGAAATTATTCTCGACAGCGCATGATCCCGAAAAGTGGGAACCGGTTTTCGGATAAGATCATGCGCAAGTATAAAAGGGGGAAACATTGGCGGTCGAGCGGATCGATTATCGGGCAGGCAATACCGCGTGCAACGGCGCGCTGGTCTGTGACGAGACCGTCGGAGGACGGCGGCCACTGCTGCTGATGGCGCCGAACTGGCTGGGCGTGACGGAAGACGCCATCAAGCGCGCGGCGGCAATGGCTGGCGGAAAATACGTGGCTTTCGTCGCCGACATGTACGGCGGCGGCAAGGTCTCCGCCGGCCCGCCGGAATCGGCAGAGTTGGCTAACGCGCTACGCGCCGACGCGCCCGAACGGCGGCGGCGCATCACCGCCGCGCTTGCGGCGCTGCGCGCCGAAAGCGACAAACGCAAGATCGGCGATCTCGAGCGGCAGGCCGCGGTCGGTTTCTGCTTCGGCGGCGGCAACGTGCTGGAACTGGCGCGCACCGGCGCCGACATCAAGGCCGTCATCTGTCTGCACGGCGATCTGCTCACGCCGCTGCCGGCCAGGCCCGGCGACATCAAAGCCGCGATCTGCGTGCTGCACGGCTCCAAGGACCCGGTGGTGCCGAAGAAGGACCGCGACACGTTCGAGGCCGAAATGGAAGCGAGCGGCGCGAAATGGCAGATGCTGGTGTTCGGTGGCCTGCTGCATTCGTTCTGCGAGCCCGAGTCCGACGTGCCGGGAATCGCGCGTTACGACGCCGGCGCGGCGCGCCAGAGCTACGCTATGATCGACGATTTCGCGACCGCCGCTTTCGAGGGCAAGCTGTAGCTACGATAATTCCAGGGAGGAAAACGCCATGGGCAGAATCGGACGCTTTATCTTCGGCTTACTGCTCGCCGGCTGTGCGGCAACGGCGCAGGCGGAGACCTATCCGGAGCGGCCGATCCGGCTGATCGTGTCGATCGCCGCCGGCAGCGTGACCGACGTCATCATGCGCACGGCCGCCGTCGAACTGGCGCCGCTGTTCGGCCAGCCTTTGGTGATCGAGAACCGCGGCGGCGCCAGCGGCATTGTCGCGGCGCAGGCCTGCGCGCAAGCCGCGCCCGACGGCTATACGCTATGCGTGATCTTTCACAGCACGATGTCGATTAATCCGTTGCTGTTCGACAACCTGCCCTATGATCCCGAACGCGACATGGTGCCGATTGCCCGGCTGTTCTTCCTCAACGAAGGCTTGTTCGTTTCCGCGGACTTGGGCGTGAATTCGGTGGCCGAGCTCAAGGCGATGGCGCTGACGAAATCCGATCAGCTCAATTATGCCACGCTCGGCGAGGGATCGTATCCAGACCTGTTCCTGCGCTGGATGAACAACCAGTGGGGTACCAAGATCGTCGGCGTGCCCTACAAGGGCGGCGGACCGGCCGCGCAGGCGGTCGCCGGCAATCAGGTGCAGCTGACGCGCTTCGGCATCGGCAATTTCCTCGGACTGCTCAAGGCCGGCAAGGTCAAGGCGCTGGCGGTGACCGCCGACAAGCGCTCGCCGCTGCTGCCCGACGTGCCGACTTTGGCGGAGGCCGGCCTCGGCGGCTATCCGAGTCAAGGCTGGTGGGGATTGACGGCGCCGAAAGGCACGCCGCCCGCGATCGTCGACAAGGTCAACGCCGCGTTCGTCAAGGTGTTCAACGAACCAAAATTCATGGCGTTCCTCGACCAGCAGGCGGTGGTGCCGGCGACCACCACGCCGGCCGGCTTCGCCGCGTTCCTGAAAGAGGACCGCAAGGCGGCCGAGTTGCTGGTCAAGATCGCCAACACCAAGCGCGAGCAGTACAAGCCGCAATAGTTGGCGCTCGATGGTACGCTTAGAACGAGGCTCGCTGCCGGTGGAAGGAGGGAACGATGATAAAACGAATTGTCATTTTCGCCGCTTGCATTCTTGTTGGCGCCGTCGCGGCGCCGGCGGCGCGCGCGGAGTGGCCGGATCATCCGATCCATTTTATCGTGGGCTTCGGGCCCGGCGGCGCCAATGACCTGATCGCAAGGTTCGCCGCCGAGGGCGTCGGCAAGCAACTGAACCAGACGATCGTGGTGGAAAACCGCCCCGGCGCCGGCGCGGTGATCGGCACCTCTTACGTCGCGCATGCCGCGCCCGACGGCTACACGTTCCTGGTCGGCGCGGCGAGCACCATCACCAACAGCCTGATCCTGAAAGATCTGCCCTATAAGGATTCCGACCTGGCGCCGGTCGGCATGATCGCGGTCGCGCCCTCGACCATCATCGTCAATCCGAGCGTGCCGGCCAATAACATGGCCGAGTTCATCGCCTGGGCCAAAGCGCAAAGCAAAGGCGTCACCTGGGCGACCGCCGGCAACGGCAGCACGCCAGAATTCGTCGGCCAGATGCTCAAGGAAGCGACCGGCATCTCGCTGGTCATCGTCCCCTACAAAAGCGGCAGCGACGGCGTGAACGGCGTATTGTCGAATAACGTGTCGGCGACATCGGAAGCGAGCATCGTCGTGATTCCGAAAATAAAGGCGGGATTATTGAAGGCGATCGCCACGACCTACGAAAAGCGCATCAGCGCCTATCCATCCATCAGCACCACGGCCGAGCAAGGCTATCCGAGCGTGCAGATCGGCCATTGGGCGGGTCTGTACGCGCCCAAGGACACGCCGGAGCCGATCATCCAGCGCATGAATGCCGCTCTGCAGGCCGCGCTCAACACCGAGGAGGTAAAAGGCAAGCTGATCCCGACCGGCATCGAGCCGGCCGGCGGGTCGGTCGCGGACTTTGTCAAATTCACCACCACCGAGCGTAAGCGCCTGAGCGATCTCGCCGCGAATATGAAGGTGAGCAAAGAGAAATAGGCTTCAGGTCTTCGCCAGGGCCTGCGCAATCTGTTCGGCGCGCGCAAGCTTGTCGGCGCCGAGCACGAGATTGACGATCTCGTCCGCCTGGGTGCCGTTCACGGCATGCGCGGCAAGCGTCTTGAACTTGCGCACGATGTCGGCTTCCGATGCGAAGCTTGTTTCGCTGCCGCGCGGTGTCTCGACGGTCCGCTCGAGCTTGGCGCCATTCTTCAGCTGCACCTCGACGCGCACCATGTGCCGGTAGTTCGCGCCGCGCGCGGTGATCGCCGGGTCATGCAGCACACTCACTTTTTTTGACAGCTCGATCCGCCGTTGGTCGTCGACCACATCGTCAGTGAACTGGTCGACGAACACGTCGCCTTCGAGCAAGAGCGTGGCGACGCAGAACGGCAGATTCAATTGCGCCGAGGTGAGGCCCTGCGGCTGATAGGGCCAGCCGACGTGCTCGACCGTCACCTGCGAGCCATGCACCACGATCGAGGCGATATCGTCGGCGCCGAACGGCGTCTTTTCCTGCATCATGCGGATGGCATCGAGCGTGGTGTGGTTGCTGCCGACGCAGGAATAGAATTTCAGCGAAATGCGTAGGGTTTCCCACGTCCGGCCAAGCTGCCACGACAGTTCATCGAGATTGAAGCGGTCGTCCGAGCGCGAGAAGGTCGTGCAAAAGCCGCCATAGGGCGACTCAAAAACGTCGACGATGCCGGTGAAGCCGGCCTCCGCCAGCAGCGCGCCATAAAGCCCGCTCTGCGCCGCGCGTCCGGCATGCATGCGCTTGACCATGGCGCCGTATTGCGCGGCCATCAGGCCAGCCGATTGTGTGCCGGCGATGCCGAGCGCGTGCACTGCCTGCTCGCTGGTGAGCCGCAAGGCCGCCGCCGCCCCCGCTGCGGCGGAAAACACGCCGACCGTCGCGCCGGAATGCCAGCCCTGCCCGATATGCTGCGGGCCCATGCATTTGCCGACGCGCGGCCCTATCTCGTAGCCAGCCACCGCGGCGCGCAGGAAATCGCGGCCGCTCATGCCGGGACGCAATTCGGTGACGGCCAGCAGCGGCGGCAAGGTTACCGCGCCGACATGCAGCACGCCCTGACGGTGCACGTCGTCGAGCTCGAAGCTCTGGATGAGCGTACCGTTCACCAGCGCGGCATGCGGCGCAGATAAAAGTTCAGACGCCCCCCACACCCGGCAGGCTTTGGTCGCGTCGAGCTTAGCTAAAGTCGCGCGTAAGATGCGACTCCATTCCAGTTCGCTGCCGTAGAGCGCGCAGCCGAGCGAATCCAAGATCAACAATTTGATACGGGCGATGACTTCGCCGGGGATGTCTTCGTATTTGATATGAGAAATGAAATCCGCGATCGCGCGCGTGTGCGGATTGTTACTTGTAGCTGGCATGTGCGATTTCCGGCCTATTCTAATTATGAGTATTTCTTTTCGAGATCGTCGAAGCGCGGCTTAGACACCAGCCGCTGCCGCTCCTCGAAGCCGGCGAGTTGATCGGAAACGCCGTCGAGCGACCCCTTCGCCTTCAAGTGGCCGAGAACCTTCTGCATGCCGGCAATTGAGGCCTGCAACGCCGCATTGGCGTAGAGCACCATGGAGAAGCCCATCTTTTCCAGTTCGTCGAGGCCGATCATCGGCGTCAGCCCGCCGGCGACGATGTTGATGAATTGCGGAACGGCCAGCCGCTTCGGGATCTCCGCAATCTGTTCCTTGCTGCGCGGCGCTTCGACGAAGGTCATGTCGGCGCCGGCTTCGATATAGGCCGCCGCCCGTTCCATGGCGTCCTCGAAGCCGTTGGTGGCGATCGCATCGGTGCGCGCGATAATGACGAAATCGGGATCGCTCCGCGCATCGACCGCGGCGTGGATCTTCTGCACCATCTCGGCGCGGGCGATCACGCTCTTGCCGGAAAAATGCCCGCACTTCTTCGGAAAATCCTGGTCCTCGAGCTGGATGGCGTTGGCACCGCTGCGCTCAAGCACCTGGATGGTGCGCCCCACATTGATCGGATTGCCGAAGCCGGTATCGGCGTCGACGATCAAGGGCAGCCCGACGCAATCGCGCATCGCGCTGACGTGGCTGGCGAGCTCCGTGAGCGTGATCAGGCCGATATCCGGCACGCCGAGAAACGTGTTGGTGACGCCGGCACCGGTGATATAGATCGCCTGGAACCCGATATCCTCGATCACGCGGGCGGCGAGCGCATTGGCCGCGCCCGGCAACAGCACAGCTTTACGCTGGCGCAGGAGTTCGCGCAGGCGGCGGTTGCAACTGTCTTTCATTACCGTTTCTTCCTCAACCGTCGTTCAAGGACGCCAGCCTTGCAGGCATCCTAGCCGCTCCACGCGCCGCCGCGTACCCCCTTCGCGTCTTTGGGCGCTGAACCCGCGTTTCAAGCGAAACAGCCGGCCAGTTGCATGAGCTCACGCAGGCCGGCGGCGTCGAGATCGTCGATGCGCCGGGCGAGCGCAATGACCCGTCCGGCCGTCGCCGGATCGAGCCGTGTCGCCAGACAGTCGTTGACTTTGACGAGATGCTCCGCCTCGCCGATCGGCGGCGTGCCCCATTTGCCGCGCGGGCCGTTGCAGCGCGTCTCGAGGACACCTCCGCCGTCGAGCTCGACGCGCAGCAGTACATGCATGTCCTCGAAGCGGCCGGGGATGGCGGGGTCGAGCACGGCCTCGAACTTGCCGAGCAGATCCTGCATGTCGGCCTCGGCGAGCCGCGCGTCGGTGAAGGTGCGGATGCCAATCTTGCCGTCGAGCAGCGCGCTGGCGGCGGTATATTGCAGCGAGAACTTGCCCTCGAGACCCGTCTTGGGCCGCGGCCGGTTGACGTAAGTCATCACAGGCGCGGTCAGCACCACACGGCGGATAGTGGCCGCGCCGGGAATCTTCGGATGCAGCTCCAGCCCCGCGGTGATGCCGAAATGGGTGCCGAACTGGCTCGGAAACATCTTGATCGCATAGCCGGGGTCGACGAGGCGCCACGGCGCGCGGCCGTAGCCGAGCATTTCCTCGAGCTTGAAGCCATCGTCGTAGAGCGCCGGCACATAGCCTTGTGCGGCTTCGAACACCGCGATGTTGGCGGTGAAGCCGCGTGCGGCGAGCAGCGCCGACTCTAGGCCGAGCGCGGCGGCGTGGCCGCAATGCGTCGATTTGGTCATGGTGCCGGCATTGGCCAGCAGCGAGCCGGCGCGCGAGGCCGCGATGCCGATGGCGTTGGCGAGTTGGCCAGGATCGAGCTTCAGGATGTGCCCGGCCGCGACCGCGGCGCCGAGCGGACCGGCGGCGCCCGGCGGATGAAAGCGCGACGTGTTCGCCTCGAACTGCCCGGACGCCTGGCGAATCCAGCCCTGCATCTCCACGCCCTTGACCAGCGCGGTCAGGACCTCGCGGCCGGTCGCGCCGCGCGCCTCCGCCAGCGCCAGCACGCCGGCGAGGGTGGTCGACAGTGCATGATTGGCAGGGCTCCACATCGGCTCGAAGTCGAGCACATGCATGGCGGCGCCGTTGAGGGCGGCCGCCGACACCGTATTGAGACGAAAACCGTTGCCGATCGCCGTCGCTTGCGGCGCGCCGCCCTGCTCCTTGTGGTGTGCGGCGAGGATCTGGATCGCTTCTTCTTCCGTCCCGGCGATCGCAATGGCGATGCCGTCGAGCACCAGCCTGCGCGCGGCCTCGATCGCCGGGGCCCCAAGATTTTCATAATCGGTGCCGGCAATCCGTTCGCACAGCTGCGATGTCACGGTCATCAAGGGCCTGCCTTGCGAATGGCCCCTGACGCGAGAACACCCGGATTGACGACGTTGATCGGACGGCCGGCGGCGTAGGCCGCGATCTGATCGAAAATTTCCACGAACTGGATCTCGTATTCCTCGCGCGTCACGTAACCGATGTGCGGCGTGCATATGACATTCGGCATGTTCAGCAGCGGATGCGCGGTGTCGCGCACCGGCTCCTCTTCAAAGACATCGACCGCGGCCATCCCGGGACGTCCCGCTTGTAGCGCCGCAACCAGCGCGCCGGGCTCGATCAGCGGCGCCCGGCTGGTATTCACGATCAGCGCCGTCGGCTTCATGCAGGCCAAATCGGCCGCAGTGACGATGCCGCGGGTCGCGTCGACCAGCCGCATGTGCAAGGTCAATACGTCGGATTGCTCGAAGAAGGCCTGCTTGCTCGCCGCCGTGGCATAGCCCTCGGCGCGCGCTTTCGCCAACGACGCATCGCGCGCCCAGAACAGCACCGTCATGCCGAAGGCCTGACCGTAAGCTGCAACGGCGCGGCCGATCCGGCTGTAACCGAAAATCCCGAGTGTCTTGCCGCGCAGCGACGAACCCACGCCGAGCTGCCATTTGCCGGCCTTGAGCGAGGCCATCTGCTGGGGGATCTGCCGCACCGCGGCGAGCGTCAGGCCCCAGGTCAGTTCCGCGGCGGCGTAACACGGCGCGCCGGGATGCTGGCTGGACGACACGACGATGCCGAGCTTCGCGCAGGTTTCGATGTCGATGTGCGGAAAGACGCTGCGCTGGCTGATGAGCTTGAGCCTGGGCAAGCGTTCGAGCAGAGCTTTACGCACTTTCGTCCGCTCGCGGATCAGCACCAGGATGTCGGTGTCCTTCAGCCGCTCCGCCAGGGCATCGACGTCCTGGACGTGATCGTTCCAGATTTCAACCTCGTAGCCCTCCAGCTTGCGAAAGCAATCGAGCGTGCGAATCGTGTCGAAGTAATCGTCGAGGATTGAAACCTTCATGAACCGGACCCGAGCATTTCCCGATCAATCCACTTTGAGGTCCGCGAATTTCACCACCTTGGCCCACTTCTCGGTCTCGCTCGCGATGAACTTGCCGAAGTCCGCCGGCGTCACCGCCATCGGGACGCCACCCAGATCCTCGAGCTTCTTCTTGAACGCCGGATCGGTGAGGCCGGCGTTGATCGTACTGTTGAGCTTGTCGACGATATCCTTCGGCGTATTTTTCGGCGCGCCAATGCCGAACCAGGCCGTTCCGTCATAGCCCGGCACGGATTCACTGACGGTCGGGACATCCGGCAACACCGCCTGGCGCTTGGCCGCGGTCACCGCCAATGCGCGCAGCTTGCCGTCTTTGATGAAGGCCATCGAGGAAGGCAAGGGATTGAACGTCACCTGCACCTGTCCGCTGAGCAGGTCGGGGAACTGGCTGCCCTTATAGGGAATGTGCGTGAGCTTGGTGCCGGTCATCATCTGGAACAGCTCGCCGAGCACATGGTTGGCGCTGCCGATACCGGGCGACGACATGTTGATCTTGCCCGGATTGGCCTTCGCGTAGGCGATAAACTCGGAGACGGTCTTTGCCGGCACGGCTGGATTGACCATCATCACGGTCGGAACGGTAATGACCCCGGCGACCGGCGCGATATCCTGGCTGAAATTGAATTTGAGCGAGTGGTAAAGCGTCGCGTTGATGGCATTGGTCTGCGTCACCCAAAGCAGCGTGTAGCCGTCGGGCGAGGCCTGCACGACGGTCTCGGCGGCGATGTTGGTGCCGGCGCCGGTGCGGTTCTCCACCACGAATTGCTGGCCAAGCTTCTCCGACAGCCACTGGCCGATCAGCCGGGCGCAGATGTCGGACGACGTGCCGGGCGGAAAGCCGACAATGATGCGACCCGGCCGCGTGGGATAATCGAGCGCCCATGCCAAGCGCGAAAGCGCCGGCAGAGCGGCTGCGCCGGCGGCCAGCTTGAGGAATTGACGGCGGATAATTTTCACGGCGTTCCCCCTCGGATTGTTTTTCTAGACGCCAAAGCTACACAAACGTGCCGGTGGGCGAAAGGCCGCAGTGTCGGCTTGCGATATTGTGAAAGTCTGGGGATTTCGGCAGTTTCGCGGCGGCCGGCTTCAACAATCCACCGGCCGATATGGCTACCACGGTCGGGTACGCGCCCGAGCAAAGCGCATTCGCTTGGCCTACGCCGGCCCGATCGGCGCGCTACTTCTCACGGTCGATTTCAGCGCACGTGCCGCCGGTCACCATCGGCGTATTGTCATTGCTTTCGATCCCATCCACGAACCCATGGAGAAACGCCGATATAAAACGTCTGGTCGCCAAATTGAACTTGAAGCTACGTGTCTCCGTGACGCATTCCAAATTACCCTCATCGTCCACGACGCTGACGATCTTGGTAACAAAACCCGTGCCTGCGCTTCGGCAGGGAGTTGCCGACTTTGCATCGACCTCGGAGATCGTCACTTCATAGTCGCTCACGTCTTGCTCGTCGCCTGAGGGATTTGTTCGCTCATGCCCTGCCAGAAATCGCAACCGCAATGTGAATTGGCTGAATGAGCCTTCCGAAGGCAACTTGTTCCCTTCCCACTTTTTGAGCGAGTCGCTGTATGCCAAGCCCGCAGCTATTTCGCCTTTGCAGAAATAGGCGGCATCTTTGGAGTCTTGTTGGGCATGCGCAACGCGCAAGAAAGTCGCCGTCAATAGTGTAACGCAAAGAATGGCGCGGATGGCCCTCGCTCGATTTTCTATTCGCTTCATGATTCCACACTATGCCTGAGCTGGAACATTTACAGCGGTTTTGGCCGATGGAATGGGCGCACATCCGATAAACGAACCGGAATAAAAGCATCCAGCCAATTTGCGTTGCAAGCACCTCGTCCGCCAAGTTTGTATTCACGGGGCTCTGCCACCCGCGAGAAACTAGCACCAGCCGTCAATAATAGCGGGTCTTTTTGCCTACGCGGCTGCGCTACTTGTTGGTATCGTCCGGTGGCGATAAGACAACAAAATGGCCATGCCGATTTCGATCGCACGAAAACCCCATATCATGGTGATCGGCCATAGTGCCGGCCCGGTATTGCACGGATCCGAACGCAGCCTTCTCAATATTCTCGCCGCTGTCGATCGCCAAAAATATGATCTCTCCTGCGTGCTTCCCGAGCGCAACGACGTCTACCTGCAAGCCGTCGCCAGGCACACCGAGAATATCACTGTCTTCCCCTACAGATGGTGGAGCGGAACGCCCCAAGGTGACCCGGAGACCGTTTCTCGTTTCGAGGACATCTTTCGCCGCGGCCAGGTAAATCTCGTGCACGCCAACACGATCACAATGATGGATCCACTAATCGCGGCAAAGAATGTCGACGTGCCAAGCATATTGCACGCGCGCGAGCTCATCTTCGATAACTTCGCGCTAGCCAATAAATTGGGCGGCAATCCATCCTCCATCGTGCGCACGGTGCAGGCGAATGCTGATTTTATTATCGCCAATTCCAATGCGACGCATCGCCTGTACTACAAAAAAGACTGCAGCTTTCGCCTGTACAATTGTGTCGATATCGATGCACTTGACATGCCTAACGAGGTCGATCCGGGAAACCTCAAGATTGGCATAATCAGCGGCAACCATCCGGCCAAGGGAATCGAACTTTTTGTTCGCTTAGCAATCATGGCGGCGCAGCGCCGACTTGGATTGGAGTTCATGGTCATCGGACCACATACGGAGCATACCGAAGAGCTTGCGCGGGTCGTGCAGGACGCCAAGGTCCCGGTGAATATTCGATTCATGGGCTATACCGCGAATGCCGTCGAAGCCGTTCGCCGCGTCAATGTGGTCGTTTCTTTTTCGGTCGCGCCTGAATCATTCGGCCGCAGTCTTGTCGAAGCCATGGCAGCGCGGCGACCGGTCATAGCCTTCGACGGCGGTGGGGTGCCAGAGCTTGTTCGTCACGGCACGGATGGATTCCTCGTTCCTTATCCCAACTTTGAGCGTGCGCTGGATCATCTCGAAGCAATGGCCAGCAATACCGATTGTATAGCCGTCATGGGCCGCAATGCCCGCGCTCGGGCGGAGGAGCTGTCTTCGCCTGCCGCGTTCGCTTCAAGCCTCAATGGAATCTACCGGCGCATCTTGGAGACGCGCGTGGCGTCGCTGCAGTAAGGCTGAAGCCCAATTACGAGCCATCCGACTTGACCCGTACGATGCGCAACGTGTCGTCGCCGTAATTTGCGACTGCGACAAAGCGTCCGTCTGCGCTGACATCAACACCGTGCGGGAACGACATGCCGGCAGCGAACACGCCGGCGAAAGAAAGCCTCGCTTGTTGCGGATCGAAGTCAATTGCCAACACGATATCGGCCGCCTGATCGGCCGCAAGAATGCGGAAAGGGCCGCCAGGTGGGGCGGGCAGAATCGTGCACGATTCCAGCGCGCCAAGCGACCCATCGGCGCCGCCCAATTCCGCTACCGCCTCGGGCTCGATGATGCCCCGTTCGGCGTCAAACCGATGCACGGTCAGCAGACCACCCGCGATCGTTGTCACGCCGTCCGACCGGAGGCCCGGCGAAAATGCCACGGCCACGAAGCTTCCATCGTGCAAGAATGCGGCACTCTTCGGCTTGAACAGGTCATAGGTGTTGTCCAGCCGGCAGGTGCAAGCTCCCGAGTCAATTCTCGCGACTTCGATATAGCCAGGCGTCCCGATCTCGGTGAACGCGAGGTGACGTGAATCCGGCGTGAAATTCAGCCCGTGAAACGCTCGACCAATGCGAAGCATCGCCGTGGTCGGTTGCGGGGCCAGAGAACCCGGCTCAATGGAATGAAGTGAGATCCCGTGCGCATCGGACATCGAGTGCGTGATCGCCAGCACCGAGCCATCTGGCGACGCCGCAACGTTTTCGGGAAAGGAGAGCCCCGCGCTCATCTCATGCAGCAACTCGAGCCTGGGTTGGACTCCGTCGGCGCCGCAATCAAAGCGATAAACCCGCAGGTGCCCGCCATAAAGGTTGACTACCGCAACGTGACAGCCATGAAACCAGGCGACACCCGAGCAGGTGGCGAAGCGCTTGCGGCCAGCCAAGGCAAAGGGAACGAGGCCCCGTGCCGCGATTTCATTAAGTACCGAGCGCTCCGACACGTGCGTGAGCACAGTTTCCGCAGTGGCATTCAGCGCTGCTTCCATCGAGCATCCGTAGGTGTTCGCGCTCAATTGCGGACCACGTAACTGGAATTCCGCTGGCGGAGTTCAACGATCTGATAATTCTGCGCCCTAATCAATCCTCCCGCCCGAAAACCTCTGTCGCAACACGCTCAAAAATTGCCGACCGCCTGCAGCTTGGCCGGCATGATGAGGCCAGTCGTCTAGATTTCAACGCGGGTGGCGAGAGGAGCCCCCGAATGGCCTTGCAGCCTAAGAGTAGGTTGCCGACCAATCCGGCGGAGAGTTCCAACGGCGTACTGGCCGATGAATTTCAATCGGCGCCGTATCCACCAAGGCAATGCCGGATCGGTCGAAAATGAGCGCAGATCAAAGGCCTTGGCGAGGCAAGCGTCGTCGCAAGCTTGCTTGACCGGATCGTCGTAGAAATTCGCGATTTTATCTAAGTCCATCCCCGGCGTAGCAAGCCAGCGCGGAATATGAATGTTGCACAGCCGCTCGACATCATTGAGCGCTTTACGCGCGCCTGTCCCGGCAGCCGGGCACGAGGTTGCAAAGGCATCGCCGACCAGCACCACGCCCGCCTGGCGGTGGCCGTGCGTGATGCAAAGATCGACGGGACGAATCTTGACATCGCCGGTGACCGTAAAATCGCCCGTCAGCTTGTGTAATCGGGGCATCAGCGCATGCAACGTCTCCGCCGGTTTGCTGCGCATGTCCCGAAGCCAGGGGTCCTGCTTGTCGCGATAGGTGAAGAGATTGGCGCGCATCGTCGCACCGATCGGAAACAGCGTAAGCAACGCGGTGCGATCGCTCGTGCGCTCGGCGTAATAAGTCAGCGCGGGAAAATCGAACGCAGTCCGGCCGTCCGGCGTGACGTCGAATCCGGCGGTGGTCGAATGACATTCGCTCAACAGCTCGCGCGCCAGGCCGAGCGAATGGCGCAGGCCGATGTTGAGCCCGTTCGCCAGCACGACCAGACGCGCTGAAATAGTCGCGCCGGTCGACAACGTAACTGTCTGCCGTTCGCTGCCGGTCGCGATCGCCGTCACCTTGGCGTTGATCATCGGCACGCGCGGCGGAATGAGGCCGCGGATGGTGTTGACCAGCGGCGCGTAAAAGATGCCTTGCTGATCGCTCGGCCGCATGTCGACCAGCCGCCCGAAGCGGGCGACCCAGCATTGGCGATCGTGCGTCGTTGCCTTCAGCACGCCGTCGGCGAGGCCGGTCTTTTGCAGAATAGCGACCTGCACGCCGTCGAGCTTTTCGCAACGAAAGTCGGGCGGGTAGACAGGATGCGGATCGACGATGACCGCGTCGACGCCCGACTTGCCGAGCATGGCTGCCGCGAGCGAGCCGGCCAGTCCGCCGCCGACAATCACGACATCCGTCTCGCGCATCAGGCCGTCTCCTGCCGCGGCCGCCGCGCGCCAGCGCGATAGATGGCTTTGACCTGCGCGCGCAGCCGCAGATAGATGCCCTGCAACCGGCTCAGGTGGGCGAAGGCCGCCGAGCCGCCGCGCCGGGCATCGATCCACATTTCCGTCATCGGCTGGCGCCCGGACCATGATGCCATGAAGCCGCTGTCGTCGTAGCAGCAAGAATCCGTGCAAGCGATGCCGGGGTCGGCGAGAAACGCTGCCGTATAGTCTTCGAACAGCAACATGCCGGGCGAGAAATCGCGTAGCGACTCGTCATACGTCGTCTTCCAGGTGAAGGCGGTTGTTCCCGCTCGCAGCACGACTTGCATGCTGACCGGTCGGCCATCGAGCGTGAGCGAATGAATCCAGGCCTCGCCATGCGGCGCCAAAGCGGCCACCATATCGCGCGTAAACGTTGCGTCGAGCAAATTGCAGAGCAGCGCGGTGCGCTTGCGGCCCTTCCAGCCGGCCGCCTCAAGCCGCAGGAAGTCTTCCAGTGCACGGCTAACGGCTTCCGGCTCGGTAATGATTTTCGATTCGAGCGTGCCTTTTTCAGCGAGCCTGCGCCGGTGCTGGCGTAGCTTCTTGCGGCGCGATGCCGACAGCACGGCTTCCATGTATTGCTTGGCATCGAGCGTGGAAGCCAGCATCGGACGCTGGAACCGGCGCAGAATTGCGGGCGCACTGCCGCGCGAAGCGAGCACGCGCTTGAGCGCTAGCGCGGTGGAGCCGTCATCGCGTATGGCGTCGAGCGCAATAATTTTTGGCAAGCTCGCGTCGGCGGCGATGTGATCGAGCATGGCCTGCAAGGTTTCGTCGAGCAGCTCTCGGTCGATGACGGGCGAAGCGAGGTAGGCTTGCGCGAATGCCGGCGCCGCCAGCACCGCCATGGGTATGATCGAGCGCGGCGCGGGGCCCGCGGCGAAGGCCCAGAAGCCGACGAGCCGCGCCCGCCCGCCCGAGTTTCGCCATGCCAGCAGCGCCCGGCAGCGTCTGCCCGGATAGCACATGCTGAGCGCGATCAGCACAGGATGCATGAATACATTAGCGACGTCGGCACGCGCGATGAGGTCGCGCCATTCCATCTGGATTTCGGCAAGCCGTGCGCCGGCGGCGACTTCGACTGTGACGCTTGTCGCCGTGTCGCTGTGCGCACGCGGCTGCTGTGTCCCCGGTGCGACACGCGCCTCATGCTCTGCAAATCTTGCGGACGCTGGCAATTGTCCCCTCACTCAATTGTCGACCGTACCCCGACGTTCGTCATACGCGGAAAACTTTCACGCGGGGTTTACGAGGCCGCCGAAGCAGCGACTGCGTGTTCACCAAATATTAGGGTTAAGGCCACGCGTCGCGCGCAAGGTGCACGATCGTGCCGACGTTCAGGCGTCTCGACGCCAGATGAACATGTGCAAACCGAGGCGGCGGCGGGCGATCAGGAACAGCAGCGCGGATTCGACGACAAAGGCGCCGGCGGTTGCGTATGCAACGCCAATGCCGCCGAAGCGCGGCGCCAGCATGACGCAGCCGATCAAGTTGACGGCGAATGCCGCCGCGTAAGCGACCGCGCAGGTGCCCTGCTGGCCGAGCACGTTGAGCAGCCGCTCGGCTGGGCCGATGCAGGCGCGCGCCAGCTGGCCGATGGCGAGTATGACGATCACTGGATAGCCGTCGCTGAAGCCCGCGCCGAACAGTGTCAGCACCGGTTTGCCGAGCAGCAACATCAGCACACAGCCGGCGAGCGACGGCCAGAATACCCAGCGCACCGTGCCGGCCGCGAATGCCACCAGGCCGGCGCGGTCGCCGGCGACGTGAAAGGCGGTGAAACGATGCGCCGAAGCCGCTGCCACCGCGTATTGAACGATGCTGACCAGCGCCAGCGTCTTGGCGGCGGCGTAATAGTGCGCGACTTCCCCGGCCGGCCTGAACATTTTGAGCACGATCACGTCGGTCGCGGTGAGCAAGGTGTACATGCCCCAGACGAGGACGATGGGCAGCGCGGTGTTGAACCAAAGCCGCGTGTCGTAATCCTTGCCACCCGGCGGCACCACCGTCCCCAGCCGGCGCTGCAGCATCGCCATCTGAAACAGCGCGCTAAGCCAGGTCGCCAGCGCCAGCGCGCCCGTGACCGTAATGGCGTCGATGGCTAAACCGGTGGCGCGCGCAACCGCCACGCCCGCCACCAGCAGCAGCGGACGCATGACGTAAGGCGGCAGCAGCGCGACATTGATCCAGTTGTAGGAGCGCGCCATGGCGTCGAACATGAAGGTCGAGGCATAAAACGGCAGCGCGATGCAAATGAGGTAGAACGGCATGATCGTGCGACTGTCGAGCCGAGCTTCGACCGCATGCACGATCAGCGCACCGAGCAGCGCTGCTACGGTGCCGGCGCCGAAGGTGATCCAGCGGCTGCCGGCGAGATAGCCGCGGAGCAAGGCGAACGCGCGCGCGTGCGTGTATTCGGGAATGAACCGCTGCGCCGTGAGCGGCATGCCGAGATGGACCAATTCACCGACCAACATCAGCCAAGTCCAGGCGTAGACGTAAATGCCGAATTCGGAATCACCCATCCAACGGGCGAGCAGCACTTGCGATAGAAAAACGATGGCCGCGCTGACAACACGGATCGCGAAGGCCGTGCCGGCCATTCGCTGGGTGAGCGAATGCTCGCCTGCGAGCCAATGCTTGATGTGTCCTCGCATCCGCGAAAAGTGCGGCGGCAACGGCATTTCCTTGAATTCGGCGAGAGCCATCCCGGGGCCTAGCGGTCACGGAATGTTCTAAAGGCTATTGGTAACTTTAATCTGAAGGCGCCGACGTAAAGTCAGGCACCCCTCAATCGATCCTACCGCCCAAAAACCGCCTCCCCGGCACGTTCAAAAAATACCCCACCGCCTGCCCGCCGTCGGCGCCGAGCACGCTGCCAGCGGTGTAACGCGACTCTCCTCGCTCGCCGGGAACGCGCCCTTGCGGCCGCTGTGTATGATGGTGTCCGCGGCCGCTTCCGGCAGCGCTTCGAGCTTGCCCGGCACGATCTTCATGGCGTTGTTGACGACGATGTCGATGCGACCACGCTATCGCGGCCTACCTGAACGGATTCGTCGAAGTAAACGCACCAGCGCCGGCAACGATATTGGCTGGCCCGAACGACAGAGCCGTGCCGCCGCTGACTAAGCTTATCCCCGTTGGGCTGTTGATGAGTATGCTTTTCGCAACGGCGACTATGTTGCCGGCGCCACTCGCCTGCACCGCAAAGCCGGTATTGCCGTCAATTAGAGTATTCACGACGGCCGCCACGTTACTAACACCGCTGCCCTGCACGTTAACACCGCCGCCATTGAAGCTGATTGTCGAATCTAAGATGAAGGCGCGCGCGCCGGGAGAACTGCTGGTCATATTCAGACCGTTCTGAGTGAAATGCGGGATCGTGCAGCGAATGACGAAGACCACCCCGCCGGCGATAATGCTCACGCCGTGAAGGCCGGAGTTGGTTCCATCGATGTCGAGCCCTTTAAGTACGACATTGTCGGTTGCTGCGGCATTGACAACGATGCCGTCCGTTCCGGACACCAACACGCCGGCTTCGCCATAATCGCAGACAGTAGAGATCGATTTGTCGATGGTGAGCCCACCATAACCGGCATGATCGAGGCAATTGATCTCGCCGCCGGCGGCGGTCTTGGTGATCGCGCCGGCGAAAGTCTTGCACGGAGCGGTAGGAGTGCAATCATTGTTGTCATTCCCAATACCGGAGACCCAGGTCCGTGGAGCCGGTGCTGCGGCGCCGCCGGAATTGACCGTGAGGGTGGCGCTTCGGGTTTGATTGCCCTGCCCGTTCGTTGCGTTCGTGAAGCTGATAGTTGCGTTGTAGCCGCCGGCCGCCAGGCCATTGGCGTTCGAATTGACCGTAAAGGTGATGGTCGTCGCCGACGTCGTCACCGTGCCGGAGGCCGCCGAAACATCGAGCCAGGCGGGCAGCCCGGAAATCGAATAGTTCACGCTGCCGCTCGTTGCGCTGAGTTGATACTGAAACGACGACGGCGAGAACGGACCTCCCGGATTGCCGATAGACGCAATATTGGTCGCCGGCGAGACCAGCAAGGTCAGCGTAGAATTGACGGTCTGCGCCAACGGCGCGGATGTGCTATCCGCGAAAGTAGCGTCGCCACCATAGACCGCGGTGATCGTGTGGACACCGACCGCAAGGCTAGATGTCGAAAACACCGCCGTGCCGCCGGAAAGCGTGCCGCTGCCGAGCGTCGTTGCGCCTTCCTTGAAAGGTGACCGTGCCGGTTGCCCCGCTGCCGGTCACCGTGGCGGTGAAGGTCACTGTTTGGCCCAGCACGCTCGGATTGGGCGAAGAGCCAAGCGACGTGGTGGTCGCGTTGCGGGTGTCCACCAGTTTGTAGAAGGCGCCGCCCGTAATATCCACGACATAGAGTTCGCCGCTTTCGTCCTCGCCGAAGGTGCTGATATTGAGTGTGGTGTCGAACAACTGGCCAGTCGACCAAACGCCGCCGCTCTCGGTTGCGCGCCAAATTCGGCCCGTGCAATAGTCGCCGTAGAAATAACTGCCGTAAATATCCGGGATGCGGCTTCCGCGGTAGCGATAGCCGCCGGTGATCGAGCAGTCTCCGGCCGTGTGGTCGTAGACCAACACCGGATCGGTCGGCGTGCCGGCGGTGCAGGCCGTGCCCGGGTCGAAAATCAGCAAGCCTTCCTTGCGCCGCCAGCAGTAGTTGCGACCGCCGGCACCGGCGGGCTGGAAGTCGACCTCTTCCTCGGTGTTCTGGCCGACATCGGCGATCAGCAGGTCGCCGGTCAGCCGGTCGAAGGTAATGCGCCAGGGATTGCGCACACCAAGCGCCCAGATTTCATCGCGGACGTTGGGCACGCCGACAAACGGATTGCCCGGCTCGGCCGCGCACGCCGCGCCGTCGCTGGCGTTGATGCGGATGATCTTGGCGAGCAGCGTATTGAGATTCTGTCCGTTGCCGTTGGGATCGCCGCCGCTGCCGCCGTCGCCGATGCCGGCATAGAGGCAACCGTCCGGACCGAACACCAGCGAGCCGCCATTATGATTTGCGAAATCGGAATGCGCCTGCGTCTTGAGGATGAATTCGGAATTGGGGTCAGCCACGTTGCGATCGGCAGTCACGCTGTAGCGCGCGATCGTGACCGTGCCCGAGGGCTGACTGGTGTAATAGATATAGAAGAAGCCGTTCAGCGAATATTCCGGATCGAAGGCGAGTCCCAACAGGCCGCGCTCGCCGCCATCATACAAAACTCTGGACGCGATGTTCAGAAACGGCGCGGCCAGAACCTGGGTGCCGTCGTAAATCTTGATGTCCCCGCTCTGCTCGACGACGAAGAGCCGGTTTGAGCCGTCGCGGGCATTCACAAGGCCAAGCGGTCTGGCGAAGCCGGAGGCGACAAGCTGGAGATTGAGCGCCGGCTGCGCGGCGGCGCTTCCGTCGAGCGACAGCGATGCTGCGAGACACAATCCCGGAATGGCGAGCCAATGGCGAGGCCACAATGACCGAAGCATCGTCGACCCCCTTGCGCGCTAAGGTGCCGAATTTGTGAATGACATTGGCGATCGAAACAATTCACAACTTCGTAACAAGCATGCTGGCTCGGCTCCCTATGCGAGGTACGTTCAATAACCGCGCAAGCGATTGTGTGCAGGTCCGCGAGACCGCGCTTGGTCTTTAAAAATTGAGGTAATCCCGTGTCGCCCTAATCAATCCTCCCGCCCGAAAACCGCCGTCCCGGCACTGAGAGGAAATAGCCGACCGCCTGCCCGCCGTCGGCGCCGAGCACGCTGCCAGTGGTGTAACGCGACTCCTCGCTCGCCAGGAACGCACCCTTGAGGCCGATGTTCATGGTGGTGTCCCAGGCCGCTTCCGGCAGCGCTTCGAGCTTGCCCGGCACGACCTTCATGGCGTTGTTGACGACGACGTCGACGCGGCCGCGCTATCGCGGCCTACTGGAGCGGATGTGCCGAAGTAAACGCACCAGCGCCGCCAACGATATTGGCTGGCCCGAACGACAGAGCCGCGCCACCGCTTACTAAGCTTATCCCCGTTGGGCTGTTGATGAGGATGCTATTCGCAACGCCGACTATGTTGCCGGCGCCACTCACCTGCACCGCAAAGCCGGTATTGCCGTCGATAACAGTATTCGTGATGCCCGCCACGTTACCAGCACCGCTGCCCTGGACGTTAACACCGCCGCCATTGAGGTTGATTATCGAATCTACAATGAAGACGTGCGCACCGGGAGAACTGCTGGTCATATTTACACCGTTTCCGGTGAAATGGTGGATGCTGCATTTGATAACGTAGACAGTTCCGGCGCTGAGGATCTTTACACCATCCAGCCCGCTACCTAGCCCCTCGATATCGAGGCCGTTGAGCACGACTTGGTCCGTTGCCGCGATATTGACAACGATGCCGTCCGTTCCGGACACCAGAACGCCGGCTTCGCCATAACCGCACACAATAGAGATCGATTTGTCGATGGTGAGCCCACCAAAACCGCCCTGATCGAGGCAGTCGATCTCGCCGCTGGACCTGGTCACGCTCAAGGCATAGCTAAACGTCAGGCAGGGCACGTCGCGCGAGCAAGCGCCGGTGTCTGCGCCAACCGCAGATACCCAAGTCCTAAGCGACCCAACGAACTGCGACAGCGTTGAAGACGTGCTGCCTACAAAATTGCCGTCGCCATTGTAGACAGCCGTGATCGCGTGAATGCCGGGGCTCAATGCCGAGGTGGTCAAGCTTGCTGACTTGTTCGAGAGCGTAACGCTACCAAGCGGCGATCCCCCGTCATTGAAGGTGACGGTCCCGCTCGGTATGCCTGCGGCTGGAGCTACCGGCGCGACGGTTGCCGTGAAAGTCACCAATTGTGCGGGCGCGCTAGGGTTTGGCGATCCGGTAACTATCGTGGTCGTTGTGCCCTTGTTCACCTTTTCCGTCACGATAGGCGACGTCGATGTCGCAAAGCTGGCGTCACCGCTATAAACTGCAGTCAAGTTGTGAGAGCCGACCGAGAGCGAAGACACCGCGGTCGATGCCGTCCCGCCGGCGAGCGTGCCGGACCCGATTATTGCCGCGCCATCCATGAAGGTTACCGATCCGGTTGGCGTACCGCCGCTGCCCGACACGTTCGCGGTCAAGCTCACCGGTTGGCCAAAGACGCTTGGATTGGGCGAAGCAATCATAGCGGTCGTGGTCGAAGTCGTGTTCACCGCAACGCATGTCGCCGTCACCTGGTCGTTATTTTCAGGATCGACCAAGATGCCGTTCGTGAGATCTCCCGGCACGACGGTGTAGGTAAAACTCGCACTGCCGCCGCTCGGGACCGTAACCGTTTGCAGCGATCCGATGGCCGCCAAGGTCGGTCCGTGAAAAAGCCCATCCGCGTGACTGAAACCGACGGCATCGGTGAAGGTCACCGTTATTTGGTCTCCGGGTGACCAATGGATCAGTATAGCGGAATTTCCAACATCAAATGCCGGATTTGAAAAACTGAAGGCCCCCGTATTCACCGCAACACAAGACTCGGACGCCTCCGCCCTTGTCATGGCCGTCGCATAGAGGCCGCAGACGATGGCCGCACACCAAATTATTTTTCTAAACGCAGGCGCAACCGCCGAGCGGAGAGATTTTGTCATCCCACCGCCCCGCCGAATGTTGAACCTCGGATGGCGGCGACCTGGCGGATGCCGTCGATGATGCGCGTTCGCCAATATTTGCCGTCGCCACTTTCAGGAATCCAATGGCTGCCGGCGAACCACGGATGATTGAAATTGGAACTGGTCCATCCGATGCCGATCGAACTGCCGACGATATTGTCCAGGTTGGTGTGCCACGGCCACTTCTGCGCCCCGCGCACGAACGGCGCGCCGACCGAAAAGGAAATGAAATTTTCGCGCGGCGCTTTGAGCACGTAGCTGCAAAAATAATCGTCGGGCGGCAGACCGCCAGGCGTCATGGCGAGGGTCGCGATCAGCGGCGCCGCTGCGCTGGAACCGGGGAGAAACACCGAAAATTCCGGACTCGAAGCCGCAAGCTTGAACGGAAACAAAATCAGAGTGCCGGCGGCATAGCTGCCCAATTCGCCCTGGACCGGATTCATGCTGAACAGCCCGACCAGGCCGCGCGTATCGGTATTTTGCAGAAACAGCTTCAGGTTCAGCGCGCTGGCAAAGTCGACATTGGCACGCCGGGTGAGACCAGTAACGCCGCCCTGCACCGCGGCCAGCGCTGTGCACGGCACATTGAGCGCGGACAGCCCTCCGACGGATATGCCGAAAAATGCCCGCCTGCTCAGCCGCCTCATGGGCGCTGCCCCCAATGCCGGACTGGCGATTATGCTAGCGATGAAAATGTTCGGCGTCAAAATAGGCCATGCAAAGAATTTGGCCGCTATTCCACCTAAAGCTAAAATCCGGCGGCATCGGTCCCATGCAAACTCGTTAGTTTACGAAAAGTTTATATCAGGCGAGCGGGGTTCAGTTTGCTCAAGTCAGGCATTTCGCATGGTCGAGGTTTGTCCATGATCGCGCTCCGCTGTCATAGTTGCGGGTTTTTTGCATTTCCCATATCCTGAATTCAGCTGACGTGGCGTGCGGCGCAGGTTGGGGGCGGCATGGCGCAACCATTTCTGGGACAGATACAGGCGGTCGGCTTCAATTTCGCGCCGAGAGGCTGGGCGTTGTGCAACGGCCAGTTATTGGCGATCAATCAGAATCAGGCGCTGTTCTCGCTGCTCGGCACGCAATATGGCGGCAATGGGACATCCACTTTCGCGCTGCCCAACCTGCAAAGCCGCGTGCCGATGCACGCGGGGACCTTTTTGGGCAATCAATACACCCAAGGAGAACAAGCCGGCGAAGAAGCGGTGCAGTTGAACATCAACCAGATGCCGGCGCACAACCACAGTTTCTCCGGCACAACGTCAAGCGCTAACGACAAACGACCGAAAACCGGTGCGGCATTTGCTACGTCCACCAAGATCGGGCCAACAACGCCAGGCGACAGCTATTACGGCAGCGGCCCGCTGGTGTCGCTCAATGCCGGTACGGTGCAGACGTTCGGCCTTGGCCAACCACACACTAATTTGCAGCCCTTCCTGACGATCAATTTCATCATCGCCCTGCAGGGCATCTTTCCATCGCGCAATTGAGTAAAGCACGCGCCGCACGAAGAACTAGAGAGCTGTTGCAATGAGTCAACCTTTTCTCGGCCAGATCAGCATGTTTGGCGGCAACTTCCCTCCGCGCGGCTGGGCGTTGTGCAACGGCCAGATCCTGCCGATCTCGCAGAACACCGCGCTGTTCTCGCTGCTTGGCACCACTTATGGCGGCAACGGGACATCCACTTTCGCGCTGCCCAACTTGCAATCCCAACTGCCGGTGCATTTCGGCCAGGGCAACGGCCTGTCCCCTTATGTCCTAGGCGAAACTGGTGGAGTCGCGTCGATCACCATCAACCAGACCACGATGCCGACGCACAGCCACTTATTCAATGTCACGACGGCCAATGCCAGCGCGGCTGCGATTGCCAGCAACCTGCTGCCTGCCACGCCGACGGTGGCAAACGCGGCGTTCTATGCGACTCCGGGTTCGCCGGCGCTGCAGGGGCAGCTCCTGGCTGCGGGCTCGTGCGGCAATGCTGGCAGCGGCCAGGCGCATTCAAATCTGATGCCGACGCTTTGCATCACTTTCATCATCGCCCTTGAGGGCATTTTCCCGGCGCGGAACTGAGGAGGCCACGATGGCTAATCCGTTTGTCGGGGAAATCCGCTGCTTCGGCTTCAATTTCGCGCCGGCAGGCTGGGCGATGTGCAACGGCCAGTTGATGTCGATCTCGCAGAATACGGCGCTGTTCTCCATCCTCGGCACGACCTACGGCGGTGACGGGCAATCGACCTTCGGACTGCCCAACCTACAGGGCCAGATCCCGATGCATTGGGGCAATGGACCGGGCGGGTTCAATACCACGATCGGACAAGTGCAAGGCGCGGCGACCGTGACGCTATTGTCCACTCAAATGCCCGTTCATAATCACGGCGTCGCGAGCGAACTCATAGGCGCCGGCGGGATCGGCGAGCATGCCGCTGCACCGACCAACAATACATTCATCGGGCCATCGGCACCCGATCAGATCTACAGTACATCGCCGACCATCAACGCGTCGTTCTTGAACTCGGCGATCGGTTCCACCGGCGGCTCGATACCGCACGACAATATGCAGCCGTTTTTGGTGCTCAATTTCTGTATTGCGCTGCTTGGTATTTTCCCAACGCGCAATTAGCGCCGTGATTCTGACACACAATCGAAAGATCGAACCGTGACGGCTGCGCCGGTCACCGGCATCATGCTTGTCTTGCCGGCGGCACTGGCCGACCAGGGCTTTACGCTGCGGAGCGAGAGCGAGGCCGACCTCCCGTTCCTGCGCCGCCTCTATGTCTCGACGCGCTGGCAGGAGCTGGCGTCGTTCATCGATTGGACCGAAGCGCAGAAACTGGCCTTCCTGGAAAGCCAGTTTGCGCTGCAACGCCACCATTATCGGACCTACTACCCCGCAACCGAATTCGCCGTTCTGGAAAAAAACGGCGTGCCGGCCGGCCGCCTTTATGTCGACCGGCAAGCCAATAATCTGTGCGTTATCGATATTTCTTTGCTGCCGGAATGGCGCGGCCACGGCACCGGCACAGCCTTGATGAACGCGCTGTGCGCCGAAGCGCGCGCCGCCGGCAAAAAAGTCAGCATCGCGGTGGAGAAATTCAATCCGGCGCAAACACTGTATCGGCGGCTTGGCTTCCGCGAGGTGTCCGACGAAGGCGCTCACTGGTTCATGGAATGGACTGCGCCGGCCGGCAAACGCGCCGATAGCAATCTCAGTTGAATATCGCCTGATAGCTCACCACATCGTCCTTTTTGCCGACCGGAACCAGGAAGAACGCCTGCGTTCCCAGTGCCGCGTGCCGTAGTTCATACATCCGCTGCGGCAGCACAGCGGCGCCTTGCGTTGTAAAGATCAGCGAGAACGGCGCGCGTGCCAAATTGGCATAATTCTTAAGCGGCTTGACCTCGGCCAGCGTCAGCTCGGTCGGCGCGGCACCGGGTTCTTCGAGCACGAAGGCCTGGCCGACTTTGTTTTCGAACATGGCGGCGGTGAGCAATTCGACCATCATGCGTGCGCCTGCTGCAGAGCGGCGGATTCGAGCAGGGATTTCAACCAGTCATTGACGACGGCGTCGATCACCAAGTGAACGCGCGGCGTGTCGCCCTTGTTGTACACGCTGTGCCGATCCGACAGTCGCAGATACCAGGCACTCCCGGCTTCCAGTACGACACGGACACCGTTGAGGTAAAACTCGACGCCTGGATTGGTGACGACCGGAATGTGGATGCGCGCGGTGCCCTGCTCCGCGCTCAGATCGTGATCGGTATGCTCCTTGATGATCGAGCCGGGCGAAAGCCGCATCAGCCGCACGGCTTGCAGCGGACATTCGAAGGCACCAAGCACTTCGCGGAAATAGGGACAGTCGCGAAGCATCGGCGTGTCCTCGAATTCCGTCGCAGTCGGATCGGAGTAGATCATCATTACCGGATGGGTGGCTCCGGCTTTGCCGCGCAACGGAATGACGCTCCAATCGCCCTCGTAGTTCTGCTTGACGAAATGGTCGATCCAGCCGACCGCCGCGAGGCCCTGCAGGTCACGGGCCAGCAGGACGGGATCGAAGGTCAACGGCAACCGCAGACGGTCGGGGAGCGTCGTTTGCATGGGGCCAAATTAGCAAAAATTCGAGGGTTGCAAGCTAGCAAAATATCCTAGCCGCCGAGCCGCAAGACTTCGAGTTGACGGTAGAGGTCGACGAGCCGTGCGCCGGCGGCGGCGCGAACGCCCGCGGTCGCATCACGCTGCTTGGTCTCGGTATCCGGTGCAAATTCAAAGCTCGGGGTCTTAGCGTCGTAGCGCGCCGCTTCGGCCATTGCGGTGCGGTCGCTGTCGCTATATTCGACGCCGAAATGCGGCAAGATCGCGGTCCACACAGCGTGCGGGAGCTGCCGGTAGTCGACCAACAAGGCTTTGTCCTTCGAATATTGCCGGAGCACCGGCGCGCAGATCGCGGCCAGCACGCGCGCACAATAGTCTTCGCGGTTTTTCAGGCTATCGAAAAGATTGATACCAAACTGACCGGAACCCAACATTCCCGGTATCATATGCAGGCCTGGCATCCGCATTTGCGACACCAGCACTTCGACTGGATTCCGATATATGAAAATCCAGGGCACGTCGGGGAACGCCCGCCGGAATAGTGGAAGCGCCAGGCTGTGCCAGGAATCGAGCTTGATGAAATAATTGCTTTCGTCGCCGCCGCGACGCTGGCCCAGCGCGCCGATCATCCAGCTTAGCCAGAGCGCGTGCTGGTCCTCGCTCAAATCCGGTCGTACTTCGCGCGCCCGCACGACGGCGTCGATGGGATCCGCCTCGGAGATGACGACGTTGTGAGCGACCGCTGCCAGCATCTGCGAGACCAGGGTCGAGCCGCAGCGGGACATATGAAAAATGAAACCGTTCGGCCGCGGGTCCGGGTGTTCTTGCAACCAATTGCCCAGTTTTGCGATCGGCGTCGTATAGCGAAATAGCCGGTTGAAAGGCTTAAAATTGGCGCGTTGAACATCGCCTTCGAAAAACGGCTCGCGCAGGCGCTGGTCGCCGAAATAGGACCAATGCAGGTAAAGCTCGCCATCGTGCCAGGAGGCGCGGATCGGCAGCCAGCCTTTCGGCGGTAGCGGCGTTTCCCGGATTGTGCTGTCGACCAGACCCTTCACGAGGGGCAAGCGAGCATGCATGCCTGCGCTTACGTCGTCGATATTGAAAGCGAATCCGCATTCGCGCCCTACTTTCACCAGTAGCGCGGCAAATCGTTCAACGTCGCCGGACTCGCGCAGCTTCTCCTGCAATGAAATGTCGGCCAGAACGTGTGCGTAGAATTGTTCAAACTGCCCCGGCAAAGCACTCTTTGGCGTGCCCTGGGGTTGGACGTTGTTCTCAATGCGCCTCGTGTTCATCCGGTCATTTTATCATGAACGCCGTCTAATCAATCCTGCCGCCCGAAAACCTCCGTCCCGGCACGCTGAGGAAATACCCCACTGCCTGGCCGCCGTCGGCGCCGAGCACGCTGCCGGTGGTGTAGCGCGCATCCTCGCTCGCCAGGAACACCGCGGGACCTGCGATGTCCTCGCCCGATCCGACACGGCCCATTGGCACGCCCTTGCGCCGGCCCTCGTAGATTTCCGCATCGGCATACATCGCTTCGGTGCCGGGCGTGCGGATATAGCCGGGCGTGATGGCGTTGGCGCGGATGCCGTAGGGCGCCCACTCCATCGCCTGCAACTTGGTCAGCATGATGAGACCGGCCTTCACCACCGAATAGGCGCCGGCCCAGTTGTACGGGAACAGGCCGGCGACCGAGGCGATGTTGACGATCACGCCGGACTTCTGCGCGATCATGTGTTTCGCCGCTGCCTGGCTGACCAGAAATGCGCCCTTGAGGCCGATGTTCATGGTGGTGTCCCAGGCCGCTTCCGGCAGCGCTTCGAGCTTGCCCGGCACGATCTTCATGGCGTTGTTGACGACGATGTCGATGCGGCCGAACTCCTGAACCACGGTCATGACCATGCGCGCGATGTCGGCGGATTTGGCCACGTCACCGGCGACCGCGAGGCTCTTGCTGCCGACGCTGGCGGCCTCCTTGGCGGTGGCATCTGCCGTGGCGGGATCGACGTCGTTGATCACCACATGGGCGCCCTCGCGGGCATAAGCCAAGGCGATGTCGCGGCCGATGCCGCGCCCCGCCCCGGTGATCAGCGCCACTTTGTCCTTCAGTCGCACAAGATTCTCCCCTGAATTGCAATTTTCTTCGGAAAAACAACGCTAAAGCGGTGGGGCAAAGGCGGCAAGAGGTCCGCCAACCCTCGAAATTGCCGCCCTTCGATGCCATGTTGGGCGCAAGCAGAATCGCCCATGGCCGAACCCAAACGCAGTGTTGAGCTGAACCCGTCGCCCGCCGCGGGCGGCATCGCCGCGCGCGCGCTGGGGGCGCGCTCGGCCCCCTATCTGGCCGATTTGAACCCCGAACAAAAAGAAGCGGTGGAGACCCTGGACGGCCCGGTGCTGGTTCTGGCGGGCGCGGGCACCGGAAAAACCCGTGTGCTTACAACACGGATAGCCCACATTTTGAATCTCGGCCGGGCGCGGCCGTCCGACATCCTGGCGGTCACCTTCACCAATAAGGCAGCGCGCGAGATGAAGCTGCGCGTGGGGCAGATGGTCGGGCAGATTGTCGAGGGCATGCCGTGGCTCGGCACTTTCCATTCGATTGGCGTGAAAATCCTGCGGCGCCACGCGGAAATGGTCGGTTTGAAGTCGAATTTCACCATTCTGGACGTCGACGACCAGATCCGCGTGATCAAAATGCTCTTAGAAGCCGAGAAGCTCGACGAAAAAAGATGGCCTGCTCGGGTCTTCGCCGCCATCCTCGACGGCTGGAAGAACCGAGGATTGACGCCCGAACAAGTCCCGGCCGGGGAAGCCGCCGGCTTCGCCAACGGCAAGGGCAAGAAGCTCTACCTCGCCTACCAGGAGCGGCTGAAGACGCTGAATGCCGCCGACTTCGGCGATCTTCTTTTGGAGAATATCCGCTTGTTCCGGTCTTCTCCCGAAATTCTTCGCCAGTATCAGCAGCGCTTCAAATTCATCCTGGTCGACGAGTACCAGGACACCAACGTGGCGCAGTATTTGTGGCTGCGGCTGCTGGCGCAAAGCGCGCCGGCGGCGCCGGCGGGGGGCCTCATCCTTCGAGACGCATCGCTTCGCGATGCTGCTCAGGATGAGGAGAAAGGTGTTGACCCTCACCCCGAGGAGCGAGGGCAAAGCCAGAGCGTCTCGAAGGGCGAGGCCGAGGCGCCGCAACGCGCGCAAAAAAACATCTGCTGCGTCGGCGATGACGACCAGTCGATTTACGGATGGCGGGGCGCCGAGGTCGATAACATTCTGCGCTTCGATCATGACTTTCCGGGCGCCAAAATAATTCGGCTGGAAAGAAATTACAGAAGCACCGGCCACATCCTGGCGGCAGCCTCCCATCTGATCGCGCATAACGAAGGCCGGCTGGGCAAGACGTTGCGCACGGAAGATGTCCCCGGCGAAAAGGTGCAGGTCACCGGCGGCTGGGACTCGGAGGAAGAAGCGCGCTCGATCGGCGAGGAGATCGAGCAGCTGCAGCGCGAGGCGCGCGAGCAGGGCCTCGACCATCCGCTCGACGAAATCGCCATCCTGGTGCGCGCCTCGTTCCAGATGCGCGAATTCGAAGAGCGCTTCATCCAGCTCGGCCTGCCCTACCGCGTGATCGGCGGACCCCGTTTCTACGAGCGCGCCGAAATCCGCGACGCGCTGGCCTACCTGCGCGTGATCGCGCAACCGGCCGACGATCTCGCCTTCGAGCGCATCGTCAACGTGCCCAAGCGCGGCCTGGGCGACGCCACCGTGCAGCTGCTGCACGACTACGCGCGCAAGAAACGCATCCCGCTCACCGAAGCCGCCAGCCAGCTTTCCGCAACCGACGAGATGAAGCCGAAACCGCGCGGCGCCTTACGCGACCTGATGGCCGGCTTCGAGCGCTGGCGTGCGAAAAAAGATTCCATGCCGCACACTGAACTCGCCGAGATCGTGCTCGACGAGTCGGGCTACACCGCGATGTGGCAGGCCGACAAGAGCGCCGACGCCGCCGGCCGGCTGGAAAACCTCAAGGAGCTGGTGCGCTCGATGGAGGAATTCGAGAACCTCGCCGGCTTCCTCGAGCACATTTCGCTGGTGATGGACCGCGACAGCGCCGAAGGCGTTGAGGCGGTCAACATCATGACGCTGCACTCGGCCAAGGGGCTCGAATTCGACACCGTGTTCCTGCCCGGCTGGGAGGAAGGCCTGTTTCCGCACCAACGCTCGCTCGACGAGAGCGGCCGCGCCGGCCTCGAGGAGGAGCGCCGCCTCGCCCATGTCGGGCTGACGCGCGCCCGCAAGCGCGCCAAGATCTATTTCGCCACCAATAGGCGCATCCACGGCCTGTGGACCTCGACCCTGCCCTCGCGTTTCCTCGACGAATTGCCGGAGGCCGATGTCGAGGTGAAGGAGCCCTCCGGCGGCAGCGGGGCTTTCCGCATGTCGGGCTACGGCGCTTCCCGTTTCGACGAGATGAATTCCTTCGGCTCGAACTACACGACGCCCGGCTGGCAGCGCGCCCAGGCGCGCAAAGGGCGCGGGGGATTTTCGGAGAACGGGCAGCCGCGTTATGTGCCCGACGGCGCGTTCGACGACGACAGCGAGGCGGATTCCGATAACCTCTCCCCGCGCGCGGGGAGAGGTCGACCGGGCGCAGCCCGGTCGGGTGAGGGGGCATCCGCCGCCTCCCCTCCTCGCCGCTCAAAACCCCTGACCATCGAAGGCGAACTGGTGGCCAAATCCACCGGCGCCACCTCGTCCTTCGCCGTGGGCGAGCGGGTGTTTCACCAGAAATTCGGCAACGGCAACGTCACCGCCGTGGACGGCAACAAGCTGACCATCAAGTTCGACAAGGCGGGCGAAAAGCGCGTGGTGGATAGTTTTGTGGAGAGGGTGTGAGGGATATGTTGGAATTCCTATTGCGCGAAACATTGCCTTAGTACACGCTGCGCTCGATTATTAGTTTGTTGTGAGGCATCTTGAAAACCGTTCATAACCCCGACCGTTTTGTTGCTGATCTACGGCAAATATTATCTCAAGGCCGTAAACGTATTGGAATTTTGGTTGGCGCGGGCGCGCCGATGTCAATTCGCGTCGATCAAAATGGCAATATGTCAGATAATGGTCGCGCACTAATTCCAGGCGTCGACGAACTCACTACGATTGTCTTAGGAGGTATTGAGAACCAAAAACATCGTGAGGCAGCCGCCAAGATAAAAGAACAGCTAGGTGGTGCCCACGCAAATATTGAAAGCGTGCTTTCCCAAATTAGGCTTCTTGAAAGAGCCTTGGGATTGGCACAAGTCCATGAAATTGACTCGGCTGGGTACGCCAATCTCGCAAAAACAATTTGCGAGCGAATCGGAGCAATAGTCGATGCTAAAATTCCAAAACAACGAAATGCCTAAAATGAAATTATTTCTTGGGTAAGTGGAACTCTTAGACTTCACCCAGTCGAGATTTTTACCACGAATTATGACCTTCTTTTTGAAGAAGCGTTTGAAAATGTGAGAGCACCATATTTTGATGGGTTTAGCGGCGGAAATTCACCTTTCTTTGATTCCGTTACAGTTGCAGGAGACGATCTGCCGGCTAGATGGTCTCGACTTTGGAAACTACATGGATCGCTCGGCTGGTCGCTTGAAAACAATTCTATTGTTCGAGGTCGCGGGCGCTCGGCCACGCATTTAATCTATCCCGACCATTTGAAATATGATTTGACCCAGAAGCAGCCCTACGCGGCACTATTTGAACGCCTTAAGCAATTCTTGCTTACCCCCGACACACTTCTAATGACCATAGGATTCTCATTCCGCGATGCTCACATTCGTACCGTCGTCGATGAGGTATTGGCAATGAATGCAAATGCTTCGGTCTTCGCATTCCAATTTGGCAATCTCGCAGACGAAAGTCCCGCATGTGGGCTCGCTCTCGACCGACCAAATATCAGTGTATATGCCGCGGATGGCGCCGTAATAAATGGCGTTGAAGGCAATTGGCAACTGGGCGAGTTACCAAAAAATTGGCAGGAAATTCGTGAAAGCTTTTGGGGGGCGCGTAAGGCGGATGCGCCGCCAGTATTTTTGCTAGGTGACTTTCAATATTTCTCTAGATTCTGCGCCTTAGCACAAGCCGCGGAGCTACGTAATTCTGCCGCCCCTACTATTCTCAAAATCGAAGCGGCCTCCGAATGATCGACAGCGATCCAACTTTTCTCGGGACAGTCAGTTCAGTCTCTGGCGCTACCGTCACGGTTGATCTCGCAGCGTCGTTGGCGTCCGGTCTTTCAATTATTGCGGGCCATACATATCGGGTCGGTCAAGTTGGAAGTTTCGTACGAATTCCACAAGGCTACCAAGATCTTTATGGCGTTGTGAGTGAAGTTGGTGCGAAGCAACTCAATGTCGATGATGATTCGGAAGAATCTAGGCGATGGATGCGTATCGAATTGGCTGGTGAGGCCATTGGTAATCATTTCGAACGCGGCGTTAGTCAGCACCCTAATATTGGTGACGCCGTTCATATCGTTATCGAAACTGATTTAAAACGCATCTACGAGCAAACTGATCAAAATCATTTTTCAATTGGCTCGCTTTCAAGCGCAGAAAATATCGCTGTGAGACTTTCACTGGACAGTCTCGTAACTCGGCATTCTGCAATCCTTGGATCAACCGGATCTGGCAAATCAACAACCGTCGCAAGCATAATTAGATCAATAATTTCACCGGATGCTTCCCAAGGCCTGCCGGGAGCGCGAATTCTCTTACTCGATATTCACGGTGAATATTGTTCAGCATTAAACGATCTTGCCCAGGTGTTTAGCACGACGCCCCAGCCAGACCAAAAGCCTTTGTATGTGCCATTCTGGGCACTAGAGGCTGGGGAACTTTTAGATTTTGTGGCCGGGGCTCTAAATGAAAACCAAGAAATAGCTTTCGCGGACAAGATCCAAGAACTGAAGTCTAAAAGAATTGCCGAGAATCCTTTGCCCGGCATTGATCCGACATCATTGACTATTGATAGCCCAATTCCATTTAGCTTAAAGCGTCTTTGGTATGAATTGATTGACTTTGAAGTGACAACTTATGGCGGCCCACAACGCGATCAACCTCAGCGCACTAGCGTCGGGGATATTAACTCTCTAACGCCACCTACATACAGACCACATGGAATGGGCGCGGCAGGTCCGTATCTAAACCAATCGGCGAAGGGAATTCGTAGACAGCTAAACTTGGTTCGCTCACGGCTTCTGGATAAACGCTTTGATTTCATTCTGCACCCCGGGGAATGGGAGCCAGACGAACATGGAGCAATCATTAGCGATCTCGATAAACTTTTGGAAGGCTGGCTCGGCCACGGCCGCCCGCTGACTATCCTAGATCTTTCGGGGGTGCCAAGCTCTGTCCTAACGAGATTAGTCGGATCGATTCTGCGCGTAATTTATGAGGCCTTGTATTGGAGTCGTGAAAAGACTGAAGGGGGTGTGCTTCGACCGTTGCTAATCGTTATGGAGGAGGCCCATCGCTATCTCGGCGCAGATGCCGCCAGTACAGCGACAGAGATCGTCAAACGAATAGCAAAAGAAGGGCGCAAATACGGAATCGGCGCAATGATTATTTCACAACGACCTGCGGAAGTTGACGAGACTGTACTCTCCCAATGCGGGACGTTTATCGCGATGAGGCTTTCGAATCCGAATGATCGGGTGCGTGTGAAAGGCACATTGCCAGACAATTTGGCCGGTCTAATGGATTTGCTACCAGTACTTCGAACTGGTGAAGCCATTATTGCTGGAGAAGCCGCGCGCCTTCCCGTCCGATGTCGCGTGACTTCTCCAGATAAGAAACATCAACCACAAAGCGCGGACCCAGAAGTCACTAAAGCGTGGTCCACACGACGAACAGCAGAAGGGTATGATCGCGTTGTCGCTTCTTGGAGAGCTCAGCGCACTACTGCTGTCGCAAAACCACTGACAATAACTCGTGAAACCGTGCCCGAGCATGAAAGATAGAATACTCAAATGCAACGCGAACCGGTAGCATCATCAAATATTTCCAGTATCGGATATGATGAACCTTCCGAAACTCTTGAGGTAGAGTTCGTCAATGGTTCCATCTATCAGTATTACAATGTTAACGCTGGGCTGTTCGAACAATTTCAGAAGGCCCCATCCAAAGGCCAATTTTTGAATGCCTACATAAGAAATGCATACCCTTATTCGCGAGTAGGCTAGCATCGATTGACCCAATAAACGGAAATGAGCGCGCCACGTTCCACGCAATCACAATTACATTATTAATAGTAACCGTTGGTCTCGCTATTACCCCCGCCTCCGCGTTCGACCTCAATTCCTTCCGCCCCTATTTCCCGCTATACTTCTTCGCCAGCCGGTCGAGCTCCTGGCTGCGAAACAGATCGATGCATTTCATCAGCGTGAGCTGGGCGCCGGATTTGCCGCGATAGTCCCTGGCGAGAAACGTCTTGCCGAGCGCGGCCCGGCCGGAGCGCCTTGGACGTTCGGCTTTTCCAGCCTAAGATGACGCCATGCGCGACAGCTTGCTGTCTCCCGCCAGGATTCCTGCGGCCGTGGCCGTCATCGGCGCCATTGCGGCCCTGCTCCTGCCGGCAGCGTCAGGCGCCGCGGCCGGCACGCTGGACGACGTGCGGGCGCGGCAGAAGCTGATTTGCGGCGTCAGCGAGGGCCTGCCGGGCTTCTCGGAAAAAGACAGTTCGGGCGCGTGGCGCGGCTTTGACGTCGACTTCTGCAAGGCGGTGGCGGGCGCCGTGCTCGGCGACGTCGGCAAGGTCGAGTATCGGCCGCTGTCGGCGGGGGACCGCTTCGATGCCTTGAAGAACCGGCAGATCGACCTCTTGTCCCGCAACAGCACCTGGACCATGGCGCGCGACCTCGAGCTCGGCATCGAATTCGCCGGCATCAGCTACTACGACGGCCAGGGCTTTCTCATGCCCGCGCTGCTCGGCGCCACCAGCCCGCTGCAGTTTAACGGCGCCAGCATCTGCCTGGTCACCGGCACCACCACCGAACAGAACGCGGCGGACTATTTCGACAAGCACAAGCTCCGCGTCTCCTTCCTCCGCTTCGCGGAGCGGCCGGAGGCGCGGGCGGCCTACGCGGCGGGCAAATGCGACGCCTTCACGGGCGACCGCTCCGCGCTCGCGGCCGAGCGGTCGCTGCTGGCGAAGCCGCAGGACCACGTGATCATGCGCGACGTCATTTCCAAGGAGCCGCTCGGCCCGGCGACGCGCAAGGACGACCCGCAATGGATCGGCCTCGTGCGCTGGACGCTGTTTGCCCTGATCGACGCGGAAGAACAGGGCATCGACTCGAAAACCGCCGGCACGACGCTGCGGCCGAAGGCGCTCGCCATGGGCCAGCCCGCGGCCAGGGCGCTCGGCCTCGCCGACGACTGGCTGGTCAAGGTGGTCGGCGGCGTCGGCAACTATGCCGAAATCTTCGAGCGCAATCTCGGCAGCGACACGCCGCTCGCCCTGAACCGCGGCATGAACGCGCTATGGACGGAGGGAGGCCTGCTTTATGCGCCACCCATGCAGTGACGCGCGACGGCTGAAGGCGGCCGGCGCACCCCGGCATCCGCCCGCCAAGGCGCGGCGCGGCCTAGCCCTTGGCGCGCTGGCGGCGTTCGCCGCGGCGGTCGGCCTGTGCTTTGCGCTCCCCGCCGCGCGCGCGGATATCGACATTTCGCCGCGCGATCTCGCCATCGTGCGTATCAACGTCATCGACATGCTGGCCAACGAGCCGCAACTGCCGCTGCCGGTCAAGCAGCGGCGCGAGGCGCTGCAGGCCTACTACCACGACTTCGGCGGCGACCTGCTTTGGCTCGGCACGCCGCGCGCGGGCGCGCTGGTTGCACGCCTGCAAGCCGCCGAAAGCGACGGCCTCGATGCCAAGGATTATCCCGGCAAACAGCTCGCCGAACTCAACACGGCGAGCGCCGCCACCGACAAGCGCCGCCTCGCCATCGTCGAACTCTACTTCGCCGCCGCCTTTCTCGAATACGCCTCGGACCTGAGGGTCGGCCGCTTCCTGCCCAACAAGGTCGATCCCAATTTCTTCATCCAGGACCGCAGCATCGACCAACTGGCCGCGCTCAAGAGCCTCGCGCAGGCGGGCGATCTCGATCGCTTCTTCGCCGGCTGGCAGCCCGGCCGGCCGGACTATGGCGCGCTGCGCGCCGCGCTCGCCGACTATCGCGCGCTGGCCGCCAAGGGCGGCTGGAGCAGCGTTGCGCTCGGCCCCGCCCTGCGCCCGGGCGAAGGCGACCCGCGCGTGCCGGCGATCCGCGCGCGGCTGGCGCTGACCGACGCCGCCGTCGCGCCCGCCGCGCCGGGCGACCCGGTCGCCTACGACGACGCGCTGGTCAAAGCCGTCGAGCGCTTCCAGGCGCGCCAGGGCCTCGCGGCTGACGGCGTGATCGGCGCCTCGACCATCGTCGCCATGAACGTGCCGGTCGACGACCGCATCAACAGCATCATCGTCGCCATGGAGCGGCTGCGATGGATGCCGGAGGATCTGGGGCAGCAATACCTGATCGTGAACATCGCCGGCTTCGAGCTGCGCCGCATCGACGCCGGCGCGATCAAGGAGCGCATGGCGGTCGTCGTCGGCAAGCCCTACCACCGCACGCCCGTGTTCAGCGACCGCATCCGCTACGTCGAATTCAACCCCACCTGGACCGTCCCGCCCGCCATCGCCGTCAATGAGGAATTGCCGAAACTGCGCAGCAACCCCGGCGCCGTCGCCGCGCAGGGCTTCGAGGCCGTGCAGGGCGATCGCGCCATGCCGATCCAGTCGATCGACTGGAGCCGCTACGGACCGGGCAATTTTCCGTTCCAACTGCGGCAGAAGCCGGGCGCCAACAACGCGCTCGGGCGCGTCAAACTGATGTTCCCCAATCCGCACAACGTCTACCTGCACGACAGCCCGGCGCGCGGCCTGTTCAGCCGCACGGAACGCGCGTTCAGCCATGGCTGCATCCGCCTGGCGCGGCCGCTGGAGCTTGCCGAGCAGGTCCTGCAGGCCGGCGGCGTCGCGGGATGGGACAGCGGCCGCATCGACGGTGTGATTGCCTCCGCCAAGACCACGGTCGTCAATCTGCGCGAGCCGCTGCCAGTGCACATCACCTATCTCACCGCCTGGGTCGATGGGGGTACTGCGAACTTCCGCGGCGATATCTACGGCCACGACCAGAAATTGCTCGCGGCGCTCGACGGCAAGGCCATCGCCTGGTGAGTGACGTTCGTTGTTGCACCGCCGCTCTCACTAAGCGCGGCGCTGTCCACCATCGCCGCCAATCTGCTAGAGTGGCGGCCGGGCGACGCGAACCGTCGGAGGCTGCCGATGCGACCCATCACCGCCCTCATCGTCCTGACCGCCGCGCTCGTGCTCTTGCTTGCGCCCGGCGCTCCGGCGCTCGCCAGCGACATCACGCTGCCGAAAATGACCCCCGAGCAATTAAAGGCGGCCTGCGACAAGGCCGGCGGCAAGTTTTCGCCAGGGACCCCGATCTATGGCTGCGGCACGGATTGCCAGGGCAAGCCGGGCACCGATTGCACCGTCAGCTGCACGGCCGGCCAGAAATGCACCGCGCAGGTGGTCGGCGGCCGGCGTGCGCACAGCGTGGCCGACGCGTTGACCAAGCCGGGGCGGCATTAGCCGTTGAAAGACCTATGACACGGCGGTCAGGAGGCTTCGTGATGCGCATCGCTCTGGTCTTGTGCCTCGCGCTTTCCCCCACCCCCGCCGCCGCCCTCGACCTCAATTCCTTCCGCGCCCAGCACGGCCGGCCGGCGCTCTCGCTCAGCGTGGAGTTGTCCGGCATCGCTTCCACCAAGGCGCGCGAACTGGCGGACCGGCGCCGGCTCGATCATTCGGGCTTCCGCGAGCGCGCCCGCACGCGCCGCTCGGCCTCGGCGGAAAACGTCGCTTTCGGGTGCGATACCGAAGATTGCGTCATCAGGATGTGGTCGCGTTCCGCCGGCCACCGCCGCAATATGCTGATGGGCGGCATCACCGCCTATGGCATCGCCTCCGCCACCGGCGGCAATGGGCGGACCTATTGGGCGCTGGAATTGGGGAATTGAGCGTCTTCCCTCGCCCCGCGCGCGGGGAGTAGATCCGCATTCGCCCCGACAACCCGGGATCATTTTACACAAGGAAGGTTTGCGGGGACGGCCGCGATGGGCGCAGTCACTTCTTCTCCAGCATCAGCTGGCCTTTCTGCCCGATCACGCGCTGCGCCGCGTGCGCGAAGCGCGCCAGCAACCACGGCAGCGTGACTTCGAGCCGCACGGCGTGGTCATAGACGTCGATGGTGCCGAAAGCGCGCTGGCCGAGTGCGGCGGCGCGGAAGCTCAGCCGGTCACCGGTCCATTCCTCCTGCTCGAGCGCCAGCAGCCAGGCGAACTCGGTCTTGGCGCGGCCGAGCCTGTCCTTGATGCGGCGCGCCGCCTCGTCCTTGCCGAGACTGTGCGGAAGCAAGACGACGAGCGGCTCCGACATGCGGTGGGGTCTCCTGAAGGGTCCGGACAGCACATGTAAGAACGGCAGCGGGATGCGAAAAGGGCCGCGCGGCGCGGAACGCGACCGCGCGGCGGGGGTTATCGATCACAGAGCTTTGCCATAATCGGGCCTCCCGGAGGGTGCTATAGTGGAATCCGGGTTGCTCGGGAGGTCCGTCATGCATCTCCGCCTTGCCGCCGTCGCCGCCTTGGCGGTGCTCGTTGCCGCCGCGCCGGCGCGCGCCGATCTGCTGATCCAGATCGACAAGGGCACGCAGCAGATGACCGTCTCGGCCGACGGCGAGCAGCTCTACGTCTGGCCGGTGTCGACGGGCGTTTCCGGCTACGACACGCCGGCCGGCGCTTTCACCCCGTTCCGCAAGGAAAAGGAGCACTACAGCCGCGAGTGGGACGACGCGCCAATGCCCTACTCGATCTTCTTCACGCAGAAGGGCCACGCCATCCACGGCACCTATCACCGCGGTCTCGGCAAGCCGGCCTCGCACGGCTGCGTGCGGCTGTCGGTGCAGAACGCCGCCATGCTGTGGGCGCTGGTCGCCAAGCACAAGATGGCCAACACCACAGTGGTGCTGACCGGCGAAATCCCGGGCGGTCCCGGGCAGCCGGCGGTGGCGCGCGCCAGGCCGCGCTATGATCAGGACTTCGCCGACGACGAACCGCTGCAGCCGGCGCGCGGCGAACGCAGCTGGCGCTACGATCAGCCGCCGCCGCGCTATTACGACGATCGCGACCGCTATTATTACCCGCAGCGCCAACGCGGCTTCTTCCCGTTCGGCTGGTGAGCGCGGCGCTTAGTCCTGAATCGAGGCGAAGCCGCGGAACTTGTGCTGCGCTTCGCCGGCCACGCGTCGCGCACAGCTCGCCAACATCAAAAAAGCGCAAGCCGCCGTGCGTAGGAGGAGGAAGCGCGCATGATCCGCAAGCTCAGCGGGGGCAAATACCGGCTCTATTCGCGCAAGAAAAATCCGCGCACGGGCAAGCGGCGCAATCTCGGCACGTTCGCCTCACGCAAGGCCGCCGAACGGCATGAGCGCGCGGTGCAGTATTTCAAGCGGCATTGAGGCGCCGCGCGGGTCACGCGGCGGCGTGCGAGAGGCGGTCGCTGTTGGCCTGCACGCGGCTGCGCACCGGCGCATAGGCGCGCTCGGCGGCGACAAAAATTCCTTCGCCGTCGGTCAGCGCGCGAAGCATCGCCACTTCGGCGTCCGCCAGCGCGTCGAGTTTCTCGGCGACCATCAGGTTTGCTTCCACCGCCGCATCCGGTCCGCCTTGCGCAATCAGCAGCAGACGCATCGAGATGACGCTCTGCACTTCGCAGGCAAACCGCACCGATTCGATCCACGTATTCAATGATTCGAGCATGACAGCGCCCCCGACCGGCCGGCCGCGAGGGTCGCGGCGGCGCGATCGAGCGGAACTATCGCGCAAGATTTACAAGGATCGTTGTCGTCGTTGATTCAAATTGCAGCGATTTCGCTAACGTCCCGGCATCACTCCTTGATCGACAGGCCGGATTCCTTGACCAGGCCGCCCCATTTCGCGAACTCCTCGCGCATATAGCTGCCGAATTGTTCGGGCGTGCCGCCGGCGACGTCGATGCCCTGCACCGCGAGCTTATCCTTGACGTCGGGCAGCGCCAGCGCCTTGCCGATTTCCTTGTTCAGACGATCGATAATGGCGGGCGGCGTGCCTTTCGGCACCGCGAAGCCGAACCAGGTCACGGCTTCGAAGCCCGGCAAGCCGGACTCGCTCACCGTCGGTACATCGGGCAGCAGAGTGGAGCGTTGCCGGCTGGTGACGCCGAGCGCGCGCACGCGCCCCGCTTTGATGTGCGGCAAGGCCGTCGACGTGATGGCGAACAGATAGTCGATTTGCCCGCCGAGCAGCGCCGCGGTTGCCTCCGGACCGCCCTTGAACGGAACGTCCACCACATTGATGCCGGCGCGCTGCCGGAACAGCACGGCGGTCATCTGCGGCGCCGTGCCGACGCCGCTTGAACCGACCGTCAACTTGCCGGGCTTTGTCTTCGCCAGCGCGATGAGTTCCTGCAGCGAATTGGCGGGCACCGAGGGGTTCACGATCAGCAGATTGGACGCCGTGGCGGCGAGGATCACCGGCGAGAAGTCCTTGAGCACGTCGAAGGTCAGATTTTTATAGAGCGTGGCATTGATCGCGTTGGCGATGGTCGCCACGAAGATCGTATAGCCGTCGGGCTCGGCCACCGCGGCGTAACGCGTGGCGATATTGCTGCCGGCGCCGGGCCGGTTCTCGATGATGAAGGGCTGCCCCATCGACGCGGCGAGCTTTTGCCCGACCAGCCGGGCCATGATGTCGACGCCGGAGCCGGCGGTGAGCCCGACGATCACATGCACCGGACGGTCCGGATAATCGGCGGCATTCGCCGCAAGGGGCATCGCCAGGGCACCGAGACAGACGCCAATGCGCAACATCGCTCGCATGATTTATCCTCCCTGGATTTTCTAGTTGTTCATGAACAGCCCGCCGTTGACGTGGATGGTCTGTCCGGTGATGAAGCGCCCCTCTTTCCCGCACAGCATCAGCACCGCGGCCACGATTTCGTTCGGCTCGGCGAAGCGGCCCATCGGGATGCGTTTGGTGTCGAATGTGAACGGCGTGGTGCGGACCGTGTTGGCCGGCCCCGGCGCCACGCAATTGACGTTGATGCCGTGAACGGCGAGTTCGGCGGCGAGCGCGCGCGTCAGGCCGGCGAGGCCGGCCTTGGAGGCGGCGGTCGGCGCCCGGTTGGGGATCGGCGAGTGGCCCATCAAGCCGCCCATATTGACGATGCTGCCGCCTCCGGCGCGGATCATGGCGGGCACGGCGGCCTGCGTGACATGGAAGGCGCCGTCGAGCGTCACCGTTATCGTCTTTTGCCATTCGGCGAAGCTTAGCTCGAGGAACGGCTTGGCGGCGTGCGCGACGGCGTTGTTGACCAGGATGTCGAGCCGGCCGAAGCGCGCCGCCACGTCCGCCACCATCCTGTCGACTGCGGCGCGATCGGTGACGTCAGCGAGGCAGGCGAGCGCCTTGCCGCCGGCCGCCTCGATTGCCGCGATGGTTTCTTGCAGCTCGGGCCGATCGGCGCGCGCATTGATCGCGACCGCGGCGCCCTGCGAGGCAAAGGTGACACCCATCGCGCGCCCGAGATTGCGCGCGCCGCCCGTGATCAGCACGGCTTTGCCTGCAAACATATCGCTCATCCGGCTATGGCCTCCGCGCTGCTCTGCAGCCTTGATCCATTGTGCGGAGTCAATTCTGCCTTGTACATAGCGTCGGAACGCGACGCCTATGCTTCAGCGAGCGCGGGCATGGTCAACCGGGTTACCCGTGATGCGCGACGCGAAAACCGGTTGCCATCCCCGATCATGTCGAGGACAAGCTTTTCGGGATCATGCGGCTACGTAGCCATTGCCAACCATTTCACCAACCGTTGTAAATTGCGGATATGACCACCACCGTCGCCCGTCTGGCCTGCGATAAGCCAACCGCCTGTCGGCTGGCGGCCTATCTCGGCGAGATTTTCGGCGCCGACGACACCGCTTGCGCCGCCTTCGAGGACGACGGCGAGCAATGGCAGGTGGCAATTCATTTCCGCGACCCGCCGGACGAAGCGTATTTGCGCGCGCAGGTCGCGCTCGCGGCAGGCGATAAAGCGGCGGCCGCGCTCAGCATCGAACCGGTCGCGCCCGCCGATTGGGTCAAGCAAAGCCTCGCCGGCCTGGCGCCGGTGCGCGCCGGCCGCTTCATCGTGCACGGCGCGCACGACCGCGCCGCCGTCAAGCCCAACGACATCGGCATCGAGATCGAGGCCGCGCTTGCCTTCGGCACCGGCCATCATGGCACCACGTGCGGCTGTCTGCTGGCGCTCAATGAATTGGCGAAGCGAGGGCGGGCCGCCCGGGTCCTCGACCTCGGCACCGGGTCGGGCGTGCTGGCGATTGCGGCCGCCAGAATCCTGCGTGCGCGCGTCACCGCCAGCGACATCGACCGGGTCGCGGTCGACGCCGCGCGCACCAATGCGCGGCTCAATCGCGCCGCATCCGCAATCAGGTTAGCGCATGCCGCGGGTGCCAAAGCTCGCGCCATCGCGAGCGGCGCGCCTTACGATCTGATTTTTGCCAATATCCTGCTCGGACCGCTGTTGCGGCTCGCCGTGCCGCTGCGCCATATCGCGGCCCCGCGCGCGCACATCGTCCTCTCCGGCCTATTGCCGGGCCATGCCAACGCCGTGCTTGCGATCTATCGCGCGCAGGGCTTTGTGCTCGAACGCCGCATTCTGCTCGATGGCTGGATCACGCTGGCGCTGCGGCGCGCCTGAAATCCGCCATGCGCACGGCGGTTGACGCTCTGCAAAAGCCGCTGGCGCGAAGCCGGCAAATTTGATGGTAGAGTAAGGCCCATGTTCGAAGCCCGGTTCCAGTCGTTCGACGATTCGCATGCGCCCGCTGCAGCGGCGGCTCGTGTCGCTGGCTTGCGCGGCGAGCTCAAGCGCCGCGAGGTGGACGGATTCGTCGTGCCGCGCGCCGACCGCCAGCAGAACGAATATCTGCCGGCAAGCGAGGAGCGGCTGGCCTGGCTCACCGGCTTCACCGGCTCGGCGGGCGCGGCCATCGTGCTCGCCGAGCGCGCGGCGGTTTTCGTGGACGGCCGCTACACCGTGCAGGCGGCGGCGCAGATTGACGCGAAACTGTTCGCCATCGAACATCTGGTCGACTCGCCGCCCGAGCAGTGGCTCGAGCAGAATCTCAAGAGCGGGGCGAGGCTCGGCTACGATCCTTGGCTGCACACGTCGGAAAGCGCCGACCGGTTGCGCAAGGCCTGCGCCGCGGCCGGCGCCGAGCTGGTGGCGGTCGACGGCAATCCGATTGACGCATTGTGGAGCGACCGTCCGGCGCCGCCCGCAGGGCCCGTGAGCTTGCGCGACATCAAGCTCGCCGGCGAAAGCACGGCCGACAAGCTCAAACGAATCCAGGGCGACCTTAAAAATATGCGCGCGGACGTTAGCGTTGTATCCGACCCCCAGAACGTCGCCTGGGCGTTCAACATCCGCGGTTCGGATGTCGCGCATACGCCGCTGGCGCTCGCCTTTGCCGCGATCCCGCGCGAGGGCCGGCCCACGCTCTATGTCGACCCGGCCAAGCTCGACGACAGGACGCGCCAGGCGCTGGAGGAGACCGCGGCGGTGCGCGCGCCCGACGATCTTGCCTGCGACCTTGGCGAGCTTAAGGGCAAGACCGTGCGGCTCGACAGCGCGAGCGCGGCCGACGCGCTGACGCGGCTGATCGCGGACAATGGCGGCAAGCCGGTGCGCGGCGCCGATCCGATCGCGCTCATGAAAGCGGTGAAGAACCACGCCGAGATCGTCGGCAGCCGCGCCGCGCACAAGCGCGACGGCGTGGCGATGGCGCGCTTCCTGGCCTGGCTCGATAGCGAAGCGCCAAAGGGCAAACTCACCGAAATCGACGCGGTCGCGGCGCTGGAGAGCTTCCGCCGCGATAGCGGCCTGTTGAAGGACATTTCGTTCCCGACCATCGCCGGATCGGGACCGAACGGGGCGATCGTCCATTACCGCGTCACCCGCGCCTCCAACCGCACCTTCGGCAAGAACGAGTTGTTCCTGGTCGATTCCGGCGCGCAATACGAGGACGGCACGACCGATATCACCCGCACCGTCGCGGTCGGCACACCAAGCGACGAGATGCGCGACCGCTTCACCCGCGTGCTCAAGGGCCATATCGCCATCGCCACCGCGGTGTTTCCGGAGAATGCCAGCGGTGCGCAGCTCGACCCGCTGGCGCGCACCGCGCTGTGGCAGGCCGGGCTCGACTTCGATCACGGCACCGGCCACGGCGTCGGCAGCTATTTGTCGGTGCACGAGGGGCCGGCGCGCATCTCCAAGCTCGGCACCGTGGCGTTGCGTCGCGGCATGATCCTGTCGAACGAGCCCGGCTATTACAAAACCGCCGCCTACGGCATCCGCATCGAGAACCTGCTGCTGGTGATCGCGGCGCCCGAGCCGAAGGGCGCCGAAAAGCCGGTCAACACGTTTGAGACGCTGACGCTGGCCCCGATCGCCCGCCGGCTGATCGACATCCGCCTGCTGACGGCCAAGGAACGCCACTGGATCGACAGCTATCACACGCGGGTGCAGGAGATGCTCGGCCCCCTGCTCGACGCCGCCACGCGGAAATGGCTCGACGCGGCGTGCCGGCCGCTGGGAAATCCCTGATGGATGTCCGGACTTCGGCGGCCCAGCCGCAGAGCACGCAGGCCACCCCCTGGGGGCTGCTGGCGCTGCTGATGGCGATGACCGCGATCGGACCGGCCACGCTCAACATCATGGTGCCGGCGCTGCCGGGGCTGGTGCGGCGGCTCGCTTCCGATGCCGGCACGGTGCAGCTCACGTTGTCGCTTTATCTGCTCAGCCTCGCCATCGCGCAGCTGCTGCTCGGGCCGCTGTCCGACCGCTTCGGGCGGCGGCCGGTGGTGCTGGCCGGCCTCGCGGTGAGCGTCGTCGCCTCGCTCGCCGCCATCGCCGCCTCCTCGATCGGCGCGCTGATCGGCGCGCGCGTGGTGCAGGCGATCGGCGCCTCGACCGGCATCGTGATCGGGCGCGCCATTATCCGCGATCTCTACGAGCGCGAACGCGCCGCCGCCATGATCGGCCTGGTCACCACCGCCATGGTGATCGCGCCCATGATCGCGCCGCTCATCGGCGGCATTCTCGACACCGCCTTCGGCTGGGAAGCGATCTTCCTGTTCATCGCGGCGTTCAGCGGCGCGGTGCTGGTGTGGGCGGGATTCGTGTTGCCGGAGACGCGGCCCGCGAGCGTGGCGCAGGCGCCCGGCATGCTGGCGCAGGAATGGCGCGCGCTGCTCGGCAACGCCAAGTTCCACGGCTACGTGCTGTGCGGCGCGCTCGGCTCGGCGCCTTTCTTCACGTTTATCGGCGGCGGCCCGCATATCGTGGTGACGCTGATGGGCCGCACCTCGGCTGAATACGGCGTCTGGTTCATGGTCACGTCGCTTGGCTACATGACCGGCAACTTCACCGCCTCGCGGCTATCGCAGCGCTTCGGCATCGACGCCATGATTATGGCCGGCATCGTGTTCGAGCTGATCGGCGGCGGCCTCACTGCCGTGCTGGTCGCGGCCCTGCCGCAGGGCGGGCCGGCGATCATTTTCCTGCCGCAACTGGTGATCTCCTACGGCAACGGCCTGCTGCTGCCGAACGCGATCGCCGGCGCGATCAGCGTGCGCCCGCAGGCGGCCGGTTCCGCCTCCGGCATCGTCGGCTTCACCCAGATGGCGATCGGCGCAGCCTCCGCGCAGATCGTCACGAGCGCGCTTGCCGGCAGCACCAGCGCCATGCCGATGGCCTGGATGCTGGTGATCATGGTGGTGGCAACGGGCGTGGCGTACGCCGTGCTGGTGAAACGGTAAATGTCATTCCGCGACGCCGCAAAGCGGAATTGCGGGCTCGCGGCCTAGTGACCGAACTGCACAAATGCCCAGATTGCGAGCAGCGCCGAAACCGGCAGACCGATCCATGACGCAGCCATAGGCACCGAAAAAGATCCGACCTTGACCGGCGTACGCGTCAATAGCCTCGCAATATGTGCAATCGCCACGACGGCAAAGATCGATCCCGAGACACCCACATACGAGCTCGACATTTTGTCCCCCTTATCGACTGGCGCTGCGTCGGCGTCAGCGAAAATAGCGCAAATTGAGGACGAACGTCGATCTGCCCGTGAGGGCAAGCGATTTTTGAACGCTGAAGCAAGATCTGGTCACGAAGCACGCTATTTGATGAGCGCTACGGCCAGCGTGCTTTCAGGTCAATAACTGCCGGGCAGCGAAAGCGTCGCCTTCATGATGGATTCGACTAATTGATCCGCGGGAAATGGCTTATGCAAGAACGCGACGCAGCCACAATCCATGGCCTGTTGATACACCATCGTGTCACTGGATCCGGTCATGAATATAACGGGAAAGGTGCAATCGCTCGCGGTAAGCTGGCGGGCCAGCTCTACGCCTGTAATGTCGCCAAGCTGAATGTCGACAAGCAGACATGCTGCTTTTGACGTCTTTGCGGCGATAATGAATGCTTCAGCCGAAGCATATTGTTCCGTTTGAAATCCCCTGGATTCGAGAAGGCGCTCCAGCGAGTCGCGCATCATAGGATCGTCATCGACGACACCAATAATGATCGGTTGTTCGACCATCAAATGCCTCCCAAAAACAGTCAAACCGGCACGACGTCAGACCGACGCCGCCAACCGTAGAGATGGGGAGACTTGGTCCGAACGTCTTGTTATCTTCTGCCAAAGGCTTGTCCGCTCGTGCCAGTCCGCAATACGTCTGAGCGATCAAAGTCGGGGCGATTAGATGCGGGAAAGACATGTTCCTGCCGCCGGCGAGACACGCCGGCTTCCGATGGCGACAGGCGGCATAGCGCGGCTGGCCTGCGCCCGAGCAAAATCGGCGGGCGTCGCGCTAAAGCCGCTTTTGAAACAAGCGGACATCACCCGTCAGCAAATTGAAAACCCGCGCCTCCGTATCAGCGTAATCGACCAAATCAGACTACTGAATCTCGTCGCCGCGGCTCTTGAGGACGACCTTCTCGGGTTTCACCTGGCGGAGACCGCTGATTTTCGTACGCTCGGTTTATTTCACTACGTTCTCGCTTCCTCGGACGTACTCATCGATGCGCTGAAGCGCGCCGAGCGCTATAGCTCGATCATCAACGAGGGAATTTTGCCGAAGTGTGTCGATCGCAAATATGTCGGCATATCGTTTCATCATGTCGGCGTGAGCCGCCATCTGGACCGCCATCAGGTCGAGTTTTGGATGGTGGCATTCGTTCGCGCATGCCGGCAGCTGACGGGCCTTCGCCTTCTGCCAAGCCGCGTACGAATGATTCATCGCCGGGAACAGAATACGGAATTCGCCGAATACTTTGGCGACAACATTGAATTCGGCGCTGCGGCCGATGAAATCACGTTCTCGAAGCACATCGGGCAATCGCCGGTCGTCAGCGCAGATCCTTACCTCAACAAGGTATTGATCGGTTATTGCGAGGAAGCGATCTCACATCGAAAAAAACGCGGCTCGTTCCAATCGACCGTCGAGAATGCCGTCGTTCCGCTGCTGCCGCATGGAAAAGCCCGAGCCGACGAAATTTCGCGTCAACTCGGGCTGAGCCCGCGAACGTTTGCGCGGCGGCTGTCGCTCGAGGGACTGACCTTCTCCGAGCTATTGGAAGGTCTTCGATCCGACCTTGCAAAGCGCTACTTTGCCGACCGGGACCTGGCTATTTCGCAAATAGCGTGGCTTCTCGGCTACCGGGAAGTCAGCTCCTTTTCGCACGCATTCAAGCGCTGGACCGGCAAAACGCCCAGCAAGGCGCGTTCGGCTTAAAGGCGTCACGTCTACCGATCGCGGACTGCGCCCTAGGAGATGAGTTTTAGCCACTCGTCTTCGCTGAGCACCTTGACGCCGTGCTTCTTGGCCTCGGCGAGCTTGGAGCCGGCGCCGGGGCCGGCGACGACGAAATCGGTCTTCTTCGAGACCGAACCGGCCGCCTTGGCGCCGAGCCGCTCGGCCTGCGCCTTCGCCTCCTCGCGCGTCATCTTCTCGAGGCTGCCTGTAAACACCACGGTCTTGCCGGCGATAACCGAGTCGGTTTTCGGTTTTTCGGCGTCGAGGATCTTCACCTCTTTGGTGAGGCGCTCGACGATGCCCTTGTTATGGCTCTCGCCGAAATAAGCCTTGATGCTTTCAATCACGGTCTCGCCGATCTGGTCGAGCGCGTCCATTTCGGTGATGGTTTCTTCGTCGCCTTTGGCCACTTTCAGGCAGGCATCGTGGAACGACTTCCATGATCCGTAGCCACGCGCCAAAGCAAGGGCAGTTGTCTCGCCGACCTGGCGGATGCCGAGCGCATAGATGAAGCGTTCGAGCGAAATTTCGCGCCGCTGCTCGATCGCGTCGAACAAATTGCGCACCGAAGTTTCGCCGTAGCCCTCAACCTCTTCGAGCTTGATCTTGTTGTTGCGCGCCGCGAGCGTGAAAATGTCGGCCGGCTCCTTGATCCATTCCTGCTCGAAGAAGAATTCGATCTGCTTCTCGCCCAGGCCTTCGATGTCGAAGGCGCGGCGCGAGGCGAACAGCTTCAAGTGCTCGATCTTCTGGAACGGGCAGGCGAATTCGCCGGTGCAGCGGGCGCGGGCACCCTCCTCGCCGGTCGCCGTTTCCTCGCGCACGATGTCGGTGTGCAGATAGCATGGGCACTTCTTCGGAAAATGGTAGGGCTTGGCGTTTTTCGGACGCTTGTCGAGCACCACGTCGACCACCTGCGGGATCACGTCGCCGGCACGCTGAATGATGACGGTGTCGCCGATGCGGATGTCGCGGCCCTCGCGCAGCGGCTCGCCGTCGCCGCCGATGCCCTTGATGTAGTCCTCGTTGTGCAGCGTGGCGTTCTGCACGATCACGCCGCCGACGCCGACCGGCTCTAGCTGCGCGGTCGGCGTGAGCGCGCCGGTGCGCCCGACGGTGATCAGCACGCGGCGCACCACGGTTATCGCGCGCTCGGCCGGGAACTTGTGCGCGATCGCCCAGCGCGGGCTGCGCGAGACGAAGCCGAGCCGCTCCTGCCAGTCGAGGCGATCTACCTTGTAGACGACGCCGTCGATGTCGTAGTCGAGCTTGGCGCGGCCCTCCTCAATCTTCCGGTGGAAGGTCAGGAGTTCTTCGGTCGAGCGGCAAATCTTCGTCAGCGGATTGGTCTTGAAGCCGCAGGTCTCGAACCATTTGATCATGCCGGACTGGGTGTCGGCCGGCATCTCGCCCATCTCGCCCCAGGCATAGGCGAAGAAACCGAGCGGGCGCGAGGCGGTGATGGCGGGGTCCTTTTGGCGCAAGGAGCCGGCGGCGGTGTTGCGCGGGTTGACATAGAGCTCGCCGCCCGCCGCCTTCTGACGTTCGTTCAGTTCGAGGAACGCCTGCTTGGTCATATAAACCTCGCCGCGCACCTCGCAGATTGCCGGCACGTGCTTGCCTTTGAGTTGCTGCGGCACCTCTTTTAGCGTGCGGATATTGGCGGTGACGTCCTCGCCCTCGGCGCCGTCGCCGCGGGTGGCGGCGGTGGTGAGTTCGCCGTCCTCATAGCGCAGCGACATCGACAGGCCGTCGATCTTGGGCTCGGCGGAAAAGGCGATCTTCTCGTCGTCGCCCAATTTGAGGAAACGGCGAATGCGGGCGACGAAATCGACGACATCCTGTTCCGCGAAGGCGTTGTCGAGCGACAGCATCGGCACCGCGTGGCGGATCTTCTTGAAGCCGCGCGCGGGCGCGGCGCCAACCTGGAGCGACAGCGATTCCAGCGTGCGCAGGTCGGGAAAACGCGCCTCGATGGCGTTGTAGCGCGCGCGCAGCGCGTCGTATTCGGCGTCGCTGACGGTCGGCCGGTCCTGCTGGTAATAGCGCTTGTCGTGCGCGGCGATTTCGGCCTGCAGGCGCGCATGCTCCGCCGCGGCCTGCTTGGCGGTGAGCAATTCGACCGGCGTCTTGTCGGTGCGGACCTTAGCTTTGGCCATGGCTGAAATCTAAAGGCGTGGATGCCCGGCAACAAGGTTTACACTCGGGCCGACCAACGGCCAGACCCGTGGGCCGGGCATGACGAATGGGCTCACCCCGCCGCCTTGATCAAACGTTCGGCGGCGGCGCGGGCCTCATTGGTGATCTCGGCGCCGGCCAGCATGCGGGCGATTTCCTCGCGCCGGCGTTCGGCCGCCACTTCGGTGACGCGGGTGGCGACCCGGCGGCCCTTCTCCAGCGCGTCCTTGCTGATGAGATAATGCCGGTCGGCGCGCGCCGCCACCTGCGGCGCGTGCGTCACCGCCAGCACCTGCACGCCGGCGGCAAGCTTGGCGAGCCGCACCCCGATGGCGTCGGCCACCGCCCCGCCCACTCCGGTGTCGACCTCATCGAACGCCAGTGTCGGGGCCGAGCCGCGGTCGGCCAGCACCACCTTGAGCGCCAGCAGGAAGCGCGCCAGTTCGCCGCCGGAGGCGACCTTCATCAGCGGGCCGGGCCGCGTACCGGGATTCGTCTGCACCCAGAACTCGACGCGGTCGATCCCGTTCGGCCCAGCGGCGGCGGCGTCACTGACGATCTCGGTGACAAATTTCGCGCGCTCCAGCTTGAGCGGCTTGAGTTCGCCGTTCACCGCTTTGTCGAGCGCGCCGGCGGCTTTGATGCGCGCTTTCGACAGCGCCTCCGCCGCCGCGCGATAGTCGGCTTCGGCCTCGCGCGCGGCTTTTTCCAGCGCCTTGAGCCGGTCCTCGCCGGCATCAATCAGCGCGATATCGGCTTTGTAGCGCGCCGCCAACGCGGCCAGTTCGTCCACCGGCACGTTGTATTTGCGGCCCGCCGCGCGCAGCGCGAACAGGCGCTCCTCGATGCGCTCAAGTTCGGCGGGATCGAAATCGGCGGTGCGCAATGCTTGCTCAAGATGGCCGCGGGTTTCCTCCAGCGCGGTCAACGCCGCATCGAGCGCTTTCACCGCCGGTTCGACCAGTTGCGGCGCCTGCGATGCGCGCCGCTCCAGCCGGCGGATGACACCCGCAAGCGCCGGGACATTCGAATTGGCGCCGGCGACCACCTCGTGGGCGCCGCGCAGGTCCTCGGCCACCTTCTCGGCCTGCATCATGCCGGTGCGGCGCTCGGCCAGTGCCGTCTCCTCGCCGGCCTGTGGCGACAGCGTGCCGAGCTCCTCGACCGCGTGACGCAGCCAGTCGCCTTCGCGCTTGGCGCGCTCGACCTCGGCGCGATGGGCATCGGCCGCGTCCGCTGCCGCCCGCCGCGCTTGCCATAGGCCCGCGACCTTGGCCGCGTCGGCGTCGAGCGCGCCGAAGGCATCGAGCAGGCGGCGGTGGGTGGCGGCGTCGACCAGCGCACGTTCGTCGTGCTGGCCGTGGATTTCGACCAGCGCGCCGCCGAGTTCCTTCATCACCTGCACGCTCACCGGCTGATCGTTGATGAAGGCGCGCGTGCGCCCATCGGAGAACTGCACGCGGCGCAGGATGAGCTCGTCCTCGGCCGGAATGTCGTTGGCCTTGAGTAAAGTGCGCGCCGGATGAGCGCGCGCGACCTCGAACACCGCCGTCACCTGGCCCTGCTCGGCGCCGTGCCGCACCAGCGCCTGATCGCCGCGCGCGCCCAGCGCCAAGGCAAAGGCATCGAGCAGAATCGACTTGCCGGCACCGGTTTCGCCAGTGAGTACGGCCAGGCCTTCGGCAAAATCGATGTCGAGCCGGTCGATCAGGACGATGTCACGGATCGAAAGTCGGGAGAGCATGAGCCGGGGTCCACACCTTGCAGATTCGCCATCATTAAAGACGGCGGTGGCCGGCACAAGCCTGCAGCCGGGCCGGCCGAAGGCCGGACCCGGTTGGCGGGCCACGGGACTGTGAATCAGTGACGAGGGCCGGCTTAACCCAGCCCGACCTTGCGGAACGCCTTGCTGATCCAGGAACCCTTGTTCTCGGACGGCTCGATCCCGCCGTTTTTCACCAGCGTGTAGGCATGCCGGTACCAAACGCTGTCTGGGAAATTGTGTCCGAGCACGGCGGCCGCGGTCTGCGCTTCGTCGACAATGCCGAGCGCCATGTAGGATTCCGTCAGCCGCATCAGCGCCTCTTCCACGTGCCGCGTGGTCTGGTACTTGGTGACCACGACTTTGAAGCGGTTGATGGCGCCGGTGTAGTCCTTCTTTTCCAAGTAGTAGCGCCCGGTCTCCATTTCCTTGCCGGCGAGCTGATCGCGGGCGACTTCGATTTTCTGCTTGGCGCTGACGGCGTATTCGCTGGTCGGATATTTGCGGATTACCTCTTCAAGCGTGGCCATCGCCTTCTCGGTGCGCGATTGGTCGCGGGTGATGTCCGGAATTTCCTCGAAATTGGAGGCACCGATCAAATATTGCGCGTAAGCGGAGTCCGGGCTGCCCGGATGCAGCGTGATGTAGCGCTGAGCCGCAGTGACGCTATCGTCATAGGAGCCGGCTTGATAATAGGCATACGAGGTCATGATCAGCGACTTGCGCGCCCACTCCGAGTAGGGGTGCTGCCGGTCGACTTCCTCGAATTTCTTCACCGCCGCTTTCGGGTCGTGCTTGACGTTGAGCAGATAGAGACCCTCGTTGTAGAGCCGGTCGGCGGCCTCGTCGGGCGGCGTGTCGTTTTTGGCGAAGAAGTCGAAGCCGCTGCCGCAGGCGCCCAGGCTCACCGCCAGCAGCACCATGGCGACCGCGCGCGCGAATCGGCGCCGGCGAGCGAGCGGCGCTCTCGCCGCGCCGGCGCTGGACGCTATTTCCGTCAGCACAGAAGTCTTAGTCGCTAATTCGTTGGGCACAAACTCATCCCACGCGGCCGTGTCCAGTTCCCCCGAGGGCGGTTGCAAGCCTTGTTGCCGGTCTTGCGGCCGCGCCCTCATCCGCTGGTGTAAACGAAAAACCGCGGTCTGGCCACGCGATTAAGCGGACAATCGGCCGGGATTAAGGCGGAGGGTTAAGCCTGATTCCTGAAGCTTTTCAGGACATTTCCGGCCCGTAGGCCGGAGCCAACAAGCCGGCACCGACTTGCGCCTGGCCGCGCGTGCGGCGGACCGGTTCGGTCGCTTCGACCACTCGCCAGGCGCTGCGGTCCGCCATCAGGGCGGACAGCACTGCGTGGTTGAGCTTGTGGCCGCCGCGGACGGTGCGGTAGGCGGCGAGCAGCGGCTGACCGGCGAGCGCCAGATCGCCGATGGCATCGAGTATCTTGTGGCGCACGAATTCGTCGGCGTAGCGCAGGCCTTCCGGATTGAGCACGCGATCCTCGGTGATCACCAGCGTATTGTCGAACGAGGCGCCGAGCGCGTAGCCGGCGCTCCACAATTTGGCGACGTCCTTCATGAAACCGAAGGTGCGGGCGCGCGCGATCTCGCGGCGGAAGGTTTCGGCCTCGATGTCGAGGGCCAGCGCCTGGCGGCCGATCAGCGGGTGATCGAATTCGATCTCCGCTTCGACGCGGAACCCATGCGCATAAGGGCGTAATTCGCCGAAGGCGTCATCCTTGGCGACGCGCACCGGCCTGATCACTTCGATATAGCGGCGCGGCAGCGCACGCGCGGTGAGGCCGGCCTGATCGATGGCGTCGACGAAAGGCGCCGCACTGCCGTCCAAGATCGGCACTTCGGGTCCGTTGATCTCGACCATCACGTTATCAACGCCGAGCCCGCGCAGCGCCGCCAGCAGATGCTCCGCGGTCGAGCAGAGCGGACCGGAGGCATCGCCCAGGACGGTGGCAAATTCAGTGGCCGTGACCGCGCGCACGTCGGCGCGAATTTCCCGCTCGATCGAACCGTCGGCGGCGACACGCTGGAACACGATGCCGGTGTTGTCGTCTGCGGGATTCAACGTCAGGGTGACGGGGCTGCCGGAATGCACGCCGATGCCGGAGACGGCAACCTGTTCGCGCAGCGTTGTCTGCTTCGCACCCTTCATCGCACCCGCTTACGCCGGCCTACAAGCAAGCCGTACGTCCCATCCCACGCTCCTGCCGGAGCCACATTTTGGCCGTCAACTTTACGACTGCCCGCGATCCGAAAGATTCCCCCGAGGAACCCAAAAAGTCCCGGTCGCCCTGAAACTTAGGCTAAGCGCCCGGCCTTCTCCAACTCACGTCTTCTTACCGACTGTTACTCTTTTTTGCCGCAATTGCCGCAGCGACGGCCGATCTGGGACCCGGTTGAGTTCAGCCCCACCCGCCTTGCCGGCTTCCGGGCATCGCAAAAAGGGCCCGGGGACAATCCACCGGGGCCAACAAAACTCTTTTAATTCAATAAGTTAAATAAATCTACAACCGGCATGCCGAAAACAGAACGGCCCCGCACCGGACTTCGGGCGGGGCCGTCATGGCTTTTTTTGGCCGGTCAGTTGGCCTGGCGGCGCAGGAAGGCCGGAATGTCCAACTGATCCTCGTCGGCCGAATTATGCACAGGGGTGGGCCGGCCGTGCGGGTCGAGCCCCTGCGGCCCCGAACGCCGGGCATATTCCGATACCGGGTCGTCCGGACGACCTTCCGGCTGGCGGGCTGTCGGCCGAAGCGGCCGCTCGAATTGCGGCATCGCCTGCGCGGTGCGCGGAGCGGGCACCGGCTCAGTTTGCTCCCCGCGCCGGCCGAGGCCGACCGAAGCGAGCCGCTGCATCAGCGACATGCGGCGCTTCTCGGGATGTTCTTCGCCGAGTTCGCCGCGCTGGGCCTTGATCTCGTTCTGCGCCGGCAAAGGCAGTTCGTCGATGCGCGGCATGCGCGGCGCGCGCGCCACCGTCCGCTCGGGCGCCGGCGGGATAAAGGTCCTCGGCGGCTCGGCTTGCGCCGCTTCGGCTGGCGCCGGCTCGAACAGCGAGGGCTTCATCGGCATCGGCCGGATCGAAACGTCCTCGATCGCGGTCGGCGCCATAAGTGCGGCGGCAACCGCGGCATGCGCGGCGGATTCGACCGTCGCGGCACTCGCGGCAACCGGCACTGGTGCCGGCGTACGCTCGATGCGGTCGGCGGTGCGGCGGACATCCGCGCGCGCCTTGCTGGCGAGCTCCTTGAGCGCGGCTTCGGCCTGCACCGGCTGGCGCTGCACGCCGGTATTGTCGATGCCGGTCGCCACCACCGAGACGCGGATGATGCCTTCCAAGCTTTCGTCGAACGTGGCGCCGACGATGATGTTGGCGTCCTGGTCGACTTCCTCGCGGATACGGGTGGCGGCTTCGTCCACTTCGTAAAGCGTGAGATCCTTGCCGCCGGTGATGGAAATCAGCAGGCCGCGCGCGCCCTTCATGGATGCGTCGTCGATCAGCGGATTGGCAATCGCCGCCTCGGCGGCGGTCAGCGCCCGTTTCTCGCCCGAAGACTCGCCGGTGCCCATCATCGCCTTGCCCATCTCGCGCATCACCGCACGCACGTCGGCGAAGTCGAGATTGATGAGGCCTTCTTTGACCATCAGGTCGGTAATGCAGGCGACGCCCGAATAGAGCACCTGGTCGGCCATCGCGAAGGCGTCGGCGAAGGTGGTCTTCTCGTTGGCGACCCGGAACAAGTTCTGGTTCGGGATGATCAGTAGCGTGTCGACCACCTTCTGCAGTTCGACGATGCCGGCTTCCGCGTAGCGCATGCGGCGCTGGCCCTCGAAATGGAACGGCTTGGTGACCACGCCGACCGTGAGGATGCCGAGTTCGCGCGCGATCTTTGAGACCACGGGCGCAGCACCGGTGCCGGTGCCGCCGCCCATGCCGGCGGTGACGAACACCATATGCGCACCGCTGAGATGATCGCGAATCTCGTCGATCACCTCTTCGGCGGCGGCGCGGCCGACTTCCGGCTGCGAGCCGGCGCCGAGACCCTCGGTCACCTGTGTGCCCATCTGGATGATGCGCTCGGCCTTCGACAGCGTGAGCGCTTGCGCGTCGGTATTGGCGACGACGAAGTCGACGCCTTGCAGTCCGGCCGAGATCATATTGTTGACCGCATTGCCGCCGGCACCGCCGACACCGAACACGGTGATCCGTGGCTTCATCTCGCGAATATCAGGTATCTTCAGATTGATCGTCATGTTTGCCTCTATGATGCACGGGCAGCAGGCTGATGCCCGCGCGCCGCCGAATACGGCCGGTCCGCCACCGGTCGTTTCGTGGTTCCGTTGTTGTGGGTCAGAAGCTTTCGAGTAACCATCGTCCGACCTTTGCCATGTAACCGCCCGTTCCTGTCATCAATTGCCGCGTTCGCCGCGGTTCGAAGTGTTCAAGATGTGCCGCTTGCGGATAGACCAGGAGGCCCGCCGCTACGGCGAATGCCGGCCCCTTGGCCGCTTCCGGCAAGCCGGCCAATCCAAGGGGACGCCCGATACGCACCGGCCGGCGCAATATGCGCGCGGCCAGATCGGCGACGCCGGCGAGCTGGCTCGCGCCGCCGGTGAGCACGACGCGCGCGCGCGGCTCGGCCGCGAACGGCGATGCCTTGAGCCGGTCGCGCACCATTTCCAGAATTTCCTCAACCCGCGGCTTGATGATGCGCACCAATGCCCCGCGCGCAACGAATTGCGGCGGCTCGCGTTCATCATCCCCGACCGGAGGCACCGTGATCATGTCGCGTTCATCCGATCCACCGGTCAAAACACTGCCATAAATCGCTTTGATTCGCTCAGCATCCGCAATGCGGGCGTTCAGCCCGCGGGCGAGATCCATGGTGACGTGTTGGCCGCCGAGCGCGAAACTGTCGGCATGCACGAATTTCCCGCCGGAAAACACCGCCAGGCTGGTGGTTCCGGCGCCCAGATCAATGGTTGCGGCGCCGAGATCGGCCTCATCGTCGGCCAATACGGCAAGGCCCGCCATGTAGGGCGATGCGACCATCGCTTCGATCGCCAGGTGGCTGCGTTCCACCACCAGCATCAGATTGCGCACGGTCGCCACGTCGGCGGTGACCATGTGCATGTCGACGCCGAAGCGCTGACCGAGCATGCCGCGCGGCTCGCGGATGCCGGTGACGGCGTCCAGCGTGTAGCCGGTCGGCAGCGAGTGCAGCACGGCACGGCCGTCGCGCACGGAATGACGGCTGGCCGCCGCCAGCACGCGGCCAATGTCGCCATCGGCCACCACGCCGCCGGTAAGTTCGATATTGGCGACGAAACGCTCGCTGCCGAGACGGCCGCCGGAAAGCGATACCACCACGGATTCGAGCTGAACCTTGGCCATGCTCTCGGCGATGTCGATGGCCTGGCGTACCATCTGCTCGACCTCGACCAGGTCGACCACGCCGCCGGCTTTCATGCCGCTCGCCGCGGTGTGTGCGAAGCCGAGGATGCGCACGCCGTGCGAGCGCCTGCGGAGCACGTCCTGCGGCGCCTGCGGCTCGAGCCGGGCAATCAGGCAGGCGATCTTGCTGGTGCCGATATCGAGCCCGGCGACGACGGCCGCGCGCCGCGGCGAAACCGGCTTCATCTTGGGCGTGAGACCAAAGCGCAACACGGTCATGTCTCCGTGTCCTTGCGCTTGGCTTTCTTTTCCTTCTCGGCGGCGGCTTTGAGCGCCGCATCACGCGCCGCAGCGGCAGTATCCGACTGCCGCACGGTGACGCGATCGGGCAGCCGCAGATCGACCGCCACGATATCGCGCGACAGCAATTTCTTGTCGCGATCGAGATCGACCAGCATCGTCAGCGCCTGCGCGGGCTCGCGCTCCGGCAGCAGCACTTCGACGCCGTTTTTCAGATGCAGATTCCAGCGCCGCTCGGCGACCAGCACCGAAGCCTCGACCGACTTGGCGATCGCCGGATAGCGCTTGAGCAGGTCGAGGATGTCCTGCGCGGCATGTTCGGCGCCGTCGCCGACCACCAACGGCAGCGACGCGAAACGCTGCGGCACAAAGGTTTCCAGCACGCTGCCGTCGGCGGCGATCAGCGAGACGCGGCCGGCCTTCTGCCACAGCGCGAAGGCCTTGCGCTCCTTGATCTCGATGCGCAGCCGGTTGGGATAAAGCTTGAGCACCGCGGCTTGCGCGATCCACGGATTGCCCATCAGCCGGTTGCGCGTTTGCGCGGCATCGAGGAACAGCAGCGACGAGCGGCCGGTGACACCGGCAAGGCTGAGGATATCCTCGCGGCTGACTTCGCGCTCGCCGGCGAGCGCAATCTCGGAAATACGGAAGCCGACGCTGTTGGCCGCCGTGTCGCAGATGTCCTGGATCTGCGCGGCGATCATCGGACCATGGCCGCCTTTGACGACGCCGTAATACGTGCTGGCAAGCAGCAGGATGGCGACGGCGCTGGCACCGGCGCCGCGTGGCACGTGCAGGTCAAGCAGCGCATCGCTCCAGCGGCGCGCCAAGCGCAGCACGCGCGAATCCGACGCCGACCAGGCGCGCGCGCGCGACCGCGGAACGGCCGTCGCACGTCGTTTCAGTTTCAGCTTCAGCAATTGAGCGAGGCGTCCTCGAACATTCATCGAAAGACCAGTCCCCTAGAGGCTGTCGGCGGCGACATGCCCGCGCGCATAACCCCTCGGCCGAGCGCGCGAAACGCCGGCAATGCCTAGTCTTGGGGCGCTTTGGTAAACGATTAGTAAAGGTTTACGGAATGTGAGCAGAAGGCCTTAACTTAGGCCGGGTGTTGCAAATCCATCGCTTTTTGGCGCTCAGCGGTCGAGCGAGGCGTCCTCGATCATCCAGCGCACCAGATCCTCGAAGCCGAGGCCGGCATGGGCGGCCAGTTCCGGCACCAGCGAGACCTCGGTCATGCCGGGCTGGGTGTTCACCTCCAGGCAGGCGAGACCCTGGGCGCCGCTCAGGCTGTCGTCGTAACGGAAGTCGGTGCGGCTGACGCCGCGGCAGCCGAGCGCGCGATGCGCGGCGAGCGAGAGGCGCCGGCATTCCTCATAAATTTGCCCAGGGACCGGCGCCGGCAGCAGGTGTTTGGAACCGCCGGGCGCGTATTTGGCTTCGTAGTCGTAGAATTTGACGGTGGGGACGATCTCGATGACGCCGAGCGCTCGGTCGCCCAGCACCGCGCAGGTGAGTTCCTTGCCGGGGATGTAGGGCTCGACCAGGACGCGATCGCCGAAGCTCCAGTCGGCCCGCGTCAGTTCCTGCGGCGGGTGCTTGTGGTCCTCGCGCACGATGAACACGCCGACGCTGGAGCCTTCCGCCACCGGCTTGATCACGTAAGGCGGCGGCAGCAGATGGCGTTCGGCCGCTTGCGCGCGGGAGACGACGACGCCCCCCGGCACCGGCACGCCTGCCGCCTTGAGGATCGTCTTGGCGATGTCCTTCTGCATGGCGGCCGCCGAAGCCAGCACGCCGGAATGCGAATAAGGGATCCCGAGGATTTCCAAGAGGCCTTGCAGCGTGCCGTCTTCGCCGGGACGGCCATGCAGCACATTGAGGGCGACGTCGGGCTTGAGTGCGCGCAAGGCAGCCGCCACCTCGCGGTCGACATCGAGCCGGCTGACGCGATAGCCGCAGCGTTCGGCGGCGTCGGCACACGCCTTGCCGGAGCGCAGCGAAATCTCGCGCTCGGCCGACCAGCCTCCCATCAGAACGGCAACGTGTTTCATTTCGATCCCTTAGCCCTTCTTATCCCTCCCCTGAAAGGGAGGTATTAGGAAGGGATGCCAATCCTCTTAATTTCCCATTCCAGATCGACGCCGCAATGCGCCTTCACGCGCTCGCGCACGGTTTCACCCAGCGTCTCGATATCGGCGGCGCTCGCGCCATCAAGGGTGATCAGGAAATTGCTGTGCAGTTCGGAGACTTTTGCCTGACCCACTTTAAGCCCGCGGCAGCCGGCCTCGTCCACCAGTTTCCAGGCGCTGTGGCCGGGCGGGTTCTTGAAGGTCGAGCCGCCGGTGCGATTGCGCGGCTGGCTTTTCTCGCGCTTGCCCTTGATCGACGCCATCTCGGCGGCAATCGCTTCCGCATCGCCCGCGCGCCCTTGAAACAGCGCGGCGGTAAAGATGACGTCGTCGGGCACGCCGCAGTGGCGATAGGAAAAGCCCATCTCGGCATTGCTATAGGTGCGCATGGCGCCCGCCCGGCTCACCCCGCGCGCCTCGATCAGCACGTCCTTGGTCTCGCCGCCATAGGCGCCGCCGTTCATGCGCAGCGCGCCGCCGATGGTGCCCGGAATGCCGCTGAAGAATGCCAGCCCCGAGATGCCGGCGGTCTGCGCCGCGCGCGCCACCATGACGTCGAGCATGGCGGTGCCGGCGGCGATGCGATAGTCCGCTTCGACCTTGATCTCGTTGAAGCCGCGCCCCAGCCGGATCACCACTCCCGGCACGCCGCCGTCGCGCACGATCAGGTTGGAGCCGGCGCCGATCACAGTCACGGGAATCTCGGCCGGCAGATTTTGCAGAAAATAAGCCAGATCGTTTTCATCTTCCGGCATGAAGAAAGCTTGTGCCGGGCCGCCGACGCGGAACCAGGTCAATTCGCCGAGCGACTGGTTGGCCAACAACCGTCCGCGCAGTTCGGGCATCTTGGCTTTCAGCTCGGAGACGATATCGGGAAAGCTCATAACGCCTTCAATTCGCCGGGCAACGCGTAGGCCCATTGCGTGATCGAGCCGGCGCCGAGACACACGACGTAATCGCCAGGCCTGGCCAGGCCCTTGATCATTCCGGCGAGTTTCTCCGGACCCTCCAGCGGCATCACATTGCGATGGCCGCGCGCGCGCACCGCCTCGACCAGATGATCGCGGTCGGCGCCTTCAATCGGCGCCTCGCCGGCCGGATAGACATTGGCGATGATTACGGCATCGGCGTCATTGAAACAGGTGGAAAACGGTTCGAACAAAGTTTTCAGCCGCGTATAGCGATGCGGCTGCACCACCGCGATCACCTGGCCGTTGGTCGATTCGCGCGCGGCCTTGAGCACCGCCGCGATCTCGACCGGATGATGGCCGTAGTCGTCGATGACGGTAACGCCGTTCCATTCGCCCACGCGCGTAAAGCGCCGCTTGACGCCGCCGAATTTGGCGAGCGCGGCACGAATCTTGTCGTCGGGAATCTTCAGCTCATGCGCGACCGCCACCGCCGAGGTGGCGTTGAGCGCATTGTGCCGGCCCGGCATCGGCAGCTCGAGCTTGCGGATCGCGTGAATCTCCCTGCCGTCGCGGTCGCGGAACACAACGGAGAAGCGCGATGAGCCGTTGGCATGATCGAGCTCGACGAGCCGCACGTCGGCCTGCGGATTTTCCCCATAGGTGATGATGTGGCGGTCGGCGATGCGGCCGACGAGACGCTGCACGATCGGATGATCGGTGCACATCACCGCGAAGCCGTAGAACGGCACGTTCTCGACGAAGTTCATGAAGGCGTCCTGCACCGCCTGGAAGGTCTTGAAGTGGTCGAGATGCTCGGCGTCGACATTGGTGACGATGGCGATGTCGGCCGGCAGTTTGAGGAAGGTGCCGTCGGATTCGTCGGCCTCCACCACCATCCACTCGCCCGCTCCCAACCGCGCGTTTGTACCGTAGGCATTGATGATACCGCCATTGATCACGGTCGGGTCGAGTCCGCCGGCATCGAGCAGCGAAGCGACCATCGATGTGGTGGTGGTCTTGCCATGGGTGCCGGCGATGGCGACGCAGCTTTTCAACCGCATCAGCTCGGCCAGCATCTCGGCGCGCCGCACCACCGGCAGGCGCTTGGCGCGCGCGGCAACGAGCTCGGGATTGTCCTGCTTGATGGCGGACGACACCACCAGCACGTCGGCGCCGTCGATGTTCTCGGCCTTGTGGCCGATGGCGACCTTGATGTTCTTGTTGCGCAGGCGCTTGACGTTGGCGCTGTCCGCCACGTCCGAGCCGGTGACGGTGTAGCCGAGATTGGCCAGCACCTCGGCGATGCCGCTCATGCCGATGCCGCCGATGCCGACGAAATGCACCGGACCGATGTCGCGCGGCAGTTTCATTGGAGTCGCCCTTAGCCTCTATACCCTAGCGCGTTGCCCGCCCGGCCATGTCTTAGTGGTCATGTCTTAGTGGTCAAGTCTTAGCGGGCATGTCTTGCAGGAGGTGCAAGGCGGAAACAAGACCGGCCACAATGGAATGCTTAAATTGCCGCGACTTTCAATACCAGGTCGGCCAGCCGCTCGGCGGCATCGAGGGTGCCGGCCGATTTGGCGGCCTGCGCCATGGCCACAAGGCGTCCTGGATCGCCGGCCAAAGCCGCGATCTCCGCAGCCAGACGGCCGGGAGTGCAGTCGCGCTGCTCGATCCGGATCGCCGCGCCGGCGGCCTCCAGCACACCGGCATTGATGTATTGATCCTGATCGAGCGCGTGCGGCAGGGGCACCAAAATGGCCGGCCGGCCGATGGCCGAGAGTTCGGCGACCGTAGAGGCGCCGGAGCGGGCAATCACCAAATGGGCGCCCGCCATGCGCCCCGGCAAATCTGAGAAGAACGGCGCGGTCTCGGCCACAACGCCAAGCCGGGCATAAGTGCCGTGCACCGCGTCGAGGTCTTCGGCGCGCGCCTGCTGCGCCACGCTCAAGCGCGCGCGCAGATCGGCGGACAGGCGCTCGATCGCCGGCGGCACGATCTCGGCCATCACGCGCGCGCCCTGACTGCCGCCGAACACGAGGAGACGCAGTTTCCCGCTCGGTTCCGGCGCGGCATAGGGCGTCGCCGCCGCGGCAATCACTTCGCGGCGGATTGGATTGCCGGTGAAGGTGATCTTGGCCTGCAGGCGCGAATCGAGCCGCGCCAGCGTGCGAAAGCCGGTAGCAATCGCGGTGACGCGCGGCGCCAACAACCGATTGGCGCGGCCCATGACGCCATTCTGCTCGTGCAGCACGGTCGGGATGCCGCGCAGCGCCGCCGCCATCATCGGCGGCACGGTCGGATAGCCGCCGAAGCCGACGACCGCCGCAGGCCGCACGCGGCCCAGCATCGACCAGGCTTTGGCCGTGCCGAGCGTCAGTAAGGCGGCGGTGCGCGCAAGCGCGATCGGATTGCGGCCGCGCAACGTGGCGCTCGGAATGAGGTGCACGGCGCGCGCCGGAAACTTGAAATGGGCGGCCCGCGCGTCGGTGGCGAGATCGATGACGGCGCCGCGTTTTAGCAACGCATCGGCGAGCGCCTGCGCCGGGAACAGATGTCCGCCGGTTCCGCCGGCCGCCAGCAGCACCAGCGGCGCGGCGCTAGCCGGCATCAAGCCGCGCTCCCCTCGCTCGCAAGCTCGGAGGCAGTCAGCATGGCCACGCGCGGCTGCTCGCGAGTCAAGGCCAACAGCATGCCCATGGCGTAGGCAAGCGAGAGCATCGAGGAACCGCCATAGGAGATGAACGGCAGCGTCATGCCCTTGGCCGGAATGAGATGCAGATTCACCGCCACATTGATCGCCGACTGCAAGCCGAACAAAATGGCCAGGCCCGCCGCGGCGAAGCGCGTGAAGGCGTCGTCGTTGCGCATGGCGCGCGCCAGCGCGCGGATGACGATGAAGGCGAACAGCGCGACGAGCGCCAGACACAGCGCGACGCCGAATTCCTCCGCCGCCACCGCGAATACGAAGTCGGTATGGCTCTCCGGCAGCAGCCGCTTGACGGTGCCCTCGCCCGGACCGCGGCCGAACCAGCCGCCGCGCATGAAGCTCTCGGTGGCGATGTCGATATTGAAGGTGTCGCCCGAGGCCGGATTGAGGAATTTGTGGATGCGGCTTGCCACGTGCGGCACGGTGAAATAGGCGGCGGTGAGACCGACGGCGGCGATGCCGGCGATGCCGAACACCCAGATCAGCCGCATGCCGGCCATGAAGAACAGCGCGCTCCACACCAGCGCGACCAGCATGGTCTGGCCGAAGTCGGGCTGCATCACCAAGAGCGCGACCACCAGCAACAGCAGCATGAGCGAAAAGGCGTTGGCCGGCATGTCCGCGCGCTTGGCCGATTCGCCGAACAGCCAGGCGACCAAGATGACAAAGGCGGGCTTGAGGAATTCGGAGGGCTGGATGTTGAGGCCGAACAGGATCAGCCAGCGCCGCGCGCCTTTGATCTCGGCGCCGAAATAGGGCGTCGCCGCCACCATGATCAGGCTCACAGCGAACACGATGAGCGCCAGCCGGCGGATCTGGCGCGGGCTGAGGAACGACACCGCCAGCATGATGGCGACGGTCGGGATCAAATAAAGAATGTGCCGGTTGACGAAATAGAACGGATCGAGCCCGAGCCGGCCGGCCACCGGTGGGCTGGCGGCGAGCGAGAGCACCACGCCGGCCAGCATCAGCGCGCCGAAGGCGGCAAGCGTCAGCCGATCGACCGTCCACCACCATTCGGCAAAAGGCGTGCGTTGCGTGCGCGAAATCATGTCCCGTTCCCGGCGCCCAAGCTGACGCGGCAGGGTTTAGGAAGCATTAATGCTGCGATTATTGCGGGCTGACGCCCGGCATCGCCCGCACCAGATCGGTGAATGCCTTCCCGCGCACCTCGAAGTTCGGATACTGGTCGAACGAGGCACAGGCCGGCGACAGCAGCACCACCGGTTCCTTGAGGCCGGAGGCCGCAGCGTCGCGCGCGGCGAGCGGCACGGCGCGGTCGAGTGTCCCGACGATCTCGTAAGGCACCATGCCGTCGAGCGTCCTGGCGAATTCGGACGCCGCCTCGCCGATCAGATAGGCTTTGCGCATGCGGGGGAAGAATTCGGCCAGGCTGGCAATGCCGCCGGTCTTCGGCTTGCCGCCGGCAATCCAGAAAATATCGCTGAAGCTCGCCAGCGCCTTGGCGGCGGAATCCGCGTTGGTCGCCTTCGAATCATTGACGAACAAGACATTCCCCTTGCGGCCGACCTGCTGCATGCGATGCGCAAGCCCGGGAAAACTCGCCAGGCCTTTTTGAATGACGGCCGGATCGAGCCCAAGCGCGAGACAGGCGGCGATGGCGGCGCCGGCGTTCTGCGCGTTGTGCGCCCCGCGCAAACTGCCGATGCCGGCGAGCTCGGCCATCGCCTGCGCCTTGCCGCCGACCACGCGCATGATGCGGCTGCCCTCGGCGTAGAACCCGTCGCGCAGCGGCGCCAGCACCGACAACCGAACGACTTTCCTGCCGGCGCGCTCAATGCGCTCGGCGGTGTGCTGCGTCCATTCATCATCGACCCCGATCACCGCGGTGTCGGCGTTCGCCACCAGCCGTTCCTTGATGGCCGCATAGTTCGTCATGGTGCCGTGACGGTCGAGATGGTCCTCCGTGACGTTGAGCAAAATGCCGACGGTTGGCTTCAGCGAGGGCGCAAGATCGATCTGATAGGACGACACTTCCAGCACATAGTGCCTCCCCGCCGCGAACGGATCGAGCGCCAGCACCGGCACGCCGATATTGCCGCCCATCTGGGCGTCGCAGCCAGCGTTGGCGATGAGGTGCGCAATCAGCGCGGTGGTGGTCGACTTGCCGTTGGTGCCGGTGATGGCGACGAGCGGACAAGCGCTGCCCGATTTCGCGCGTTCGCGGCAGAACAATTCGATGTCGCCGACGATCTCGACATTGGCTTTGCGCGCGAGCGCCGCCGCCCAATGCGGGGTTGGATGCGTGAGCGGCACGCCCGGCGTCAGCACCAGCGCCGCAACGGCGGACCAATCGAGCGCGCGCAGGTCTTGCGTCGTGAAGCCGGCGGCGCGCGCCTCGGCGACCTTCTTGTCGTCGTCGTCGAAGGCGATGACTTCGGCGCCGCCCGCGGCGAGCGCGCGCGCCGACAGCAGGCCGGAACTGCCGAGGCCGAAGACCGCGACCTTCTGACCTGTGAACGTGGTGACGGGGATCATCGCAACTTCAGCGTCGCCAACCCTGCGAGCGCCAGCACCACGGCGACGATCCAGAACCGGATCACGATCTGCGGCTCGGTCCAGCCGAGCTGCTCGTAGTGATGGTGGATCGGCGCCATCTTGAACACGCGCTTGCCGGTGAGCTTGAACGAGACCACCTGCACGATCACCGACACCGCCTCCAGCACGAACAGCCCGCCGACGATGGCCAGCACGATCTCGTGCTTGATCGCCACCGCCACCGCGCCGAGCATACCGCCGAGCGCGAGCGAGCCGGTATCGCCCATGAAGATCGAGGCGGGCGGCGCGTTGAACCACAGGAAACCAAGCGACGCTCCGATGACGGCACCGCACAGCACCGCCAACTCGCCGGTGCCGGCGACGTAATGGATTTGCAGATAGTCGGCAAACACCAGGTTGCCAGCAAGGTACGAGATCAGCCCGAAAGTCGCCGCTGCGATCATCACCGGCACGATCGCGAGGCCGTCCAGCCCGTCGGTGAGGTTGACCGCATTGCCGGCGCCGACGATGACGAAGGTGCCGAGCAAAACGAACACCCAGCCGAGATTGATCACCAATGCTTTGAAGAACGGGAACACCAGCGAGGTGGCGAGCGGACCCTTGCCCAGATGCGACAGCGCGGTGACCGCGATGACCGCGATCAGCGCCTCGGCGATGAGGCGCGTGCGGCCGGCAAAGCCGGCATGGCTCTGCTTGGTGACTTTTAGATAGTCGTCATAAAACCCGATCAGCCCGAAGCTCAGCGTCACCCCGAGCACGATCCACACATAAAGGCTGGTCGGGTTCGCCCACAGCACGGTCGAGACCATCAGGCCGGAGAGGATCATCAGCCCGCCCATCGTGGGCGTGCCTTTCTTGCTGACCAGATGCGACTGCGGCCCATCGTTGCGGATCGGCTGGCCCTTGCCCTGCTTGAGACGCAGCAGGTCGATCATCGGGCCGCCGAACAGGAATACAAACACCAGCGCGGTGACGACGGCGCCGCCGGTGCGAAACGTGATGTAACGGAAGACGTTGAAGAACGAAATCTTGTCGGAGAATTGGGTCAGCCAATAGAACATCAGACTAAATCCTGCCGCTCTTCAGCCCAGCGCGGGAACCGTCAACACACGCATTACACGCTTTGCGCCGGCGCCTGTTCGAGCGCGGCCGGTCTGGCAAATTGCCGTTCCAGCGCTTTGACGATAGGGCCCATTTTCGAGCCCAGCGAACCCTTCACCATCACCGCATCGCCGGCGCGAACGGCGGCGAGCACGGCGGGTTCCAGTTCCGCCGCGGTCACGGCATAGCCGCCCCGGCGGCCCGAGGGAAGGGCCTCCCAGAGCGCGCGCATCAGCGGCCCACTGCAAAATACCAAGTCGACCCCGGCGGCCCCGATCGGCGCCGCAAGACCGCGGTGCAGCGCCGGTCCTTGCGCACCCAGTTCCAGCATATCGCCCAGCACGGCGATGCGGCGGCCCTGATCGCCGAGTGTCGCCTGGCCGAGCAAGGCGATGGCGGCAGCCATCGAAGCCGGGTTGGCGTTGTAGCTCTCGTCAATCAGCAGCGCGCTGCCGCCGGGCACACGCAGGATAGCGCGGGTGCCGCGCCCGCTCGCCGGTTTGAGTTTATCGAGCGCGAGCGCGGCCAGCGCCAGATCGGCCCCCGCCAGCGTCGTGGCCGCCAGCACCGCGAGCGAATTGAGCACCAGATGCTTGCCGGGGGCGCCGAGCTTGTAGGTGATGTCCTGTCCGAAGATGCGCGCCTGCACGGTGGAGACTTCCGCCTGCAGCGAACAGCGCAACAGCCGCGCGTCAGCTTTGGCATTCGCGCCGAACGTCATAACGCGCGTAACGCCGGCCGCCGCGGCGGCTCCGGCAAGATGCGCGTATTGCCGGCTGTCGCGATTGAGCACCGCGGCGCCGCCCCGCTCAAGCCCCGCGAAGATTTCCGCCTTGGCGTCGGCGATCTTTTTCAGCGACCCGAAGAATTCCAGGTGCACCGGTGCGATCGCCGTGATGATCGCCACATGCGGGCGCACCAGTTTGGTGAGCGGCGTGATCTCGCCGGCATGGCTCATGCCGATCTCGAACACCGCGTATTTGGCGCTGGCCGCCAAGCGGGCGAGCGACAGCGGAACGCCCCAATGGTTGTTGTAGGAGGCGGCTGAGGCATGGGCCTCGCCATCGGCGGAAAGCGCCAGCAGCAGTGCCTCCTTGGTGCTGGTCTTGCCGACCGAGCCGGTGACGGCGATGATTTTCGCCTGCGAGCGAAGGCGCGCGGCGCGGGCGAGGTCGCGCAAGGCATCGAGCACGTCCGTGACGATCAGCAGCGGCGCGTCGGCGCCAAAGCGGTCGCGCTGGTCGCGCGCCACCACCGCGAGCCCGCCGCCAGATTTGAGCGCGCCCTCGACAAAGTCATGGCCGTCGCGATTGTCGCCTTTGATGGCAAAGAAGGCCTCGCCCTTGGCCATGCTGCGGCTGTCGATGGAAATTCCCGGCACCTCCGCCGGCAGAACGCCCGACTTTTGCGCGCGCATGGCGGCCGCCATGTCATCGAGGGTCCACAACGCGGTCATGCCACTTTGCCCTGCAGGGCGGCGGCGACCGCGTCGTGATCGGAAAATTTCAAGATATGATCGCCGACGATCTGGCCGGTCTCGTGACCCTTGCCGGCGATCAGCAGCACGTCACCGGCATTTAAGGCGGCGATGCCGGCGCGGATCGCGTCGTTGCGGTCGCCGATCTCGGCGGCGCCCGGCGCGGCCGCCAGAATCGCGGCGCGGATCGCGGCTGGCTGCTCGCTGCGCGGATTGTCGTCGGTGACGATAACACGGTCGGCGTTCTCCGCCGCGATGCGGCCCATGATCGGACGTTTGCCGGCGTCGCGGTCGCCGCCGGCGCCGAACACCACCACCAATTTGCCGCTGACGTAGGGACGCAGCGCTTCAAGCGCTTTCTTGAGCGCGTCCGGCTTGTGCGCATAGTCGATGAAGATCGGCGCGCCGTTCTTGGTGCCGGCCAATTCCAACCGGCCTTTGGCGCCGGCGAGATTATCGAGGGCGGCAAACACGCGCGCCGGCTCGGCGCCGGTCGCGATCGCCAGACCGGCGGCGACCGCCGCGTTCTGCACCTGGAAGGCGCCGACCAGCGGTAGCCTCACTTTATATGTGCGGCCGCCATGGGCGATGGTGACGACTTGCGCAAAGGCGTCGATGGCGCCGCCGACAAGTTTGACGTCATCACCCTGCACACCAATCGTCATGACTTTGAGGCCGCGCCTTCTTGCGGCCTCGACCACCTGCCCCGCATAGCAATCGTCGACATCGATCACCGCCGTACCGCTTGGTGCGATCAGCGCCTCAAACAGGCGCAGCTTGGCGGCGAGATAGGCTTCGATGCTCGGATGATAGTCGAGATGATCGCGCGACAAGTTGGTAAAGGCGCCGGCGGCGATGCGCACGCCGTCGAGCCGGTGCTGGTCGAGGCCGTGCGAAGAAGCCTCGAGCGCGAGATGCGTGACGCCCTCGCCCGCCAACCGATCGAGGGTGCGGTGCAACTCGACCGGATCGGGCGTGGTGAGCGAGCCGTATTTTTCGCCGCGCGGCGAGACCACGCCGATGGTGCCGATGCTGGCGCTCTGCAATCCGAACTGCGCCCAGATCTGGCGCGTGAAGGCGGCGACCGAGGTCTTGCCGCTGGTGCCGGTGACCGCGGCAATCGTGCCGGGCTGGCGCGGGAAAAATTTCGCCGCCGCCAAAGCAAGCGCGCGGCGCGCGTTGCTCACCGGGACGAAGGCGACGTGCGCAGGCAATCCGTCGGGGCGCTGCTCGGCCGCGACCGCCACGCTTCCTGCCGCTGCCGCCTGTTTGGCGAAATGCGCGCCGTCGGCCTTGGCGCCGGCAATGGCGAAAAACAGGAAGCCCGCCTTGACCTTGCGGCTGTCGGCGGCAATGCCGGCAATTTCGATGCCGGCGGATCGCGGTTCGAGTTGGGCATCATCGATGAGCAGGTCAGCTAGCTTCATAAAAACCTAATAAACCCCCGCTCGTCCCCGCGAAAGCCGGTACCCAGATTGCGCGCCGCTCCTGGATTCCCGCTTACGCGGGAATGAGCGGACTTTGGGTTGCCGCAAGCGCGACACGCGCTATCGGCTTTCCTTCGCGCTCGCCAGCAGCAATTGATCGGCCTTCGGCAAATTGAAGCGCGGCGGGATGTCCAACAACGGCGCCACGCGTTCGATCACCTTGGCGCCGACCGGCACCGCGTTCCAGCCGGACGTGGCGAAGCCATGAGTTTCTGCCAGGCCCTGCGGTTCGTCGAGCATGATCAACAACAGATATTGCGGATTGTCGGCCGGCATAATGGCGGTGAAACTGGTCAAAACCTTGGTCTTGGAATAGCGCCCGCCCACCACTTTTTCCGAGGTGCCGGTTTTGCCGCCGACATAATAACCGGCGACATTGGCGCGGGTGGCGGTGCCCTTTTCCACGTTTAGGCGCATCAGATAGCGCATTTTATCCGACGTTTCCGGCTTGATCACGCGTTTGGCCAGCCGATCGGCCTCGGCCTGATCGCGCTTGAGGAAGGTCGGCGCGATCAGCTTGCCGCCGTTCACCAGCGCGGAAATGCCCATCACCGCCTGCAGCGGAGCCACCGACAGGCCCTGGCCGAAGGCGATGGTGACGGTGTTGAGCTCGCCCCAATGTTTCGGCACCAGCGGCTCGGCGCTTTCAGGCAATTCGGTGCGCAGCCGGTCGAGCTGGCCGAGTTTCTTCAGGAACGCCTTGTGGTAGTCGACACCGAGCGAGAGCGCCATGCGCGCGGTGCCGATGTTGGACGAATAGGTGAAGATTTCGGGCACGCTGAGAATGCGATGCTGCGCGTGGAAGTCGTGGATGGTGAACTTGCCGTAGTGCAGATCGCCGCGCGCGTCGAACTTGGAGTCGAGCGTCACCTTGCCGCTGTCGAGTGCCATCGCCAGCGTCAGCGACTTGAAGGTCGAGCCCATTTCGTAGACGCCGGTCGTGAGGCGGTTGATGCGGGTCGGATCGTTCGCCTCGCGCGGATTGTTGGGGTCGTAGTCAGGCTCGGACGCCAGCGCGAGGATCTCGCCGGTATTGACGTTGACGATGACGCCGGACGAAGCCTTGGCCTTGAACTTCTCGCGCGCGGCGACGAGTTCGTCGCGCAACGCGAACTGGATGCGCAGATCGAGCGCGAGCTGCACCGGCTGTTGCAACTGATCGGTGGCAAGGCCCGCCATGTGCAGCGCGGCGAGCCCCTGCCCGTCCAGCCATTTCTCGATGCCGGCGATGCCTTGGTTGTCGATATTCACATGGCCGATCTCGTGCGAGACCACCGGCCCGTTGGGATAAACGCGCTTGTTCTCGGTGAGGAAGCCGACTCCGGGAATGCCGAGCCGGTGGATCTCCTGCTGCTGCTTCGGCGTGATCTCGCGCTTGAGCCAAACGAAGCCGCGCTTGGACGACAGACGCTCGCGCACTTCGGTCGCGTCGAGATCGGGCAACACCGCGGTGAGCAGTTCCTCCGCCTCATCCACGTCGATAAGCTTGCGCGGTTCCGCAAACAGCGACGGCGCCTTCACGTCGGTGGCCAGGACCGTGCCGTTGCGGTCAAGGATATCGGGCCGCGCGGTGGCGAGCGCGTCCTGGCCAACGCTGCGGCGGATGGCATAGCCGTCGCTCTGTTCGGCGAACATGACGAGGCGCAAGGCGATGACGCCATAGACGGCGGCGAAGGCGACCATGGCGAGGCCTAGCCGCGCCTTGGCCTTCACATTGCGGTCGACATTGTGCCCGTAAAGAAACGAGCGCAGCCAGCGTTGCCAGCGGGTCTCCAGCGATTTCGAGGCTGCGGTCATGCGATCACCGTTGCGCCGGCACGCTGCCGGTCGTATCCGGCGCCGCCGGCACGATCATGGCGCCGATCGGGTCGCCGGACGGCGCAACGGCCGGGGGGCGTTCGGGCAGCCGGTCGAAGCTGTCGAATTGCGTCGGCAGGATCGGCCGCAGCGCCAAATGGCGGTGGACCAGACCCTGAATGCGGCCCGGGGTATCGAGCCGCGCCCATTCGGCGCGCAGGCTCGCGATGGCGTCGCGCTCGCGGCGCAATTGACCGGCGAGTTTGGCGACCTGCTCGGCCTGCAGCGTGGAATCGAACTTGATCTTGTAGACGAAAGACGCCGCCAGGATGAGCGCGCAGATCACGAAGATGTTCAAGAGGCGCATGCTCAGTGCCCCTTCAGAACATCGGCGAGCGCCGGCAGGCGCGGCAACAAATCGGACGCCTCATCATCGCGCGCGGGCGCCGGCTCACGCTCGGCGGCGCGCAGCTTGGCCGAGCGGGCGCGCGGATTGCGGGCGATCTCGTCGGCATCGGCGGTCACCGGCCGCTTGGTGAGCGCGCGGAAGGTCGGCGCCGGGCGCTTGAGTTCGGGCGCGTGCCGCGAGCCGGCGCGCATTTCGCCGCGGCCGGAGATAAACGACTTGACGATGCGATCCTCGAGCGAATGGAACGACACCACGACCAGGCGGCCACGCGGCTTGAGGATCCGCTCGGCGGCGGTAAGCGCACCGACCAGTTCGGAAAGCTCGTCGTTGACGAAGATGCGCAGCGCCTGGAACGTGCGGGTAGCGGGGTGGATGTCTCCCGGTCGCGAACGCACCGCAGAGGCGACGATATCGGCGAGCGCCCGCGTCGTGCGGATCGGCGTCTGCGCGCGGGTCTTGACGATGGCGCGCGCGACACCGCGCGAATGGCGCTCCTCGCCAAGAATGAAAACGATGTTGGCAAGATCGCGCTCGCTCGCCGCGTTGACGACATCGGCCGCGTTCGGGCCGTCGCCGCCCATGCGCATGTCGAGCGGCCCGTCGAGGCGGAAGGAGAAGCCGCGCTCGGCCCTGTCGAGCTGCATGGAGGAAACGCCGAGGTCGAGCACCACGCCGTCGACCGCGTCGAAGCCGGCGGCGCGGGCGGCGTTGTCGAGATTGGAAAATCGGTCCTCGATCACAGTGAGGCGGCCGTCGGCCACTCGCACGAGGTCCGCACCGAGCGTGATCGCGTTCGAGTCGCGATCGATGCCGATCACACGCGCCTTGGCCTGGCTGAGGATGGCGCGCGTATAGCCGCCGGCGCCGAAAGTGGCGTCGATATAGACGCCGCCGTCACGAACGTCGAGGAACTCAACGGCGGCGCGGCCGAGTACGGGAATATGGAGGGCGGGTGCGCCAACGACAGCCGCAAAGCCGTCGCCGCCCGCTGTCATTCGCGTGCTCCGAGCGCGCTGTGTGCCGCCGGCCGGGCGTGGCACGAACGGACGGAGCACTCCGGGATTGCCGAGTCGCCCGTGGAATTTGAGCGGTTGGCCATCCTCAATGAGAAATCGCGAAAAATCATGGGATATCATGGGCATCAATGGAATGACCCTGCCCCGGCGCCCCCCTCCTGGACGCCGACGCATTGCATCGTCGGAATCTCATTAACGGCCCTTAAACTTAAGGATTTCTTGCCACCGCCGTATTTCCGGGCGGCTAAATGCTCGCGCGGTTCCGGGCAATGCAAATATGGCGACGCTGCAAAGCGGCCAAATTTAGAAAATTCCACGGAACAATAAAATTCAGCCGCGAGTTGGCAAACACGGGCGGTCAAATCCGTCCAACGGATAAGCGCGAAGTTCCAAGCGCGAACAAGGAGGCGATCCATGATCAAAAAACTGACAATAGGCGCGGCCATTGGCGCGCTGATGGTATCCGGGGCATTGGCGCAGTCGCCTAATGCCCCGTCGAGTTCGAGTTCCAGTCCCCCCGCAGCCGCAGACAAAGCAGGCGGCAAGGCGGACGTCGTGACATCGCAGAAGCCCGATCAATGGGTGGCGTCGAAATTCAGGGGCACCGACGTGGTCGGCTCCGACAATCAGAAGATCGGCAGCATCAGCGACATACTGTTCGACAAGAGCGGCAAGATCGAAGCCTACGTGGTTGCGGTCGGCGGCTTCCTCGGCGTGGGGTCGAAGGAAGTGGCGCTGGCGCCGAGTTCGTTCGAGGCCGTGCCCGGGACAAACGGCGCGGCCGACAAGCTCAAGATTTCGATGAGCGCGGACCAGCTCAAGCAGGCGCAGAATTTCGCCCGCTATGAACCGCCGCGCCCGACCACGTCCGGCTCGGGCGGCGGTCTCAACAGCCTTTCGGGCGGCGGCATGCGCCCATCGACCAACACGCCGCCGACAGGCAAGTAAGCCCTTCCAACAGGAAGCGCGGTCCGGATGGTAATCGCCGTCCGGGCCGCGATTTTATTCCGGCTGCGAGACGCCTTGCTTTTTCGGATGGGCACAGTGAATGATGCGCATCCCGCGCCTCGCGCATTCAACTATGGTTCCGGCCCATGTCGGCGTTTCCGCCGGATTCTTTCATCGTCGCCGATGTCGTGCCCTCGCCCAATCATGACGAGCGCAGACAAGGCCGCGTGCCCGACCTGATCCTGCTGCACTATACCGGCATGCGGACCGGCGAGGCCGCGCTGCAACGGCTGTGCGCGCCGGACAGCAGCGTGTCGTCCCATTACGTCGTGTTCGAGGACGGCCGCATCGTGCAATGCGTGCCGGAGGAACGTCGCACCTGGCACGCCGGGGTGTCGTCCTGGGCCGGCGAAAGCGACATCAATTCATGCTCGATCGGCATCGAGATCGTTAATCCGGGGCACGAGTTCGGCTACAGCGCTTTTCCGCTGCGGCAGATCGCGGCGGTGATCTCGATCTGCCGCTCGATCATCACGCGCCGCGGGCCGATCAGCGCCGACCGCATCCTGGGACATTCCGACGTGGCGCCTTTGCGCAAGCAGGATCCGGGCGAGAAATTTCCCTGGGATCTGCTGAGCGATTCCGGCATTGGCCATTGGGTCCGCCCGGCCCCGCTCAATCTCGACGGCCCGACGCTCAGTCCGGGCGAGCGCGGCGAGCCGGTAGCGCGGCTGCAGCGCACGCTACAGGGTTACGGTTACGGAATCGAGGAAACCGGCAGCTACGACGACGCCACGCGTCAAGTGGTCGCCGCGTTTCAGCGCCATTTTCGTCCGGGCCAGGTCAATGGCGTCGCCGATGCGTCCACCCAGCTCACGCTGCGCGCGTTGCTGGAGACCCGCCCGGCGTCGCTGACCTAATTAGACCGCTTTAACGCTCTCGGTTTCTCGCTCTTGACGCGGCAGCCACCCGACCCCATTGCTATCCGTATCAGTCGGCCGGACGGCCGCTCCGCGCCAATGCCGAAAGGCGGCCGGGGAGGAAAGTCCGGGCTCCATGGACGAACGGTGCCGGATAACGTCCGGCGGAGTTGAGCTCCTCACGGGGCGAGGCTTCAGGGACAGTGCCACAGAGAACAGACCGCCGCGGCTGCGTAGCGTTTTGGCTGCGGTAAGGGTGAAACGGTGCGGTAAGAGCGCACCGCGTTTCCGGCGACGGAAACGGCACGGCAAACCCCACCGGGAGCAAGACCGAATAGGAACGACGTTGGGGCGAAAGCTCCAGGTCCGTCCGGACCAGTCGTTCGGGTAGGTTGCTTGATGCGCCGGGCAACCGGCGTACCAGAGGAATGGCCGTCACGTCTGCGGGTCTGACCCGCGGGCCATACAGAACCCGGCTTACAGGCCGGCTGATACTTCAAACGGGGGCTCGGCGGAAAAACCCGCCGGGCCCCCGCCAATTTTGGATTGATCCGACATGACGATCGGCCCGATCAAATGCTTTTGCTGGCTTGATCGGATCGGAGCGACTAGCTTGCGCACCTCCTATGACGTCGACCTCCCCCGAAAAACTCGGCCTCGCGCTCGGCTTTGCCGGCGTCCTGTTGTTCGGCGGCACGCTGCCGGCAACCCGCATCGCCATCGCCACGCTCGATCCCCTGTTTCTCAGCGCCGCGCGGGCGGGTATCGCCGGCTGTTGTGGTTTACTTCTGCTGCTCGTCTTGCGGCGGCCGTGGCCGACGCACCGGCTGTGGCGCGAGTTCGCGCTCGCCGGACTTTGCACGATCGTCGGGTTCCCGGTCTTCATGGCGCTGGCAATGACGCAGGTGCCGGCCTCGCACGGCGGCGTCGTGCTCGGGATCGTTCCGCTCGCCACTGTCGCGGCGGCGGCGCTGGTCACCCATGAACGACCCAGCCTCGGTTTCTGGCTTGCGAGCGTAGCCGGCGCCGTTATCGTTTTCGTCTTCATGGTGCGCCACAGCGGCGCGCATACGATCGAGCTCGGCGATCTATATCTCCTCGGCACGGTCGTCAGCGGCGCGTTCGGCTATGCGCTTTCCGGCCGGCTGAGCTTGCACCGGCCCGGCTGGGAGGTGATCTCCTGGCAGGTCGCGATGGTTCTGCCGCTCTCGCTGCTCGCCACGTTTTTCCTGTGGCCGTCATCGCTGGCCACTATGCCGGCATCGGCCTGGGGCGCGCTCGCCTATGTCAGCCTGGTGAGCCAGTTCTTTGCCTTCTTCGTGTTCAACGCCGGCATGGCGATGGGCGGCGTCGCCCGTGTCGGCCAACTGATGCTCCTGCAGCCGTTCATCATTGTCGCGCTCGCCGTGCCGGTGAACGGCGAGCGCTTCGACCCCTCGACTCTCTTCTATGCCGCCGCAGTCGTCGCCGCCGTCCTCGTCGGCCAGCGCATGCGGGTCAAGAGGCGCTGAGCCGCCCCCGACCAATGCTCCCTTCGCGCCTTTGCGGATCCTTTTTGTGGCGCGCCGCCGCGTAGACCCATAATCTCGCTGGCGTAACGGGGGACCTATAAAATGGCTGACACAAGCAATCCTGCAACGCCGCCGGCGGTGCCGGCCCAAGCACCGAAGACGTTCTGGCAGAAAGCCCAAGCCTGGGCCATGATCGCGCTCGGCATTATCATCGGGCTGCTCGGACTGCTCAAGCTGTACAACGCCTTTGCCCCGCAGTTGCCGGGTTGCGCGGCGGATTCGACTACCGCGCTCATCCGCGACATTTTCAAGGAGAAGAACGCCGAACTCACCGTGCTCAACAACATAAAGACGGTGAGCGAAACGTCGTCACTCCAGAGCTGCGAGGCGCATATCGAGACGGCGGCGGAGACGGCGACGATTTCCTACAACATCACCTTGCAGGGCAGTAATTTCCAGGTCCTGATCACCAAGGTCGACGCGAAGCCGCGCTAGGCCGAACAGCGCGAACAGCGATGTTCGTCTGCCCGAGGTGACCAGACGTTCGGCAGAACAGGCACTCGGCCGGCGCGGAGCAAAAATGTTCGTCTGCGCGGGCCGTTATTTCACGTCCAGCATGGTCGAGGGCAGCCAGAGCGCGATGCCGGGGAACATCGCCACCAGCACCACCGCGGTGCACATCAGGAAGAACAGCGGCAGCGCGTAGGCGCCGATGGTGAAGATGTTGCGCCCGGTCATGCCTTGCAGGACGTAGAGATTGAAGCCGACCGGCGGCGTGATCTGCGCCATCTCCACCACCAGCACGACGTAGATGCCGAACCAGATCAGATCGAAGCCGGCCTTGACCACCAGCGGGATGATGATCGAGGTGGTCAGCACCACCATCGAGATGCCGTCGAGGAAACAGCCGAGCAAGATGTAGAACAGCGTGAGCACGGTGAGCAGCATCCACGACGACATGTTGTAGCCGCTGATCCATTCCGCCAGCGCGATCGGGATGCCGGTGAAACCCATGGCGGCGGTCAGGTACGCCGCGCCGGCCAGGATGAAGGCGATCATGCAGCTGGTGCGCGTCGCGCCCATCAGCGCATCGCGGAAGCCTTCCTTGGTCAGCGTGCCCGACCACCACGATAGAGCGATCGAGAGAAACACGCCGACCACCGCCGCCTCGGTGGCCGAGGCCAAGCCGCCATAGATCGAGCCGATGACGCCGAGGATGAGCAGAGTGACCGGGATCAGCCGGCGCGAGGCGTAGACCCGCGCGCGGAACGGCACGTGCGGCTCGGGCGGCGGCATGCGCGCCTGGTTGAACATTGCCCAGACGATAATGAAGCCCATGAACAGGCCGGCCAGCATGATGCCGGGCAAGACGCCGGCGATGAAAAGCCGCGCGATCGATTGGTCGGTCGCCGTCGCATAGACGATCATGATGATCGAGGGCGGGATCAGCAGCCCGAGCGTGCCGGAACCGGCGAGCGTGCCGACCGCCATCTTCTCGTCGTAGCCGCGCTTGAGCAGTTCCGGCAGCGCGATACGGCCGATCGTGGCACAGGTGGCGGCCGAAGAGCCCGACACCGCGGCGAAGATGGCGCAGCCGATCACGTTCACATGCAGGAGCCGGCCGGGCAGCTTCTGCACCCAGGGCGCGAGACCCTCGAACATGTCGTCGGAAAGTTTGGTGCGGTAGAGGATCTCGCCCATCCAGATGAACATCGGCAAGGCGGTGAGATCCCAGGAATTGGAGGCGGCCCACATCGAGGTGGCCAGCACCTGGCCGGGCGGCGTCGCCACCTTGGTCAAGACCGCGGCGAAACCACAGACCGCGAGCGCCATGGCTATCCACACACCGGAGCCGAGAATGGCGAACAGCAGCAGCATCAGCGCGAGCGAGAGCTGGAGCTCGTTCATCGCTTTTCCTTGCGCATGATCTTGTCCGAAAACCGGTTCCCACTTTTCGGGATCATGCGCTCAGCCCTCCTTTCCCAGCGTGATCGCGTCCTCGGCGACGCGGAAGGTCGGGCGGCCGCGGGTGATGACGACGACGAGCTCGTCGAGCAACGCGATGGTGAGGATGAGCGCACCCAGCGCCATGCCGGCTTGCGGATAGGCCAGCGGCACGCGGATGACCCCGGGCGAGACTTCATGGAAGCGGAACGACACCCAGGTGAACGTGACGAGCTGCCAGGTCCCGTAGCCGCAGGCGGCGGCGGCAAAGCCGAAGGCCCAGATTTCGATAAAGTAGCGCGTGCGCTCGCTCAACGCTCCGAGCACCAAGGTGACACGGATATGCGCGCCGGCCTTCAGCGTGCCGGCCAGCGCCAGGAAGCTCGCCGCCGCCAGCAGATAACCGCAGATTTCGTTGAGCGAGAGGATAACGAAATCGGTGCGCGGCAGATGCACGAGCGCCAGCGCGCCGTCGACCAGCCGCATGGCCAGCTGGGCGCCGACCAGCAGCGCGATGACGCACAGGCAGAGGGCGGAGGCCCAGAGCGTGACGCCATAGAGATTGTCGAGGATGCGGCGCATGCGGCTACGCAGTTTTCTCCGTCATCCTGAGGTGGCCGCGCGTAGCGCAGGCCTCGAAGGATGAACGGCCGCCACCCTTCGAGGCTCGCCGCCGACGCGGCTCGCACCTCAGGGTGACGGCGTTAGCTTTGGCGCGCGTCGTCACTTACTTCCTAAACGCCGCCAGCATGGCGACGCCGTCGGGTCCGGCGGATTTTTCCCATTCGGAGGCGATGGTGTCGCCGACCTTGGCAAAGCCTGCCTTAAGCTCAGGCGTCGGCGGCAGCACGATGATGCCGGCGTCCTTGAGCGCCTTGGTCTTGATCGTCATCTCCTCGATCGACATTTTCCAGCCACGCTCCTCCGCGACCTTGGCCGCATCGGTAACCGCCTTCTGCTGCGCCGGCGTCAGCTTGTCGAACGCCTCCTTGTTCACGATCACGATATTGCGCGGCAGCCAGGCCTGGGTGTCGATGTAGTGCGTGAGATAATCCTGCGACTTGGTGTCGACGCCGGTCGAGGCCGAGGTGATCATCACGTCGACGCGTCCGGTGGCGAACGCGGTCGGCAGGTCGGGCACCTCGATCTGGGTCGGGATCGCTCCGACCAGTGCGGCAATGCGGCCGATCATGGCGTTATAAGTGCGGAACTTGAGGCCCTTGAGATCCGTGACCGACTTGATCTCGCGCTTGGCGTAAATTCCCTGCGGCGGCCAAGCCACCGAATAGAGCAGCATCAGCCCTTCCGAAGCGAGCTGTTTTTGCAAGTAAGGCTTCTGCGCATCGTAAAGCTTCTTCGAGGCGTCATAACCGGTGGCGAGGAACGGGATCGAATCGACGCCATAGACCGGCGCCTCGTTGGAGGAAAGCGACTCGAGCATTTCGCCGATCGGCGTCGTGCCCTGGCGGACCGCGCGCTTGATCTCCGCGTGCTTGATCAGCGAACCGGCCGAATGCACCGCGATGGTGAGCGAGCCGTCGGTGGCCTTGGCCACGTCGGCGGCGAACATGGCGACGTTGCGGGTATGGAAATTGCCGTCGGGATAAGGCGTCGGCATGTCCCATTTGGTTTGCGCTTGAGCCGCCGTCGCTAGGCCGCCCGCAAACAGCAGCCCGGCCACTACACGCACGAATTTCTTCATATCGCCCTCCACGCCGACCGAAACGGTTCTGGCTATTATACCGAGCATGGGGCCATCGGGCGGCTGGTGGCAAGACTGGTCAAAAGCGTAAACTCAGTTCGCCGGCTCAACGCCGTTGGCGCGCAGCGTGGCGGCAGCGGCAGGCGCACTGAGGAACGCGATCAGTGCCTTCGCGGTAACGGGCTGCGGGGACGACGCGCTCAAGCCGGCGGCAAAGCCGATTTTCGTCTGCAATGCTTCCGGAAGCGGGCCCACGACGTCGATGCCGGCGACGCCGACCATGCGGGTCGCCACCACCACGACCAGGTCGGCTTCGCCGCGCGCTACCACCTCGACGCAATCCTCCGCGGCCATCGGCCTGAGCTTGCCCTGCATCTCGCGCGCGAGCCCCAAGCGGCCGACCAGCTCGACGAAATACAACCCGCTGGCGCCCTTGCCGGGAAAAGCAACCGCCTTGGCGGCGAGCAACGTACGTCTGACGGCATCGACCGTGGAGAGGTCGGGCCTCGCGGTCCCGCTGCGCACGCCGACGGCGAGACCGGAACTGCCGATATCGGCGCGGCTGCCGGCGACAACCTTGCCCGACTTGATCAACTGCTCGATGGTCGAGGGATTGCCGACCGCGACGTCGAAGGCTTCGCCGGCCTCGCCGCGCCTGATCACTTCGGGATTGACGTCGAGCTGCAGGTCGATCGTGACACCGGTTGCGCGCCCGAATTCGTCGCAAAGCGCACGCACCGCAGCGCGCGGGCCGTTGCCGCTCAGCACCTTCAGCATGGACATCTGGTGGTCCGATTCTAACATTCGCGTCCGGGTTCGGCAGGCTCTCTTGCGAATGTTAGAATCAAAGGACCACCAGCAAGTATTACGTTCTAATGGAGCTTTGGATTTGACATTCGCTTCTCGATCCCGTGGCCAAGTGGTCGCGAATGTCAAATCCTCTCCACTAGTGTTCGGACACCGGCTTGATGTTTGCCGCCTTGATCACCTTGCCCCACTTCTCGATCTCGGCAGCAACGAACTTGCCGTATTCCTCCGGCGTGCCACCGAGCGCCGTGCCGCCGATATTGGCAAACTTCTCCTTGATTTCCGGCGTGGCGAGGATGCCGTTGATCTCTTTGTTCAGTTTCGCGACGATCTCCGGTGGCGTTCCCTTCGGCGCGCCGATGCCGTGCCAGATGTTCGCCTCGAATCCCGGCAGAACCTCCGCAGCGGCCGGAACGTCGGGCAGCGCCGGCGAGCGCTTGGCGCTCGATACCGCCAAGGCGTGCAATTTGCCGGTTTTGACGAAGGAGATTGTGATCGGCATTGGGCCGAAGAACGCCTGCACCTGCCCGCTCAGCAGGTCCGGCACGGGACTCTGGCGATAGGGCACGTGCACGAGATCGATGCCGGCCATCAGCTTCAACAGCTCACCGTTCATATTGGGTGCGCTGCCGACGCCGAAGGAGGCGTAGTTGATTTTGCCGGGATTGGCTTTGGCGTAGGCGATGAACTCTTGCAGCGTCTTGGCCGGCACCGACGGATTGACCGCCAGGGTGTTGGGCGACTCAAACGTGCTTATGACCGGCGCGATGTCCTTCTGGATATCGAAGGCGAGGTTTTGATAGAGCGTGGCATTGACCGCGTTGGTCACCGTCATCGCCAACAGCGTGTAGCCGTCTGGCGACGCCCGGGAGACGGCCTCGGCGGCGAGATTGCTGCCGGCGCCCGGCTTGTTGTCGACGATGAATTCCTGCCCGAGCCGTTGCGACAGCGGCGCGGCGATCAGGCGCATATCCGTATCGGTCGCCGAACCGGGCGGGAAACCGACGACGATACGCACCGGGCGCACCGGATAGGTATCGGCGCGCGCGACGCGGGCAACGGCCGGCAACGCGGCGGCGGCGGCGGCAAGTTGCAGAAATTGACGGCGGCGAAGTGTCATGGCGTTGCTCCCCACAGCATTGCGAGGTGCCCCCAGCCCGCAAGTCTAGCAGGCTTGTGTTACCCCCGACAGGCTGGATACGAGGCCGCCGCCACTAAGGCGCGAGCACCCTTGTGGCAAAAACTTGCGATGGAATAGACTTCAAGCCTTCGTCAACAAGGGCGGCGGAACTCTAAGAGCTGCCAGCTTTAAAATTCTCGACCGGTCACCCGCTGCCGCACAACCGCAGGGAGGACTCAATGAGAATTCGCTTGAGCATCATTACACTCGTCGGCGCCGGTATTCTCACGTCGGCGCTCAACCTCGCGCCCGCACAAGCTTGGGATCGTGGAGACGTCGACTTGTTTGCGGTCTTGCCGGATGGAGCGACCGGCCCCGAGGGTTTGGCCGTCGGACAGGACGGCAACGTCTATGTCACGACCTTCGGGTTCAATAGCAGCGGCCCGGTCAGCGGCGCCGGACAACTTTATGTGTTCAGCCACGACGGCCACCTCATACGGCAAAAGAGCGTCGCCGGCTCGTCATCGCATCTGCTCGGGATCGGCTTTCATCCCATGACCAATGCACTGCTGGTCATCGACTTCGGCGCCGCGCAAGTGCTCAAGGTCGACCCGCAGACCGGCGCGTCTTCCGTCTTTATGACGCCGACCAGCCCGCCCAGCACCCCCGGCCTCAACGCACTGACCTTCGACTCGTCGGGAAATGTCTACGTTTCCGATTCCTTCAACGGCATCATTTGGAAGACGGGTCCGGGCGGCGGCGCCGGAACCGCGTGGGTGACGGATCCGCTGCTCGCCACAACCGGCGTACCGCCGTTCGGCGCCAACGGGCTCGGCTTCAACAAAGCCGGCAACACGCTGTTCGTAGCCAACACGGGCAACGACACAATCGTCAAGATTCCAGTGACCGCCGGCACTCCGGGCACGCCTGTGGTGTTCGCCAATAGCATTAACGGCGCCGACGGCCTGGTGCTCGACTCGCGCGACAACATCTGGGTCGCAGCCAACCAGGCCGACGAGATCGTGGTGATCGATCCGACCGGCAAAGCAATCGCCAAGCTCGGGGACTTCGACGGTGTCGACAAAACCGGCGTCCCGCAAGGCCTGCTGTTCCCAGCCAGTCCCGACTTCAGCAAGGACGGAAACTTCCTCTACGTGTCGAACCTGACGCTCGACCTGCGGCTGTTCGGGCTGGTGGAATCGGTCGACTCGCAATGGACCGCGCAGGCCAAGCGCTACACGATCTCGCGGATAAAGGCGCACATTCCGCCAATCGGGCATGGTCAAGGCGCTCATCCCTAGCTAACGCCCAGCGGCGGTGCCGCTTGGCACACCGCCGCTGCTTGCTAAAAGTCGGGGCGAGCGGTTCACTGTCAGCCACACGAGACCGCTCGCCCTACGGCCATGCCCGCCAAGACGCCACCAAAGCTTTGGGATTTCTGGATCGACCGCGGCGGCACCTTCACCGACGTGGTCGGGCGGCGGCCGGACGGCAGTTTGGTCGCGCACAAGCTGCTCTCCGAAAACCCGGAGGCCTATGCCGACGCCGCCGTGCAGGGCATCCGCGATCTGCTGGGGCTCAAAGCCGGCGAGCCGATCCCCGCCGGCCGCGTCGGGGCCGTGAAGATGGGCACCACCGTCGCCACCAACGCGCTGCTCGAACGCAAGGGCGACCGCACGCTGCTGCTCATCACCAAGGGTTTCCGCGACGCGCTAAAGATCGGCTACCAGGCGCGGCCGAAGATTTTCGCCCGCCACATCATCAAGCCCGACATGTTGTACGAGCGTGTCGCCGAAGTGGACGAGCGCGTGCGCGCCGACGGCACGGTCGAGCGCACGCCCGATCTGGCCGCCGTACGGCGCGATCTCGAAGCCGCCAAGACCGACGGCATCGCCGCGGTGGCGATCGTATTCATGCACGCCTACCGCTATCCCGAGCACGAGCGCCAGGTGGCGGCGCTGGCGCGCGACATGGGCTTCACGCAGGTGTCGGTCAGCCACGAAGTGTCCCCGCTGATCAAGTTGGTCGGGCGCGGCGACACCACCGTTGTGGATGCCTATCTGTCGCCGATCTTGCGGCGCTACGTGGCGCAGGTGGACCACGATCTCGACGCCAAGCGATCGAATGCGCGGCTCATGTTCATGATGTCGTCGGGCGGGCTGACGGCGGCGGAATTATTCCAGGGCAAGGACGCCATTCTCTCAGGTCCGGCCGGCGGCGTGGTCGGCATGGCCGAGACCGGGCGGCAGGCCGGCTTCGCACGGCTCATCGGTTTCGACATGGGTGGGACATCAACAGACGTCTCCCATTTCGACGGCGAATACGAGCGCGCGTTCGAAACCGAAGTCGCCGGCGTGCGCATGCGCGCGCCCATGATGCTCATCCACACGGTGGCGGCGGGCGGCGGCTCGATCCTGCATTTCGACGGCGCGCGCTTCCGCGTCGGCCCCGACAGCGCCGGCGCCAATCCGGGGCCGAAATGCTACCGCCGCAACGGCCCGCTGGCGGTGACCGACGCCAATGTGATGGTCGGCAAATTGATTCCGGAATTCTTCCCGAGGATTTTCGGACCGCATCAGAACGAACCGCTCGATGCCAAGGCCGTGCGGCATGACTTCAACAATCTGGCGCAGAAAGTGAGCATGGCGCAGGCCGGCGACAAATCGCCGGAGGAGATCGCCGACGGCTTCATCAAGATCGCGGTCGAGAACATGGCGAACGCGATCAAGAAGATTTCCGTGCAGCGCGGCTACGACGTGACGCGCTACGCGCTCAACTGCTTCGGCGGCGCGGGCGGCCAGCACGCCTGTCTCGTCGCCGACGCGCTCGGCATGACGCGGGTGCTGATCCATCCGTTCTCCTCGCTGCTCTCGGCCTACGGCATGGGCTTGGCCTCCATCCGCAGCGTCCGGCAGCAGGCGATCGAGCTTGGCTACGGCGGCAAGTCGCTCACCGCGATCAAGCGCGAAGGTACGCGGCTCGGGCGCGAGGCCAAAAAGGAGGTCGCCGTGCAGGGCGTGCCTATGGCCAAGATCAAGGTCTTCGTGCGCGCACATCTCCGCTACGCCGGCACCGACACCGCGCTAGTGGTGGACGCCGGCACGCTGCCCGCGATGACGCGCGCCTTCGAGAAGGCGCACAAATCCCGTTTCGGCTTCATCGACCGCAGTAAGCAGATGGTGGTCGAGGCGGTGTCGGTGGAAGCGGTCGGCGGCGGCGCCAAATTCCGCGAGCCGGCAAGCAAAACCAGGCGTGGCAAGCTGCCCGCGCCGGCGCGCCGCACCAAGTTTTTCTCGGCGGGGCGATGGCACCAGGCCAATGTCTATACCCGCGACCAGCTTAAAATCGGCTCACGCGTCAAGGGCGCCGCCATCATCGTCGAGCCGCACCAAACCATCGTGGTCGAACCGGGTTGGCAGGCCGAACTGACCGCCAAGAATCATCTGGTGCTCACGCGCGCGAAAAAACTCAAGCGCACGCACGCCATCGGCACCCATGCCGATCCGGTCATGCTCGAGGTCTTCAACAATCTCTTCATGTCGATTGCCGAGCAGATGGGCGTGTCGCTGCAGAACACCGCCTACTCCGTCAACATCAAGGAACGGCTCGACTTCTCCTGCGCGGTGTTCGCCCATGACGGCACGCTGGTGGCCAATGCGCCGCACATGCCGGTGCATCTCGGTTCCATGGACCGCTCGGTCGAGACCATCATCCGCGACAATGCGGGCAAGATCCGGCCGGGCGACGTCTACGTCATCAACGCGCCCTATAACGGCGGCACCCATCTGCCTGACATCACTGTGTGTACGCCGGTATTCGACGACAAGAAGAAGTCGATCCTGTTCTGGGTCGCCTCGCGCGGACACCACGCGGATGTCGGCGGCATCTCGCCCGGCTCGATGTCGCCGAACGCCACCACCATCGAGCAGGAAGGCGTGCTGTTCGACAATTTCAAGCTGGTCGACCGCGGCCGCTTCCGCGAAAAGGAGCTGACGGCGGCGCTCTCCGGCGCCAGGTATCCGGCGCGGAATCCGGTGCAGAACATCAACGACATCAAGGCGCAGATCGCCGCCAACGAGAAGGGCGTCGCCGAACTGCGCAAGATGGTGACGCATTTCACGCTGCCGGTGGTGAAGGCCTACATGCAGCATGTGCAGGACAACGCGGCCGAAAGCGTGCGGCGCGTCATCGACCGGCTGCACGACAGCGAATTCTCCTACGAGATGGACCAGGGCACCGCGATCAAGGTGAAGATCACGGTCGACAAGCATAAACGCGAGGCCACCGTCGATTTCACCGGCACTTCGCCGCAGCAGCCGACTAATTTCAACGCACCCGAGCCGGTGACGCGCGCAGCAGTGCTCTACGTGTTCCGCGTCATGGTCGACGACGACATCCCGATGAATGCCGGATGCCTGAGGCCGATCAACATCGTCATTCCGCCGAAATCGATGCTCACGCCCGAATATCCGGCCGCGGTGGTGGCCGGCAACGTGGAGACCTCGCAGGCGGTGACCAATTGCCTGTTCGGCGCGCTCGGCGCGCTCGCGGCCGCGCAAGGCACCATGAACAATCTCAATTTCGGCAACGCGCGCCATCAGTATTACGAGACCATCTGCTCGGGCTCGCCGGCAGGGCCCGGCTTCCCCGGCACCGACGCGGTCCACACCCACATGACCAATACGCGGCTGACCGATCCGGAGGTGCTGGAATTCCGCTATCCGGTCGTGCTGGAGGATTTCCACATCCGCAAGGGCTCGGGCGGTAAGGGCCAATGGAATGCCGGCGACGGCATTCGCCGCACCATCCGCTTCCTGGAAAAGATGGAATGCACGATTCTGTCCGGCCACCGCCGGGTGCGGCCGTTTGGCCTGGCCGACGGCGAACCGGGCCAGATCGGTGAGAACTGGGCGCGCCGCAAGGACGGCCGCATGGAGCGCCTGCAAGGCTGCGACGAGACGGTGATCGACGCCGATGAAGCCGTCATCATCCAGACCCCGACCGCGGGGGGATATGGGAGAGCAGAATAGTCGCGGCCGACCGCCGCAGCCCGCCACCCGCCAGCCATAACGCGCGCGCCTTGACCTTAATCAAATCCGGCCGGCGCCAGCCCCGCTACGGTTCCCCAATGTTAGCCCCTCCCCGCGCGGGCCGCCCAGCGTCGCCGCTCAAATCGCTATTGGAGAATGTCCCCAGCATCCTGCTGGCGCCGGTGCCGCTGGCGCTGCTGCAGCCGATATTCACCCGTATCGCCAGCCATGTGGCGGCCTCGCGCCCTGAGCTGTTCAACCGGCTCGGGGCCCACGCGGGAAAACGCTTCCTGATCGATCCGACCGATCTGCCCTTCGTGCTGGTGCTCACGCCTTTGCCCGACCGGCCGCTGCTCACCGCGCATCGCCGCCATGAGCGGCCCGCCCACAACGCGGCGATCGCCGGCACCTTCTTCAATCTGCTCGACATGATCGACGGCTCGCTCGACGGCGACGCGCTTTTCTTCTCGCGCGACCTGCGGGTGAGCGGGGATACCGAAGCGGTGGTGGCGCTGCGCAATGCGCTCGACGATTTCGAGGGCTCGGCGCTCGACAGTGTGGTTGCGAGTTTCGGGCCATTGTCGGGGCCGGCGGGGCTCGCTCTGTCGGCCGTGCGCTCGGTGCGGGGGAGATAACGATGAGCGAAGCGCAAGGCTACCAACGCCCCGAGCTGGTCTGCCCGGCCGGAACGCCCGCGGCATTACGCACCGCGGTCGATGCCGGAGCCGACGCGATCTATTGCGGCCTGCAGAACGAGACCAATGCGCGTAATTTTCCCGGATTGAATTTCACCGTGGCCGAGGTCGAGCAGTCGCTTGCCTATGCGCGCGCCCGCAACGCCAAGCTGCTGCTCGCGGTCAATACGTTTCCGCCGGCCGGCAAGTTCGAACTATGGCGTGACGCGATCGACGGCGCCGCCAAGCTCGGCGTCGACGCGGTGATCGTCGCCGACATGGGTGTCGCCGACTATGCCGCGCGCACGCATCCGGACTTGCGGCTGCATCTGTCGGTGCAGGCCGGCGCCTCCTCGCCCGAAGCGATCCGGTTTTATTGCGAGCAATTCGGCGTCAAGCGCGTGGTGCTGCCGCGCATGCTCACCGTCGCCGAGATCGCGGAGCTGCATAGCCAGATCCCGTGCGAAATCGAGGCCTTCATCTTCGGCAATATCGGAATGATGGCGGAAGGCCGTTGCAGCCTGAGCAACTACGTGACCGGCGAGTCGACCAACATGGACGGCGTCTGTTCGCCGGCGGCCGCGGTGCATTATGAAGAGGATACCGAGCGCAACCTCACGACGCGGCTCGGCGAATACGTGATCGACTGTTTCGCCGGCGGCGAAAGCGCCGGCTATCCGACCATCTGCAAGGGCCGCTATCTGTGCGGCGTGCAGCAGGGCGGCTATTACGCTTTCGAGGAGCCGGTCAGCCTCAATCTGTCGGCGCTGCTGCCCGACCTGATGCGCGCCGGCGTCACCGCGCTCAAGATCGAGGGCCGCCAGCGCAGCCGCGCTTACGTGAAGTCGGTGGTCGGCGCCTTCCGCAAGGCGGTCGACGACATCATGGCGGGCCGCGAGGCCGCCTTCGCCAGCCTGCTGGCGCTTACCGAGGGCCGCCGCGAGACCGAAGGCGCCTTCCCCAGCAAGCGGTGGAGGTAGCCATGCAGGCGCAGCCAAGCGAACTCACGTTGGGGCCGGTACTGTTCAACTGGGAGCCGGAGAGCTGGCGCGATTTTTATTTTCGCATCGCCGACGAATCGCCGATCGGGACCGTCTATGTCGGCGAGGTGATCTGCTTCAAGCGCGCGCCGCTGTTCGAGCCCTATCTCGAGGCGGTGGCGGCACGGCTCAAGGCGGCCGGCATTACCGTTGTGCGCTCCACGCTGGCCGAGGTGATGTCCAAGCAGGAACGCAAGATGATCGACGACATCTGCGCCGAGCCGGACGTCACGGTGGAGGCCAACGACGGCTCCGCTTTGCTGCGCCTGCGCGGACGGCCGCATCACGCCGGTCCCTTCGTCAACGTCTACAATGAACGCACCCTGGCCGTGCTCGCCAGCAACGGCGTCTGCAATGTTTGCCTGCCGCCCGAAATGCCGGCGACCGCCATCCGCGCGCTGGCTGCGCAAGCACCCAAGCTCAGCGTCACCCTCGAAGCGCAGGTGTTCGGGCGGCTGCCGCTGGCGCTCTCGGCGCGCTGCTATCACGCGCGCGCGCATGGCCGCACCAAGGACACCTGCCAGTTCATCTGCAACGTCGATCCCGACGGCATGCCGCTGCGCACGCTGGAGGACAAGCCATTTTTGACGGTGAACGGCGTGCAGACGATGTCGCACGATTATCTCAATCTGGCCGGTGAGCTTGCCGACCTGCAGGCGATGGGCGTGACGCGCTTCCGTCTGTCGCCGCACAGTTGCGACATGGTGCAGGTGGCAAAGATTTTCCGCGCCGTGCTCGACCGCCGCATCGACGCCACGGAGGCCGGCGTCCGTCTCGACGCCATCAAGATCGAGGCGCCGTTCTCCAACGGCTTCTATTATGGCAAACCCGGCTACCACTGGAATCGGCCGGATATGCACTGACGGCGGGCCGGATAACGGCCCAGAAAACCCGAAAATCACGTCAATTAAGATCGTTCGGCACGGCGTTTGTTAAGCATCCGCATCGCCTGCGCTTGAAATTAGGCGCCGGCGCGCCGATCCTAGTGGCATGCGCAAAACGATTCTGTCCGCGATGCTGCTCAGTGCGCTCGCTGCGCCGGCGCTGGCCGACAGTTATCCGGTTTCCGGATCTTGGGGCCAGACGACGAGTTTGGAAAAAGGCGCGATCGATTGCTCCGGCAAGCGCGTCATCACCTTCAACGGCAATCAGCGGCAAGACAGCAATGGCGGCGTGCCGACCTATCGCAACAGGTCGGTGACCGCGGAAGGATCGCGCTATCGCGTGGTCGACGAGTTCACCACCGGGCAGATCAGCAATGCGCAGTCCAAATACACGCTGCGCCAGGTCGACGCCGATCACGTCGAGATGCAGCAGCAACAGGGCGGCACGATCACGCTGCAACGCTGCCAGTAAGCCTTTTCGATAGAGCCTGCCGACTAGTCATGCCCGGCCTTGTGCCGGGCATCCCGTTTAGGGACGATATGCGCTGCCCTATGAAACGAGATGGCCGGGATATAGGCGAGCGAAGCGACGCCGTCCTTTGGACGGCTATGCCCGGCCATGACAAATTTTAGGTCGCAGCAGGACAACTAATTCCTGGCGATGATCTCGCGCTCGCCGCGATGCACCGGTGTCGCTTCGGTGAGCTTGCCGGCCTTGCGGCGCAGCGGCATCGAGGGACGGCGGCGCCTGAGCGCGCCGCGGCGGCGCCGGCGCGGGCGCACCGCATCGACCCGCACGCCACCCATGCGCCCGAACGGCTCGCGCAAGACGCCGTCATCTTCGGCCACCAGCAGCGGCAGGCCCAGTACATTGCCCCAGGCGCGCCATTCGGCGAAGGCCTCGCCGGCCTCGCCAGACTCGAACAGCGGCAACGAAAGCGAAGGATCTTTGTGTTCCAGGACGACGGCGGCAGTGGCCTCGCCGTCGCCCATTTGCACTCGCAGGGCGATACCGGCAAAGGCCGAGACCGGCATGTTGAGCGCCATGCGCATGCCGGAAATCGAGCGGCGCACTACCACGCGTTCGCGCGTGAGTTCCACGTGCCGCACCCGCTCGTCGGCCGCGGCATCGGTCGCCGCAAAGCGCGCCGGCAGGCTGAACGGGTCGAGCCGCAGCGCGCGGCTCGACCCGGCGGGCAATCCGCCACTCTTCATTTGACGCCTCGAAACTCTCCCGCGCCGGGCTTATGGGCCTGGTCGCGGGGAGATCATGGCGCAAAGGTGTCGGAATGGGCTTAATGTTCGCGGTTAATCGTTTCTGTCGTGGCCCGCTTCGCGTTGCATGATTGACGAGACGTTGCGAACCATGATTGACGAGGTGTTGATTTGGTCCGGCAAAATATCCGGATCGCCGGTTGAACGCCGTCCCGTTCAGGCCCATCTGAAGTCCATTCATCATGCTTGCCCCCGCCTCATCTTTGTTCGACCAGACCGCCCTCACCGACCGCGCCGAGCGGCTGGTCAAGGCCGCGCGTGCGGCCGGCGCCGATGCCGCCGACGCGGTGGCGGTGCGCTCGATGTCGCTTTCGATCGAAGTGCGCGAGGGGGCGGTGGAGGAGAGCGAGCGGGCGGAAGGCGACGATTTCGGCCTGCGCGTGCTGGTGGGAAAACGCCAGGCGGTGGTCTCGACCAACGACACGGGGGGCGACGCCGGCACGCTGGCCGAACGTGCGGTGGCGATGGCGCGCGCGGCGCCCGAGGACAAATATGCCGGGCTCGCCGATGCGGCGTTGCTGGCGCATGAATTTCCCGATCTCGAGATGATCGATCCCGAGTTGCCGACGGTCGAGCGACTCGAAACCATGGCGCGCGCGGCGGAAGCAGCCGCGCTCGCGGTCAAGGGCGTCGCCAAATCGGGCGGCGCCTCGGCCTCGGCCGGCATCGGCGGCATGGTGCTGGTGACCAGCCACGGGTTTCGCGGCGCCTATCTCGGCTCCAGTCACGGCATCTCGATGACCGCGATCGCCGGTGAAGGTACCGGCATGGAACGCGACTACGATTATTCGAGCGTGCGCCACGCCGCCGATCTGGAGAGCCCGGAGAAAATCGGCCGCACCGCCGGCGAGCGCGCGGTGGAGCGGCTCAATCCGCGCAAAGTGACGACCCGCAAGGTACCAGTGGTGTTCGACCGCCGTGTGTCCAATTCGCTGGTTTCCCATCTCGCCAGCGCCGCCAACGGCGCCGCGGTCGCGCGCAAGACCAGCTTCCTGCGCGACAAGATGGGCGGCAAGCTGTTCGCCGACGGCATCCGCATCATCGACGATCCGCTGCGCAAGCGCGGCCTGCGCTCGCATCCGTTCGACGGCGAAGGCGTCGCCGGCAAGAAACTCGCGCTGGTCGATGACGGAATATTGCGTTCCTGGATCCTCGACTGCTCGACCGCGCGCGAACTAGGCCTCGTCACCACCGGCCACGCCAACCGCGGCGTTTCCTCGGTGCCCGCGCCGGGCGCCAGCAACCTGCATCTGGAGGCGGGTACGGTAAGCCCGCAGGCGCTGATCGCCGACATCAAAGACGGCTTCTATGTCACCGACTTGATCGGCATGGGCGTCAACATGGTGACCGGCGACTACAGCCGCGGCGCCTCGGGTTTCTGGATCGAGAACGGCAGGCGCACTTATGCCGTCAGCGAAGTGACCATCGCCGGCCATCTCAGCGACATCTTCCGTGACCTCACGCCGGCCAACGATCTCGAATTCCGCTACGGCACCAATGCGCCGACCGTGCGGCTGGAGGGCCTCACCGTTGCCGGGCAATGATCTAGCATTAAGCCTGGAAGCGGTGATGCGAG
>DASXBN010000023.1:0-266077 GCA_036491675.1 Pseudolabrys sp. | reverse complement strand
TGGCAGAATTATTCGGTGAGATATCAGCTTGCAGTCAGCATTGGTCCCCTCCGTGAACGAAGGAGACGGTGCTTGGGCCCGCAAGCCTTGGGAAATGGGGCGACCGTCGTTGGCCCCACAAACAAACGTTAGCGCAGCACTGGCTCACCGGCAAGATGGCGCGTCACCTGAAGAGGGAGAACGGCACAAGCAGGACGAGCCCGGAGAGCAGCAACAAGATCAATATCACTTTGCGGAATGCGTTTTCGTCGAGACGGCCATAGAGGTGCAACCCGACCCATAACCCGGCTGCCAGCGGGAGCAGCCCGTAGACATAGAGCTTCGTGAGCTCACGCGTGACCGCGCCGGCCAGGCTCAGCGACACCGCGCTCATGGCGAAGGCCGCCAGGATCACAGGCTGATAGACCGCGCGTTGGCTGTCCTTCGACCAGCCGCGCAATTGGCACCACATGGTGATGATCGGGCCGGACAGGCCGGTCAGGCCGCCGAGCACCCCGTTAAGGAATCCCACGCCGGTCTCGACGGCAAATCCGGCATGCATCGGTTTGAAATGCGGTCTTGCCAGCGAATAGGTGCTGTAAGCCACCAGCAGCGCACCGACGCCGATGCGCAGATAGTCAGGGTCGATGTAGGCGAGCAGCGCGGTGCCGATCGGTACGCCAATCACTCCGCCGATAATAAAGGGCGCCATCAGGCGCCATTTCAGGGCGTGGCGCAGTTTCCAGATGCCGTAGGGCTGCACGATGAGGCCGTAGCCGACAATCAGCATCGCGGTCTGCATCGGCGTCAGGATGTGCAGCCAGACGCCGGACACCACCAGGCCCATGGCAAAGCCTGCCAGGCCCGTAACGATGCCGCCGAAGAAGGTCGTGAGCAGAAAAAGTCCAAGCACCGTGCCATCCACGGGTCGCTCCTGCGAACTGACCAGCACTTGGGTGGATGGCTGCCATCTCGAGGGGAGGCTGCTCTTTCCCCTGCGAGCCGACTATACCAACCGCCGACGCCAATTCAATTCACCCGCCATGCCGAACGCGAAAACCAGAACGACCGATTCCGCGCAGCAGCGCGGCCAGCGGCTCACCGGCATCGCCTTGATGTGCGGGGCGGTGGCGCTGTTTGCCTGTCTCGATACCACGGCGAAATATCTCAATATCTATATGGACCCCCTGCAGGTCGCGTGGGCGCGCTACACCAGCGCATTCGGGCTGACCCTGATTGTCTCCAACCCGCTGACGCATACCGGCTTGCTGCGCACCAAGCGGCTGAAGCTGCAACTCACGCGCTCGGTTCTGCTGACGGCCTCGAGCGTGTTGAATTTCCTGGCGCTGCGCTGGCTGCAACTCGACGAGGCGCTGTCGATCGTCTTCACCTTTCCGTTCATCGTGGCGATCGTGTCCGGCCCGATGCTGGGCGAATGGATCGGCTGGCGGCGCTGGTCGGCGATCTGCGTCGGCTTCGGCGGCATATTGCTGATTACGCGGCCCGGCTTCGGCGGCATGCACCCGGCGGCGCTGATCTCGTTCGCGGCCACCGTCTGCTACGGATTTTACGCGGTCATCACGCGCATCGTGTCGCGCGTCGATTCCAACCAGACCTCGCTTTTCTACGCGAATTTCATCGGCGCGCTGATACTGATGCCGGTCATCCCGTTCGTCTGGACCACGCCGCAGAATTGGCCGATCGCGTTGATGCTTGTGGGCACCGGCGTGCTCGGCAGCGCCGGGCACTATTTACTGATTGCGGGCCACAAGCTCGCCCCGGCGGCGGTGCTCTCGCCCTTCGTCTATACGCAGCTTATCTGGGTAGTGATCCTGGGCTACCTCGTGTTCGATCACGTACCGAACAGCTGGACCATCGCCGGGGCGGCCATCGTCATCGGCTCCGGCCTCTATTTGTTGTATCGGGAGCGTAAGTTGGGCAAGACCACCACCAGCGAAAGCGTGGTCGAGGGCCCGCTTGAATAGGAGAGTTGCGAGGGCGCGTTCATCGGGGCTAGGTTGCGGCCCCTAATACGGTTTTTGACGTTTCGAGGATCATTCATGGCGACAGCAAAGGACCGGGCGCAGGCCAAGGCCAGTTCGGGCTTGAACGACGATATCGGCGAGGCCAAGCGGCTGGAGATGTACCGGACGCAGGTGACCTTGCGCGAGGCTGAGCAGCGCGCTTACGACCTGTTTCTGCAGAACCTGGTCAAGGGCACCAGCCATCTCTCGCTCGGGCAGGAAGCGGTGGCGGCGGGCTTTGCCGGTGCCATGAAAAAGGGCGACCTAAGCTTCTGCACCTATCGCGGCCATGCCCATACCCTGGCGCGCGGCGTCAGCGTGGAGAAGGTGCTGGGCGAGTTGATGCAGCGCGACAACGGCCTGATGCGCGGCAAGGGCGGCTCGATGCATCTGACCTCGGTCGATCACGGCGTGATGGGCTCCTACGCCATCATCGGCGCGCATCTTCCCATAGCGTGTGGCGCCGCATGGCGTGCGCAATACAAGGGCGCCAAGGACGTTTCGGTCTGCTTCTTCGGCGACGGCACCACCAATATCGGCGCTTTCCACGAGGCGCTCAATTTCGCCGCGGTGTGGAAGCTGCCGGTGGTCTTCGTCTGCGAGAACAATCTCTACATGGAATACACGCCGATCGCCGACGTGACGGCTGTGCCGCAGCCGGCCGCCGACCGCGCCTCGGCCTATGGGCTCGAGCGCATCGTGATCGACGGCAACGACGCCGACGTTGTCTATCGCACCGCGCAGGCCGCCTTCGATAAGGCGCGCGCGGGCAAGGGCCCGTCGCTGATCGAATGCCTGACTTACCGTCACAGCGGCCACTCGCGCGCCGACCCCGCAAAATACCGGCCCGAGGGCGAGCTCGACCGCTGGAAGCTGCGCGACCCGATCAAGATCTATCGCGAGCGGCTGCTGCAGTTCGGCGTCGCCGAGAAAGATATCGCGGCCATCGATGCCGAGGTGCGCAAGGTCGTCGACGACGCCACCGAGGCCTGCAAGGTCGCGCCCAATCCGCCGCTCGATATCATCACAACCGACGTTTACGCCGATGGAGGCTGGGCATGGCGGAATTGACTTATCGCGACGCCGTCATCCGCGGCATCGCGCAGGAAATGGCACGCGACCCCGACGTGGTGTTCCTCGGCGAGGATGTGGCGAAAGCCGGCGGCGTGTTCAAGGCGACCGTGGGCCTGTTCGAGCAGTTCGGGCCGCTGCGCGTGCGCGACACGCCGATCTCCGAGCAGGCGATCATGGGCGCCGCCATGGGCGCGGCGATGACGGGTCTCAAGCCGATCGCCGAGATCATGTTCTCGGACTTCTTCGCGGTCTGCTTCGACTACATCGCCAACGAGTTCCCCAAGAGCCGTTACATGTCGAACGGCCAGGTGAAATGCCCGCTGGTGGTGCGTACCGGCAACGGCGCGGGTTCGCGCTTCGGCGCCCAGCACTCACAGAGCGTCGAGAACTGGTGCATGATGATCCCGGGCCTCAAGGTGGTGGCGCCGTCCTCGCCGGTCGACGTCATCGGCCTCTTGGCGGCGTCGGTGCGCGATCCCGATCCGGTCATCTTCCTCGAGCACAAGTCGCTCTATGCGACCAAGGGCGAGGTGCCCGACGGCGAAATCGTCGACACGCTTGGCACCGCCAAGATCGTGCGGCCCGGCAAGGACGCCACCATTCTGGCGCTCGCGCTCATGGTTCCGCGCGCGCTGGAGGCGGCCGAGAAGCTCAAGGCGGAACATGGCATCGACGCGGAAGTCGTCGACGTGCGCTCGCTGGTGCCGCTCGACACCCAGACCATTCTCGGTTCGGTCGCGAAAACGCACCGCCTGTTCACGGTCGAAGAAAACCCGCGGCTGTGCGGCTGGGGCGCCGAGATCGTGTCGATCGTGGCCGACGAGGCATTCTACGATCTCGACGGACCGCCGGTGCGGATCACCACGCCGCATATTCCGCTGCCGGCCGCCGATATTCTGGAAGACGCCGTGCTGCCGACGCCGGCGCGAATCGCTGATACCGTAAAGCGTTCACTCGTAGGATAAATCCCATGTATGAAAACCTTCTCGCCAACGTTCCGACCGATCTGTGGATCGGCGGCAAATGGCGCAAGTCGTCCGACGGCGCTCGTTTCGACGTGATCGACCCTGCGACCGAGCGCAAGATCGCCTCGGTGGCGAGCGCTACCGTCGACGACGCCAAGGCTGCAATCGATGCCGCCGAAGCCGCCTTCGAGGGCTGGGCCGGCCGCAAGCCGCGCGAGCGCGCCGAGATTTTGCGCAAGTCCTACGAGCTGATCATGCGCGACGCCGAGCGTTTCGCCAAACTGATCACGCTGGAGAACGGCAAGGCGCTGCCCGATTCGCGCGGCGAGGTGGCCTACGCCGCCGAGTTTTTCCGCTGGTACGCCGAGGAAGCCGTACGCAATAACGGCCAGGTCTCGATGGCGCCGGCCTCCGGCGCGCGCATCGTGGCACAGCACAAGCCGGCCGGCGTCGCCGTGCTGGTGACGCCGTGGAATTTCCCGGCCGCCATGGCGACCCGCAAGATCGGCCCGGCGCTCGCCGCCGGCTGCCCGGTGGTGCTCAAGCCCGCGTCCGACACGCCGCTCACCATGCTGGCGCTGATGCCGGCGCTGGAAGAGGCGGGCGTGCCCGCCGGTGTGGTCAATGTCGTGCCCTCTCGCCGCTCCGGTCCGGTGGTGAGCGCGATGCTGCATGACCCGCGCGTGCGTGTCCTCTCGTTCACCGGCTCGACCGAAGTCGGCCGCAAGCTGCTGCACGAGGCCGCCGACCAGGTAATCAAGCCGTCGATGGAGCTCGGCGGCAATGCGCCGTTCCTGGTGTTCGAGGATGCCGACATCGACGCCGCCATCGAAGGCGCCATGATTGCGAAAATGAGGAACATGGGCGAGGCCTGCACGGCGGCCAACCGCTTCTACGTACACGAGAAGGTGCACGACGAATTCGCCAACAAGCTCACCGTCAAAATGAATGCGCTCAAGATGGGTAACGGGCTCGACGACGGCATCAATCTCGGGCCGCTGGTCAACAAAGAAGGCCGCGACAAGGTGATTGAGCTGGTCGACGACGCGGTCAAGAAAGGCGCCAAGGTCTTGACCGGCGGCAAAACGCCGGACGGTCCGGGCTACTTCTATCCGGCCACCGTGCTTACCAACGTGGCGAACGATTCCAAGATGCTGACTGAGGAAATCTTCGGACCGGTCGCCTCGATCCAGACCTTCAAGAGCGAGGACGAGGCGATTAAACGCGCCAACGACACCGAATACGGCCTGGTCGCCTATCTCTTTACCAAAGACCTCAGCCGCGGCATGCGGGTCTCCGAGAAGCTCGACTTCGGCATGATCGGCCTCAACCGCGGCCTGGTGTCCGATCCGGCAGCGCCCTTCGGCGGCGTCAAGCAGTCGGGCCTCGGCCGCGAAGGCGCGTCGGAAGGAATGAAGGAGTTCCTCGAGACGCAATATGTGTCGGTGACGTGGTAAGGAGCGGCAGCACGTGGACGTTTTAATGCCGCAACTCGGCGAGACCGTCGCCGAAGGCAAGATCGTTAAGTGGTTCAAATCGGCCGGCGACGCGGTGAAGCCGGGCGATAACCTGTTCGAGATCGAGACCGACAAGACCTCGATGGAAGTGCCCGCCACCAGCGCCGGCACGCTCTCAGAAGTGCGAGTCCTCGTCGGCGAGGTGGTCAAGGTCGGCGCCGTCGTGGCGGTGATCAATGACGGCAGCGCGCCGTCTGCTGGTGCCGCAAAAGCTGGGGCTCCGGCACCAGCCGCTAAAGCCCCGCTTGCGCCTGCACCGATGCAGGTGCCGCAATCCGCTCCCAAGCCGCGCAGTGAACCGCTCGACCCCTTCCGCGAGGTGCGCACGCCCGAGCGCAATTACGGGCCGGCGCAACTTGCCAGCGGAACCTTCATCACGCCGCTGGCGCGCCGTTTGGCCTCCGAGCGCGGCATCGATCTTTCCCGCGTCACCGGCTCCGGCCCGCGCGGCCGCATCGTCGCCCACGACGTCGAGCGAGCGGCGCCGGCCGCGCCCGCCATGGCCACGACCGCCAGCGCCGCGCAGGTCAAGGCACTGTTCGAGGGCATCGCTTACGAAGAAGTGCCGCTCGACAGTATGCGCCGCACCATCGCCAAGCGCCTGATCGAGGCCAAGCAGACCATTCCGCATTTCTATCTGACCGCCGACCTGGATGCCGGCCGGCTGATCGCCATGCGCGAGGAGGCGAACGCCGCCGCACCCGCCGGCCAAGACGGCCAGCCCGCGTTCAAGCTTTCGCTCAACGACTTCATCATCAAGGCCTGGGCGGCGGCGCTGCAGCGCATTCCCGCCGCCAACGCGGTGTGGGCGGAAGACCGTATCCTGCGTTTCAAGACGTCCGACATCGGCATTGCGGTAGCGATCGAAGGCGGCTTGATCACGCCGGTGATCCGCAATGCGGAGCAAAAATCGCTCACCGCGATCTCGGCGGAAATGCGCGACCTCGCCGAACGCGCGCGGCACCGCAAGCTCAAACCGCACGATTATCAGGGCGGATCGAGCGCGATTTCGAACCTGGGCATGTACGGCGTGCGCGAATTCTCCGCCATCATCAATCCGCCGCATGCCACCATTCTGGCAGTGGGTGCTACGCGCCGCGCGCCGGTCGAAACGCAGGATGGCGGCGTCAAATTCATCAGCCAGATGACTGTCACATTGTCGTGCGATCACCGTGTGGTCGACGGCGCGCTCGGCGCCGAGCTGCTGGCGGCTTTCAAGAGTTTTGTCGAAAAGCCGGTCACCGCCTTGGTGTAAGGAGAAGCGACTATGGCTGGCGAAAAGCCGGATGTGCTGCTGGTCGGAGCCCGCAAGCCGGTCCTCGTCCGCGGCCTCGAGCCGAACGTTACCTTGCATTACTTCCTTGAGGCCAAGGACCCCGAAGCCTTCATAAAATCGGTCGGCGACAAGATTCGCGCCATCGCGATCGCCTATACCGCGAACAAGGTCGACGCCAACTTCCTGCAGAAATTCCCGAAGCTCGAGCAGATTTCGAGCTTCGGCGTCGGCTACGATCACATCGACGCCAAATGGGCGGGCGCGCACGGCATCGTCGTCACCAACACGCCGGACGTGCTCAACGAGGAGGTGGCCGACACCGCGCTCGGCCTCTTGCTCTGCACGGTGCGCGAATTATCGCAGGCTGAGCGCTATCTGCGCGCCGGCAAATGGCCGCAGGCTCATTTCCCGCTATCCAAGGCGACGCTGCGTAATCGCACGGTCGGCATGGTCGGCATGGGCCGCATCGGCAAGGCGATCGCGCGCCGGCTGGAGGCGTTCGGCGTGCCGGTGGTCTATCACAGCCGCAACCGCCAAGCCGGCGTGAGCTACAAGTATTACCCGAAGCTCCTCGATATGGCGCGCGACGTCGACACGCTGATGGTGATCGTGCCGGGCGGGCCGACGACCGCGAACATGATCAATGCCGAGGTGCTCAAGGCGCTCGGACCGAACGGCATCCTGATCAACATGGCGCGCGGCTCAGTGGTCGACGAACCGGCGCTGATCGAGGCGCTTAAAGATCGCACGATCTATTCCGCCGGCCTCGACGTGTTCGCCAAGGAGCCGCAGGTTCCGAAAGAACTCATGGAGATGGATCACATCGTGCTGTTCCCGCATCTCGGTTCCTCGACCGAGGTGACGCGCGCCGCCATGGACCAACTCGTGGTCGACAACATACTGGCCTGGGCGGCGGGCAAGCCGCCGCTCACGCCGGTGCCGGAGACGCCGTATCCGCCCAAGCGTTCGTGAATTTCGCAGCGCCGGCCATGTGCTATAGTTTTGCCATGGCTCGTCTCCCGTTCATCGGATTGGCATGGCTGTGCGTGACTGGCGCCGCGCTGGCGCAAACGCCGGCCACGCAATCTGCGATCCTTGGCGATTCCGCCAAGGCGGTGATCGGCAGTTGGGAATTCTCCACCGCCGACCGCGACAAGATCTGCACGGCGACCTTTAAGAGCGATCCCGCGCCGGGCGGTTTCAAGATCGAGTTCGACAGCAATTGCGGCAATCTGTTCCCGCTGGTGAACGATGTCGTCGCCTGGAAGTTTCCGGAAAACGATCTACTGCGCCTGCTCGATGCCAAGGGCAAATCGCTGGTGGAATTCAGCGAGGTGGAAGACGGCATCTACGAAGCGCCGACCCCGGGCGTCGGCGTGCTGTTCCTGCAGAATGCCGTGGCGGCGGCCGGCCCAGCGGAAAAGCCGCCCGAAGAGTTCGCCGGCAATTGGCTGCTCACCCGCGGATCGGGCGCGCCACTTTGCGCCTTCACGCTGGCGACGACGGCGCAGGGTGAAGGCATGGCGATAACGGTGAAGCCGGGCTGCGCCGCATCGATCGCCCAACTCAATTTTACCCAGTGGCGTTTGGACAAGGGCGAACTGATGCTGGTGCCCGCGCGCGGCGCGCCGTGGCGCTTTGGGGAAATTGAAGGTGCGGGCTGGCGCCGGATCCCGGAAGGCGCCAACCCGCTGATGCTGGTAAGGCAATAGCCGGCCACGCTGAATTGTTCATGGGCCGAACGATCCGTGACAAATACCGGCCGCGGATCGCGCGTTAGATGCTCGAGCCCGATAGCCGAAATCTGACACCCGCGGCTGCTTAGATCAGCCTTAGCCCCTTGAAGCTGGCGTGGCCTTCCTTGCCGACAATGATGTGGTCGTGCACGGCAATGCCGAGCGGCTTCGCCACATCCACAATCGCCTGCGTCATCTGGATGTCGGCGCGCGACGGCGTCGGGTCGCCCGACGGATGATTGTGCACCAGGATCAGCGCGGTCGCCGACAGTTCGAGCGCGCGCTTGACCACCTCGCGCGGATAGACCGGCGTGTGGTCGACGGTGCCGACCTGCTGCAACTCGTCGGCGATGAGCTGGTTGCGCTTGTCGAGGAACAGCACGCGAAACTGTTCCTTGTCGGCGAAGGCCATGGCGGTGCGGCAATAGTCGAGCACGCTCGACCATGACGACAGAACGGGGCGCTTCTTGACCTGGCCGCGCGCCAGCCGGCTCGCCGCCGCGTGCACGATCTTGAGTTCGGTGATGGCGGCCTCGCCCATGCCCTTGACCTCACCGAGGCGGGCCGCCGGCGCCGCCACCACTTCGGCGAAGGAACCGAATTTGGTGATCAGCTCCTTGGCCAGCGGCTTGACGTCGCGTTGCGGGATGGCGCGAAACAGCACCAGCTCAAGCAGCTCGTAGTCGCTCACCGCCTCGGACCCGGCCTCGCGGAAGCGGGAGCGCAGCCGCTCGCGGTGGCCGTGATAATGCGGCGGAGCCTCGGAAAGGCCGCCCTTCCGCCTGTCGCCGCTATCCTTTGCCGCCATGAAAACTCGACCCGCGCCCTTGCCGGCATGATTGTAGTTCAGCCGCGCGCAATCCACGAGCGAAGCTTTCCAGATTGGGTATAAATTGCGCGTTAGCGCCGGTATGGCGGCTTGTGCTGTTCGGCCGGGGAAAAGGTGAACACCTCGACGCCTTTGTCGGTCACGCCCACGGTGTGTTCAAACTGGGCCGACAGCGAGCGGTCGCGCGTCACCGCGGTCCAGCCGTCCGACAGCACCTTCACGTGCGGGCGGCCGATATTGATCATCGGCTCGACGGTGAAGAACATGCCGGGCTTGAGCACGATGCCTTCGCCCGGGCGCCCGACGTGGACGATGTTGGGCTCGTCGTGGAACAGGCGGCCGAGGCCGTGGCCGCAGAAGTCGCGCACCACGCTCATGTGTTGGGCCTCGACGTAACTCTGGATCGCGGCGCCGATGTCGCCGGTGGTCGAGCCGGGGCGAATGGTGGCGATACCGCGCATCATCGCTTCGTGCGTCACCTCGATCAGCCGCTCGGCGCGGCGCGGAATTTCGCCGATCGGATACATACGGCTCGAATCGCCGTGCCAGCCGTCGAGGATCAGCGTCACGTCGATATTGACGATGTCGCCTTCCTTGAGCGGCTTGTCGCCGGGAATGCCGTGACAGACCACATGATTGAGCGAGGTGCAGGTCGATTTCTTGTAGCCGCGATACATCAGCGTCGCCGGCAATGCACCGTGATCCATCGCGTAGTCGAATACCAACCGGTCGATCTTCTCGGTCGGCACGCCAGGTTCGATATGCTCGGTCAGCATGTCGAGGCAATGCGCGACCAGTTGCCCGGCCTTGCGCATGCCTTCGAAGGCGGCGGGGCCGTGGATCTTGATCTGGCCGGTCTTGCGGAGGGGTGCGACGGCGGCGTCGACGTAGGTCATGGCAGCTAATGTAAGCCTTGGCGTGCGCGACGCAAGCGCGCGCTTTATTGAGGAACTAAGCGATCTTGCCGCCCAGTTCGTCCTCAATATGCGCGCGAATAATGTCGTCGAATGTCGCCTCCACCTTGAAGCCGAGCGCAAGGCTACGGCGGGCGTCGAAGCGGCGCGGCCAGCCGGCGACGATGCGTTCGACCAGCTCGTCCGGCGCGCGCTTGATACGCCCGGCGACCTTGTCGCCCGCGATGCGGCGCAGTGCCGCGATCTGCTCGCCGACCGTACAGCACACGCCCGGCATGGTGAGGTTGACGCGGTTGCCCAATTGCGCGCGCGTCAGGCCGGCGGCGTGGATGAGAAACCCGACCGCCGCGCGCGGGCTGGCATGCCAATGCATCACGCTGTCGGCGACCGGCAGGATCGCTTCCTGTCCTGCCAGCGGCTCGCGAATGATGCCGGAAAAGAAACCCGACGCCGCCTTGTTCGGTTTGCCAGGCCGCACGCAGATGGTCGGCAGGCGAATGCCGACGCCTTCCAGGATGCCGCGCCGGGTATAATCGGCGAGCAGCAGTTCGCAGATTGCTTTCTGCGTGCCGTAGGAGGTGAGCGGCGTGAGATGGAAATCGTCGGCGATCGCTTCCGGAAACGGCGCGCCGAACACCGCGATCGATGAAGTGAATACCAGCTTCGGGCTGTAGCCGTTTGCTGCGCGGACGGCTTCCAGCAGCGCACGGGTGCCGTCAAGATTGACGCGGTAGCCCTTCTCGAAATCGGTTTCCGCTTCGCCCGACACCACGCCGGCGAGATGGAAGATCACGTCCGGCTTCGCGGAGACGGCCTTCGCGGCCGCGCCTTCGGCGGACAAATCGGCAATCCTCGCGTCGACCGTGCCGGCAAAGCCGGCCGGCTTTTCCGGCGCCACCACATCGATCAACGTCAGCCGGTCGATCGCCTGGCTGTTGAGGGTGGCGCCTTTGGCGAGCCGCGCGGTCAGCTTGCGGCCGATCATGCCTGCCGCGCCGGTGATCAGAATGTGCATTTAGGACCTCGATTTAGGCTCATCCGCCGGTTCGAAACGGTCGATGCGGCGCAGATCGGGGAATAATAGCATCCAGAGGCCGGCGATCAGCAACGAGCCGACCCCGCCGATCAGCACCGAGGGCACCGCGCCCAGCCAGGCGGCGACCGCACCGGATTCGAACTCGCCAAGCGTATTGGAAGAGCCGACGAACAGATAGTTGACCGCGCTCACGCGCCCGCGCATGGCGTCGGGCGTTTCGATCTGCACCAGCGAAAAGCGGATCACGATGCTCAAGGAATCGGCGGCGCCGAGCAGGGCGAGCGCCATCAGCGAGAGCGGAAACCAGGTCGATAACCCAAACACCACGGTCGTCACGCCATAAATCGCGACGACGGCAAACATCTTGGGGCCGATGTACCGCTCGACCGGAAAGTGCGAAAGCAGCACGGCCGTGATCAGCGCGCCGGCCGCCGGCGCCGACCGCAACAGGCCGAGCCCGATCGGGCCCGCCGCCAAAATGTCGCGTGCGAAAATCGGCAGCAGGGCGGTCACGCCGCCGAGCAGAACGACGAACAGATCGAGCGTAATCACGCCCAGCAGCCGCCGTTGCGTGCCGATGAATTTGAAGCCCGCCAATACAGACGCGAAGGTTGGCGGCTCGCGTGCCGCGGCCGGTCCCTTGGCGACGATGAAACTGACCAAGGTAATGGAAGTGCAAAAGAACAGCACGCATAGCCCGGCGACCGCGACCGGGCTTGCGGCATAGAGCAGACCGCCGAGCGCCGGCCCGCTGACGATGGCCACCTGATTGGCAGAGGTCCAGCCGCCGACGGCGCGGGTGACGAGCGGCGCCGGTACCAGTGCCGGCACCAGCGCGCTGCCGGTCGGTACCTCAAAGGCGCGCGCGCAGCCGATCAGAAATACGACGCTGAACAAGAGCTCGCGGGTGACGGCATGTGCGACCAGCGCCGCGGTGATCGAGACCGCGGCCAGCGCATAGACCGCTTGTGCCACGCGAATGATGAGGCGGCGATCGTAGCGGTCGGCGGCGTGTCCGATCAGTAGCGTCAAAATCACGGCCGGCACAAATTGGATCAATCCGACCAGGCCGAGATCGAGGGCGCTGTTGGTCAGTTGGTAGAGCTGCCAGCCGATCACCAGTGCCATCATCTGATAGCCGGCCGTTGTAAAGACGCGCGCCAGCCAGAACAGCACGAAGGGCCGTTGCTGCATCAGCCCCGGCGCGGATTGATCGGAAGACCTCATTTCGCTGTTGATCGGCGCACGCGGTCGTCGTGGAAGAAAGCGTTGAGCTCGGCATTCGACAACACGCCGGAAAAACTGTCGAACTTGCCTTCGCTGGCGATCTCGCGCGCCGACTTGATGAACGCGTTCATGGCGACGCGCGCCAGCGTACCGCCGACGCTGATGCGGCGAACGCCCATCTCGGCGAGGTCCTTGACGGTGAAGCCGAACGCGCCGCTGTTGAGAAAATTGACCGGCTTGGGCGTGACCGCCTGCACGGTTGCGGCGATCTGCTCGCGGCTCTTGATGCCGGGCGAATAAAGGCAGTCGGCGCCGGCATCGGCAAAGGCCTTCAGCCGCCGGATGGTCTCGTCGAGGTCGGGCCGGCCGCGGATAAAACCCTCGGTGCGCGCGGTAAACACCACGTCGCCGCCGGCTTTGTCGATGGCTGCGCGCGCGGCTTTGACGCGTGCGAGCGCGAGGTCGAACGCGTACAGCGGCTCGTCCGGATTGCCGGTCGAATCCTCGATCGACAGACCGGCGACGCCGGTCGCAATGCAACGCGTCACGTTGGCCGCAACGCCATCCGGGTCGTCCGCGAAGCCGCCCTCAAAATCGGCGTTGACCGGCACGTCGGTGGCCGCAGCGATCTCGCGAAAGTGAGCGAGAACCTCATCGCACGATTGCGCGCCGTCGTCGTAACCCTGGGAATGCGCATAGCCCGAGCTGGTGGTCGCCAGAGCCTTGAAGCCGAGGCCTTGTAGATAGCGGGCGCTGCCGACGTTCCACGGATTGGGGATGACGAAGCAGCCGCTTTGATGCAGCGCGTGGAACGTGCGGCGTTTGTCGGCAGGGCTCATGCGGGGTCCTTGCGAGAAGGCGGCAACAGGGAGCTACTTAGCCGATTTCTTCCACTCAGCGTACTCGCGGGCGACGAATTCCGTCGCTGATTCGACGTGAGTGCGGAACCAGCGCAGCTTGCGCTTTTCCATATCCTTGCGCAGCGCGTCCCGGCGGTCGCGCGCGCCGAGATGAACGGCGGCGAGGTCGCGGCCCATGGCCCAGAGCAGATCGGGATGCAGCAGGCGGGCGGCGTCGCGCCGGTCTTCCACGTCGATCTTGCGGTTGTTCGGCGACAGTCGCCGCATCAGCAGATTTCCGCTCGCCATGTACCAGGGGTCGGGCGCGCGATATTTGCCAAGCGCGATGTCGTTGAGGCGCAGTCGTGCGCCGTCGCCATGCGCGCGGGTCCAGCCGGAGGGCACCAGCGCCTTGCCTTCGCGCAGCAGCGGGCCGCCGCGCCAGGTGCCGCAACCGAGCCAGCGCGGGCGGCCGAGGCTGCCGGTGCCGGCGGTGCGCCGCCAATAAGCGAGGCTGATCGATGCGTCCGGCAGCGATGTGGCGAACAGCTTGAGCCAGCGCGCCGGGGGCTGCTCGGGCTGCTTTTTCGTCAGCAGGTCGTGATATTGGTTTTCGATCTTCTGCCAGAACATGGCGCGGTCGGCCTCGCCGACCACAAAGCGCGTGCGCAGCCACATGTGTTGGCGGTCGAGTACGAAGGCTTCCGGCGCTTCTAGCCCGCGCTCGTAGCCTTCCAGGATATTCGCGCAAATCGCCTTGAACGACATTTGGCTCGGCGAGGCCGCCAGCGCCGCGCTGGTCGCCAGCCGGATCGGATCGAGGATGTATGGCATTTCGGCGGCTTCGTCGTAGTCGTTGACGCCCCAGATCAGGCGGCCTTCCGCGTCGCGCCAGGTGCCGAAATTTTCCAGATGGATATCGCCGACCGCCAGCACGGCCGGCGCGTTGGCGACATCGGGGCAAACGTCGAGGATGGTCTCGGCCCAGCGCCAATAGGTAGCGCGCAGAAATGCAAATGCGCTGTCGCACATCTTTTTCTGTTTCCAGTCGAGATCGTCTTCGACGATGTCGCCCTTGAGTTGGGTCGCCAGCCAGCGTTCATAGTCCCGGTTTGCCGCCCGAATGCCCATCGCCGTTCTCGCTGTCTCTACAATTTTGCCGCGAGGATGCGCCAAACCGAACGGCAATTGCAATCGGCTGAGTGTCGTGGCCGTCAATTGTGACAGCCGGCCCCTGCTGGCGGTTCACTGCACCTTAAGCCAAACCCCGCGCCGCCATGCCCGATCTGGCGGCACGACACGACGACCGGTGAGGCTGAGTCTAACACCTGCCGGCGATGAATATTCCGACACCGAGTTGTGATCGAATTTGCTTGCGCGCGCCCTTGTTTCGCCGTGCGAGGCGGCTCATTCAATCGTTCACCACGCGATGAAAGGATGCATCCATGGCTTCGCTTGCGGCCAAGCTAACGGCGTCCGCCATCGGTCTCGCCTTGGTTCTTGCCGTCGGGCCGGCCGATGCTGCCAAGGCGCACAAGCAAAAGAAGCATGTGCCGGCGCATACCGCTACCGCCACCGCAAATTCGCATTACCGCGGCACGAACCTGTTTCCGGCCGGGCCTATCTACAATGGCAACGACTATCTCGGCGACGATCCCGACCCGTTTATTCGCTCGCAGATCCTGCGTGATTTGGGCGCCCGCTACGGCGGCGAGAACTGAGCGCCGTTTACGTGGAATTTGATTTTCCCCGCCCGATCGGGTGAACTGCGCGCAAAATTGGTTTCGCGCAGTCACTGCCGGGGAGTTTTGTCATGCTGAAAACGATCGCGGCCTTCGACCGCATCGGCGAGGAAAACGCCTTCGCGGTGCTCGCCCGCGCCAACGCCCTGGCCGCGCAGGGCCGCGACATCATCAGCCTCGGCATCGGCCAGCCGGATTTCCGAACGCCGGAGTTCATCGTCGAGGCAGCGATCAAGGCGCTGCGCGACGGCCACCACGGCTACACCGCCGCCAACGGCATCCCTCCCTTACGCGAGGCGGTCGCCGCCGACCTGCACAAGCGCTTCAAGGTCGAGGTCTCGCCCGACAGCGTCATGATCATGCCCGGCGGCAAGCCGACCATGTTCATGTCGATCCTCATGTTCGGCGAGCTGGGCGCCGAAATCATGTACCCGGATCCGGGCTTCCCGATCTATCGCTCGATGATCGAATTCACCGGCGCGACGCCGGTGCCGGTGCCGATCCGCGAGGAGAACGGCTTTGCTTTCTCCGCCGAAGAAACGCTCAGGCTGATCACGCCGAAGACGCGGCTGCTCATCGTCAACTCGCCGGCCAATCCGACTGGCGGTGTCACGGGAAGGGCGGAAGTCGACAAGCTTGTCGCCGGACTGGAGAAGTGGCCGGATGTCTGCGTGATGTCGGACGAGATCTACGATCACATGGTCTACGACGGCGAGACCCATGTGTGCCTGCTCACCTATCCATCGATTCGCGACCGGCTCATTCTGCTCAACGGCTGGTCGAAGACCTATGCCATGACCGGCTGGCGGCTAGGCTATGCGGTTTGGCCGGGCAAGCTCTACGACTATGCGCGCAAGCTCGCGGTCAACCTGCATTCCTGCGTCAATGCGTCGACGCAATATGCGGGCCTCGCCGCGCTCAAGGGTCCGCAGGACGAAGTATGGAAGATGGTCGCCGAGTTCGACAAGCGGCGCAAAGTCGTGGTCGAGGGCCTCAACAAGCTGCCGGGTGTGGCCTGCGTGGTGCCGAAAGGCGCGTTCTACGCCTTTCCCAACGTCAAAGGCACCGGTTGGAAGGCGAAGGAACTGGCCAACACACTGCTCAACGAAACCGGCGTCGTTACCATCGGCGGCCCGGACTTCGGCATTCTCGGCGAAGGCTATCTGCGGCTGTCCTACGCCAACTCGACCGAGAACATCCTGAAGGCGCTCGGGCGCATGGGCGAGTTTTTGGCGAGCCGCAAAGCCGCGTAGCTCTGCATCAAGCCTTTGCCGGCTTTGTTTTGTTCGCGCCCGCCGCCGCCGGCTGGCTGATGCGCACGTCGCGCACCGGATAGGGAATGTCGATGCCTTCGCGTTTGAAGGCATCCCACAGCGCCAGCAGCACCCGGCCTCGCACATTGGTGATGCCGTCGACCGGGTCCCTGATCCAGAAGCGCAGAACGAAATTCAGCGAATAATCGCCGAACGCCTTGAGATGGCAGACCGGCGCTGGCGCCACCAGCACGCGGGCGACCGAGCCGGCGGCCGCCACAGCGATCTCGCAGACCTTGTGCGGATCGGCGGCGTAGGACACGCCGAACTCGACGTCGAGCCGTACCTCGTCGTTGGAATAGGACCAGTTGATCACCCGCTGAGTGACGAAGTCTTCGTTCGGGATCAGGAACTCGCGGCCGTCGCGGGTGACCACCGAGGTGTAGCGCGCGCCCATGGCGTCGACCCAGCCGACGCTGTCGCCGACCGAGATCACGTCGCCCGGCTTGATCGACTTGTCGGCGAGCAAGATGATGCCGCTCACCAGGTTCGACACGATCTTCTGCAGACCGAAGCCAAGGCCGACGCCGACCGCGCCGGAGAAGAAGGCGAGCGCCGAGAAATCGATGCCGACCGTCGACAGCGCGATCAGGATCGCGAAGGTAATCAGCAGCAGCCGGATCAGCTTGCCGACCAGCACCTGGATCGACGGGGTGAGGTCGGCGGCATTGCGCACACGCCGGTCGAGGAAATCGCTGGCCAAATTCGCCGCCCATAGCGTGAGCATCAGCAGGATCGAGGTCTTGATCACCAACAGCGGCGTTACCCGCAAACCGCCCATCACCACCCCGACCGAATCGAGTGCGGTCATGATCGGCGCCAGCAGGCCGAGGATGCTGAGCGCCGCGATCGTCCAGGCCGAGATCGCCACCAGCCGATAGACGAACGGATTGCGGATCAGGCCGGCGACCAGCGCGATCACCACCCAGGCGGTCGCTAGGCTTGATGCGACGCCGAGCAGATAGGAGCGGATCGGCGTGGTCAGCGACAGCATGACCGCGTGCATAACCGCGACCACCAGCACGAAAACCACGGTGGCGAGATTGGCCAGCAGCAACCGCGCGAACTCGCGCAGGAACGGCGGCCAGCCCAAGGTCAGCGCGGCAAGGTCGAGCCGCCGGCGGGCGAGCGAGGCAATCAGCGTGCCGGCGACGGCTGCGAGCAGGATCAGGCCGAACTGGAGCAGCAGCCGCAGCGAGGTCAGCTCGAGGCCGATGGTGCGCAGCATGTCGGCGACAGTGCCGGTCAACTGCTGGACATCGTCCATGTCCACGCTCCCGCTGCCTGTTGGCGAACCCCTTGGAAAAGGCCCGCAAACCGGACCAATATCAGATCGGGCCGGCGCCCGGCATCCGCCGCGGCAGGCCGTAAGAGGTTATGCACATGTACGACCGGGGTTTGTCCGAAGAACAAAAGATGATGCGGCAGAGCTGCCACGATTTCATCGACGACGTTGTCCTGCCTTACATCAAGCAGAACTGGCAGAAGGAATGGTCAATGGTGCCGGAGGACCGGCTGCCGCTCTCCATCCTGGAAGGCGCCGAGAAGGTCGGCATCCGCACCCTGGGAGTACCGGAAGAATACGGCGGCGTGGAACTCGAAAAGGGCACGGAAGTGCGCACCTTCGCCATGATCGCCGAGGAGATCGCGCGCGGCGATTCAGGCTTGGCCGACAAGCTGGTGCAGAACTGGAAGGTCTCGGTGCTGCTGCGCCAGTTCGCGCCCAAGCATCTGCAGGAGAAATGGTTCAAGCGCCTGGTCGCCGAGCCGCAATTCCTGATGGCACACTGCCTGACCGAGCCGCGCGGCGCTTCCGACCGCTGGCTGCCTTACAACGTGCCGGAAGCGGCGATGCAGACCCGGGCGGTCAAGACCAATGGCGGCTGGGTGATCAACGGCCGCAAGCAGTTCATCTCCAACGGCTAAGACGCCAGCCTCTACGTGGTTTACGCCAACACCAACCCGAAAGTCGGCATGCTGCAGGGCACCTCGTCGTTTCTGGTGCCGCGCGAAACCAAGGGCTTCTCGGTCGCCCGCTGCAACGAGACCCTCGGCTGCCGCTTCATGAACAACGGCGAGATGGTGTTCGAGGACATGTTCGTGCCGGACGACCAATTGCTGGTGCAGGACTCGGCGATGGGCTCGGCCGGGGTCTATTTCCGTCCCGGCAAGATCATCCAGGCCGCCAAGAATCTCGGCGTCGGCGTGCGCGCCTTCGAGGCCACGGCGGATTACGTGCAGAACTACGTGCAGGGCGGCCGCATCCTGATCAAGCATCAGGCCATTGCGCTGCGGCTGGCCGACATGGCGACCCGCATCGAGGCGGTGCGTGCGCTGCTCGACCGTGCCTCGCAGGCGGTCGATGACAACGCGCCGGAGGCGGAGACGCTGGTCAACATGGCCAAGATGTTTGCCTCGGAAGAGATCATGAAAGTCGCCCAGCACGCGGTCGAGATGCACGGCGGCAACGGCGTCATGCTCGACTTCGGCATCGAGAAAGTCTTGCGCGACGCCGTCGTGTTCCTGCACATGGACGCGACCGTCGACATCTCGAAGTTCAAGATCGTCAAGAACATGTTCCCGGACACGGCGGGAAAATACGCCGGGCCGGAGTGAGCTAGCGCATGATCCCGAAAAGTGGGAACCGGTTTTCGGATAAGATCATGCGCAAATAATTCACCGCATCGTAAAGCGGAACCCGATCACCACGATCACCAGGCCGACCAGTTGCGCGATGCTCGGCACGATGCCGAGCGTCAAATAGCCGATGATCAGCGAGAAGCCCGGCACCAGCGCCGGGAAGGTTGCCGCGCGTCCGGCGCCGAGCAGGACGATCGAGCGGGCGAACAGGTAGATCGGCAGAGCGCCGGCGAGCACGCCTTGTACGACCACCTGCAGCAGCGTCTCCCACAGGTTCATGTGCAGCATGGCTTGATAGCCGACCAGCACGCTGTGCAGCGGCGCATAGACGACCACCGATAGCGCGGCGACCAGCGCCGCCGCGCGCGTGCCCGGCACCTGCCACAGCCGCAGCACCGTGCCGAAACTCGCCCAGAAAAATCCGGCGGTGGCGAACAGCAGGTCGCCGCCGATGCCCTCGTGGCCGATGGTGGTCAGCGACTCGGCACCGAACACGATCAGCCCGGCGATGATGGTGGCGCCGCCAAGAACACGCGTCGCCGTTGCTTTTTCCCCCAGCATCGCGGTGGCGAGGATCAGCCCGAACAGCGCGGCACAGGCGGGCTGGATCGTCGTGCCGTGGCCCAGAGGCACCAGAATGAAGCCGGTATAGGCGAGCATCGCCTGCGGCGGACCGGCGAGCACGCTCATCACGAGACCGCGGCTCCAACCAATGCCGCCGAGATTGCGCAGGCCCGCGCGCAGCGCCAGAGGCATCAACAATAGCCCGGTCCAGAAGAAGCGGTGGAAGGCGAGGTCGGCGGGCGAAAAGCCGACGCTGATGCCGTGCTTGGCCGCAACGAAGCCCGCCGCCCAGCCGAGCGAGGCGGCGGTGCCGCACAACACCCCGATCAGGATACCGGATGACCGTGCCGCCGCGGGCTGAGTTTTCAGGTCCACGGCGATGGCTCCCGCGCAGGTGAATTGGACATGGCTGATACGATTTTCCCGCGCATGGCCTTTCCCGAAAACCGGTTCCCACTGTTCGGGATCATGCGGTAGGATCGCAATTCAAGTCCAATCGCGAAATCAAAACAATCACTTTACCGGGATGGAAAGTTCATGGCGAAGCCGCGCAAAGTCATCATCACCTGTGCCGTAACCGGCTCGATCCACACGCCCTCGATGTCGCCGCATATTCCGGTGACCGCCCAGCAGATCGCCGATGCCGCGATCGGTGCGGCAGAGGCGGGTGCGGCCATCGTTCATCTGCATGCGCGCAACCCGCAGGACGGCCGTCCCGACCAGTCGCCGGAAGCCTTCGCGCCCTTCCTCAAGGTAATCAAGCAGCGCTCCAACGTGGTGGTGAACATCACCACCGGCGGCGCCCCCACCATGACCGCCGAGGAACGCGTGCGGCCGGCCGCGACCTTCAAGCCGGAAGTCGCTTCGCTCAACATGGGCACGATGAATTTCGGGCTCTATCCGATGATCCCGCGCTACAAGGGCAAGTTCAAACACGCCTGGGAAGAGCCGTATCTGGAAGGCTCGCGCAAAGGCATGTTCAAGAACACCTTCGCCGATATCGAGTACATCCTCGCCACCTGCTCGGAAAACAATACCCGCTTCGAGATCGAGTGCTACGACATCGGCCATCTCTACACGCTGCGGCATTTCCTCGACCGCGGCGTGGTGAAGCCGCCGCTGTTCGTGCAGTCGGTGTTCGGCATTCTCGGCGGCATCGGGACGCATCCCGAGGACATCATCATGATGAAGCGCACCGCCGACCGCCTGCTTGGCGACAATTACCACTGGTCGGTGCTCGGCGCCGGCGGCAATCAAATGCGGGTCGCGGCGATGGCGGCGTCTATGGGCGGCAACGTGCGGGTCGGCATGGAGGACTCGCTGTGGATCGGCGCCGGCCGGCTCGCCGAGTCGAACGCCCAGCAGGTCACGCAGGTGCGCAAGATTCTCGAAGGACTCGGCCTGGAGATCGCGTCCTCCGATGAGGCGCGCGAGATCCTTTCGCTCAAAGGCGGGGACCGAGTGAACTTCTAGCCTGGCGGTCATTCCGGGACGCGGGCATTAGCCCGCGGGCCCGGAATCCCGGGGTCACGCGGCGACATTTCTCATTGCCCTGAGGCGCACGAATCCTTCCTATAGCGGGAGGAGATTCGCCCGCTATGGCCTCGCTCGACGCCTTCAGCATCGCTATTCTGCTCGGCAGCCTGCTGGTGCTGGCCGGCATTCTGTCGAGCCTGGTCGCATTGCGCTTCGGCGCGCCGTTGCTGCTGGTGTTCCTGCTGCTCGGTATGCTGGCCGGCGAGGGCGGGCCGGGCGGCCTGAAGTTCGATAATGTCGGCACAACCTACCTGGTCGGCTCGATTGCGCTTGCGCTGATCCTGTTCGACGGTGGCCTGCGCACGCGGCTCGCCACCTTCCGCAACGTGCTGGCGCCGGCGGCGACGCTGGCGACCGTCGGCGTCCTGATCACGACCTTGCTGACCGCGCCGGTCGCCAAGCTGGTGCTTGGCGTCAATTGGCTGCAGGCGTTTCTGGTCGGCTCCGTAGTGGCTTCCACCGACGCCGCGGCGGTGTTCTTCCTGATCAATGCGCGCGGCTTGCGGCTGCGCCCGCGCGTGCGCGCCACACTGGAAGTGGAATCCGCCACCAATGATCCATTCGCTGTGTTCCTCGCCTTGTTGCTCGTCGAAATCCTGGCGGTCGGCAATCAGAGCTGGTCGCACGCGTTGCTGACGCTTGCGCGCGAGGCGATCCTCGGTCTTGTCATCGGTTATGGCGGCGGGCGGATCATCACGCTGGTGCTCAACCGGCTGGCGCTGGCGCAGGGCCTGCATGCGCCATTCGTGGCGGTGAGCGCGCTGGTGGTGTTCGCCTTTGCCAATGCCGTGCACGCGTCGGGATTCCTCGCGGTCTATCTGGCAGGACTCGTGGTGGGCAACCGGCAGACCCGCGCGCACAACTCGGTCATCGTCTTCCTCGACGCGATCACCTGGCTGGCGCAGATCGTGATGTTCGTGCTGCTCGGCATGCTGGTATGGCCGCACCGGCTGGCCGACAGCCTGATCGGAGCGGTCGCGGTGGCGCTGATGTTGATGCTGGTGGCGCGGCCGGTGGCGGTGTTCCTGTGTCTGGCGCCGTTCAAGTTCCAGTGGCGCGAGAAGCTGTTCATTTCCTGGGTTGGCTTGCGCGGCGCGGTCGGCATTTTCCTGGCCTCGATCCCGCTGCTGGTCGGGATTCCGGCGGCCTATCTGTTCTTCGACGTCGCCTTCGTGGTCGTGCTGCTGTCGCTCCTGGTGCAGGGCTGGACGGTGGCGTTCGCCGCCCGCAAGCTCGACATCGTTCATACCCGCAGCGATGCGGTGCCGCGCCGGGTCGAGCTCGATCTGCCGGGGCAGTTGGCGCGCGAAATCGTCGGTTATCCGGTGCCGGCCAACAGCCCCTATCTGCGGCGCGGGCTCATCCCGAGCTGGGCGCGGCCGACATTGGTGATCCGCAACGAGGAGATCCTGACGCCGGCGGAAGCCGCACCGGTGCGCGAGGGCGACTACGTCTATCTGCTGGCGCCGCCGGAAAAGGCACAGGCGCTCGACCATTTCTTCGTCAAGATGCCGCCGCCGGCGTCGCCCGATCCGCGGCTGCTCGGCGATTTTTTCGTGCCCGGCGACGCGACGCTCGGGGCGCTGGCCGAGATCTACGGCCTGCAGGTCGCCGCCGATCATATGGATGTGACGCTCGCTGCCTTCTTCACCGAACATCTCGGCCGTGCGGCCAAGACCGGCGACATCGTTCAGCTCGGCCCGATCGCGCTGCTGGCGCACAAAGTCGCCAATGGCCGCGTCACCACCGTCGGTCTGCGATTGGCCGAACCGGAAGAGCCGGCCGATTTGGTCGGCCGGCTCAAGTCACGGTGGAAGCGGATACAGGGTTATTTGGGCTAGTGCGCCCGCCGCGCCAGCGCCGGGCCGCGCTGTACCAGCCAGGCACCGCCGAACAGCACCGCGGTCCAGAACAGATCGCCCATCACGGTCTTGTCCAGGAAGGGCAGCGCCGCGATGTAGCATTGCGTCAGCCCCTGCAGGGTCATCGGGTAAAGCGTGCCAAAGGCCCAGACCGCGAAATTCGTGGTCACGAAGAAGATCAGCGAGCAGGAAACCATCGCCGCGATAACCGGAACCGCGCCGTTCCAGCGCCGCGATAACATGCCGGCAAAGGCCGGCAGCGTGATGGCGGCGCAGACCACCGCGGTGATCCGCCAGTCATCGCCCGCGAGCGCGACATTGCTCAGCAGCACGGCGGCGAGCGGCACGACTACGGCCAGCGCCGGAACCCGCAACATGCGGCCTGCGAACAGCGCGCTGGCGGCGAACGGCCAGACGCCCGGCGCGTGCGGCAACAGACGGGCCGCCACGTCAAAGGCGATCAGGAAGGCTACCAGGCCCAGGTCCATCCACAGGTCGGCACGGGCTTTGTTCATCTGCATAGCGATTGCGTCCTTTTGCGTCAGGTTGACTCATTCATAGCACGATTTTGCGCCCATTCGGCAATGATTCCGGCCAGCCGGTCGAGCCCGTCGGTCAGCGCCGCCGGGCCAGGCTGCAGAATCAGCGTCGATTTGACCTCGCGCAGCCAGCCGGTGGCGACCGCCGGAACCTCCTCAAAACCCGGTCGTGCGGCGACCTTGGCGGGCACGAATTTCTTGCCGCACCAGGAGCCGATGATGATGTCGGGTGCGGCGGCGACCACATCGGCGCCCGTCACGATACGGTCCTTGGCGTTCTTGCGCAGGCTGAGCTGCGGAAATACCTCGATACCGCCGGCAGCCTCGATCAGTTCCGACACCCAGCGCAGGCCGCTGATCATCGGATCGTCCCATTCCTCGAAATAGACCCGCGGCCGGCGCGGCAGGCGCAGGGCTCGCTCGTGCACGGCATCGACGTGGGCGGCGAGCCGGCTGGCCAGCGCTTCCGCTTTGTCCACCGTGCCCACCAGCGCGCCGAGCGTGCGAATCATGTCGAAAATGCCGGCGACGTCGCGCTGATTGAAGGCGTGCACGGCGACATTGGCGCGGATCAGTTCGGCGGCGATATCGGCCTGCAGATCGGAGAAAGCGAGCACCAGGTCCGGCTTGAGCGCCAGGATTTTCGGCACATCAGCGGAGATGAAGGCGGAGACGCGCGGCTTTTCCTTGCGCACTTGGGCGGGGCGCACCGCATAGCCGGACACGCCGACGATACGGCGCTCCTCGCCGAGGAGATAGAGCGTCTCGACGGTTTCCTCGGTCAGGCAGACGATGCGGGAGGGAGGGAACATGGGCCAGGCGACATCCTCACTGCGAAGGCTTTCAACGCGCGGTAAGAAAAAACCAGCATCAGAGCCCAGTGATAAGCTCTGCGTCCGTCAATTTTCCTACAGCAGAATAATATTCAAATGCATATCTCGTTCGCCCAGTGCCAAGCATTCCAGAAATTGCATCGATTATAAGGTACTGAATAAAGCGCTCTTCTCGGCGTTTTAAACTCACCGTTTGGCCTTTATGTACGAACATTGTTCGTCGGGCGAGCAAATCATCGTATCCCATGTTACGCAATTCGTTGTGCGGCATCTTTAATATCTTGCAAAGACTGTTCGTAGACGCCTCCCCGGTGAGCGCTTTAAATGCAGAAAAATAAAGAGACAGTCGGATGCCGTGATTAGGCTCTCTTATTGCGCGGTCTAAATAAGTGAGAGCAACAGCCACTAAGTTTTTTGTTTCTAACGGCGCATCTGTGATGCATTTCGATATTTGGTATATTTCTCTTACAGGGATGTCTTTAGCGTGGTCTACCTTAAAAAAGGCGGGGTTTTCGATAGTCGGAGACGTGAATGAGTAGTTGCCATCTGCAACATCAACCTTGAACTCGCATGTTTTAGAATGAAGGCATGCGAATCCAAACAGAATAGTAATCATGGCAGAGAGCGCACTAAGCGCAGCTCGCGCACTAGCCTCACTCGCATTCTTTAATGACTGACCCGAGCTATATGGGGCTCCTAAAATTGCATATACGCCCGGCTCAAATTTCTTTTCTTCAAGATAGTTCAGAAAATGCAAAACCCCATCTCGCGGTTTCGCAAAGCTAGTGTTGGCTATCGTGAGCTTAAGTTCACGAAGCTCAACGACCCTTAGAAATGTCGGATGCTCCAGGTGGAATTTCTCATAATTCCGATTTAACTCAGCTATAGTTTGGAAATTGTTCACATTAAAAAAGCTCACAAAAATCTGTACTAAGCACTTATCGCTGCCCGACCCTCTTACCCAATGTGGTAGCAGGTCTAGCAAGCTCTGAATCTTTTGCTCTTCGGGCTCGGTCATATTCGAACTCTCCCTCGCGGGATTGTATCCGCGAGAATGCTGGAGATACCAGCTAATCGTAATGGTACTAATGCTTCGACTCGCGTCTGCTGTGTCCGGCAATTGCTGGATGCGTATCGGATTATTTTGCAGCCGAGCGACAATTGGGGGCGCTATGCCCTCAGCAACTCCACCCCGCCGGTCGCCGCCACTTTGCCACCCTCGATCCGCACGACGCGCGTGGCGATGCGTTTCACTTCCCCGGCATCGTGGCTGACATAAATCATTGGCACCTTGGCCTCGTCACGCAGCCGTTCCAGGTAGGGCAGGATGTCGGCTTTGCGTGCTTCGTCGAGCGAGGCAAGCGGCTCGTCCAGCAGCAGCAGGCGCGGACGCATCAGCAGGGCGCGGCCGACCGCCACGCGCTGACGTTCGCCGCCCGACAGCCTGCCGGGCCGCCGGTCAAGCAGATGGCCGATGTCGAGCAACTCGACCGCGTGCGAAAACGCCGCCGGATCGGCCGCGTGGCCGCCCATCCAGCGGCCGTAGTCGAGATTGTGCCGGACCGAGAGATGCGGGAACAGGCGGCCTTCCTGGAACACGGTGCCGATGCGCCGACGCCAGACCGGCGCGTCGATACGCGCCTCGTCGTCGAACACCACCTCGTCGTCGAGTGCAATGCGGCCGCGGTCCGGCTTGAGCAGACCTGCGATCATGTTGACGACCGTCGTCTTGCCGGAGCCGGAAGGGCCGAACAGAGCGGTCGCGCCGGTCTCGCTGGCGAAGGTCGCCGTCACTGCGAAATCGCCGAGCATTTTTTCCACGTTGACCGCCAGCATGGTTCAGACTCCATGCATCCGGGAATGCGCGCGGCGGGCGAACCACTCCGACGCGATCAGCGCGGCGAGTGAAATGAAAATGGCGACGATGACCAGCGAGAGCGCGGCGCTGTCGCCGCCCGGCACCTGCGTCAACGTGTAGATCGCCGCCGAGATAGTCTGCGTCTCGCCCGGGATGTTGGAGACGAAGGTGATGGTGGCGCCGAATTCGCCGAGCGCGCGCGCGAAGGCGAGCATCATGCCGGCGATGATGCCGGGCAGCGCCAGCGGCAGCGTAACGGTGAGGAACAGCCAGATGCGGTTGGCGCCGAGCGTCGCAGCGGCGTCTTCCAGGCGGCGGTCGATCGCCTCGACCGACAGGCGGATCGCGCGCACCATCAGTGGAAACGCCATGATCCCGCAGGCCAGCGCCGCGCCGGTCCAGCGGAACGAGAACACAATCCCGAAATGGTCGGCGAGAAACGCCCCGACCGGCGCCTTGCGGCCGAACGTGATCAGCAGCAGATAGCCGGTCACCACCGGCGGCAGCACCAGCGGCAGGTGGACGACCGCGTCGAGCAGCGATTTTCCCCAGAACGATTTGCGCGCCAGCAATGTGGCGATGGCGATGCCGAACGGCAGGGCGATCACCGTCGACACCATCGCGATGCGCAGCGAAAGCGCAACGGCCGTCCATTCCTGCGGAGAAAGCTCGAACACGCGCGCTACGACACCGGTTTGATCAGAAAACTGAAGCCGTATTTCTCGAAGATCGCCTTGGCCGCTGAACCGCGCAGGAAACCAAGGTAGCGCGCGGCGGCAGCGGTCTTGCTCGCAATGGTTTCCGCCACGGGGTAGGTAACCGGCGGATAAGAATCGGCCGGGAACACGCCAATGATTTTGACCTTCGGCTCGATCTTGGCGTCGGTCTCGTAAACGATGCCGATGGGCGTTTCGCCGCGCGCGACGAAAGAGAGAGTTGCCCGCACATTTCCGGCCTGGGCGAGTTTCGGCTCGGCCGTTGCCCAGGCGCCGAGCGATTCCAGCGCCGCCTTGGCATAGAGGCCGGCCGGCACCGCCTTGACGTCGGCGACCGCGATGCGGCCGTCGCCGGCGAGTTTGGCGATGTCGAAGCCTTTGGCGATGGTGACGGTGTCGAGCTTTGAATCCTTGGGCGCGATCAGCACCAGTCTGTTGCCGAGCAAATTGACGCGGCTATCCGGCTTGATGAGCTTTTTATCCGCCGCATAATCCATCCAGCGCAGATCGGCGGAGATGAACACGTCGGCGGGCGCCCCGGCTTCGATCTGCTTGGCGAGCGCCGAGCTCGCCTCATAGCTCGCCACCACCTTGATGCCGGTTGCCTTGCTGAAGGCGGCGTTGGCGTCGTCGAGCGCGTTTTTCAGCGAAGCGGCAGCGAAGACCGTAATCTGCTCTTGCGCTGCCAATGGTGGCGCGGCGAAAAGCGATAACGCGAGAATGGCAAGAAATCGTGTGCGCATGGCGGTTCTCCTCAGGCGCACGAAAAGCGCCGGCCTGGCTTAGGATCGGATGGGAATCGTCGGAACCGCCGTTCCGGCTTGCAGGACGCACGCACGGTGCGCCGCACGAATGGCCACCCTAGCAAGTCCCGGCGACCAAGGTAAAGTCCGGTTCCGGAAGGCAGGGAATCGGCAATGGCAGGCGCGATGCCCGTCGAGGGCGAGTTCGACTATATCGTGGTCGGCGCTGGCTCGGCCGGTTGCGTTCTGGCCAACCGGCTGTCGGCCGATCCGAACAACCGTGTACTGCTGCTGGAAGCCGGCGGCAGGGACAACTGGATCTGGTTTCACATTCCGGTCGGCTATCTGTTCGCCATCGGCAATCCGCGCGCGGACTGGATGTTGAAAACCGAGCCGGAGCCCGGCCTCAATGGCCGCAGCCTCAATTATCCACGCGGCAAGGTAATCGGCGGCTCCTCCGCGATCAACGCCATGGTCTATATGCGCGGTCAGGCCGGCGACTACGATCACTGGCGCCAACTCGGGCTGCCCGGCTGGTCGTGGGACGACGTGCTGCCCTACTTCAAGAAGCACGAGGACAATTTTCTAGGCGCGAGCGAGCACCACGGCGTCGGTGGCGAATGGCGCGTCGAGTTTCCGCGCCTGCGCTGGGACATTATCGACGTCTGGCGCGCGGCGGCGGCGCAATACGGCATTGCGCCGGTCAAGGACTTCAACACCGGCGACAACGAAGGCTCCTGCTATTTCCACGTCAACCAGAAGCGCGGGCGGCGCTGGTCGGCGGCGCGCGGCTTCCTCAAGCCGGTTTTGAACCGGCAAAACCTGCGTCTGGAAACCGGCTGCCTGGTCGAAGGCCTCGTGTTCGACGGCAAGCGCGCGAGCGGCGTGCGCTGGCGGCAGGATGGCGTTGCGCGCTCGGCGCGCTGCCGCGGCGAAGTCATCCTGGCGGCGGGTTCGATCGGCTCGCCGCAAATCATGATGCTGTCGGGCGTAGGACCCTCCGCGCAACTTGCGCAATTCGGCATTCCGGTGGTGCTCGACAAACCCGGCGTTGGCGCCAACCTGCACGACCATCTGCAGCTGCGGATGATCTACAAGGTGACCGGCATCACCACGCTGAACGAAATGTATTCCTCGCTGCTGGCGCGCGCATGGATGGGCGTCAACTACGCCTTGTTCCGGCGCGGGCCTTTGACCATGGCGCCGTCGCAGCTCGGCGCCTTCACCAGATCCGATCCGACGCGCGATCGCGCCAATCTGCAGTATCACATCCAGCCGCTGTCGCTCGACAAGTTCGGCGACCCGCTGCATGCGTTTCCCGCCTTCACCATCAGCGTCACCAATGTGCAGCCGACCAGCCGTGGCAGCCTGACCTTGAAGTCGGCGGACCCGGCGGCGGCGCCGGCGATCCGGCCGAATTACCTGGCAACGCCGGAAGACCGCCGCGTCGCTGCCGATGCGATCCGTGTCACGCGCAAGATTGTGGCGCGGCCGGCATTGCAAAAATATTCACCGGTCGAATACCTGCCCGGCGCGCAGGTACGCGACGACGACGAGGCCGGCTTGGTCAAGGCGGCGGGCGATATCGGCACCACGATATTTCATCCCGTCGGCACCGCCCGCATGGGCCGCGCCGACGATGCGAACGCCGTGGTCGACGCGCGGCTGCGCGTGATCGGCATCGAGAGCTTGCGCGTGGCGGATGCTTCCGTGATGCCGTCGATCACGTCCGGCAACACCAATTCGCCGACCATGATGATCGCGGAAAAGGGCGCTGCCATGATTTTGGAAGATCGGCCGCGTTGAACGTCAACATGAGGATCAGAGGAGGGGCGTCATGAATCTCGTCGAGCGCGTCAAGGCTATACTGGTGCAACCGAAATCCGAATGGCAGGCGATCGAGCGAGAACCGGGCGATGCCGGTTATCTGTTCACGAACTATGTCTGCATCCTCGCCGCCATCCCGCCGGTGTGCTCGTTTATCGGCATGTCGCTCATCGGATTCGGGCCGATTCGTATCGGCATTGTGGTGGGCTTGCTGGACGCGGTGATCACCTATGGACTGACGCTCATTAGCGTCTTCGTGTTCGCCTACGTCATCGATTTCCTGGCCGGGACGTTCAATGGCCGGAAAGATCTCGGCAACGCGATGAAGGTCGCGGCCTATGCGCCGACCGCCGCCTGGCTGGTCGGAGTCGTCAATCTCATCCCGATGCTGTCGGTGCTGAGCATCCTCGGGCTCTACAGCCTGTATCTGCTGCACACCGGTATTGGCGCGCTCATGAAGCCGCCGGCCGAGAAGGCGCTGTTCTACACGATCGCGGTCGTCGCCTGCGTGTTTGTGGTTTACCTCGTGATCTTCGGCATCATCGGCGCGCTGTTCGGCGTCGGCATGCTGGGCCGTTATTAGCCGTTTTTCTTGGCGCATGATCTTTCCGAAAACCGGTTCTCACTTTTCGGGATCATGCGCTACGGCAACGCCTTCAGGTGCCGGATCGGGCGGCCGGGCACGATGGCCTGCGCCGCGGCGACGATGCCTCGGTGATGCCGTCCATCACCTCGGGCAACACCAACTCGCTGACCATGATGATCGCGGAAAAAGGCACGGCGATGGTCCTGGAGGATGCTAGACGCTGACTATTTACGCGCGGTAACGATGTACGCGCGGATTTTTCCTTCGATCGGGCCCGGCCCGAAACGCCGGACGACCGCCTCGGTCGCCTTCGCCATTGCGGCCTCAAGACCCGGCGCGCCGCGATCCTCGATTTCCAGCTTGAGCGGCGAACCCTGGCAGTAGGCGATGACTACCGCTTGCGCCGACTCCGCGCGGCTTGTCGCCTCCATCGGTTCGATAGCCATGCGCTGAAATCCGGCGGTTTTCATGTCGGCGCGGATCACGTTGTTGTCGTGAAAGCCGTGCGGGGTGCGCTGCATGAATTGCGGCGGATTGTGCGGAAACACTTCGGCAAGCGCCCGCATGATCACGTCGACAAAATCGTTTGCTTCGATCTTGTCCCACACGTTGAAAATATAGCTGCCGCCGTCCTTCAGCACCCGGCGCGCCTCGCCATAGCCTTTGACCTTATCGGGAAAAAACATCGCGCCGAACTGGCAGACCACGGCGTCGAAACTCGCGTCGGGGAAGGGCAGTGCCAGAGCGTCCGCCGTTTGCCACGCGACCCGTCCGGCTTTTTGCCGGCTTTTTGCGTGGTCGATCATAGGCTGATTCAAGTCGGTAGCGACGATCTCCGCCTCGGGAAGCGTCGCCGCGACCGCGCGCGTCACCACGCCGGTCCCGGCAGCTACTTCTAGAATGCGACGCGGATGCAGCGCAGTCAGCCGGCGCGCGATATCGGCTGCATAAGGTTCGAAGATTAGGGGAACGAAATAACGGTCGTAGAATTCGGGAATCGACCCGGTGAAGTTTTTGTCCGTTGTCGCCATCGGACGTCCCCATTGTGAAGAATCGGGACGCTACTGCGCGCCGTTGAGTCAGGGCAAGGCTTTCAGATGCCGGATCGGGCGGCCGGGCGCGATCGCCTGTGCGGCTGCGACGATGGCGTTGGTATCGATACCGTAGTGCCGATAGAGATCGGCGAGCGAGCCGGTCTGGCCGAAATGCTCGACGCCGAGCGCGCGCGTGCGATGGCCGGCGACGGCGCCGAGCCAGGCCAGCGTCGCCGGGTGGCCGTCGAGCACGCTGACGATGCCGCAATGCGCCGGCACGTCGGCAAGCAACCGCTCGATATGCGAGCGCGCATGCACGAGGCCGCGCTCGCGCGCGCGCTGCGCGGCGGTCCAGCCGGCATTGAGCCGGTCGGCGGAGGTGACGGCGAGCAGGCCGACGTCGCGGCGGTCCTCCGCCATTAGCCCGACAGCCTCGATTGCTTCCGGCGCGATGGCGCCGCTATAGGCGACGACCACCTGCGCGTTCGGTCCCGGTTTGCGCAGCCAATAGGCGCCGTCGACGATTTGCTGGGCGAGGTCGGGCGTCATCTTGCGCTCGATCTGTTCGACCGGCCGCGTCGACAGCCGCAAATAAACCGAGCCGCCGGTTTCGTCGCGCAGCCAATTGCGTTCGGACGGGGCCGCATCGCCGTCCTTCTGGATATAGGCGAAGGCCCAGCGCAGGATCACCGCCAGCTCGTCGACATAAGCCGGCTCGAACGCCGCCAGGCCGTCCTGCGCGAGCCCGATCAGCGGCTCGGCGATCGATTGATGGGCGCCGCCTTCGCCGGCGAGCGTAATGCCGGACGGCGTCGCCACCAGAATGAAGCGCGCATCCTGGTAGCAGGCGTAATTGAGCGCATCGAGGCCGCGCGCGATGAAGGGGTCGTACAGCGTGCCGATCGGCAGCAGCCGCTCGCCATTGATGCTGTGCGAGAGGCCGAGCGCCGACAGCGCGATGAACAGATTGTTCTCGGCGATGCCAAGCTCGATGTGCTGGCCCTTGGGCGAGAACTCCCAATTGAAGGTCGACGGGATGCGTTCGCTCTTGAAGGTGTCGGCCATCGCCTCGCGCGCGAACAGCCCGCGCCGGTTCACCCACGGCCCGAGATTGGTCGACACCGTCACGTCCGGCGAGGTGGTGACGATACGGCGCGCGAAGTCGCTATCGCCGCGGCCGATCTCGTTGAGCAGCGCGCCGAAACCGGTCTGCGTCGCCATGGTCGGCTGGATGGCAATCGGCAGGGTTTCCGGCACGGCGATGGCCGGCGCGCTGAGGCGGCGCGCTATGCCAGGTGTTTTTTCTTGGGCGAACGGCACGCGGTCGAGGAATCCCTGCAATTTCTCAGCCGGCAGCGCGAGGCCTTCGAACTTGTCCCATTCGTGGCCGGGGCGCACCGCCATCGCCTTGCGGAACACCTCCATCTGCGCCGGCGTCATCAGGCCGGCGTGGTTGTCTTTATGGCCGGCCATCGGCAGGCCGAAGCCTTTGACCGTGTAACAGATGAAGCAGGTCGGCTTGTCGCTGCTGGTTGCATGGAAAGCCTCAAGCACCGACGGCAGGTCGTGGCCGCCGAGATTGTTCATCAAGGCGGCCAGCTCGTCGTCGGAGCGTTTCTCGATCAGCCGGCTGACGTCGCCCTGATCGCCAATCTCGTCGTTGAGCCGCTTGCGCCAGGCGGCGCCGCCGGCGAACACCAGCGCCGAGTAGAGTTGGTTCGGACAATTGTCGATCCATTGCCGCAGCTTTTCGCCACCCGGCTCCTTGAACGCGGCCTGCTGCAGCGAGCCGTACTTCAGGATCACCACGTTCCAGCCGAAATTCTTGAACAGTTGCTCGTAGCGCTCCCACAGCCCTTCGCGCACCACGGCGTCGAGGCTCTGCCGGTTGTAGTCGATGATCCACCAGCAATTGCGAATGCCCTGTTTCCAACCTTCGAGCAGCGCCTCGAAGATATTGCCTTCGTCGAGTTCGGCGTCGCCGACCAGAGCCACCATGCGCCCTTCGGGGCGAGCCAAGCCCCAGCCATGCGCGCGCACGTAATCCTGCACCAGCGAGGAGAACAGCGTCTGCGCCACGCCCAGTCCGACCGATCCAGTCGAGAAGTCGACGTCGTCGGCGTCCTTGGTGCGCGAGGGATAGCTCTGCGCGCCCTTGTAGCCGCGGAACGCCTCCAGCCGCTCGCGCGTCTGCCGGCCGAGCAGATACTGGATGGCGTGGAAGATCGGCGAGGCATGCGGCTTCACCGCCACACGGTCCTGCGGACGCAGGACGTCGAGGTAGAGCGCGGTCATGATGGTGGCGAGCGAGGCCGACGAGGCCTGGTGACCGCCGACTTTCAGGCCGTCGTCGTTCTCGCGCAGATGATTGGCGTTGTGGATGGTCCAGCTCGCGAGCCAGAGAATCTTCTTTTCCAGTTCGCGCAGGGCTTCGATGTCGTCGGCCATATTGTAATTATACACCCGATTGGGCGTCATTTAACCCGTTCGTCCCCGCGGAAGCGGGGACCCAGGCTTTGCCAATATAATGACAAGACAATCGTAAGAACTGGATTCCCGCTTGCGCGGGAAAGAACGGATTAGGTTAGCGCGCCACCGCTTTCGGATTGGCCGGCGCGTCCAGCACGTTCTTGCAGGCGGGCGGCAGGTCGGCGAGCGTGATCGGCTTGGGCGCCACCTTCGGCGGCGGACCCGGCTTCGGATGCAGGATTGAGTCCTTGAACCAGAAGGCCAGTTCCTTGTCGCTGCAACCGTCGCCCCCCGGCACCGGCGGCTGCTTGCGGCAATTCGGCGAATCGTCCGGGCATTTCAGCCGCACATGGATGTGGTCGTCGTGGCCGTACCAGGGCCGCACCTTGGCCATCCAGCCATGGTGATTCTTGTCCTCCACGCGGCACAGTTCCTTCTTGATCGCGGCATTGACCAGCACGCGCTCGACCTCGGGCTGCTCCGCCGCGGTGCGGATGAAGGCGACGTCGGCCGGTGTCCAGGTCGCCGGATTGACGTGCAGCCTGTCGGCGGCGACCAGATTGCTGGCGGAAATCTTTTCGCGCTCTTCCTTGCTCAGGGTGTGGTCGGGCATCGGCATGAACCAGATGTCGACGTCGAGGCCGATCTGGTGACTGGCATGGTCGGACGGCAGCGGCCCGCCGCGCGGCTGCGCCATGTCGCCGACCAGAATGCCCTTCCAGCCGGTCGCCTTGGCGGCGAGCGGGGCGAACCGCTCGAGGAAGGTGACCAATTCCGGATGGCCCCAATTGCGATTGCGCGACAGCCGCATCACCTGCCAGTTCGCGCCGTTGACCGGCAGCTCGACGCCGCCTTGCAGGCAGCCGCGCGGGTAATAGCCGATGGCCATGGCGTGGCCGAGGCTTGGCAGCTTCGCGCCCGAGAACAGGGTCTTGGCCGGGATCTTGTCCTGCGCGACGGCTGGCTTGGCCGGCGGCATCGGCGTCTGCGCGAGGCTGCTGCCGGCGAATGCAAGCACGAGGACGAACGCAGTGGCGAAGCGGACGGTCATGATGCTTCCGATTTAGCGATTCTGCCTTCATCTGTCAGGTTAATTGCGGAGAAATAGCGTCGCGGCGTGGGGCGGTAACCAAAACCACGGGATTTTAGGCAAAATTCGACAAATCTTGCCAAGATGCGCGGCAACTTACCCTCGGGACCGCCTGTCATGCCGCGTTTTATCGTTGCCGTTGCCGCGCTCGCGGTCCTCGTCGGTGGCCTTGCGCCCGCGCATGCCGGCATCGTCGTGACCGTGGACAAATCGGCGCAGAGCCTGTCGGTCATGGTCGACGGCGCGCCGCGCTATCAATGGCCGGTGTCGACCGCGCGCATCGGCTACCGCACGCCCAACGGCAGCTACCGGCCGCAGCGGCTCGAGCGCAAATGGTTCTCGCGCAAATACGACTGGTCGCCGATGCCCTATTCGATCTTCTTCAACGAGGGTTACGCCATCCACGGCAGCTACGAGATCTCGCGCCTCGGGCGGCCGGCCTCGCATGGCTGCATCCGCTTGCATCCGCAAAACGCCGCGCTGCTGTTTGCGCTGGTGAAGGAACGGGTGGACGACACCACCATCGTGGTGACCGGCGACCGGCCGGAGCCGGCCGCGCGCAGCCGCGCGCGCCAAGAGGACCGGTACCAAGAGGACCGGCACCAAGCCGAACGGCACGAAAAGCATCGCGTCCAACACGAAGCGCGTCGCGTTCCCCACGAAGCACAGCGCGCTCCCCGTTCGCGTCCCGCTGAGCGCACCGTCGAGGCGGCGCCACCGCAGACCTCGTTCGGCGCACGTGGCAGCTGGCACGACGAGCCGACCTTCCAGTCGCCGCGGGTTTTTGGCGGCCGCTGACGGCGCGGCTAATGACCGCGCGCTTTGCGGGTGCGCGCCGCCTTGCGCGCCGAACGTGAGCGCGCTGCCGCCGGGCGATGCGCCGAGGCGCGGCCGCCGATACGTCCGCCCTTGCGCGAGGAAGCGTGGCTTTCCTTGTGGCCGCGGCCCGAACCCGACTTCTTGCCGCCGCCGGATTCCTTGTTGACGGTCGCCCATGCGCGCCGCTCGGCCTCGCGGCGCGAGACGCCGCGCTGCTCGTAGCCCTTCTCGATATGACGCGCCTTGCGCTTCTGCTTGTTCGAGTAACTTGCTTTGCTGCCGCGCGGCATCGGTTTCCTCCTGTGCGGTTGTTGTTCGATGGGAACGCGCGAAATTGACGTGGAGTTCCGATTGGCGGGCGGGGATAAGTTTTTTCGGGCCGTCATGCCCGCGCAGGCGGGCATCCAGCAATCACTGCACTATCGGTGTTTACTGGGTCCCCGGCTGCGCGGGGACGACAGCTGAGAGTGATGCGCTACACATCCACCTTCAGCGCCGCAATGAACGCTTCCTGCGGAATGTCGACCTTGCCGAACTGCCGCATGCGTTTCTTGCCTTCCTTCTGCTTGTCGAGCAGTTTGCGTTTGCGCGTGGCGTCGCCGCCGTAGCACTTGGCGGTGACATCCTTGCGGAAGGCGCGCACGGTCTCGCGCGCGATGATCTTGCCGCCGATCGCGGCCTGGATCGGCACCTGGAACATGTGCGGCGGGATCAGCTCCTTGAGCTTCTCCGCCATGGCGCGGCCACGCGACTCCGCGCGGGTGCGGTGCACCAGCATCGACAACGCGTCGACCGCGTCGCCGTTGACCAGCATCTGCAGCTTGACAAGATCGGCTTCCTTGTAGTCGGTGAGGTGATAGTCGAACGAGGCGTAGCCGCGCGACACCGATTTCAGCCGGTCGTAGAAATCGAACACGACTTCGTTGAGCGGCAGGTCGTATTTCACCATGGCGCGGTTGCCGACGTAGGTGAGCTCTTTCTGGCTGCCGCGGCGGTCCTGGCAGAGCTTGAGCACGGAACCCAGATATTCGTCCGGCGTCAGGATCGTCGCCTCGATCCACGGCTCGCGCATTTCCAGGATCTGCATCGGGTCCGGCATGTCGACCGGATTGTGGATCTCGATCTCGCGGCCGTCGCGCAGGCTCATCTTGTAGATCACCGAGGGCGCGGTCGCGATCAGGTCGAGATTGAACTCGCGCGACAGCCGCTCCTGGATGATTTCGAGATGCAGCAGGCCGAGGAAGCCGCAGCGGAAGCCGAAGCCGAGCGCGGCGCTGGTCTCCATCTCGTAAGAGAAGCTGGCGTCGTTGAGCCGCAGCTTGCCCATGGCGGCGCGCAGATCCTCGAACTGCGCGGCGTCGACCGGGAACAATCCGCAGAACACCACCGGGATCGCCGGCTGGAAGCCGGGCAGCATTTCGGCGACCGGCTTGCGGTCGTCGGTGATGGTGTCGCCGACGCGGGTGTCGGCGACCTCCTTGATCGAGGCGGTGATGGCGCCGATCTCGCCCGGCCCGAGTTCGTCGACCGGCGTCAGCTTGGGGGTGAACACGCCGGTGCGGTCGACGTCGTAGGCCGCGCTGGTGCCCATCATGCGGATGCGCTGGCCCTTCTTCAGGGTGCCGTCGACGATGCGCACCAGCACGACCACGCCGAGATAAGCGTCGTACCAGCTATCGACCAGGAGCGCCTTGAGCGGCGCGTCATGATCGCCCTTCGGCGGCGGCAGGCGGGTGACGATCGCCTCCAGCACATCGGGAACGTTCTCCCCGGTCTTGGCGGAGATCATGATCGCGTTCGAGGCATCGAGCCCGATCACGTCCTCGATCTGCTTCTTGACCGCTTCCGGCTCGGCCGCCGGCAGGTCGACCTTGTTGAGCACCGGCACGATCTCGTGGCCGGCGTCGATGGCGTGGTAAACGTTGGCGAGCGTCTGCGCCTCGACGCCCTGGCTGGCGTCGACCACCAAAAGCGAGCCCTCGACCGCGGCGAGGCTACGGTTGACCTCGTAGGCGAAGTCGACGTGGCCGGGGGTATCGATCAGGTTGAGGACATAGTTCTTGCCGTCGTGCGCCTTGTAATTGAGGCGCACGGTCTGCGCCTTAATCGTGATACCGCGCTCGCGCTCGATATCCATGGAATCGAGCACCTGCTCCTTCATTTCGCGCGCCTCGAGCCCGCCGGTGAGCTGAATCAGCCGGTCGGCAAGCGTGGACTTGCCGTGGTCGATATGCGCGACGATGGAGAAATTGCGGATATTCTGGATCGGGACCGCCGTCATGCGCGGCAGATAACACTCGGGGGAGGTAGCTTCAAGCAATCTCAGCGCCCAGGCCTGGCGAGGGAGGTTGGACGAATACCGCCGCCGCATGCGATAGAACCCGGCAAATGCGCCTGCTTTCGCCTATTGACGCCCTGCGCACCGCGCTGATCGACCCCGCGCGGCGCGAGCGCACCGTGCTGGTCTCGCTTGGCGTCTATCTGGCGCTGTGGACGCTCTATGGCACCATCGCCAAGTCGAGCCAGGGCCTGCACTCCGACATGACCGAGCTGATCGCCTGGTCGCGCGATCTGGCCTGGGGCTACAAGCACCCGCCGCTCGCCGCCGCCATCGTGTGGCTGTGGTTCAGCGTGTTCCCCGTCGCCGAGTGGTCATATTACCTGCTGGCGACGCTGATGCCGACGCTCACGCTGTGGATCGTCTGGCGGCTGTCGGCGGATTATCTCGACATCGAAAAGCGCGTTGTCGGACTGGCGCTGCTGACGCTTGTTCCATTTTTCAATTTCCACGCCCTGAAGTTCAACGTGAACACCGTTCTGATGCCGACGTGGGCTGCGGCCACATTCTGGTTCCTGCGCTCGTATAGGACGCGCAGCCCCGGCTATGCCGCGCTGGCCGGTATCGCCGCCGCCGCCTGCATGCTGGGCAAATACTGGTCGGTGTTCCTGCTCGCCGGCCTTGCCGCGGCCGCGCTGATCGACAAACGCCGCGCCGGTTATTTCCGCTCGCCCGCGCCCTGGATCACGGTCGCCGCCGGCCTGCTCGTGATCGCGCCGCATCTCGTCTGGCTTTACCGGCACGACTTCGTGCCGTTCAGTTATGCGATGTATGTGCACGGCGCCAAACCGTACGCCGAGGTCGCGCTTAGCGCGCTCGGCTATGTCGCCGGCTCCATCGGCTATGTGGCAATCCCGGTGATCATCGTGCTTGCCGCGGCTCGGCCGAGCCGCGCGACGATCGCCGATATGATCTGGCCGGCCGACAGCGAGCGCCGGCTGGTGGCGGCCGCGTTCTGGGGATCTTCGCTGCCGCCCGCGCTTGGCGCGCTGGTGAGCGGCACCGAAATCACCTCGCTATGGTCGATGTCGGCCTGGACCTTGTTGCCGGTGCTGCTGCTGTCGCCGGGCGCGGTGAAATTGCGCGACATCGACATGCGCCGCATCTTGGCGGCTTGCATGGCGGTGCCGCTGGCGATGCTGATCGCATCGCCCGCGATCGCCATTCTCGCGCAGCGCGGCGGGCCGCCGCCCGCCGCGGCGCAGGCCGGTCTGCTGGCGGAAGAAGTCGAGCGGCTTTGGCACGCGGCGGCGCCGCAGCCTTTGCGCTTTGTCGGCGGCGACGGCGATCTGGCCGATGGCGTTATTACTTATGCGGCCGACCGGCCGCGCGCGCTGACCGACATGCCGCCACCGGACGCGGCCGAACTCGCGCGCAGCGGAATGGCGATCGTGTGTTTTGCCGAGAGTGCCGCCTGCGGCAGCAAAGCGAGCGCGCAGGCCGCCGCGGATCGCCGCACTGAAACCGAGATCGTGCGCAATTTTTGGCGGTTTCCCGGCAAGCCGCAGCGCTACACGATCTTCATCGTGCCGCCGCGGCCATAGTCTGGTCGCCGACGCTTTTGGAACTTTGGAGAGGAGCGCGCCGTGCTCGCCGGTGAGCGTCGCTCAGGCGTCATGCAACCGTCGCGTATTCGTCAATCGCGTGCCACGAGCGACGCATTAACTCCGTAACGCACTACCACAATTCCAACATCAATTCCGACCTACAGGGAGAAAGCCATGCGTCACAAACGCATTTTTGGCGTCGCAACTCCGTTGCTCGTTGGTGCCGCGTTGTTAGCCGGCGGATCGGCGACCGCGCAAGCCGCCTGCGGCCTGCAATCCGCCGAAAACCGAATCAAGCACATCGTGCACATCCAGTTCGATAACCTGCATCTGCGCCGGGACAATCCGAATGTTCCATCGGACCTCGAGCAGATGCCGAACCTGCTCAATTTCATGCAGAATAACGGCACGGTGAGCGGCAACCATCACACGCCGCTCATCTCGCACACGGCAACCGACATCCTCACTGTGCTCACGGGCGTCTATGGCGATCGCATGGGCGTGCCGGTGGCAAACAGCTACGGCTTCTTCCGCAATGATGGTTCGGTCGGCTTTAGCAGTTCATTCCTTTATTGGACCGCGCTCAGCGCCGACGGCGCGCCGGAATTGGTCAACGAGAACGGCAAGACGTTCCCGGCGCCCTGGGCGCCGTTCACCCGCGCCGGCTGCGACGTCGGCGCTTATTCCATCGCCAACATGGAATTCGAAAGTCTGCCGGCGGACGTGCGCACTGTCTTCGGCGTCGGCTCGCCGGAGGACGTGTCGGTCACGGCGGCGCTCGCTTTGCCGCGCACGCCGGCGAACGCACCCGCGCGTCAGGCGCCCAACACCGATTATCTCGGCATCGCGTTGCATTGCGCCGCCGGCAGCCCGCTCTGCAACAACGGCCACGCCCGCACCGATGCGCTGCCCGATGAACCCGGCGGCTACACCGGCTTCAAGGCTCTGTTCGGCAACGTCAACGTGTCTCCGGTGATCTGCGGGGCGGCGCCCGGTGGTTGCGACGGCAGCGGCAATGTCAAGGACACCGACGGCGCAGTTATTACCGACGCCTACGGGCGGCCGGGTTTCCCCAACATCTTCAGCCCAACCGCCAAGCAATCGCTTGGCTATGCCGCAACCATGTTGGAAGCGGGCGTGCCCATCGTCTACGTGTATGTGGCGGATACTCACGACCGCAATCCGCTTCCGCTCGATCCCTCCACGAACCTGCCGGGGGCCGCTCATGCCTTCGGCCCGGGCGAAGCCGAATATGTCGCGCAGCTCAAGGCTTACGACGTCGCTTTCGGCAAGTTCTTTGCCCGCCTTGCCACGGACGGCATCACCAAAGACAACACGCTGTTCATCGTGACTGCGGACGAAAACGATCACTTCGTCGGCGGCACACCTTCTCCGGCCAATTGCAACGGCATCACGCTGCCGTGCAGCTATACGCAGGTCGGCGAGATCGACACCTTCCTCGACCGGTTGCTGCTGACCCAGCGCGGCAATACGACGCCGTTCGACATCCACTCCGACGACGCACCGACCTTCTACATCCACGGCAATCCGGGGCCGACCGACCCGCTGACCCGCACCCTGGAAAAGGACGTCGACGCGCTGCAGGTGACGAACCCGATCACCAACAAGCTTGAGAAACTCAACGTTTTCCTGGCCGACCGGTCAGAGATGGCGCTGCTGCACATGATTACATCGCGCGCGGATCGCTCGCCGAGCTTCACGATGTTCGGCGATCCCGATTACTTCAACCAAAACTCGACGGCGAGCACCGGCGCCGGCAAGGACTGTTCGCAACCGCCGGCCTGCGTCGCCGAGGGGCCGGGCTTTGCCTGGAACCATGGCGACGTGCAGAAGGAGATCACGCGCACCTGGATGGGCATGGTCGGGCCGGGCGTCCGTCATTTTGGCCGTGACGACCGCGTCTTTTCCGACCACACCGATCTTCGTCCGACGATGATCGCCTTGGCCGGGCTCAAGGACGATTACCAACACGATGGCCGCGTGCTGATCGAGTTTCTGCACGATAGCGCGCTGCCGCGTTCGCTGCGTGGCAGTGAAAACTTCCTTGAGCTCGCGGAGGTCTATAAGCAGCTCAACGCGCCGCTGGGCTCCGTTGGTCTCAATAGCCTCGTGTACGCCAACCGGTCAATCCTGAGCGACGACGCGAGCTATGGCCAGTTCCTGGTCACGCTTGCCGACGTCACGAGCGAGCGTGACGCAGTGGCGGGCGAAATCAAGTCGCTGCTGGATGCGGCCGCCTTCGACAATCAGCGGATCGGCGAACACGACGAAGATTCGCTCGTGCATCGGGCCCACGCGATCATCGACCGGGTCGAGGATCTTGCCCGCGGCCACGACCACGATCACCACTGAACGCCGATGGGACGTCAGCTAAACATCAACTGCGAACCCGCCGGCGGTGCCGGCGGGCTTCGCGGCTATTCCATCCTGATGGCGGCTATGGCCTTGATTTGCCTCATGGCTGTTCCGGCCGGTGCGCAAGTATGGGTCAGCGGGCGGCCGGACGCCGTTCGCGTCGAAGCAAACAATGTTTCCCTCGAAGAAGTGCTCACATCATTGCAGACAAAATTCAATCTGCGTTACCGCGCCTCGGGCACTCTCGAGCGCTCGATCACCGGTAGCTACGATGGGTCGCTGCGGTATGTCGCCATCCGGTTGCTCGCGGGCTACGATTTCGTCTTGAAAATCGAGCCCGACGGCATGGAGGCGCTGATATGGCGGCAGTCCCGGCCGGACGACAAGCCGCTCGTCGTCAAGGCATTGCCCGCAAGTGACAATCCGGCCGGACCCATCGTGCGCGCGCCGGTGATGACGGCCGCGGAAGCCACCCGAAACGAGCGTTCGCAGTTCCGCTAGTAGCGATAGTGATCGCTCTTGAACGGGCTTTCGGCGGACACGCATGAAGTCAATTCTTACGGGCTGTGGAAACTGAGATCAGAATTTCTTGGTCCCGCGTTTGCGTCGCAATGCAAGGAACCCTTTGGAGGATCACTTACGGCAATCTAATGCATGGGGCTTTTCTGAAGCTTTTCCGGCGTGATATAGCTGGGCAAAAGTAAAAGCGACGCCAGGGGGGCTTTGTGGAAAAAATCAAAGAGAACCCGCGGCTGCGGGGCGGCAGATCTGCGCGAAGTCGTATGAAGCGTTTGCCGGTCGCGGCAATTGTCAGCATCTTGCTCTTGGCTACTCCTGCGGCTGCGGAAGCTTTGACCGACGCTCTTACCGCTCTTAATGCGTCCAAATGTGCGACGCGATCGCTCGATGACGCGGTCGCCGCCTGCTCGGTGGCGATCGCGTCGGGCAAGTATTCGGGCCAGGATTTGAGCATCCTTTATAGCAACCGCGGCAAGGAATATCGACTACTGGCCGCCTTCGACAAAGCGCTCGACGACAAAGCGCTTGCGGACTTCAACAAGGCGATCCAGCTCGATCCCAAAAACGCATTCGCCTTTCACAACCGTTGCGCGCTCTACGACGACCAGGAGAAATTCGATCAGGCCATTGCGGATTGCACCGAGGCGGTCCGGCTCCAGCCGGATGCGAGTCAGAACGCGAATGCCGCCAACAAGGACTTTGCGTTGCTGGTGCCAAGGTCCGGTTACAATCCATTTTTCAACCGCGGCATCGCCTGGCGCGGAAAGAATGAGCTTCGGCGGGCGATTGCCGATTTCACCGAGGCCATCAAGCTCGATAAGTCGCACGACGGCGCATTCGACAATCGCGGCATGTCGTTTCAAGCCTTGGGCGAGTACGACCGCGCCATCGCCGACTACTCGGAAACAATCCGGCTCCAGCCGGGCGACTTCCGGGCTTATTTCAATCGCGGCCGCACGTTTGCAGCCAAGGGCGATCTCGAGCGCGCCATCGCCGATTACAACGAGTCAATCAAGCGCTTCCCCGACTTCAATCAATTATATCGCGCCCGCGGAGTCGCATACTACAATTTGGGCAAGTATTCAGAGGCGGCCGACGAGCTGCGGCACTCTCTCGATATAACCGCCAATGCATGGGTGATGCTGTGGCGTTATCTGGCGCGCGCGCGGCTGTCGCAGAATGGCGCGCCAGAACTGTCCAAAAATGCCGCGAAGCTGGACAGGAATAACTGGCCCTATCCCGCCATTGAGTTTTTTCTCGGCCGCCGTAGCCTCGAAAGCATGCGCGCGGCCGCCAAACAGCCCTTGGACAAGTGCCAGGCGGAGTTCTACGCGGGCGAGTGGTATTCGCTGCACGACAAGCCTGCCGATGCAAAGAGAGCGTGGCAATCCGCGGTCGACATTTGCGAAAGGTTCGACAATTTCGAATATGAGGGCGCCGTCGCCCAATTGAAGAGATTTCCAACCGCGCCCGCCGGGGAAAGAGAAACGAAAACCCGGACCGGCGCGCCAGCGTCGCCGTCGCCTCAAAGTACGACGGCCGATTGCGGCCAGGCCGAGACACACTGGAAGAGCGCCGAGGCGATGGGCACCCGCGATGTCTATGAAGATCACCTCAAGCGCTTTGCGAATTGCGCCTTTGCCACGCTTGCGAAGGCGAGGATAGCGTCGCTCGATCAGAAAGGTGGCGGATCGAACTCCAGGCCTGACTCCAAGCCTGACACCGCAGCGCCCGATCCGGCGAAGGAATCGCCGGGCGCCAGCGACGACGCGCCTGCAAAGTTGACGCGTGAAGACATTGTGCTCGTCCAGACCAAGATGCGGGCACTAGATTATAATGTTAAGACCACGGGCATTTTGGACGATCAGACGCGCTCCGCGATTAGGCGGTTGCATGCTGACAATGACGAGCCGGCTTCGGACTTCGTGACGGGCAAGCAAATGGCCAGATTGAGGAATACCGATGTGTCGTCATTCGTGTACGCCGCGATCGCCGGGTCTGTCGACGGCGCGTACGCGCAGGGGTGGAACTGGGATACGCGCGAGCACGCCGAAGACCGGGCGATGTCGTGGTGCCGCAAGCGTTCCGACAAACCCGATTACTGCACAGTCACGAGCAGGTCGTCAGGAACCGAGCAGGGGTGGGTCGCGGCTGTCCACTGCAAGCGGGTAGAAGGCAGAACCACTCATACCAATGTGCATGTTACCGGTGCCAACGGACGCGACACCGCTATCGACGGAGCATTTTCTTTTGCGATGAAAGACGGTTACGCCAGGAAGCAATGCAAGCTACTCTCGGTCATCGAGGCGCACGGGGCGCACAACAAGTCGGCGGCGAGCGCCGCGATCACACCGCAGGACCAGAGAGATTGCTCCGCGAAGGAAACACCGTCTTGCAATCCACGAGATCGCCAACTGATCGATGAATTCGTCGTTAAAGCGGAAAGGGGGGAGGCGGCCGATGGGTTCTGCCAGCGCACCGGTTGGCCGCGCGAGGATAATAGTACGGAGAGATTCCGCGAGCTTCTCAGAAGCGCGGTCGAGGGAATGGAGATCGTCAGGAGGTATGGCAACGACGCTTGCCGACTGTTTCGTGTCACTGAGGTGCATCAGGAAAACGGAAGCAAATGCGTCGGCTATGACGCTTACGGGTGTGAAGAAGCGGGTGGTTGCTCAGCGGGCAAATCGCTGGTCTGCCTTGATAAGGACGGGAAGTATCATATCCGCTGAAATGTCGGCTATTGGATCTTCGCGTCATTCGTGACCGCGCAGCAATGCGGCCGCTTTCGGAGCGAAGCGGACCTTCAGGCAGCAGAATCGGATTTATAAGTCCGCGCCCTAGTACCTGTAATGATCGGTCTTGAACGGGCCGGCCTGCGGCACGCCGATATAGGCCGACTGCTTGTCGGAGAGCTTGGTCAGCTTCACTCCGATCTTGTCGAGATGCAGCCGGGCGACTTTTTCGTCCAGGTGCTTGGGCAGCGTGTAGACCTGGTTCTGGTACTTGCCGGGATTGGTCCACAATTCGATCTGCGCCAGCGTCTGGTTGGTGAAGGACGACGACATCACGAAGCTCGGATGCCCCATGGCGTTGCCGAGGTTCACCAGACGGCCTTCCGACAACAGGATGATGCGCTTGCCGTCGGCGAACTCGACCTCGTCCACCTGCGGCTTGATGTTGTGCCATTTCAGATTGCGCAAGGACGCGATCTGAATCTCGCTGTCGAAGTGGCCGATGTTGCAGACGATGGCGCGGTGCTTCATCTTGCGCATGTGCTCGATGGTGATCACATCCACGTTGCCGGTGGCGGTGCAGAAGATGTCGGCGCGCGGCGCCGCCTCTTCCATGGTGACGACCTCGTAGCCTTCCATTGCCGCCTGCAGCGCGCAGATCGGATCGATCTCCGACACCATCACGCGGCAGCCGGCCTGGCGCAGTGAAGCGGCCGAGCCCTTGCCGACGTCGCCGAAGCCGGCGACCATCGCGACCTTGCCGGCCATCATCACGTCGGTGCCGCGGCGGATGCCGTCGACCAGCGACTCGCGGCAGCCGTAGAGATTGTCAAATTTCGACTTGGTCACGCTGTCGTTGACGTTGATCGCCGGGAACAGCAGGCGGCCTTCCTTGGCCATCTGATAGAGCCGGTGCACGCCGGTGGTGGTTTCCTCGGTCACGCCGCGCACTTCCTTGGCGAGTTTGGTGTACCAGCCGGGCTGGTCCTTGATCCGCTCCTTGATCGCCGCGAACAGCACTTCCTCTTCTTCGTTGCCGGGATGGCCGAGCACCGCCGGATTGGCTTCCGCCTGCATGCCGAGATGCAACAACAGCGTGGCGTCGCCGCCGTCGTCGAGGATCATGTTCGGGAAGCCGCCGTCGTGCCATTCGAAGATGCGGTGGGTGTAGTCCCAGTAGTCCGTCAGGCTTTCGCCCTTGACCGCGAACACCGGCGTGCCGGCTTGCGCGATCGCCGCGGCGGCGTGGTCCTGCGTCGAATAGATGTTGCAGGAGGCCCAGCGCACGTCGGCGCCGAGGTGCGTCAGGGTCTCGATCAGCACCGCGGTCTGGATCGTCATGTGCAGCGAGCCGGCGATGCGGGCGCCGCGCAGCGGCTGCTGTGGACCATATTCTTCGCGCGTCGCCATCAGGCCGGGCATTTCGGTCTCGGCGATGGCAATTTCCTTACGGCCCCAGGCCGCGAGCGCGATGTCCTTGACGACGTAGTCGGCGGTCTTGGCCTTCGGTTTTGCGGAAGCGGTCATGTCTGTCCTATGCGGCACGCGTGAAAGGGCTGGCTTGCTGGCCCGAGCCTATAACAGGCTGCCGCCGAGGCCGCAACGCATATATAAAGATTTCTTTATGTTGTTCCGGAAGGCCCCGATGAGCCACGCGAGGTCATTTTTCGCCTTGGGGGGCCGGCGGGTTGGCCTTCACGACGCCTGCCTTGGTCAAGGCGGCACCGACCTGCTGCATGCGGTTGATCAGGTCCACCGCGGCGACCGGCTGCAGCACCAGACGGCAGACGGGGTAGCGCCGGCCGGTGAGCGGCGCATTCGGTTTCACGTCGTCCATGCGGGTGACAGAGAATTCCAGCCGCAGCGTTTGGCCATCGAACGTCAAACCGGTGATGCTGTCGGCGAACGTCTCCAGACAATCGGGCCGGTCGAGATAGCGAATGGTGGCGCTCGGGTGTTGTGCCGCGGCGGCCGGCTTTTCTTCCTTCTTGTCGATCATGCTGCTCCCCCTGATCCGCGCCGCCCAAAGGGCGCGTGGCTCATGCTAGCACAGAGATCGCCTGGTAACCGGCCGCTCCGCGCGGGGTTTAATCCTCTTCGCCGAAACGCGCGGAGATCAGCGCGCACAGCGCATCCAGCGCGGCGGCCGCTTCGCGGCCGGTGGCCTGGATCGTAATGGTCACGCCGGGTCCCGCGGCCAGCATCATCAGGCCCATGATCGAGGTGCCGCCGACGCTTTCGTTACCGCGGGACACGGTGATGGCGGCGTCGAACCGTTCGGCGGTCTGCACGAATTTGGCGGAGGCGCGGGCGTGCAGGCCCTTCTTGTTGATGATTTCGATCTCGCGCACGACGGCGGCGGAGCTATCCTGGGGCAGGCCGCCGTCCGCTTCAGCGGGGCCGCTCATTTACCGGTCAGCACCCGGCTGGCGATCGTGCAATATTTGCGCCCGGCTTCCTGGGCGGCGGTCACCGCCTGTTCGAGCGGGCATGTTTCGCGCACCTTGGCGAGCTTGATCAGCATCGGCAGATTGATGCCGGCGAGTACTTCGACCTTGGGCTGGCTCATCACCGAAATCGCGAGATTGGAGGGCGTGCCGCCGAACATGTCGGTCAGGATGGCGACGCCATTACCACTATCAACCCGCTTGACCGCGTCGAGAATATTCTTGCGGCACTGCTCGACGTCGTCGTCGGGACCGATGGTCACCGCCTCGATCTGGCGCTGGGGGCCGACCACATGCTCCAGCGCTGAGCGGAACTCAATGGCGAGCCGCCCATGGGTGACTAATACGAGGCCGATCATCCCGAACTCCTCGCGGGCGCTACGTTGCGCCGCACGAATGGGGCCGCATTGAGGCTCATTCGAAGGCCCGTTGCAAGGGCTTGCCTCGCTATATAAGCGCTCTGCTGCACTGCGGAAAGATGGGGCCAAAGTGGGGGCTCGGACGTGTCCGTTTTCGGCGCCGGTGACCTTAAGCCCGTTATGGTTAATTTTTTCAACCGGAGAAGTGGGAGCCGGGAATTAGCCCAGATGCCGACCTAAGGTCAAATGCCGGCTGGGAGTGTGTTGAGAAAAGCCAGCAGCATGGGCAAAGCCGGCATTCCCGGTCCGACCGCCAGCCGCGGCAGGCAAACCCCGCCAATAGTGGTTTTTACGGTCACCTGCGGATGCCGGATGGCGTCATCGGCCGCCAAATCTACGACCAGGGCGACTGCCGCAACCGGTTCGTAGGGCAGGCGCCTGATGCCAAGACCGCGGATCTCGATCATTCCGGCAAGTTCCGGGGCAGGGCGGACCAGCAGGCGTCCGGCATGGGGTGCGACGTGAAGGCGGTCGTCGCCGACGAGCCGGGCGAATGGAACGGCGGCAGATTCCGCGACCTGCAACAGATCCCAGACCAATCGCGATTTGCCGGAGCCGGCCGGGCCGCGGATCAGCGCCGCCTTCGGCCCGACCAGCACGGCGGAGGCGTGGATAGTTGCAGCGTCGGCCGCCATCACGTCGCCGGCAGCCGCACCACGAAGCGTGCGCCGAGCACGCGCGGCTCGTTGCCGGCGGTGGCAACAGTGATGCGGTTCTCGACCCGGATGCTGCCGCCATGGGCTTCGACGATCTGCTTACTGATCGACAGGCCGAGACCGGAATTCTGCCCGAACCCCTGGTGCGGTCGGTCGGTGTAGAAGCGCTCGAAGATCTTATCCAAGGCTTCCGGTCGAATGCCGGGGCCGTCATCGTCGACCACGATCTCGACCTCGTTCTTGAGCCGCCGGCAGGTGAGGCGCACGGTGCCGCCGGGCGGGGAGAACGAGCGCGCATTGTCGATCAGGTTGCTGACCACCTGGCCGAGCCGCGAGTCGTGGCCCGGCACTTTGAAGACCGCCGGGCGGCCGCCTTCGAACCTGAGCGCCACGCTAACGCCGTCCGGGCGTACTTCGTTGGCGGCGGTCACCAGCGCGTCGAGCAGCTTGGCGAAATCGACGTTGCTGGCCTCCTGGCGCTGCAGTTCGGCATCGAGCCGGCTGGCGTCGGAAATATCCGAGATCAAACGGTCGAGCCGCTTTATGTCGTGTTCGATGACGTCGAGCAGGCGCTTGCGGTTGACGTCGGTCTTGGCCATCGGCAGCGTTTCCACCGCCGAGCGCAGCGAGGTGAGCGGATTGCGCAATTCGTGCGCTACGTCGGCGGCGAAGCTTTCGATCGCCTCGATGCGGGTATAGAGCGCGTTGGTCATTTCGCGCAGCGCGCCCGAAAGATCGCCAATTTCGTCGCGCCGGCGGGTAAAATCCGGGATCTCGACGCGGCTGCGGATGCGCCGGCGCACGCGCTCGGCGCCGTCGGCGAGGCGGCGCACCGGGCCGGCGATGGTGCCGGCGAGCAGCATCGAGAGCACCACCATGACCGCGGCGGCGACCAGAAATACTTTGACGATGGCGAGCCGTTCGGCTTCCACCATGTCGTCGATGTCGGCGCCCTGCGTGGACAGCATCAGCGCGCCGCGTACGGCGCGGAAGCGCTGCACCGGCACCGCGACCGAAACGATCACTTCGCCGCGGTCGTTGACCCGCACCATGCTGGCATGCAGTCCGCCGAGCGCCTGCTCGATCTCCGGATAGCCCTTGCCGTTCTCCGGTCCGAGCTCCTTGTAGAGCGGCAGGTCGCCGCGCCCGAACCAGCGGCGCATGGCGGTGAATCCGCGTTCCACGGCGCCCGGGTTTTCGGTGTCCGGCGGCGGCAGGTCGAAGCGCAGCACGTCGCCGCGGCCGTACAGATTGCGGCTGTCAAGGATCAGCACGCCGTCGCGGTCATAGATGCGCGCGCGCGTCTTGGTCGGCGACACCAGCCGGCGCAGCACCGGCGCCACGCGCTCCGGGTTGATCGGAAATTCGATGCCCGATTGCGCCTCGTCGGACGGGCCGTAGCTTTCGCCGGTCTGCAACTCCAGGAGCCGCTCGGGATCGATGGTGATGCTATCGGTCTCCACCGTCGCCGAGGCCGCGATTGCGCCGGCGATGATCTCGCCCTGCACCAGCAGACTCTGCACGCGCGCGTCGATCAGGCCGGCGCGGAATTGCGAGAGGTAAAGCACGCCGGTGACCAGCGCGACTAGGCCGGCGAGATTGAGGAAGACGATGCGGCGGGTGAGGCTGGAGAAACTTTGCGATACGAAAAATTGCCAGGCCGAACGCAGCAGGTGTCGGAGCGATTCAAAACGCTTGCGCCCGGGGCGCGGTGGTTCCTCACCGGGCCTTTCGGCTTCGGCGTTCTGCGCTAAAGCTTCCGCGGTTCGATCGAGCACGTCGTTCAATCCAGCCGGGTTGATCGTGGTGATTTTACCGCAAGCCGGGACGCAATGTCAGTCCGCCAGAACCCCCGCATCATATTTACTTGCGCATGATCTTATCCGAAAACCCGTACCCACCCTCGGATCAAGTGTCCGAGGGCATGCTTTTCGGGATCATGCGCTAACGATGCGTCATGTTTCCTTGAAGCGATAACCGACGCCGTAGAGCGTCTCGATCATCTCGAAGTCGTCGTCGACCACCTTGAACTTTTTGCGCAGGCGCTTGATGTGGCTGTCGATGGTGCGGTCGTCGACATAGACCTGGTCGTCATAGGCCGCGTCCATCAGCGCGTTGCGGCTTTTCACCACGCCGGGCCGGGTGGCGAGCGCCTGCAGGATGAGGAACTCGGTGACCGTGAGCGTGACCGGATCGTTCTTCCAGGTGCAGGTGTGGCGCTCCGGATCCATGCGCAGCTGGCCGCGCTCGAGTGCCTTGGCGTCGGTTTCCTTTGGCGCCGCGGCGTCCTTCGGCGTGGCGCGGCGCAAGACTGCCTTGACCCGCTCGACCAAGAGGCGCTGCGAAAACGGTTTGCGGATGAAGTCGTCAGCCCCCATCTTAAGGCCGAACATTTCGTCGATTTCCTCGTCCTTGGAGGTGAGGAAGATGACGGGGATGTCGCTCTTCTGCCGCAGTCGGCGTAGCGTTTCCATGCCGTCCATGCGCGGCATCTTGATGTCGAGGATGGCAAGATCGGGCGGCGAAGTCTTGAAACCGTCGAGCGCGGAGGCGCCGTCGGTGTAGGTCATGATCCGATAGCCCTCGGCTTCGAGGGCCATCGATACGGAGGTCAGGATATTGCGGTCGTCGTCGACGAGAGCGATTGTCGGCATGGAGCCCCTCTTGCGTGACGGTTCCGCATGGTTTGAAGCCCAAAAACCCGGTCTGAATTGTGGCCTCTTTGCAACAACTATGTGATTCGGCAGCGAATTCAAGGCCATTTGGCCAATTCAAGGCCATTCGGCCGAAGAACATGCAACTGAGCCGATACCGTTAACCCGAGAGACGAGAGCCTACGATGAGCAAGCCCGCCGCCAAACCGCCCCTGCCGGGCGCCATGCCCGGCCGCACACCGGAGAATGCACAGCCGCCGGCGGATTTCGTGCCGCAGGGGGTGGCAAAGACCCTGCTGCGCGTCACCCGCACCGGGACACTGGCGACGCTCGACCGCAACAGCGGCCACCCGTTCGCCTCGCTGGTCAATGTCGCGACCGATGCCGATGGGTCGCCGCTGATCCTGGTGTCGAAACTTGCCACCCATACCGCCAATCTGGAATGCGACGGCCGAGCCTCGCTGTTTTTGGCCGAGACCGGCAAGGGCGATGCTCTGGCGCATCCCCGGCTCACCGTGCTGGGCACGTTTGCCCCGGTCGATCGTGAGGGCGCCGACGATCCGCGTATCCGCCGGCGCTTCCTGACACGCCATCCGAAATCGGAACTCTATGCCGGGTTCGGCGACTTTGCATTCTGGCGCATGGGCGTCGTCTCGGCGCATCTCAACGGCGGGTTTGCCCGTGCCGCAGACCTCACCGCGGCCGACGTGCTGACCGACGTTTCGGATGCCCACACGCTGGTCGAGGCCGAAGCCGACGCCATCGCCCATATGAACGCCGATCACGCCGAGGCCTGCCGGCTCTACGCCACCAAACTGCTGGGCGCGCCGGACGGCAAATGGACCTGCGTCGGCCTCGATCCGGAGGGGCTCGAATTGCAGCAGGGCGGTACGACTCTACGGCTATTTTTCCCGCAGCGCGTCACCGCGCCGGGCCCATTGCGCGCGGTGCTAAAGCAACTCGCGGAGCAAGCGCGGGCGGTCTAGTTAACTAAATACCGATCCCCGCCTGATGCATCAGACATCAGCGTCGGCTCGATCCGCGTTTATGATGCAGCGCAACGAGAAATGTCGGCGCTGCACGGGATTTAATCTTGGCATCAAATGAGTTCGTGACTATGGTCGCGCGCTTTGAAACGAGGGGCTATACTAAGGTCTTAAGGTTGTAAGACCGCTCACAGCCCCGCGCGGGCTCGGGATGCGGCCCGGCGGTTTGGGAGGGTTTTTCGTGCAAGAATCGGGTGTGCGCAACGGTGCCTACGGCGCCGACAAGTTCGGCTTTAAGGATCTCGCCGCGGTCCATTGGAATCATACGGAGCCCGTTCTCTACGAGCATGCGATTACGGCCGGCGAAGCTTCGCTGGTCGCCGGCGGCGCCCTGAGCGCCTTCACCGGTCATCACACCGGCCGCTCGCCCAAGGACAAGCACACCGTCGTCGACGATCTCACGCGCGATTCCGTGTGGTGGGACGGCAACCGCAAAATGTCGAAAGAAAACTTCGACAATCTGCTCGCCGATTTCCTCAAGCACGCCGAAGGCAAGAAACTGTTCGCGCAGGATCTCGATGGCGGCGCCGATCCGAAATACCAGATCAAGACGCGCGTGTTCACCGAATACGCCTGGCACTCGCTATTCATCCGGCAGCTCTTGATCCGCCCGGAGCGCGACGATCTCGCCAAGTTCGTGCCCGAGCTCACCATTGTCGATCTGCCCTCGTTCCGGCCTGACGCCAAGCGTCACGGCGGCCGCGACGGCTCCGACACCATGGTGGCGATCGATTTCACCCGCAAGATCGTGCTGATTTGCGGTTCGTCCTACGCCGGCGAGATGAAGAAGTCGGTGTTCACAACGCTCAACTTCTATCTGCCGGCCGAGAACGTCGTGCCGATGCACTGCTCGGCCAACGTCAGCCACGAGGGCGAGAGCGCCCTGTTCTTCGGTCTGTCCGGCACCGGCAAGACCACGCTGTCGGCCGATCCGAAGCGCATTCTGATCGGCGACGACGAGCACGGCTGGGGCCCGGACGGCATCTTCAATTTCGAGGGCGGCTGCTACGCCAAGTGCATCAAGCTCTCGCAGGAAGCGGAGCCGATGATCTGGGACGCCACCAACCGCTTCGGCGCGGTGCTGGAGAACGTGGTCTACGATCCCGTCACCCGCGTTCCCGACTACGACGACGGTTCGAAGACCGAGAATACCCGTTCGGCCTATCCGCTCGAGTTCATCCCGAACGCGTCGCGGTCGGGCCGCGCCGGTCATCCGAAGAACATCATCTTTCTGACCGCAGACGCCTATGGCGTGATGCCGCCGATCGCCAAGCTCTCGGCCACGCAGGCGCTGTACCATTTCCTGTCCGGCTACACCGCCAAGGTGGCCGGCACCGAGAAGGGCCTGGTCGGCGTCGAGCCGGAATTCTCCACCTGCTTCGGTGCGCCGTTCCTGCCGCGCCATCCTTCGGTCTACGCCAACCTGCTGCGCGACTACATCAACAAATACAAGGCCGATGTCTGGTTGGTGAATTCCGGCTGGACTGGCGGCAAGTACGGCGAAGGCCGCCGCATGCCGATCAAGGCGACGCGCACCCTGCTCACCGCGGCGCTCAACGGCTCGCTGAAGGAAGCCGATTTCCGCACCGATCCCTATTTCGGCTTCTCGGTGCCGACCTCGGTGCACGGCGTCGAGCCGCATCTGTTGAACCCGTTCAAGACCTGGAAAGACAAGGCGGCGTTCGACAAGACGGCGCGCGCGCTGGTCGGCATGTTCCAGAAGAACTTCACCAAGTTCGAAAGCCACGTCACCGCCGAGGTCAAGGCGGCGGCGCCGGAAGTGCGCATCGCGGCGGAGTGAAGGTCAATCTCACCACGGTCTGTCTTGCGTTGGCGCTGATCGCGGCCGGTAGCGGCCTCGGTCATGCCGACTGCTCGAAGCTCTACGCGCTGGCACAACAGCACGCCAACGACATGGCCCGCCGCGACAGCCTCGACCACGCCGGCTTCATGCGTAAACGCGGGCCGCGAGGCGCGGTCGCCGAAAATGTCGCGGTTGGGTGTGCCGACGAGGCATGTGTTCGGCAGATGTGGATGAAATCACCGCTCCATCGCGCCAACATGATGATCGGCGGCTGCCAGGCGACCGCCTCGGCGGTGTCGAAACGCGGCCGCCGCTATTGGGCGATGGAAATTGGCGGCGGTGGCGGCGTGAACGGGCAGCGCGATTTTTCCATCGAGGGGCAGAACGCGCCCTAAGCACGCCACTGCCGCGGAGTCATTGCTGCACGTGAGCTAAAAAAAGGCGGCCAACGCGGCCGCCCTTTTCATTATCGGGTTGGTTTAGTTCTTACCGCCGCCGCTGCGGTCGCCGCCGAGGCGCTGGAGCAATTCGGCGGTCGGATAGGAATCGGCCGGCAGACCCAGCTTCATCTGCGCTTTCTTGACCGCGGCGCGGGTGCCGGAGCCGACCTTGCCGTCCACTTCACCGACACCTTCGTAGCCCTGCTTGATGAGCAGGCGCTGCAGATTCATGACTTGCTCGGTGGAGAGCGGCTGCACCAGTTGGGCGCCGTCGTGATTCACGTTCGGCGCGCCGGCAAGACGCGTGGCGAAATAGGCGACGGTGGTGGAATAAACGTAAGCCGAATTCCAGCCGAGAAAGGCTTGGAAGTTCGGGTAAGCGAGGAAGGCCGGTCCGTGGCGGCCCATGGGCAGGATCATCGAGGCTGGCAGGTCATCTGCCGGCAGGGAACCGTGCGCGGCCTTCACGCCCCAGGCCACCCACTGCGAGCGCGGATGCTTGATGGAGAGATCGGCCTGGTCCCAAGGGAGATTTTGCGGCACGCGCACTTCCTGCAGCCAGGGCTCGCCGCGTTTCCAGCCGAGGCTGACCAGGAAGTTGGCGCCGGAGGCCATGGTGTCGGGGACGCTGTGGATCAGGTCGCGGCGGCTGTCGCCGTCGAAGTCGACTGCGTTCTTGAGATAGTCGGAGGCGGTGAACTGCAAGCCGCCGAACTCGCCGGCCCAATCGCCGATCATCTCGTCGACCCGCTGGTCGCCGCGCTCGATGATGCGCAGCGCATCGAACAATTGCGTGCGGAAGAATTCGGGGCGCCGGCAATCATAGGCGAGCGTCGCCAGTGCGCTGAGAATATTGTAGTTGCCGAAATTGGCGCCGAAGTCGCTCTCCAGGCCCCAGAAGGCGGTGAGCACCGGCGCCGGCACGCCGTATTCCTTCTCGACGCGCGCGAACAGCGCGGCGTGCTGCTTGATCTTGGCAAGCCCGTTCGGGATGCGCGCGCCGCCCACCATGCGGTCGGAGAATTGCAGGAAAGTCTGGTTGAACACGGCTTGGCCGTGGTCGCGGCGGACGATGGCCGGATCGAAGGTCATCGACGGCGAGGCGTCGGCAATGACTCGCTGCGAGATGCCTTGCGCGGCGGCGTCCTTCTTGAATTGCGCCAGCCAGGACTCGTAGCTGCCGGTATTGTGGCAGGCGGCTGCCAAGGCCGGCCCCATCCACAGAGCGCCGAGTGCAATGGCCGCCCATTTCAATGCCGTTTTGCGCATCGTTAAAGTCCGCCTTTCGAGGATTCGAGCGCGAATTTGCCTGAGCCCTGCGCCCGGTCAAGGTCCCATGCGCAATAGGCCTTAACGGCGATTCTTGTGCAAATGGCGGATTAATGGCAGTCCCATCAATTCGTATATGCCCACGCCGTCGAGACAGTAAGCCCACATGCAAGTCCTGGTGATCGGAGCCGGCGTGGTCGGTCTGGCGGTGGCGCGCGCGGCCGCGCGCAAGGGCCACGAGGTGGTGGTGGCCGAGAAGGCCAATGCCATCGGCACCGGCATTTCCTCGCGCAACAGCGAGGTCATCCATGGCGGCATGTACTACGCCACCGGCACCCTGCGCGGGCGCCACTGCGTGCGCGGGCGGCGCATGCTGTATGAGTTCTGCGCCTCGCACGGGGTGCCGCACAAAAAATGCGGCAAGCTGGTGGTCGCCACCAACGCGGCGGAGCTTGAAAAAATCCATGCGATCGAGGTGCAAGGCGGCATCAACGGCGTCGAGGGCCTGGAACTGATCGGCGGCAATGCGGCGCGTGCGCTGGAGCCGGAAGTGTCGTGCATCGGTGCGCTGCATTCGCCGGAAACCGGCATCATCGACGGCCATCGCTACATGCTGGCGCTGCGCGGCGATCTCGAGGACCTGGGCGGCGCCATTGCGTTCAATACGAAGGTCGACGGCGCGGCGCGCAAGAACGGGCAATGGTCCGTGCGCTTCAGCGGCAGCGGCGGCGAAATCGCTTTCGACGCCGTGATCAACTGCGCGGGGCTCGGGGCGCAAGCCGTGGCGCGCGCCATGACGGACTATCCGGCCACGCGCGTGCCGCGGCTGGTATTTGCCAAGGGCAACTATTTCACCTTCGCGGGCAAGCCGGCATTCTCGCGCCTGATCTATCCGACGCCGATCGTCGGCGGGCTCGGCGTACACGTCACGCTCGATCTTGGCGGCCGCATGCGCTTCGGGCCGGACGTGGAATGGGTCGAGTGCGAGGACTACAACGTCGATGCAAACCGCGCGGCTTTGTTCTATGAGCGCATCCGCACCTATTGGCCCGCCCTGCCGGACGGTTCGCTGGCGCCGGATTATTCCGGCATCCGGCCCAAGCTCAGCGGCCCGGGCGAACCGCAGGGCGATTTCCTGATCGATACGCCGGCGCAGCACGGTCTGCCCGGACTGGTGCAGATGTTCGGAATCGAATCGCCGGGACTGACGAGTTCGCTGTCGCTGGGCGAGGAGGTCGCCGGTTATCTCGCGGCCTGAGCGCTGAATCCGGCGTTGCGGCTCACGCCGCCTTGGCCGGTGAGCGTAACGAGCTGCGAGCTCGACGTACCCGGACTGACCGGCATGATCTTGACGCCGGCCAGCTTGTCGCGGCTGCTCTTGGGTACGCCGCGATAGCTGTCGAGCGGCGCGAAATCCGCGACCTTGTTATTCATGCCGGTGAACGCCATCAGGCCGGTTTTGGTGGCCACGATGTCGCCGGGCCGCAGCGTCGGATCCGTCTTGACGTCCATGCGCGCCAGTCCAAATGGATCGCGACCATTGCAGGTGCTGCCGGCGACCAATTCTTTGCGATACAGAAACGCGGTGTCGAGGTCGTCATAGCGGCTGCCATCGGCAGCGACCGCGTCATCGATACCGCCGCCGCTATAGAACCGCGTTTCGCTGGCCGGACAGAACGAATGGCAGACGGCCGCCGCGCTCACGCCGGCCTGCGCCCGCACCGGGAAATAAAAGCCGTCGCTGGTACGCACGCAGTAACCGCTGCCCGGATTGCCGGTGGATCGCGCCGGTGACTCGCTGGGTCCGCGGAACAGACTGGTGAACGGGTCGGCAAAGGATTGAGCGTTGCTGGGAACCCCGTGGTGGCGGAAACCGCCGAACAGCCGTTCGAAGAATCCCGCGGATGCCGGCGTCGTCGCGGATAGGGCCAGCAGCCCGGCGGCGAAAACACCGGCCGACACGCGCAAAACCCTGCTCCTGCCGCGAGCGTGCATCGCAAGCCCTTGTCGTTGATCGCGCTTCGCGCCGATCCGGCGAAGCTGCGGTCATCAACGTTTGGGGGCGCGGAAAGTTGCAGCCGCGAGAAAGCTAGAAATACCGCCACCAGATATAGACATGGCAGATCGCCACGTGCACCACCATCATCGGGAAGGCATACAGCGTATAGGTCATGAACTTGAAGGGCACCTCGTTGCGCTCGCCGATGCCGGCCACCGTCAAATTGGCCGAGGCGCCGATCAGCGTGCCGTTGCCGCCGAGGCAGGCGCCGAGCGACAGGCACCACCATAGCGGCTCGATCTTGTCGGCCCCGCCGTAGGCCGGCGCCATGCTCTTGATCAGCGGGATCATGGTGGCGACGAACGGGATGTTGTCGACGATCGCCGACAGGAAGGCCGACGCCCACAGAATGGAATAGCCGGCCGTCGCCATATTGCCGCCGGTCGCCGCCACCAGCTTGTTGGCGAGCAGCGCGAGCAGGCCGCCGACGTCGACGCCGTGCACCACCACGAACAAGCCGATGAAGAAGAAGATGGTGATCCATTCCACGTCGCCGAAAGTCTGGTGGATGTTGTGCGCGGCCTTCTCGGAATGATGCGCCCAGTTGTCGAGCAGCATCAGGATGGCGGCGCCGAACATGGCGATGGTGGCCGGCTCCAGATGCAGCGGCCGAGCGAAGATGAAGGCGACAATGACGATGGCGAGCACGGCCAGCGATTGCTTCAAGAGCCGCCAGTCTTCGATGCTGTCGGTGGCGTGCATCGCCAGCACGCGCTCCTCGGCGTCGTGCGATGCCTTGAGGTCCTTGCCCCAGACGAAGTGGATGATCACCGCCTGCACCGCCATGACGACGAGGATCACCGGCGTGAGGTGATAAACGAACTCGTTGAAGGAAAGGCCGGCCTGCGAGCCGATCAGAATGTTGGGCGGATCGCCGATCAGCGTGGCGGTGCCGCCGATATTGGAGGCGATGATTTCCGCGAACAGAAACGGGTAGGCCGGCACCTTCAACGTCTTGCAGATAGCGAGCGTCACCGGAACGATCAGCAGCACCGTGGTGACATTGTCGAGAAAGGCCGAGACCACGGCCGTGGTGATCTGCAGGATGAATAAAATACCGCCGGGATGCGCCTTCGCCGCCTGCGCCGACCATATGGCGAGGTACTGGAACATGCCGGAGCGGCGCGAGATCGACACCAGGATCATCATGCCGGTCAACAGGCCGATGGTGTTCCAGTCGATGCCCTTGAACGCCTCGTCCTGGTCGAGCACGCCGACGATGACCATTACGCAGGCGCCGACCAACGCGACGATCGCGCGGTTGACCTTCTCCGACATGATGGTGGCGTAGGTGATGGCCAGGACGCAGGTAGACACCCACATCGCATTCAAGCCGAAATAGACGTGAGATGCCGCGTGCGCGGTCATGGCCGAGCCCCCAAACCACGGGCGCCCGGCCGTAAAGCGGCCTTCCGCACCCTTATTGCGGGCGAAGGTCCGGCAGCTATGGCAGAGAGTCAAGTTGAGGCTTTCGGAGACGCGTCCGCCCGCGCATACTCCGCGGCGAGGCACGACGTTGCCGAACAACAAGGAGGATACCGTGGCTGCCAATGTCCGTTTCAGCAATCCGAAAACCATGGCGAAGCCGCCGGGCTACACTTACGTGGTCGAGGCGACCGGGCCGAACCGGCTGATCTTCATCGCCGGTCAGCTTGGCATCGACATGGACAACAAGCTGGTGGGCGGGCCCGGCGACTTCCGCGCGCAGGCGTTCAAGGCGTTCCAGAATCTCAAGCTCGCCTTGGACGCGGCCGGCGCCGGCTTCAAGGACGTGGTGAAGATCAACAATTATCTGGTCGACATGTCGCACATTGGAATTTTTCGCGAGGTGCGCGACGAGTTCCTCAATATGGCGGCGCCGCCGGCCTCGACCACCGTGGCGATCTCGCAATTGGCGCGTCCAGGCGCGCTGTTCGAAATCGAGGCGATCGCGGTGTTGCCGGCGAAAGCGGCGGGCAAAGCGAGCAAGGCAAAGGCCGCCAGCAAGCGGTCCAAGTCAAAGAAGAAGCGGTAGGCTGTTTCAGCCGATCGAAACGAAGGTAAGCAGGCCGAGCACCGGCACCAGCACGGCGAACGACCACAGCATGTAGCCTAAAAAGCTCGGCATCTTGACGCCGCGCTCGTTGGCGATGGCATAGACCATGAAATTAGGCGCGTTGCCGATATAGGTCAGCGCGCCCATGTAGACTGCGCCCATGGAAATGGCGGCGAGCGTGGTGCTGAGCGTGGTCATTAGTTCAGAGGCGTTGCCGCCGGCGAGTTGGAAGAACACCAGATAAGTCGGCGCGTTGTCGAGGAAGGCCGACACCAGTCCGGTGAGCCAGAAATAGGCTACCACGTTGTGGGTGCCGTCGTGCGCGGTCACGGCCTTGAGAAGCCAGGCCAGCGAGCCGTTGGGGCCGGCCGCCAGTGCCGCCAGCACCGGGATGATGCAGATGAAGATGCCAGCGAACAGCTTGGCAACCTCGGCGATCGGCTCCCAGGTGAAATCATTGGCCTTGCGGTGTTCTTGCGGCGTGAGCCAGAGCGAGGCGAGCGCGATGACAACCAGCGCGCCGTCGCGCACCAGATTCTGCAAGGCGACGGGTGTGCCGTAGACGTCAAGCTCGATGCCCGGCTTCCAGGTGGCGGAGAGCAGGATGACGCCGATAATGATCGCGATCAGCGGCAGGTTGATCAGTCCGCGCAAGCGCATCGGTTCGGAAGCGGTGACCGCAGTCTTCGGCTCACCGCGCGCCAGCCAAATATCGAGCACGAGGAATATGGCGAGCACCGGCGCGGCGACGAGTGCGGTCTGATAGGCGAGATGCGTGGTGGTCCAGAAGAAATCGACGCCGTGCAAGAAGCCGACGAACAGCGGCGGGTCGCCGAGCGGCGACATGGCGCCGCCGATATTGGCGACCAGGAAGATGAAGAAGACCACCACGTGGGCGTTGTGCGCGCGCGCTGCATTGGCGCGGATCAGTGGCCGCACCAGGATCATGGCGGCGCCGGTGGTGCCGACGATGCTCGCCATCGCGGTGCCGAGCACCAGGGTGCCGGCGTTGACCAGCGGGCCGCCGCGCAAGGTGCCGGTGATCAAGATGCCGCCTGCCACCACGTAGAGCGCGAACAGCAGCACGATGAAGCTCATGTATTCGGCCAGCACGACGTGCACCAAGGCCGCGAGCGCGGCCGAGAAGCCGAACACGAGTGCGATCGGCGCCAGGGTGAGCAGCGCCCACAAAGCGGCGATCTTGCCGTAATGCGCGTGCCAGAATTTCGCGAACAGCAGCGGCCCGGTGGCGATGCTCAAGAGAATGCCGGCGAACGGCAGCGCCCAGGGCCAGCCCATTTGTGCGCCGTCGAGCACAGGCGCGGCGTGCGCCGGCAACGGCGCCAGCAGCAGCAAGAGCGCCGCGGCAAGGCGCGTCAATGCGCCTCGTCCCAGTTATCGGCGGCGCGGGCGTCGACCTGCAACGGCACGTGCAGCGAGACCGCCGGGTGCGGAGCGTCTTCCATGACGCGCTTGACCACCGGCATGGTCTTGGCCACTTCGGCGGCGGGCACTTCGAAGATCAATTCGTCGTGCACCTGCAATAACATTTGTGCACTGAGCTTAGCCTTGGCGAGTTCACCCTCCATGCGCATCATGGCGCGGCGGATGATGTCGGCGGCGCTGCCTTGCAGCCGCGCATTGATCGCCGCGCGCTCGTTGAACGAGCGGATCGACGGATTTGACGCCTTGATGTCGGGGTAGTGGCACTTGCGGCCGAACAGCGTGAGCACATAGCCGTTGGTGCGGCAGAATTCGCGCGTCTCGTCCATGTAATCGCGGATACCGGGGAAGCGCTCGAAATATTTCTTGATGTAGGCGCCGGCCTCGTTCTTGTCGATGCCGAGCTGCGCCGCGAGCCCGAAGGCCGAGATGCCGTAGATGATGCCGAAATTGATCGCCTTGGCGCGGCGGCGCACCTCGCTCGGCATGTTCTTGACCGGCACGCCGAACATTTCCGACGCGGTCATGGCGTGGATGTCGACGCCGTCCTGGAACGCCTTGCGCAGCGCCGGCACCTCGGCCACTTCCGACAACAAACGCAGCTCGATCTGCGAATAGTCGGCCGAGACCAGCTTCATGCCGGGCGAGGCGACGAAGGCGCGCCTTATCTTGCGGCCCTCCTCGGTGCGCACCGGGATGTTCTGCAAGTTCGGCTCAGACGACGACAGCCGGCCGGTCGAGGTGGCGGCGAGCGCGTAACTGGTGTGCACGCGGTGGGTGTCGGGATTGACGTAATTGGGCAGCGCCTCGGTGTAGGTCGAGCGCAGCTTGGACACCTGCCGCCAGTCGAGAATCTTGCGTGGCAGAGCGTGGCCTTGCTCGGCGAGGTCTTCCAGTTCGCGCGCGCCGGTCGACCATTGCCCGGTCTTGGTCTTGGTGCCGCCAGGCAAGCCCATTTTGCCGAAGAGGATGTCGCCGAGCTGCTTGGGCGAGCCCGGATTGAGCGGCTCGCCGGCGAGCGTCTTGATCTCATCCTCCAGCGCGCCCTGCTTCTGCGCGAATTCGCCGGACAGGCGGGAGAGCACCTGGCGGTCGATCGATATCCCGCGCCGCTCCATGCGCGCCAGCACGGCCGGCATGGCGCGCTCCAGCGTTTCATACACGCTGGTGACGCGCTCGGTGGCGAGCCGCGGTTTCAGCACGTTCCACAGCCGCAGCGTCACGTCGGCGTCCTCGGCGGCATAGTCGGTCGCCTTGTCGATGGCGACGCAGTCGAAGGTGACTTGCGACTTTCCGGAGCCGGCGACGTCGGCAAAGTGGATGGTCTTGTGGCCGAGCCATTTCTCGGAGAGGTCGTCCATGCCGTGGCCGCCCTTGCCGGCGTCGAGCACGTAAGAGATCAGCATGGTGTCGTCGTAGCCTTCGATCGCGATGCCGCGCTGCGCGAACACCAGCCAATCGTATTTCAGGTTCTGCCCGATTTTGAGGATGCTCTTGTCTTCGAGCAGCGGCTTGAGGACTTTCAGCGCGTCTTGTTCCTTGATCTGGTCTGGCGCAAGCCCGGCGGCGAACAAGCCGTCGCCGCCGCCCTCCTTCTGGTGGCCGATCGGCACGTAGCAGGCCTCGTTCGGCGCGACCGCGAGCGAGAAGCCGCACAGGCCCGCCTGCATGGCATCGAGGCTGGTGGTCTCGGTGTCGACCGCCGCCACGCCCACCTCATGCGCGCGCGCGATCCATTCCTTCAGGCGGGCGAGCGTGCGCACGCATTCGTATTTGCTGCGGTCGATCTTCTGCTTGCGCGCGGCTTCCGCGCGCGCAGCGGCAAGCGAGATGGGGGTGAGGGCACTTTCTGCACCGCCCTTGCCGCCAGTTTTGACTTGAGGCGGCGGCGCAAACAAATCGCCTGTGCTGGCGCTCGGCGCACGGGACGCCGGCGACGAGGGTTTTGCAGGCGCGGGCGCGCCGGAAACCAGCTTTGCATCCGCTTCGACCTGCGATGCGTCGATGCCGCTTTTATCGGCGATGCGGCGGGTGATGGTGTTGAACTCCATCGCCTTGAGGAAGGCGATGAGATGCTTGTAGTCCGGTTCGTGCACCGCGAGCCGATCGACCGGCACGTCAAGCGGCACATTCTGGTCGAGCGTGACCAGGCGCTTTGAGATGCGCGCGATCTCGGCATTGTCGATCAGGCTTTGCCTTCGCTTGTCCTGTTTGATCTCGCCGGCGCGTTTGAGCAGGGTTTCGAGGTCGCCGTATTCACCGATCAATTGCGCCGCGGTCTTGACGCCGATGCCGGGCACGCCCGGCACGTTGTCGCTTGAATCGCCGATCAGCGCCTGCACCTCGATGACTTTCTCAGGCCCGACGCCGAATTTCTCAATCACCTCGTCGCGGCCGATGCGGCGGTCCTTCATGGTGTCGTACATGGTGACGCCGTTGCCGACGAGCTGCATCAGGTCCTTGTCGGACGACACGATGGTGGTCGTCGCCTTGGCTTCGCTGGCAAGCCGCGCATAGGTCGCGATCAGATCGTCGGCCTCAAAGCCGGCCTGTTCCAGGCAGGGAATTTCGAAGGCGTGCACCGCCTCGCGGATCAGCGGGAACTGCGGGATGAGATCTTCCGGCGCATCCGGCCGGTGCGCCTTGTATTCGGGATAGAAATCGGTGCGGAAGGTTTTTTCCGACTTGTCGAACACGACCGCGAGGTGCGTCGGCTTGTCGGTCTTCATCTCGGCCAGCAGCTTCCACAGCATGTTGCAGAAACCGAGCACGGCGTTGACCTGCAAGCCGTCCGATTTGCGGGTGAGCGGCGGCAGCGCGTGGTAGGCGCGGAAGATGTAGCCGGACCCGTCCACCAGGAACAGGTGGTCGCCCTTCTTGAGCGGGCGCGCCGCCGGATTTGACGGCGCCGGGGCAGCGGCCTTGGTCTTTACTTTTGTGCTGGCTGGCATGGTCCGAATGTGGCCCCGGACGCGGCGTTAATCAATCTGTCGTACGACGCGCGCACAGATAATGCCAAGGCCTTACTCTCGCCACTGCGGACGGCCTCTGCTATGAGACCGCCGGCCGCCGGGACTGGAACCAAACAAGCGATTACGACCAAGGGCACATTATGCGCGTCGCCATGATCGGCACCGGCTATGTCGGCCTCGTCTCCGGGGCGTGCTTCGCCGATTTCGGCCATGACGTGACCTGTGTCGACAAGGACACGGCGAAAATCGCCGCCTTGGCGCGCGGCGAAGTTCCGATCTACGAGCCGGGCTTGTCCGATCTTGTGGCCGCCAACGCGCGCGCCGGGCGGCTGACGTTCACCAACGGCCTGCCGCGCGCTGTGAAGGCCGCCGACGCGGTGTTCATCGCCGTCGGCACGCCGTCACGGCGCGGCGACGGGCATGCCGACCTGAGCTTCGTCTATGACGCGGCGCGCGAGATCGCGGCGGCGCTCGAAGGCTTCACGGTGGTGATTACCAAGTCCACGGTGCCGGTCGGCACCGGCGACGAAGTCGAGCGCATCATCCGCGAGGCGCGGCCGCAGGCGGACGTGGCAGTGGTTTCCAATCCGGAGTTCCTGCGCGAAGGCGCCGCCATCCAGGACTTCAAGCACCCCGACCGTATCGTGGTCGGCACGACGGAGCCGCGCGCACGGGAGCGGATGACCGAGCTGTACCGGCCGCTCTACCTCAACCGCTCGCCGATCCTGTTTACCGACCGGCGCACCGCCGAGCTGATCAAATACGCCGCCAATGCCTTCCTCGCCACCAAGATCACCTTCATCAACGAGATCGCCGACCTGGCGGAAAAGGTCGGCGCCGACGTGCAGGAAATTGCGCGCGGCATCGGCCTCGACAACCGCATCGGCGCGAAATTCCTGCATGCCGGGCCGGGCTTCGGCGGCTCGTGCTTTCCGAAGGATACCGTGGCGCTGCTCAAGACCGGGCAGGACCATGAGGCGCCGCTGCGCGTCGTCGAGGCGGTGGTGGCGGTCAACGACCAGCGCAAGCGCGCCATGGCGCGCAAGGTGGCGGCGGCGTTCGGCGGCGAGCTGCGCGGCAAGACCGTCGCGGTGCTGGGCTTAACCTTCAAGCCGAACACCGACGACATGCGCGAAGCGCCGTCAATCCCGCTGATCACCGCGCTGCAGGATATGGGCGCCAAGGTGCGCGCTTACGATCCGACCGGCATGGAGCAGGCGAAAGGCATTTTCGGCAACGTGACGTTCTGCAAGGATGCCTATGACTGCGCGCAGGGCGCCGCCACGCTGGTGATCGTCACCGAATGGGAGCAATTCCGCGCGCTCGATTTCGCGCGGCTGAAGAAAGTGATGGAGCGGCCGGTCCTGGTCGATCTACGCAATATTTACCGGCCGGACGAAATGGCGCGGCACGGCTTCGTCTATGAGAGCATCGGGCGGCCGAAGAAATGATGCACACCGACGTTCCGGCCAAGAGACGTTGATTGGCCCCGCGCGCGACGCGCGGGGCAGGCAGAAATTTTCGACATCGCAATCCGACAGTTTCCATCCGTTTTCGGGTGACGACGTTACACATGCGCAGATTCGACACACCGCTTCCCATCGACGACGCATTGCCGCGGCTGACCGCCGCGCTCGCGACAAGCAATGCCGCCGTGCTGGTGGCGCCGCCGGGGGCCGGCAAGACCACGCGCGTGCCGCTGGTGCTGCTCGACGCGCCGTGGGCGAATGACAAGAAGATCCTGGTGCTGGAGCCGCGCCGGCTGGCCGCGCGCGCCGCAGCCTCCCGCATTGCTTCGACGCTCGGCGAGCAAGTCGGCGATACCATCGGCCTGCGTGTGCGCTTCGGTTCCAAGGTATCGAAACGCACGCGCATCGAGGTCATCACTGAGGGGGTGTTTACGCGGCTGGTGCTTAACGATCCCTCGCTCGAGGGCGTCGCCGCCGTGTTGTTCGACGAATTCCATGAGCGCTCGCTCGACGCCGATCTGGGACTTGCGCTCGCTCGGGATGTGCAGCAGGGCCTGCGTGAGGATCTCAAAATCCTGGTGATGTCGGCGACGCTCGACGGCGCCCGCGTGGCGGCCTTGCTGGGCAATGCGCCGGTGGTCGAGAGCGAGGGCCGCGCTTATCCCGTCGAGACGCGTCATCTTGGGCGCGATCCGCGCGCGCGTATGGAAAGTCAGGTGGCGGACGCCGTGCAGCGTGCGTTGCGCGCCGATACCGGCTCGCTGCTGGTGTTCCTGCCGGGCGCCGGTGAAATCCGCCGCACCGAGACGCTGCTCAAGGAGCGCGTCGACGACAAGAATGTCGATATTGTCGCGCTTTTTGGCGCGCTCGACGCGCGCGAGCAGGACCGCGCCATTTCGCCGGCGCCGCCGGGCCGGCGCAAGGTGGTGCTGGCGACCTCGATTGCGGAAACCTCGCTCACCATCGAAGGCGTGCGGGTGGTTATCGACAGCGGCCTGTCGCGCGTGCCGCGCTACGAGCCCGATGTCGGCCTCACAAGGCTGGAGACGGTGCGGGTGTCGCGTGCCGCCGCCGATCAGCGCCGCGGCCGAGCGGGCCGCACCGAGCCGGGCGTCTGCTACCGGCTATGGGACGAGCCGCAGACCGGTTCGCTCGAGCCCTATACGCGGCCGGAAATCCTGTCGGCCGATCTGTCGTCGTTCGTCTTGGACTTGGCGGAGTGGGGTGCAAGCGATCCCACCACGCTTGCCTTTCTCGATCCGCCGCCGGCGGCTGCGCTGAGCGAAGCCAAAGCGTTGCTCACAGAGCTCGGCGCGATCGACGTGGCCGGCCGCATTACCGAGGAAGGCCGCAAGTTGCGCCAATTGCCGCTGCCGCCGCGGCTCGCCCGCATGGTGGTCGATGCCGCGGCCGAAGGCGCCGGCGAACTCGCCGCCACGATCGCCGTGCTGCTCACCGAACGCGGGCTGGGCGGCAACGATCCCGATCTGCGTCACCGTCTCGATCAGTTCCGCCGCGATCGCTCGCGCCGCGCCGAGGATGCAATGGCGATGGTCAGACGGTGGGCTGATCTTTCCAATCCCTCCCCTGAAAGGGGAGGATCGGCCGGCGTAGCCGGCCGGGATGGGGTAGGTGATACGCGTCCACTGACCCCCACCCGGCGCGCTACGCGCGCCGTCCCCCTTACAGGAGGAGGCATAGAAAGTGCGGGCTCCTTGCTCGCTCTTGCCTATCCCGACCGCATCGCCAAGAGCCGCGGCGGCGCGACCGGTGCCTTCCTGCTGGCCAACGGCCGCGGCGGCATGGTCGATCCCGCATCGTCGCTGGCGCGCGAGCCGTTCCTGGCGGTGGCCGAGTTGACCGGCACAGCGGCGGCGAGCCGCATCATCTTGGCGGCGCCGATCGCGCTCAACGAGATCGAGGCACGTTTCTCCGATAAAATCGAGGACCGCGAAGCGGTGACCTTCGATGTCGCTTCGGCTTCGTTGCGCGCAAGGCGCAGCCGCCGGCTCGGCGCAGTTGTCTTGGCCGAGCAGGTCAAGGCGGTCGAACCCACAGCCGATAGCGCGAACCTGCTGGCTGAAGGAATTGCGGCGCTTGGCATTGGCAAGCTGCCCTGGAGCAAGCCGCAATTGCAATTGCGCGACCGCGTGCAATTCCTGCGCAAGGCCGAAGGTGACGAGTGGCCCGATCCCTCCAATGCGGCGCTCGCGCGCGCGGCGACCGAATGGCTGGCGCCATACCTCACCGGCAAGAACGCGCTGTCGCAGATCGGCGCCGACGATCTATCCGCCGCGCTCGATGCGCTGCTGCCGTGGTCCTTGCGCAAGCGCCTCGAAACGGAGGCGCCGACCCATTTCGCCGCGCCCTCCGGCTCGCATGTGCCGATCGAATACGAAGCGGAGCAGGGGCCGACCGTGTCCATTCGCGTGCAGGAACTGTTTGGCCTGGCCGTTCACCCGGCGATCGCGGGCGGACGCGTTCCGCTGGTGCTCGAATTGCTGTCGCCGGCGCACCGGCCGGTACAGGTGACGCGCGATCTGCCCGGCTTCTGGCGCGGCAGCTATAAAGACGTGAAGACCGAAATGCGCGGCCGCTATCCCAAGCATCCCTGGCCGGACGATCCCCTGCATGCGCCCGCGACGCGCCGCGCCAAGCGGCGGGGTGAGTAGAATTTTCATTGTTGCTTTAACCGCCCGCTCACCATCGGCGAAGCGCGCTTGGGCTTATGGCATGGCGTTAAGGCGGCCTTGGGCACGTGCATGCGACTTTCGGGCGCAACCATCGGGTTTTGCCATGCGCCAGATTCTCATCCTTGCCTTTATGGTGATGGCCGCCGGCGCCTATTTCGCGCGCTACGCCGATCAGGCAATGTCAGTGCCGTCGTCGCCGCAGGCGTCGGTGGCGCAGTTGCCCGAACAGCCGCAACAGACCTCGGCCGGTCAGCACAAGATGGAGCTGACGAGCGGCCGCGACGGCCATTTCCGGGTCGATGCCCGCGTGAGCGGGCGGCATATCGAATTTCTGGTCGATACCGGCGCGTCGCTGGTGATCCTGCGCGAGACCGATGCCGCCAATGCCGGCCTGCATCCGATGCCGCGCGACTACACCGCCATCGTCTCCACCGCCAACGGCCGCACCAAGGCGGCGCCCGCCAAGCTCGAACGCATTGAGATCGGCAGCATCACGGTGTTCGACGTGCCCGCGCTGGTGCTGCCCGACGAGGCACTGTCGACCAACCTGCTCGGCGCCGCGTTTCTGTCGCGGCTGCGGCGCTACGAAGTCGCCGACGGCCGAATGGTGCTGGAGCAGTAATTTATCTCGCAACGACTGGCATTTTGTCGGATCGCTTTGCCGGTTCGCGGCATTGGGGTATGCACATGAACGTTCTCTCGCCCAAATTTGAGGCTTTGATGTTCCCCACCCCGAAATTCGCGCTCACGCCCAATACCTACGCCTACGAATCATCGCCTTTGGTGAAGCCGACTGGCTTTCGCGAATACGACGCGCGCTGGCTGTTGGAAAAAGAAATCAACCTGATGGGCGTGCAGGCGCTCGGCATGGGGCTCGGCACGCTGATCCGCGAGATGGGCGTCAAGCCGGAGATCGTCACCGGCCACGATTTCCGCAGCTATTCCGCTTCGGTCAAGCTGGCGCTGGTCACCGGCCTGATGTCGGCCGGCTGCAAGGTGCACGACATCGGGCTGGCGATTACGCCGATGGCCTATTTCGCGCAATTCGAGCTCGACGTGCCCTGCGTCGCCATGGTCACCGCCTCGCATAACGACAACGGCTGGACCGGCGTGAAGATGGGCGCCAACCGGCCGCTCACGTTCGGGCCGCGGGAGATGACGCGGCTCAAGGAGATCGTGCTGGGCGGCCGCTTCGATCTCAAGGGCGGCGGCTCTTATGTTTTCGTCGAGAATTTTCCCGAGCGCTACATCGCCGATGTGACCAAGCGGCCGAAGATCAAACGCAAGCTCAAGGTCATCGCGGCCTGCGGCAACGGCACGGCCGGCGCCTTCGCGCCGCGCGTGCTGGAGGCGATCGGCTGCGAGGTGGTGCCGCTCGATTGCGAGCTCGATCATACGTTCCCGCGCTACAATCCCAACACCGAAGACATGAAGATGCTGCACGCCATGCGCGATGCGGTGCTGGCGCACAAAGCGGACGTCGCGCTCGGCTTCGACGGTGACGGCGACCGCTGCGGCGTGGTGGACAACGAGGGCGAGGAAATCTTCGCCGACAAGGTCGGCGTCATGCTGGCACGCGACATGTCGAGCCTGCACAAGAACGCGACCTTCGTGGTGGATGTGAAATCGACCGGCCTGTTCCTCACCGACCCGGTGCTGAAAGCGAACGGCGTCAAGGCCGACTACTGGAAGACCGGCCATTCCTACATCAAGCGGCGCGTCAACGAATTGGGCGCGCTCGCCGGGTTCGAGAAGTCCGGGCACTTCTTTTTCAACAAGCCGTTCGGCCGCGGCTATGACGACGGCATGATCTTCGGCCTGGCGGTCTGCGACATGCTCGACCGCAATCCGGAAAAGACCATGGCGGACCTGCGCAAGGCGCTGCCGAAGACCTGGGGCTCGCCCACCATGTCGCCGCATTGCGACGACGAGAAGAAATACGGCGTGGTGGACGCGGTAGTGAAGCATTTCGAGGCCGCCAAGGCGAAGGGCGATAAATTCGCCGGGCAGGGAATTCGCGATCTGGTCACCGTCAACGGCGTGCGCGTCACGGTCGAGGACGGCACCTGGGGCCTGGTGCGCGCCTCGTCGAACAAGCCGGAACTGGTGGTGGTGGTGGAAAGCCCGGCCTCGGAAGCGCGCATGCGCGAGATGTTCAAGGCGGTCGACGGCGTGCTGCGCGCGCACCCGGAAGTGGGCGAATACAATCAGACGATTTGAAGGTCGAGAGCGGCCTAGAATCCCCAGTATCGCCCGCTGCCGCCGATGGCGACCACGATCAGGCCGAGCGGCAGGTTGACCGCGATAACCTGGCGAATGAGTTCAATTTCCGCGCCGGCGGCCGGCCAGTCCTTGGCGTCCACGGCGCGCTTGAACTTGAGCCAGGGCGCGTGGAACAGCCAGAGGAACAGCGCGATCATCACCCAGCCGATCCCCTGCATCACGTGGATGTAGGCCGGCGCGCCTTTGAACCCGCCAAAAGTCGTCAGCAGCATCCAATAGCCGCTGCCGAGCAGCAGCAGCAGCGAGACCCAGACCCAGATAAAGAATTTCGCTAAGAACCTCTGCCACAGCAGCAGCCGTTGCGGCGGCTCCAGCGCGCCGGCTGCCGGGCGCAAGCACACATAGGCCGCGAACATGCCGCCGACCCAGATCACCGCGCCGAGGATGTGCAGAATGAGGGCAAGAGCGGTTTGCAGCATGACGCGGCTCCCGGGTTGGGACGATCAGCGGCAATGCTAGCACGGCCGCTAAACCTTGCGGTACAAGCTGGCTATGCGCATTGCCATTCTCGGAGCCGGGCCAGCGGGCCTCTACCTCGCCTATCTCATCAAGCGCCGGCGTCCGGACGCCGACATCGCGCTGGTTGAACAGAACCCGGCGGACGCCACCTTCGGCTTCGGCGTGGTGTTCTCCGACCGTGCGCTTGAGTTCCTGCGCGAGGACGATGCGCAGACCTTCACGGTCATCACGCCGCAGATGGAATCCTGGGACGACATGACGCTGGTTCACCGCAACGAGCGCATTGTCATCGACGGCATCGGCTTTGCCGCCATTGGCCGGCTCAAGCTCTTGCAGTTGCTGCAACAGCGCGTGCGTTCGGTCGGCATCGCGCCAGAATTCTCCCGCGCGGTGACGTCGCTCGAGCAATTCAAGGACGCCGATCTGGTGGTCGGCGCCGACGGCGTCAATTCGCTGGTGCGGCGGACTTTCACCGAGGCATTCGACGCCAGCGTCAGCTACGGCGCCAACCATTTCGCCTGGTTCGGCACCAGCCAGCCCTACGACACCTTGACGCAGACCTTCCGCCATACGCCGATCGGCGATTTCAACGCGCACCACTACCGCTACGCCTCGGGCCGCAGCACGTTTATCGTCGAGATCGACGAGGCGACATTCGCGCGCGCCGGCTTCGAGCGCATGGAGGAATCGGAATCGCGCAGTCTGTGTCAGAAAATCTTCGCCGATGCGCTCGGTGGCCATCCGCTGATTTCCAACAATTCGATCTGGCGGCGATTTCCGCAGGTACGCAACGCCCGCTGGCACTACGGCAAATACGTGCTGATCGGCGACGCGCTGCACACCGCGCATTTTTCCATCGGCTCCGGCACGCGGCTCGCCATGGAGGACGCCATCGCGCTCGACAAGGCGCTGGCCGCGCACGGCGACGACGTTGCGGCCGCGCTGCCGGCCTTCGAGGCGGCACGCCGGCCGATCCTCGACAAGATCGTCGCCGGCGCCAATGCGAGTGCGGCTTGGTACGAGAATTTCGCCGAGCATATGCAGCTTGCGCCCACCGAGTTTGCCATGAGCTACATCACGCGCTCCGGCCGCATCGACATCGAGCGCCTGCGCAAGCTGTCGCCGCGCTTCGTGGAGCGCTACGAACGGGAACAAGGCTAAGGCGCCGTTGCCAGGGCGCTGTTTTTGGGCGAGACTCGCGCAAATAATAAAACCAGGGAGGGCTTGCCGATGGACATCGTCCCGCTGGGTCCGGGTTTTGCCGCCGAGTTGCGCGGCGTCACGCTTGCCGACGTCGCGGCGGATGACGCCGCCTACGCGAGCGTGCGTGCAGCGTTTGAGCAGCATTCGGTGCTGGTGTTTCGCGGCCAGCAGGTGACCGACGAGGGCCAGCTCGCCTTCTCGCGCCGCTTCGGTCCGCCGGAAGTGACCAAAGTCGGCTCGCTCGGGACCGGCACTCATTTCGTCATCCTCACCACCATCGGCGAAGACGGCAAGGTCGTGCCGCCGGACCACCGTTTCGCCTTGCGCAACAAAGCGAACCAGCTTTGGCACACCGATAGCTCGTTCAAGCGCGTGCCGGCGCTCACCTCGATCCTGTCGGCACGCATCATCCCGGCGCGCGGCGGCGAAACTGAAGATGTCTCGACGCGGCTCGCTTTCGAGCGGCTCGATCCGACGCTGCGCCGGAAGCTGGAAAATTCCTTTGCCTGGCACGACTACAACCATTCACGCAGCAAGATCGCGCCCGGCCTAGCCACTCCGGAGGAGCGCGCCGCGCTGCCGCCGGTATGCTGGCGCATGGTGTGGAAAAATCCGGCCAACGGCCTCAGCGCGCTTTATCTCGCCTCGCACGCCTATGCGGTCGAAGGCATGGGCCCGGCCGAAGGCAAGACACTGATCGACGAGCTGATGGCGGCCGCGACCGCGCGCGGCGCCAGTTACGTGCACGAATGGAGGAGCGGCGACGTCGTGATGTGGGACAACCGCGCCACCATGCATCGCGGAAGGCCGTGGCCCGCGCATGAGGCGCGTCTCATGGTGCGCACGACGATCTCCGCCACTGCGGCCGACGGTCTTGAGTCCATGCGCCCACCATCACAACAGGCGGCGGAATAGCGGCAGCGCACCGCCGCGCACCGAATGCGTCATTCGATGCGCAGCTTGGCGTCGTGCACCACCTTGCCCCACTTCTCGATCTCGCTCTTGATGCGCGCGCCGAACTCCTCCGGCTTGTTCGCCACCGGCACGAAGCCGAGCTTGAGCAGCTGTTGCGCGACATCCGGCTGGGCCACCGCCTTGGCGATTTCACGGTTCAACAGGTCGACGATTTCCTTGGGCGTGCCGGCCGGCGCCAGGACGCCGGTGAGGGTGTCGGCTTCCTGGCCGGAGTAGCCGGCTTCCTGCATGGTGGGTACGTCGGGGAGCTCCGCGGCGCGCTTGACCGCGAGCACGGCGAGCGCGCGCAATTTCCCGCTCTGCACATTGGCCAGCGCCGGCGGCAGCGCGGTAAAGGCGATTGGCGTGTGCCCGCCGATGGTCGAGGTGATCGCCGGGGCGGCGCCGGGGTACGGCACGTGCACCATTTCGAGGCCGAATTTCAGCTTGAATAATTCGCCCGACAAATGCGGGGTCGAGCCGATGCCAGGTCCGGCGAAACTGTATTTGCCGGGATTGTCCTTGATCAGCGCAATCAGTTCCTTGACGGTTTTTGCAGGCACCGACGGATTGACCACGATCACGTTGGGCGAATAGGCGACCATGGTGATCGGCGCGAAGTCCTTGACCGCGTCGTAGGGCACTTTGGCGTACAGGCTCATGTTGACCATGAAGCCCGTGCTCACCGTGGTGAGCGTGTAGCCATCGGGCGCCGCCTTCGCCACTTCGGCGCTGGCAATGTTGCCGCCGGCGCCGGGTTTGTCTTCGACGTAGAATTGCTGGCCGAGGGAGGCCGAGAGCTTGTCCGCCACGATCCGGGCAATCACATCGGTCGGGCCGCCGGCGGCAAAGCCAACCACAATGCGCACCGGATGATCGGGGTATTGGCCGGCGAAGCCTGCGCCGGTGGCGATGAGCAGCCCGGCGCAGAAAGCAAGCAAGCGCGTAATGGTTTTCATGGCGTCCCCCCAGCTGATTGAGACGACGCCATCATAGCCGTTCGAAACGCCATGGAAAGCCGCGGCGAAGGCCCGCGCGACCATGCGCCAAGAAAAAGCGACTAGTCTTTGTCTTCCTTGAACGTCTCGCGGTACGGATGCGCCGGATAGACGCCGAGAATGGTCAGTTCTTTCGAGAAAAAGGCGAGTTCCTCGAGCGCGAACACCAGCGCGCTGTCGTCCGGGTGGCCCTCGACGTCGGCATAGAACTGCGTGGCGAAGAAATTGCCGCCGACCATGTAGCTCTCGAGCTTAGTCATGTTGACGCCGTTGGTGGCGAAGCCGCCCATCGCCTTGTACAGCGCGGCCGGCACGTTGCGCACGCGAAACACGAAGGTGGTGACCACCTTGCCCTGGCCGGGCGGTGCCCATTTTTTCTCGCGCGAGAGCACGATGAAGCGCGTGGTCGAATTGGCTTCGTCCTCGACGTTCTCTCTCAAGATGTTCAAGCCGTAGATGTCGGCGGCGAGCCGCGAGGCGATCGCCGCGCGCGTGACGTCCTTGCTCTCGGACACTTCGCGCGCCGAGCCGGCGGTGTCGGCGGCGACGATCGGCTTGAGTTTCAGTTCGCGGATGATCTCGCGGCACTGGCCGAGCGCCATCACGTGGCTTTCCACCGACTTGATGGTTTTCAGCGTGGCGTCTTTCGGCGCCATCAATTGGTTGCGGATCGGCAGGAACCATTCGGCGATGATGTGAAGATTCGAGGTCGGCATCAGGTGGTGGATGTCGGCGACGCGGCCGGCGACCGAATTCTCGATCGGGATCATGCCGAGATCGACATCGCCGCCGGTGAGCGCGGAGAAGCAATCCTCGAAGGTCGGGCAGGGCACCGGCTCGTGATCAGGATAGGCTTCGCGGCAGGCGAGATGCGAATTCGCGCCCGGTTCGCCCTGGAAGATGATCTTTTTCTTGGCCATTTTTTGATCCTTGGCCCGATCCTTGTGCAGACCTTCAGGTTCGAGTCAACCGGCGAGCATTTTACGCGCCTTGGCCAGCTCTTCCGGCGTATCGACGCCGAGCGGGACGCTTTTGACGATGGCGACGTCGATGCGCATGCCGGCATCGAGCGCGCGTAACTGCTCGAGCTTCTCGCGCTGTTCGTTGGCGGAAGGCGGCAGCTTGACGAAACGCTGCAGCGCCGCGCGCCGGTAGGCGTAGAGCCCGATGTGATGATAATGCGGCCCGGGGCCGGTCGCTTCGGCGCGGGTGAATGTCGCCGCGTGCAAGCGGCCGGGCGCGACAACGTGGCCCGCGACCTTGACCACGTTCGGGTTGCTGCGCTCGGCCGGATCGGTGATGACGGCGGCGAGCGTGGCGATATCCACGGCGGGATCGGCCAGCGGCCCGAGCGCGGCGCGGATGTCGGCCGGCTCGATGGTCGGCAGGTCGCCTTGCACGTTGACCACCACGCCGATGCGATGCTCGGGATCGAGTGCCTCCAGCGCCTCGTAGATGCGGTCCGAGCCGGAGAGGTGATCGGCCCGCGTCATGATCGCGCGGCCGTTCGCCTTTTCCACAGCCGTCGCGACGCTTTCCGAATCGGTCGCCACCACCGCCTCGCCGATTTTCGCGGCCAGCGCGCGGCGGAGCACATGTACGATCATCGGCAGTCCAGCGATATCGGCCAAGGGCTTGCCGGGCAGGCGTGTGGAAGCCATGCGGGCGGGGATGAGGACGATGGTGTCGGGCATCGGTTTGGCTATCGGCGTCGGCCGCCGGATCTGAACGAATGTCGATATTCCGCGGCGCTTATACGGGTTGCCAGACCTGAGGCAAAACGGTATCTGTCCGCCGCCGCCGGACTCTTGGCGGCGAATTCGTCCCCTGCCGGTTCGCGCCCCTCTCGGGAGCCTCAATTCGATGAATTCCTTCGAACTTAACAAGGTCCTGGGCGCCATTCTCGCCACCTGCCTGATCGTGCTTGCGCTCAATATCGGGGCCGGCGCCATCTTCGCGCCCGAGAAGCCGGCCAAACCCGGCTACGCCATCGCAGTCAAGACGCCGGGCGAGGGCGAGAAGCCCGCGGCCAAGGAGCCCGAGCAGCCGATCGAAAATCTGCTGGCTTCCGCGTCGGCCGAAAAGGGCCAGGCCACCGCCAAGCAATGCCAGGCCTGCCACACCTTCGAGAAGGGCGGCCCCAACCGGGTCGGTCCCAATCTGTGGGGCATCGTAGACCGGCCGCGCGCCTCCGAGGCGGGCTTCAACTATTCGGCCGCCATGAAAGCCAAGGGCGGCAAGTGGACCTACGACGAGCTCAATAAGTTCCTGACCAATCCGCGCGGCTATATCACCGGCACCAACATGACCTTCGCCGGCCTGTCGCGCGAGCAGCAGCGCGCCGAAGTCATCGGTTACCTGCGCACCTTGGCGGACAGCCCGGTGCCGCTGCCGAAAGCGGCCGCCGCCGAACCGAAGAAATGATCGCAGCCACAACGGGTGCGCTAAGCGGCCGGGTCATGCCCGGCCGTTTTGTTTGAAAACCCGGTTATCCAGGGGCACGGCACCAGGCCGCTGGTGGCGGACCGAAAAACCGACATAATCAACCGCGATTGCATGACAGGCGCGTGGCGCGCCGGAGCCTTGCCGATGAAATTGACCCGCCGTTCCATTCTGCGCGGAAGCGCGGTTGCGCTGGCTGCGCCGGCTATCACCACGCTTGGCGTGGCGCCGCTTGCCGGCTCAGCCGCGGCGCAAGCGAACCAAGATCGACAATGGAAGCACGGCCTCTCGCTGTTCGACGAGCCACGCTACCCGGCCAACTTCAAGCATTTCGACTACGTCAATCCGGCTGCGCCCCAGGGCGGCGTCGCGCGTCAGATCGCGTTCGGCACTTTCGACAATTTCAATCAGGTGGTGTCGGGCGTGAAGGGCAGCCTAGCTATGGGCGCCGAGCTGTTCACCGAGGCGCTGACCGCGCCGGCGCTCGACGAGGTATCGACCGAATACGGCTTGCTGGCGGAAGCGGTCAGTTATCCCGACGACCGCTCCTCGGTCACCTATCGCTTGCGTGGCAATGCGCATTGGCACGACGGCAAGCCAGTGACGCCGGATGACGTGATTTTTTCATTCGATACCTTCAAGCAGAACAGTCCGCAGCTCGGCGCCTATTACCGGCATGTGACCAAGGCGGAAAAATCCGGCGAACGCGAAGTCACCTTCGCATTCGACGCGCCCGGCAACCGCGAGCTGCCGCAGATCGTCGGCCAGTTGCCGATCCTGCCGAAACATTGGTGGCGAGGCACCGACAAGTCCGGCCGCCAGCGCGACGTGACGCAGACCACTCTGGAGCCGCCGCTAGGCTCGGGGCCCTACCGGCTCAAGGAATTCGCGCCCGGACGTTCGATCGTCTATGAAAAGGTCGCCGATTATTGGGGCAAGGACCTCAACCTGAATGTCGGCACGAATAATTTTCAGCAGATCCGTTTTGAATATTTTCGCGATTCCACCGTCGCGCTGGAAGCATTCAAGGGCGATCAGGTCGATTGGCGCACCGAGAACAGCGCCAAGAACTGGGCAACCTCGTACGATTTTCCGGCCGTGCGCGACAAGAAGGTGGTGCTGGAGGAATTTCCAATCCGGAATTTGGGCTCGATGCAGGCTTTCGCCTTCAATATCCGGCGCGACAAGTTCAAGGACCCGCGCGTGCGCCGCGCCTTCAACTTCGCCTTCGATTTCGAAGAAATGAATCGGGCGATTTTCTTCGGTCAGTACAAACGTATCGCCAGTTATTTCGAGGGCACCGAACTGGCGTCGTCCGGAATTCCAGAAGGCAGGGAGTTCGAAATCCTGCAAAGCGTGAAGGACAAGGTGCCGGCGGACCTGTTCACGAAGCCCTATACCAATCCGGTCGGCGGCGGTCAGCAGGCGGACCGCAACAATCTGCGCGAGGCACTTGGTGGTTTCCGCGAGGCCGGTTACGAGATCCGCGACACCAAGCTCGTCAACGTCAAGACCGGCGAACCCTACAGCGTCGAGTTCCTGGTCGACGATCCTGCCACCGAGCGGTTCGTGCTGTTCTACAAGCCTTCATTGCAGCGCGTCGGCATGACGGTGAACGTGCGCGTGGTCGATTCTGCGCAATACGAGAACCGGCTGCGGCAAAGGGATTTCGACATCATCGTCGCGTCCTGGGGCGAATCGTTGTCGCCCGGCAACGAGCAGCGTGGCTTCTGGAGCTCGCAGGCCGCCGACCAGCCCGGTTCGCGCAACCTGGTCGGGATCAAGAATCCGGCAGTCGATGCGCTGATCGATCGCGTGATCTTTGCCAAGGACCGCGACGAACTGGTAGCGGCCACCAAAGCGCTCGACCGCGTGCTGCTGTGGAATTTCTACGTCGTGCCGCAATGGACCTACGGCAAGCAGCGCACGGCGCGCTGGGACCGCTTCGGCCGCCCGCAGAACATGCCGAATTACGGGCTTGCTGCATTCCCGACCATCTGGTGGTGGGACGCGGATAAGGCGGCCCAGGTGCCGCAACGCTCTTGATCACCCGTCGTCACGCGCTTGCGTTATCGGCGGGCGCGATCGCCGCGGCGAAATTCATGGCGCCGGCGCGCGCGCAAGACGCCGAGCGCCACGGCATGTCGGCCTTCGGCGATCTGAATTATCCGGCGGATTTCCCGCATTTCAAATACGTCCATCCGGACGCGCCCAAGGGCGGCGTGTTCTCGCAGATCGGCCCGAACCGGCAATACAACCAGTCGTTCCAGACTTTTAATTCGCTCAACAGCTTCATCCTGAAAGGCGATGCCGCGCAGGGCATGGAACTGATCTTTGCAACTTTGATGGTGCGCTCGGGCGACGAGCCCGACGCCATGTATGGCCTGGCCGCAGCCGGCGTGCGCATTTCCGACAATGGGCTGACCTATCGTTTCATACTGCGGCCGCAGGCGAAATTTCACGACGGCACGCCGCTCACCGCGCACGACGTGGTGTGGTCGCTGGCGACGCTGAAGGACAAGGGCCATCCGATCATCACGCAGTTGCTGCGCGATTTCAAAGGCGCCGAGGCGGCTGATGACCGCACGGTGGTGGTACGGTTTGCGGAAAAGCGCGGGCGCGATGTGCCGCTGTTCGTCGCCGGGCTGCCGCTCTTTTCGCGCGCCTACTTCGCCAAGCAGCCATTCGACCAGTCGACGCTGGATCCCCCGCTCGGCAGCGGGGCCTACAAAGTCGGCCGTTTCGAGCCGGGGCATTTCATCGAATTAGAGCGCGTCAAGGACTGGTGGGGCGCCGATCTGCCGGTGTCGCGCGGACAGAACAATTTCGACGTCGTGCGGTTCGAATACTACCGTGACCGCGACGTCGGCTTCGAAGGCTTCACCGCCAAGAACTATCTGTTTCGCGAGGAGTTCACCTCGCGCACCTGGGCGACGCGCTACGATTTTCCCGCCTTCAAGGACGGCCGCGTCAAGCGCGCCGTGCTGCCTGATGACACGCCGTCCGGCGCTCAAGGCTGGTTCATGAACATGCGGCGCCCGCAGTTCAAGGACCCCCGCTTGCGCGAGGCGCTGATCGATGCCTTCGATTTTGAGTGGACCAACAAGAACATCATGTATGGTTCCTACGACCGCACGGTGTCGGTGTTCCAGAATTCGCCGATGATGGCGCAGGGTAAGCCCGACGCCGCCGAACTTGCGTTGCTCGAGCCGTTCCGCGGCAAGGTGCCGGACGAAGTGTTCGGCGAGCCCTATGTGCCGCCGGTGAGCGACGGCTCCGGCCAAGATCGGCGCTGGCTGCGGCATGGTGCGCAATTGCTCAACGACGGAGGCTTTGCGCTCAAAAATGGCAAGCGGTTAATGCCGAACGGCAACCCGATCGCAATCGAGTTCCTGCTCGACGAGGCGACCTTCACGCCGCATCATATGCCCTACATCAAGAACCTCGGAGTCCTCGGGATCAGCGCCACCTTGCGCGTGGTCGACCCGGTGCAGTACCGCGCCCGCGTCGACGCTTTCGATTTCGATATCACGGTGGAGCGCTTTAGCTTTTCGGCGACGCCGGGCGATTCGCTGCGAACCTATTTTTCCTCGCAGGCGGCGGCGACCAAGGGCTCGCAGAATCTTGCCGGTATCGCCGATCCGGCGGTCGACGCGTTGGTCGACATTATAATCGCCGCCAAGACCCGCCCCGAACTCACGACCGCCTGCAAGGCGCTCGACCGCGTCATCCGCGCCGGCCGCTATTGGATCCCGCACTGGTACAAAGCATCGCATTGGATCGCCTTTTGGGACGTGTTCGGCCACCCCGACGTGAAACCGCGCTATTTCCGGGGCATCCCGGAAACCTGGTGGTACGACAGGGACAAAGCCGCGAAACTCCACCGCAAGGGCTAACAGGGCGTCATGACCCAATTTGCAGCCGTGAAAGACATTTGGCACAAATCGAGCGGCCCCGGTTGCGCGTCCCATCCATGTCTTTATGTTGCGATATGGCATAAGACGTAGATGTCCGGCAGCAGGCCGGGCATGACGAGATCAGCACAGGCTCCCATAACAATCGCATGACCGCCTACATCATCCGCCGCCTGCTGTTCATGGTGCCGACCATGTTCGGTATCATGCTGGTAGCATTCGTCGTGGTGCAGTTCGCGCCGGGCGGACCGGTCGAGCAGGTGATCGCCAAACTCACCGGCGCTGACACCGGTGCGACCTCGCGCATTTCCGGTTCGCCCGGCGGCGACTTCGGCAGCCGCGGCGCGGTGCAGGGCGGATCGGGCGTCGACGCGGTGACCTCGAAATACCGCGGCGCGCAAGGTCTCGATCCCGAGTTCATCAAGAAACTGGAAAAGCAATTCGGCTTCGACAAGCCGGCCTATGAACGCTTCGGCCTGATGCTGTGGAACTACATCCGCTTCGATTTCGGCAACAGCTATTTCCGCGACATCAGCGTGTTGCGGCTGATCAAGGAAAAGCTGCCGGTCTCGATCTCGCTCGGCATCTGGATGACGCTGCTCACTTATCTGATCTCGATCCCGCTCGGCATCCGCAAGGCGGTCGACGCCGGCTCGCGCTTCGACATGTGGACCTCGAGCGTGATCATTGTCGGCTACGCCATACCCGGGTTTCTCTTCGCAATCCTGCTGATCATCCTGTTCGCCGGCGGCTCGTTCTTCGATATTTTTCCGCTGCGCGGGCTGGTCTCGGAGAACTGGGGCCAGTTGCCGTGGTGGCAGAAGATCTTCGATTACTTCTGGCACATCACGCTGCCGATCATCTCGATGGCGCTGTCGGCCTTCGCCACCATGACGCTGCTGACCAAGAACTCGTTCCTGGAGGAGATCCGCAAGCAATATGTGCTCACCGCGCGCGCCAAAGGCTGTACGCAAACCCAGGTGCTGTACGGACACATCTTCCGCAACGCCATGCTGATCGTGATCGCCGGATTTCCGAGTGCCTTCGTGCACGCGTTTTTCAGCGGCTCGCTGCTGATCGAAACCATTTTCTCGCTCGACGGGCTCGGCCTGCTCGGCTTCGAAAGCGTGCTCAACCGCGACTATCCGGTGGTGTTCGCCACGCTCTACATCTTTGCGCTCATCGGCGTGGTGGTGAACCTGATCTCCGATCTGACCTACACCTGGATCGATCCGCGCATCGATTTCGAGACGCGGGAGGTCTGAGGTGGACGCGGGTCCGGCCATCAAGTCGCCCGATACCACGGCCGTCGGCGTTTCCGGCATGGACGTGCCGCCGGAACATCACTGGATCGCGGTTTCGCCGCTCAACCGTCGGCGTTGGGAGAACTTCAAGGTCAACCGGCGCGGCTACTGGTCGTTGTGGCTCTTCCTGGCGATGTTTGTGATCTCGCTGTTTGCGGAATTCATTGCCAACGACAAGCCGATCTATATCCACGTCAACGGCCGCTCGTACTTCCCGGCGGTGTTCACGTATCCCGACAATGCCTTTGCCACCGCTCCTGACCCGCTTTTGTTCGGCACCGCCGCCGACTATCGCGACGACTATCTGATGGGCCTGATCGAGAAGGAACATGGCACGGTGATCTGGCCGCCCATCCGTTTCTCCTACAACACGCAGGTGAGCAAGCCGCCGTCGCCGTTCCCGTCCAAGCCGACCTGGCTGCTCAACGACAAGGATTGCGAGTACGCCGCCACCCATGCTTTCGCCAAATGCGACGATCTCGAGCACAACTGGCTCGGCACCGATGACGGCGGCCGCGACGTGGTGGCGCGGCTGATCTACGGCTTCCGCATATCGGTATTGTTCGGGCTGGCGTTGACCATCATCTCATCGGTCATTGGCGTCGCCGCCGGCGCCGTGCAAGGCTATTTCGGCGGCTGGATCGATCTCTTGTTCCAGCGCTTCATCGAAATCTGGACCTCGATCCCCTCGCTCTATCTGCTGCTGATCATCTCGTCGGTACTGACGCCCGGCTTCTTCGTGCTGCTCGGCATCCTGTTGTTGTTCTCCTGGGTATCGCTGGTCGGCCTGGTGCGCGCGGAATTCCTGCGCGGGCGCAATTTCGAATATATCATGGCTGCGCGCGCGCTCGGCGTGTCGAACGCGCTGATCATATTCCGCCATCTGCTGCCGAACGCCATGGTGGCGACCATGACGTTCCTGCCGTTCATCCTGTCGTCGTCGGTGATGACGCTGACCGCGCTCGACTTCCTCGGCTTCGGCCTGCCGCCCGGCTCGCCCTCGCTCGGCGAATTGCTAAGCCAAGGCAAAGCCAATGTGCAGGCGCCGTGGCTCGGCCTGACCGGGTTCTTCTCGATCGCGATCATGCTCTCGCTGCTGATCTTCATCGGCGAAGCGGTGCGCGACGCCTTCGATCCGAGGAAGACGTTCCGATGAACGCGCCCGCCGAAACGATTCTCTCGATCCGCGATCTGTCGATCGCGTTCGGTACCGGCAAGCGCGAGGTGCTGGCGGTCGACCGCGTGTCGTTCGACATCGTAAAGGGCGAGACGCTGGCGCTGGTTGGCGAATCCGGCTCCGGCAAATCGGCCACCGCGCTGTCGGTGATGAAGCTGCTGCCTTATCCGGCCGCGCATCATCCCTCGGGCAAGATCAGCTTCAAGGGACGCGAGTTGCTGACAATGCCGGAGAACGAGATCCGGCACGTACGCGGCAACGACATCGCCATCATCTTCCAGGAGCCGATGACGTCGCTTAATCCGTTGCATACGATCGAGAAGCAACTTAGAGAAATTCTTTTTATCCATCAGGGGCTTACCGGCGCAAAGGCGCGCGCCCGCATCCTCGAATTGCTCGATCAGGTCGGCATTCCCGATCCGAAGGGGCGGCTGGCGAGCTATCCGCATCAGCTCTCGGGTGGCCAGCGCCAGCGCGTGATGATTGCCATGGCCCTGGCGAACGAGCCCGATCTTTTGATCGCCGACGAGCCGACCACCGCTCTCGATGTGACGGTGCAGGCGCAAATCCTGAAGCTGCTCAAGGACACGCAGAAGCGGCTCGGCATGTCGATGCTGTTCATCACCCATGACCTCGGCATCGTGCGCAAGCTTGCCGACCGGGTCTGCGTGATGAACACCGGCAAGATCGTCGAGCATGGGCCGATCGAGCGCGTTTTTACCGCGCCCGAGCACCCCTATACGCGCGCGCTCTTGGCCGCCGAGCCGAAGCCCGATCCGGCGCCGCCGCGGCCGGACGCTCCGGTGGTGGTCTCGACCAAGGACTTGAAAGTGTGGTTTCCGATCAAGCGCGGCGTGCTGCGCAAGGTGGTCGGCCACATCAAGGCGGTGGACGGTATCAGCATCGAGGTGCGCAAAGGCGAGACGCTCGGGGTGGTCGGCGAGAGCGGTTCCGGCAAGACCACGCTCGGCCTCGCGATCCTGCGGCTGATCTCGTCGGACGGCCCGGTAGTGTTCATGGGCAACCCCATCCAGGGCCTCAAATTCAAGGAGATGCGGCCCCACCGCCGCAACATGCAGATCGTATTCCAGGATCCCTACGGCTCGCTCTCGCCGCGCATGTCGGTGTCCGACATCATCGAGGAGGGTCTTAAGGTGCATCATCCGCACCTGAAGTCGAACGAGCGCAAGCAGCGGGTGGTCGATGCGCTCGTCGATGTCGGGCTCGATCCGGGCACGCGTTTCCGATACCCGCACGAATTCTCCGGCGGCCAGCGCCAGCGCATCGCTGTTGCGCGCGCGCTGGCGCTGGAGCCGACCTTCATCATGCTCGACGAGCCGACCAGTGCGCTCGATATGCTGATCCAGGCGCAGATGGTCGACCTCTTGCGCGACCTGCAGAAGCGGCACGACCTCACCTTCATGTTCATCTCGCACGACCTGCGTGTCGTGGCGGCGCTGGCGAGCCGGCTCTTGGTGCTGCGCCACGGCAAGATGGTGGAGGAGGGCGCCGCGGCCGATTTGTTCAAGGCGCCCAGGAGCGATTACACGCGCGCGCTGTTTGCCGCCGCCTTTAAGCTGGAAACCGCGCCCGAGGGCGTGGTGGCGGAATAGCTGGTATTCATGCGCGACGCGCAAGAACTCGCCGATCGCACCGCCGACGCCGCTGTTTCACAACCCGAACTGCTCGCCAAAGGCTACCGCGATTACTGGCGCTATCGGCTGGCGCTACGCACCGCCGGCGGCGCCACAATGACCCAGGAGCGCGACATTCTTCTCGCCGGCAAAGTCGTGATCGTGTTGCCGATCGATCTTGCGCGCGATGAAATCATCCTGCTCCGGCAGTTCCGTCTGCCGGCGCATCTCGCCAACAATAAAGGCGACGTTATTGAATTCGTCGCCGGCCGAGTGGAGTCGAATGAGACATTGATCGAAGCCGCTCGGCGCGAATGCCGCGAGGAAATAGGCGTCGCACCGCGCGACGTAATCGAGCTGTGCAGCTATTTGACCTCGGCTGGCTTGACTGACGAGGAGGTGACATTTTTTCTCGCAGCGGTGGACGCGTCGCAAATCCGCGAAGGTGCGTACACGACACCCGACGGCGAGCAGCTTGTTGTTCTGCGCGTGACCGTTGATGCCGCGCTCGCAGCGCTTGCCCGCGGCGGGATGCACAGCAGCCTGACCATCATTGCGTTACAATGGCTGGCGCTCAATCGCGGCCGCCTTGCCGAACTGCTGGGCGCCGCGCGCTAGGGCCGCTTGACGCTGGTGAGGTCGCTGCCCGCCGCCTTGATACGGGCGACAGCCTCCGCCACCGGTTCGATTGCCACCGCCATGGCATGCGCATTGGCGTGCAGCAATGTCTCGCCGTCGCGCGCGATGGCGACGTGGCCCTTCCAAAACACTAGGTCGCCGCGCCGCAGCTCGCCGAGCGACGACAATTTGCCTAGCGCAAGCTCCTGCATGTCGCTGTCGCGCGGGCAGGCGATGCCGGCGGCTTGCAGGGCGACCTGCACCAGCCCAGAGCAGTCGATGCCGAGCGATGTCTTGCCGCCCCACAGATAAGGCGTGCCGATGAATTCTTCGGCAATTGCGGCAAAGTCTTTTTGCCGTGCTTTGATCGGCGCCAGATGCACGGCCGGCAGATGCCAGCCATTCGCCGTGACGGCGAAACGTTCGTCCTGCCGCGCGATCACGAGCCGCGCCCCCATCGGCAGCGCCACCGCCGGCGCCAGCTTGACGTCCGGCCCGGGAAAGCCGAACGTGCGCGGCACCGATACCTTGTGCGTCGGCGCCTGGCCCGGCTTGCCGAGGGCATTCGCCGACAGCCAGCCGACATAGCCGTCGGTCTCAAGCTGGCCCCAGGCCCAGCCTTCGTCGGTCGTCTCATAGACCATGATGCGCTCGCCCAGGAGCGCCTGGGTGTCGAGCCGCGCCTCATGCGACGGCGAGCGGCGTAGGGCCGCGATCGGCTCGACCACTTCGAGCCGCACACCTTCGACAAAGCGCGCGGCCTCGACCTGGCCTTTGAGATATGCCGCCGCGATCTCGGGGCGGAACGGATTGATGCGGGGGTCGAGCGCGACCATGGATCAAGCGTAACGTTCACAGAGCAGCGCATAAAGCGCGCGCGCCGACTGCAGTTCGGCGCCTTCCGGCCGTCCGGGCTTGGCGGTGAGCGTCCAGGCGAAGATGTCGAGATGCAGCCAGGATTGCGCGGTCACGAACTTGCGCAGAAACAGTGCCGCGGTGATGGCGCCGCCTTGGCCACCGGTACTTACGTTGTTTGTATCGGCCACCTTGGAATCGAGCATCTGCTCGTAAGGCCGCCACAGCGGCATGCGCCAGAGTGGATCGTTCTCGGACGCCGCAAAACGCGCAAGCTCAGCGGCCAGCGCGTCGTCGTCGGTGAAGGTCGCCGGCACGTCGGGGCCGAGCGCCACCCGCGCGGCGCCGGTGAGCGTGGCAAAATCGGCGATGAGCGCCGGCTTGTCATCGTCGGCGAGCGTCAGCGCGTCGGCCAGGATCAGCCGGCCTTCCGCGTCGGTATTGCCGATCTCGACGCTGATGCCTTTGCGCGACTTGTAGATGTCGCGCGGCCGGAAGCTGGTGCCGGAGATGGAGTTTTCCACCGCCGGGACGATGACGCGCAGCCGAACCTTGAGCTTGCGCGCCATAATCATGTGCGCGAGCCCGAACGCGGTGGCGCCTCCGGCCATGTCCTTCTTCATATTGAGCATGCCGGTGTCGTTCTTGATATCGAGACCGCCGGTGTCGAAACAAACGCCCTTGCCGACCAGGGTGATCTTCGGGGCGCCTTCGTTGCCCCAAGTGATATCGATCAGTCGGGGACTACGCGCGGCGCCGGCGCCGACCGCGTGCACCAACGGAAAATCTCTGGCGAGCGTGTCGCCGGTAACGACCTGCACACTGGCGCTGTGTTGCTTGGCGAGCGAGCGGGCGGCGTCCTCCAGCTCGGCCGGACCCATGTCATTGGACGGCGTGTTGATGAGATCGCGCGCCAGGCTCGCGCCCTCGACGATGCGGGTGAGATCGTCGCCGTCGACGCCCTCCGGAACGGCCAGCCGCACGTTACGCGCCTCCGCCTTGCGGTAGCGGGTGAATTGATAGGTGCCGAGCGCGAAGGCGAGCGCAGCCAGCCGCGCATCGTGCGGCGCGTTGGCGAAGCGATAGCTGCCGGGTGGCAGCAGCGTCACGAGCTGCCCAGGCCGGAACAGGTCTTTCACCGATTCGTCGGCCGCTTCGATGCCGAACAGGACGCCGGCCAAAGTGCCGTCGGATTTGGGCACGACGAGATGGCGACCGGGTTTGGGCTCATAGCCGGTGGCGCGGATATAAACCTGCTCGCGCTCGTCGATTTTCTGGACGACGCCCTCGAATGTGGCGGCATTGACGAACAGGATCGGGATCGTTGGCCCGTCACCCGCTTTAACGAATATCGGATGCATGGTTACTCCGCGGCGTCGCGCATGGCAGGTTTCGGGCTATAGCCGTCGCGCGTCTGCGGCAGCTTCCAGCCCAGCATTTTCGATGCGACCAGCGTGCGCAATACCTGCGCGGTGCCGCCGCCGATCGTGAACATGCGCACGTCGCGCGCCATGCGTTCCAGTGGCAGCTCGCGCGAATAGCCGCGCGCGCCGAAAAACTGCAGCGCATCGTTGACGATTTTGATCGCGCTTTCGGAGGCGAAGATTTTCGCCTGCGCCGCCAGCATCGGATCGGGAAAGGCGCTGCCGTGCGGCCCGCGCGAACGCGCCGCCGCATAGAGCATCAGCCGCGCCGCGGTGAGCTGGGTCTGCATGTCGGCCAGCATCCACTGCAGCCCCTGGAATTCGCCGATCTTGCGGCCGAATTGCTCGCGCGTCTTCGCCCATGCAATTGCGTGCTCGAGCGCGCCGGCCGCGATCCCCATCGCCACGGAGCCGGCGCCGACGCGCTGGCTGTTATAGGCGTTCATCAGGTCGGCGAAGCCGCGCCCGTATCCGGACGGGGGCAGCACCGCCATGTCGGCCGGCACTTCGAGGTCCTCGAACACCAGTTCGCCCTCCGGCATGCCGCGCAGGCCCATGGTCTGCTCGCGTCTTGCCAGGCGCAGGCCCTTCGATACGTCGCGCACGGCGAGGAAGCCGCCGATGCCGAGCTCCTGTCCGCGCTCGTCGAACACGCGCGCGAAGATCAGATGCAGACGCGAAACGCCCGCGCCGGTGATCCAATGCTTCTTGCCGTTGATCACATAGCTGTCGCCGCGTCTGTCGGCCCGGGTCGTCATCGCGAGCGTATCGGAGCCGGCGTCCGGCTCGGTGATGCAGATGGCCGGCTTGTCGCCCGCCAGCACCAGCCCGGCGGCGAGCTTTTTCTGCGCCTTGCTGCCATAGGCCATTACGGTCGAGATCGCGCCCATGTTGGTCTCGACCACGATGCGGGCGGTAACCGTGCAGGATTTCGCCATTTCCTCGATCACCAGCACCGCGTCGAGGAAGGAGCGGCCTTGTCCGCCCAGCGCCTTCGGCAGGGTCATACCGAGGAAGCCAGCTTCGGCCAGCGCCTTCACAATGTCCCAAGGGTATTGCTCGTCGCGGTCGATGGCCGCGGCGCGCGGCCGCGCGACGTCTTGCGAGAAGGCGCGGGCGCGCGCCTGCAGCGCGATTTCGTCCGGGGAAAGGCCTAGTTCCATGCGTCGATCATAATTCGGCTAGCCGCCCCAGAATACAAGTTAACCACCCGTTAGGGTTAACGTTTTATTGCTCGGGGAATGTCGCTGGAATGCCAGCCTCCGGATCCCCATGCGTCCTAGATCGGCCCGCGCCGCCCGCCTATTTGCCTCGGCCGCCTTCGCAGCCCTGCTCGGCCTGTCGGTGGCCGGCTGCAAGACCACCGGCGACGACGTCACCGGCTCGATCGTCGCCAGCAGTGCCCCGCGCACCGACGCCGATTGGCGGCGCTCGCTCGATGTCTGGGGCGCCCGTTACCGCGAGAAACCCGACGACGTCGAGGCGGCCATCGGTTATGCCCAGGCCCTGCGCGCCACCGATCAGCGCGCCCAGGCGGTCTCCGTCCTGCAGGCGGCCGCGCTGCGCAATCCGCAAGACAAGCGACTGCTCGGCGCGTTCGGCCGCGCGCTGGCCGAGGCCGGCGACTACAATCAGGCGCTCGATGTCCTGGGCCGGGCGCACACGCCGGACAATCCGGATTGGCGCATTCTCAACGCGCAAGGCGCGGTGCTCGATCAACTTGGCCGCCACGCCGAGGCGCAGCGCCACTATTCGTCCGCGCTCAAGATCCTGCCGAACGAGCCATCGGTCTTGTCCAATCTCGGCCTGTCCTACGCGCTGACCAAGGATTTAAAAAGCGCTGAGACGACCCTGCGGCAGGCCGTGGCGCGACCCGATGCGGCGCCGAAAGTGCGGCAGAACCTCGCACTGGTGATCGGCCTGCAAGGCCGCTTCGCGGAAGCCGAGTCGATCGCCCGCGCTGATCTGCCGCCCGACGAAGCCGCCGCTAATGTCAGCTATCTGCGAAAGATGCTCGCGCAGCGCGACGGCTGGTCGAAAAAAGGCGGGCGGCCGTTGGTGCCCGCGCCCGACACCGGGACCTGACCGCGACCTTCAAGCATCGTCAATTTTGACGGTTTGATCGCCGCGCGGCTGCCGGCGTCAGTGCAGGGCCATGACCTTGATCGCCGCCGGGCCGAGAATGACGATAAACAGCACCGGCAGAAAGAACAGGATCATCGGCACCGTCAGCTTCGGCGGCAGACCGGCGGCCTTCTTCTCGGCTTCCGACATGCGCATATCGCGATTTTCCTGCGCCATCACGCGCAGCATGTTGGCGAGCGGCGTGCCGTAGCGTTCTGCCTGCTGCAAGGCCATGCAAACCGATTTCACGCCGTCCAGGTCGGTGCGCTTGGCGAGGTTCTCATAGGCCTGGCGGCGATCGGGCAAATAGGACAGTTCGGCGTTGGTCAGCGTGAGTTCTTCGGCCAACGCCACCGATTGGCTGCCGACTTCCTCGCTTACCTTTTTGAAGGCCGCCTCGATCGACATGCCGGATTCCACGCAGATCAGCAGCAGGTCGAGCGTGTCGGGAAATGCGCGTTTGATCGAGAGCTGGCGGCGCTGAATCTTGTTCTTGAGGATCATCAGCGGCAGGTGCATGCCGACATAGGCCGCGGCAATGCAAATGCCAAGCTTGACGATCGCCGGCTGATTGAAATCGAGCACAGCGAAGAGATAGACCGCCGTGAACAACGCGCTCGCCACCGGCGTCACCATGCGGAAGAACAGATAGGTGACGTAAGGCGCCTGGCCGCGATAGCCGGCCTGCACCAGCTTGAGCCGCGCCTCCTCCTGCCCGACCCATTTCTTCAGATTGAAGCGGTCGACGATCGCCTGAATGGATTGCTTCGCCGAGGGGCGCAGATGGACTTTCTGTTGCGCCTGCGCCATGCGCTCGCGTTCGCGCTGACGAATCTTCTCGCGCTCGAGTGCCACCGCCTTCATTCGCTTGTCGAGCGGATCGGCGAGCAGCACCGGCATCGCCAAGGTCAAGACCGTGGCGATCGCCGCAATGGCGGCGCTCACCATCGCCAGCGTCTTGGCATTGATAGAGTCGATCAACAAATCGAGCATCGGTATCCTACGTCGTTGCGCAGCGCGTGATCTATCCGAGACCGTATCCTCTCTTCGCGATCATCCGCTAGAAATCGAAATTGATCATTTTCTTCATCACCATCACGCCTATGAACATCCACACGGCGGAGGCGGCGAGCATCACGCGGCCGAGCGGCTCGGTCCACAACAGCGAGATGTAGTTCGGGCTCGTGATGTAGACCATAGTCATCACCGCGACCGGCAGCGCGCCGATGATGGCAGCCGAGGCTTTCGCTTCCATCGACATCGCCTGGATCTTGGCTTTCATTTTCTTGCGGTCACGCAGTACGCGCGAAAGATTGCTCAGCGCCTCCGAGAGATTGCCGCCGGACCTCTGCTGGATCGAGACGACGATGCCGAAGAAATTCGCTTCCGGCAGGGGCATCTGCTCGTAAATCTTGGCGCAAGCGTCGCCCAGCGGCATGCCGATGGCCTGGGTTTCGACGATGGAACGGAATTCGGACCTTACCGGTTCCGCCGCCTCGGCCGTGATCATCTTCAGGCAGTCGAGCAGCGGCAGGCCGGCCTTGACGCCGCGCACGATGATGTCGACGGCATCCGGAAAGGCAGCGAGAAATTGTGACTCGCGTCGCTTCTTCAAGAATGACAACAGCCAGCGCGGCAGACCGAATGCGCCGGCAAAGCCGAGCACGCAGGCGACGATGAGGCCGCCGCCGGAGAACAGTCCCAGCATGAACGTCGCCAGGCCGATGCCGGCCGAAATAAGGAAGAATTGCTGCCTCGACCAGGACATGCCCGCCTGCGAGATGCGGACCGAGAGCGGTACGCTTTTGCTTTTCTTATGCCGCTCGTCGAATTCCTTGAGCGTGGTCTCGATGACGTCGCGCCGGGATTTCTGATGAGTGCGCGTGGTGCGCGCGGCCGGCTCCGCCTTGGCAACGTTGGCCATGCGAGCTTCGGCTTTGCGTTCGCCGGACAGGATCGGATAAAGGAAAACCCAGGCCACACCGCCGAATGCGACGGAGGCGAGGAAGAACAGGGCAATGTTTTGCATGTTGTACCCGGCTCAGGCCCGCAAGGCGCTGTTGGTGGCTTCCGCCGCGTCGAGTGCGGCCGCCAGACGCTTTTCCTCGCCGTAGTAACGGGCGCGATCCCAGAAACGCGGGCGGCCAATGCCGGTCGAGCGATGATTGCCGACGATATTGCCTTGCGCGTCTTCGCCAGTCATGTCGAACACGAACAGGTCCTGGGTGATGATGACGTCGCCTTCCATTCCCATCACTTCGGTGACGTGGGTGATTTTGCGCGTGCCGTCGCGCAGGCGGGCAACCTGGATCACAACGTCGACCGAGGCGGTGATCATCTCGCGGATGGTGCGCGAGGGCAGCGAGAAGCCGCCCATGGTGATCATCGATTCAAGGCGTGAAAGCGCTTCGCGCGGGTTATTGGCGTGCAGCGTGCCCATCGAGCCGTCGTGGCCGGTGTTCATGGCCTGCAGCAGGTCGAACGCCTCGGGTCCGCGCACTTCGCCGACGATGATGCGTTCCGGCCGCATACGCAGGCAGTTGCGCACCAGGTCGCGCATGGTGACCTGGCCTTCGCCCTCGAGATTCGGCGGCCGCGTTTCCAGGCGTACCACGTGCGGCTGTTGCAACTGCAATTCGGCGGCGTCTTCGCAGGTGATGATACGCTCGTCGTCGTCGATGAACTGGGTGAGGCAGTTGAGCAGCGTGGTCTTGCCCGAACCGGTACCGCCGGACACCAGGGTGTTCACCCGGCTACGGCCGACGATGCGCAGGATCTCCGCGCCCTGCTCGGTGACGGTGCCGAACCTGACCAGCTGATCGAGCGTCAGCTTGTCCTTTTTGAATTTGCGGATGGTGAGCGCGGGGCCATCGATCGCCAGCGGCGGCACGATGGCGTTGACGCGCGAGCCGTCGGGCAAGCGCGCGTCGCAGATCGGCGAGGATTCGTCGACGCGGCGGCCGATCTGGCTGACGATGCGCTGGCAGATATTGAGCAGCTGCTGATTGTCGCGGAATCGAATTCCGGTCCTTTGGATCTTGCCCTTGACTTCGATGTAGACCGTGCCGGAGCCGTTCACCATGATGTCGGAGATGTCGTCGCGCGAGAGCAGCGGCTCGAGCGGACCGAAACCGAGCACGTCGTTGCAGATATCGTCGAGCAGTTCTTCCTGCTCGGAGATCGACATCACGATGTTCTTGATCGCGATGATCTCGTTGACGATGTCGCGAATTTCCTCGCGCGCGCTATCGGCGTCGAGCCGCGCGAGCTGCGCCAGATCGATTGCCTCGATCAGCGCGCCGAAGATGATGCCCTTGACCTCGTAATAGGTTTCCGAGCGACGGCTATCGACCGACGACGGGATTGTGTTGATCGCGGAGGGGGTGCGGGTCGCGGCCGGCGCAGAGACCAGCGGTGCGCCGAGCCCGTCCGACGGAATCGGCGCGCGGCCGGTTTCCATCGACGCGCCGCCGGCCGGCTTGGGCGCCGCGCCCGGCTGTGCCGGCGGCGGGGCCGCCGCCGGGACCGCAACGCGCGCTTCAGAAGTTCCGCTACGCCTACCGAACACGAGACAGGTCTCCGAACAGAATTCAGCTCGATCGCTTCATCAGCTTGGCGAGGATGGGAGTGAGCAGGCCGCCGCGGGATCGTTTCGCCTCGGCGCGCCCGGTCAGCATCTGTGCCAATTGGCGGAACATCTCCGCCGTTTTGTGGTTCGACGACACCTCGGCGATCATCTGGCCGTTATTGGCTGCGGTTCCGAAGATCTGCGGCTCGAACGGGATCACCGCGACCGGCTGGTCTTCCAGCGCTTTGGCAAAATCCGCCGGCGTGATCTCCGGCCGCTTAGGCACGCCGACCTGGTTGAGGCAGTAATACGGGCGATGGTCGTTCGGCCGCGCCGCACGCAGAAGATCGACCATGTTCTTGGCATTGCGCAGGTTGGCAAGGTCGGGACCGGCAACCACCAGGATCTCGTCGGCGCCCACCAGCAGCCGCTTGGTCCAGCCGGACCACACGTGCGGGACGTCGAGCACGACGCAGGGGATCGTGGTGCGCAGCGAATCGAGGATCGGATCGAACGCGTCGGCGCCGAAATCATAAACCCGGTCGAGCGTCGCCGGCGCCGCCAGCAGGCTCAAGTGTTCGGTGCATTTGGACAACAAACGGTCGACAAATGCGCTGTCGACGCGGTCGGGCGAGAACACCGCATCGGCGATGCCTTGCGGCGGGTCCTGATTGTAGTCGAGACCGGCGGTGCCGAAGGCGAGATCGAGGTCGGTCACGACCGAATCGAGCGACAGATCGCGCGCGATCGCCCAGCCGATATTATGCGCGATGGTGGAAGCGCCTACGCCGCCTTTGGCGCCGACCACCGCGATGATGCGGCCGACCGGCTTGGCGTCGGGATGCGAGAATAGTCCGCAGATCGCGCGCACGATATCGATGGTGCCGACCGGGGCGATCAGGTAGTCGCTCACGCCGCGTCGTGTCAGCTCGCGATAGAGCGTCACGTCGTTGACCCGGCCGATCACGATCACCCGCGTGCCGGCGTCGCAGACTTCGGCGAGCTGATCGAGCCCGTGCAGGATTTCGTCGGAATGGTTTTCCGATTCGATAAGGATAACGTTCGGCGTCGGCGAACCGCGATAGGCCTCGCCCGCGGCGGTGACGCCGCCCATCTGGATTTTCAGGTGGGCCTTGCCGAGGCGGCGGTCTTCGCCGGCGGTCTGCACGGCGGCGGCGGTTTCAACCGTCTCGCAGAAAGCCTGCACCGAGACCCGCGGCGCGGGTGCGATGTGTTCGTCGGCGGCGTTGTCGGCCGCTCCCGCGCTCGGGTCGCTGTCAGCCCGAATGACTTGAGATGCGTGTTTGATCATTTGCCGATTTCGCTAATCTTATCTTTGTCGTAGTCGGGAGCGGAGGTGCTGGAGGGGTTTTCACCTTTGCGATACTTATCCATCATCACCGAACGGCGCGCGGCGTAGGCCGGCGCTTCGCCGCGCGGCTGCACCAGATCGGCCGGATTGTCGACCATCGCCGCAAGATTACGCTGGCTGGCGCAGCCGAGATTCCAATACGGGTGGTTTTCGGTGTATTCGGTGTCCATGCTGACGCCGAGATCGTGAGGCCAGAGGCCGCATGGGCCGGCCGTGGCGCTGACCTTGGCGTAGTTGATCTTGATGCTCGCAAGCGTGAAGCTCGACGCCTTGTATGGGCGCACATAGACGGCGTTGCGGGGCACGCCGGCAGCGGCAAAAATGGATTGCACCTCGCGCATGGAATCGGCCGCGGCGTGGTCGATCGGCCGGCCGCGCGGAACGTCCACGATGATGCCGCTGGTGGCCTCGCGGCGCCACATTTGCGCGAACGAAAGCACGTCAGCGCGCTGGCTCGGTGTGAGCCCGCCGCGATTGCGGCCCACGAAGACTTCGACGGTGCGCTCGCCTTCCTTCAGCGTGATCGGATGGCGGACCTGATAGTCGTCGGGGAAGGACTCTTTCTGCGTGACCTTTTGCGTGTAGCAGCCGGCCAACGAAGTAGCGAGACCGACGACCGCCAATGCGCGCAGCGCCGTGGCGCCGCGACGTCTGGCCATCGTTGTGAAAAACTCTGTCATCGATCGTCTCCTCATCCCGCTCAATCGAGAATGAACCCGTATTTGCCGTGGTAGTCGCTCGGCGGCGGCTCGCTCTTGCCGGCGGCGCCGTAGATCCGGTTCAGCCGCCCAAGCAGCGCGGTGGATTGATCGTTTGGATCGGAGAAGCCGTCGTCGGGGCGCGACAACTGCTTCTGCGCCACCGCGCGCACGACATAGGGCGTGACCAACACCATCAACTCGGTCTGGTTGTTGATATAGTCGCGGCTCCTGAACAGGCTGCCGAGGACCGGCAATTGCATCAGGCCGGGAACGCCATTGATCTGCTGCTTGGTCTTCTGCTGGATCATGCCGGCCAAGGCCAACGATCCGCCGGACGGGATTTCCACCGTGGTCTCGGCGCGCCGCGTGCTGATCGAGGGAACGGTCAGCGACTGGGTCGAACCGGGTACAAATATCGTCAGCGCATTATCGGTCGATAGATCGGACACTTCGGTCATCACCTTGAGGCTGATGCGGCCTTCCGACAGCACCACCGGCGTGAAGACCAGGCTGACGCCGAATTTCTTGAAATCAATCTGCGGTTGGCAGACTGGCGGCGACTTGGTGGTGTCGCACGACAGGCCGTTGGGAATCGGAAACTCGCCGCCGGCGATGAAGCTCGCGGTCTCGCCGGAGATCGCGGTCAGGTTCGGTTCGGCCAGCGTGCGCAACACGCCGGCGCGGTCCATCGCCCGCAGTGTCGCGGTGACGTTATTCCAGTTGCCGATCGCTGCCGTGTTGCTGAGCGGCTGGCCGAGGGCGGAGAACGGATTTTGCGTGTTGAGGTTCACCACGGCGGTGCCGTAATTGAACTGGGCGCTGAGATCGACGCCGAGTTGCTTGATGACGTCGCGGCGCACTTCCGCCACCGTGACCTTGAGCATGACCTGATCGCGTCCGCGCACGGAAATGCCGTTGACCACCTTGGTGCCGTCGCCGGCCAGCCGCGAGGCGAGATCGTAGGCCTGCTGCGATTCGGCGGCGCTGGTGGCGCTGCCGGAGAGCATAATGCCGTCGCCGACGCCTTCGATGCGGATGTCGGCGTCCGGCATCGACTGCTTGAGCGCGGCGCGCACGCCGTTGAGGTCGCGTGTAACGGCGATGTCGAAGCCGGCGATCTGCTTGCCCTCGGCATCGAAGAAGAAGATGTTGGTCTGTCCAACGGCGACGCCGATCATGTAGACGCGGCGCGAGGAGCGGATCACCGCATTGGCGATCTTCGGATCGGCCACCAGCACGTCCTTGATGTCGGCCGGCAGGTCGATGGCTACCGACTTGCCGATGCCGAGCGGAATGAAGCGCGAGGTCGCTTCGCTTGCCGCCACGTGGATCACCGAGTTCGGCCGGTCGGCCGCGATCACCGGGACGGACGGCGCCAGGCCTGTACCTATGACGAGTGCCGAAAGCGCGGCAACGCGGATTGAATTCTTTATCGCCATGTCCCGATTTCCCCTCGCTCGATCATTTCGGTGTCGTCATCGTGCCGACGCCAAATCGGACGATGTTCACGCCGGCCCTGCGTCCGCCCAATTTGTCTTCCGATTGCGACTCATCCCGCGACGCGTCGGTGATGCTGCGCAGCGCCAGCGACAGCGTGCCGAGCTGCTGGGAAACCGCCAGCGTTTCGGTCTGACTCGGCGTGAGTTCGAGCGTTGCCGTTTTGCCGACCACCACCTTTTGACCGTCTTTCTCTTGCACGTTCTGATCGATCGCCAGCACGCGGACATTGGTGAGAATGGTTTCGCTGCTGTGGGTGTCGGCGCCCGCGGTTTTGTCGCCGTCGCGGCGTGTCAGGATGACGTCAACGTGGTCGTTCGGCAGGATGAATCCGCCGACGCCGGTCTCCGGCGAAATCTGCGTGGCGATGGCGCGCATGCCGGACGGCAGGATTGCCGCCATGAAGCCGGAGCCTTTGGTATTGACCAGCTTGGCCTCGCGGATCGGTTCGCCGCCGACGAAGGGGTAACGCGCGACCGAGCCGGCTAGCGATTCGACGGCGTTCGGGCGATCGGACCTGCGGATGAAGTTTCCGGTCGCGGCGTTGGCCGGCCATTCCTGCCAGCGCACGTCGCCCGGCGAGACCGTTTGACCCATGCTGATATCGGATTTGGCGACGAGGACGTCGACCATGGCGATCTGGGGTGCCGCCGGCACCACTTTGACCTCCGGCGGCTTCTCCGAACGGCCGGCCAGCATGGCGGCAACACCACCTGCGGCAATGGCGACGGTCAGTACAACGAGACGCGCGGCTTTCATACGCTTCACTCTCACCGTGACATAACGGCCGGATCGGCCGCGTAATCGACATGGCGGCCAGTGCGACCGCTTGCACTGGATTTCAACAGCTAAAGGTCAAGGTATGGTTAAGCAGCGGTATCTAAATCGAGTTAATATTATGTTGCTGCGAGGGTTTGCGGCTTCAAATGCCGAACGCGGGCATCCAACCGGTCTTGGGATAAACGGCAAGGGCGGCCGCCGCGAGCGCGATGCCATAGGGTACGCCGCCGCCCGCCTCATGCAGGCGGAGAATCCAAGTGTAGCGGGCGAGCTGCGGCGGCAATGGCAGGCGCCGGAACTGGATCACCAGGAATGTCAGCGCGCCGCCGAATAGCGCTGCATAGACCAGGTAGACCAGCAAATAGTCGAAACCGAACCAAAGCGCCGTGGCAGCCGCCAGCTTGGCGTCGCCGCCACCGATCCAGCCCATTGCAAAGAAGCCGAAGGATACCGTCAGCACCAGAGCGCCGGCGGCCAGATGCATGCCGATGGCCGTCAAACCCATGCCGGTGATGATCGTCAGCAGGAAGAAGCCGCCTGCAAGCGTCAGCGAGAGCTTATTCGAGATGGTCATGGTGAGGAGATCGCTCGACGCGGCGAACGCCATCAGGGCGGGGAACAGTAAAAGCCTGATAACGTCGGTCATCATGATCGTCATCCTCGCGCCGGATTGGCCGGCGTGACGTCAAACTACGCCGAGTAAGCTTGCGGTTCGGTTAGCGCGCGAAATCTTTTTGTTCGTAAAGCCCGGATCGTGCGGGGAACCTGAAAATATAACGGTTTTCATCAATTTAGACGTAACTCGCATAAGCCTTTCTTTACGGCGCCCCCCTAGCGTGCGGTGACAAGCCGACCTGAAAGGCCCGACCTAAATGAACGAACATTACGCCCTCTCCCAGGCGGGCCGTAACGGCGCGCTGGGCAATTCCATCGTAACGTCTTTCCGCGCCTTCGAGCGGACCAAGCTCTACGATTTCCTGACCGCCTCGCCGCTGATCGCCTGGTACGCGTTCGCGCTGTACATGCAGTTGCCGCGCATCACGGAGCAGGTTTTTTCGTTCGATCCCGCCACGGCGGACGCCCATGCCGTTGCCGGCCTGGTCTCGAATATTGCCACGCAGATATTTACGACGGTTCTGATATTGCTGATGGTGCTGCGGCGCCAGCCGCTCGGTAAATCGTCCGGCTTCTATCCGCGGTTTGCCGCCGTGGCCGGGACGTTCCTCAGCATCGGCATCGTGGTCCTGCCCGCGCGCGAGCTTTCGGTCCCGCTTCAGATCACCTCCACGCTCCTGATCGTCGGTGGCATTGCTTTTGCGCTCTATGCGGTGCTCGAGCTTGGCCGCTCGCTCAGCATGCTGCCGGAGGCGCGGCGGCTGATAACCAACGGGCCCTATAGCGTGATCCGCCACCCGGTCTATCTCGGCGAAGCGGTCGCGCTCGCCGGGGTGACGCTGCAATTCATCTCGCTCTGGGCGCTGGCTTTGCTGGTCCTGCAATGCGTATTCCAGCTGGAGCGCATGAAGTACGAGGAACTCGTGCTGTCACGCGCCTTTCCGGACTATCGGGACTACGCGGCGCGCACGGCCCGGCTCGTGCCGGGTCTGTATTGAGAGCGCCGTAAGGCCGAATTGACGGGGCGAGCCGGATCCTCAGCCACCCCAATCCGGACAAAAGAAAACCCCGGCATCGCTGCCGGGGTAATCAGCTTTCGCTCTTAACAGAGCCGAGGCTATGACGCCTGCGGTTACTGGTTCTTGAGCGAAGTCGTAATGTTGCCGAACGTGGTGTTCAGCTGGGTGCCGAGGCCGTTCACGACCGCGATGATCGCGACCGAGATGCCCGCCGCAATGAGGCCGTACTCAATGGCGGTGGCGCCAGATTCGTTCTTCACGAAACGCACGAAGAGGGTTTTCATATGGGTAGCTCCTAAGATCCACACGTGGCTGTCTGAGCTGATCCAGGAGGCCGGATTGCCTCCGGGCTCTTCTGGATCATGCCGCACGGTACCAGCGAGGTCTTGCGTGTGCGTTAATACAACCGAAGAAATATAAGGTATTCGCGGCGGTATATGCTGTAGTTAATAAGATATGTATTGAAGAACATTACGGTTAATAAAATGTTTATGGGGTTATACATTTGATATAGTACCAAGGATACAAATATACGTCGATAAGCGCGTCTTAAATACTATGCACCCCAAGCCATCTTCTGATTTGGGCTACTTCGGCTTGGCCACGCAATACTCGGGTTCCAGCCATTGGCAGGCGCCGACATCTTCGGCCGTCCAATAGCAACCGGCCGCGCCTGCAGGCCCCCATAGGCGCCGTTTGCCAACCCTTAACCGCGTGTAGCGGTACTGGGTTGCCGGTTCCCCGGCCGTCAGGCTGCACGGAAGGGTTCGTCGAGCTGTATTCCGCTTTGCCGGTTGCCGGCGCGACCGCTTTTGAGAGCGCCCCGATCACAATTTCTAGCGGTTCTGTAGCGAAGGTCTTTGCACTTCGTTCACCAATTTGCAGTCAACTCTTGGCGTCGGCCGGCCGCTGCTGCGGCGGGTCTTGTAGCGTGTAGCGTGCTGGAGAATTCGATGTCGGCCGTGTTCGGGCGTCGCAAACGATTTATCCGCGTTTGGGCCTGGACGATCATTTTCGCGGCCACGCTCGGCGCCCCGGCGCAAGCCGACACCGTAACCGTCAATGTCGATCAGGCGCAGGTCATGAAGCTGCCTGAACGTGTTGCCACGGTCGTCATCGGAAATCCGCTGATCGCCGATGCTGCACTGCAAAGCGGCGGCGTTCTCGTCATCACCGGCAAGGGCTACGGCTCCACCAATCTGCTGGCGCTCGACCGCAGCGGCCGCGTGGTAATGGACAAGACCGTTCAGGTGCTCGCCGCCACCAGCAACGACCTGGTCGTGGTCTACAAGGGCGCCGAGCGCGAGACCTATAGCTGCGCGCCGGATTGCGAACACCGCATCACGCTCGGCGACTCGCAAGGCTATTTCAATACCACGCTGAGCCAGGGCGGCGCCCGCACCGGTCAGGCGCAGGCTGGCGCGCAACCGCACTGAGGGCCACCGACCCGCCTCCCAGAACGATCATGGTTAGCGATCGCCTAACGGGAACCCCGCGGTTCCTGGCGGTCCGCGCAATAATTCGCCAACTCGGGTTTGCTAAGGTTTCGCATGGTGTTTCCGCACCTTGCCGCAGCCCGGAAGATTGCCATGTTTGAACGCATGCGAAAAAAGATTGCCACCCGCGTCCTCCGGCTGCTGCCGGTGCGCACGGCGCGCCGCTTCGCCCGACGCCAGGACGGCGTCGCCGCCATTGAATTCGCCCTGATCGCGGTTCCGTTTTTGGCGCTGACTTTCGCGATCCTGGAGACCGCACTGGTATTCTTCGCGACCCAGACGCTGGAAACCGCCGCCAGCGATGCCGGCCGGCTGATCATGACCGGTCAGGCGCAGAACGCCGGCTATTCGCAGGACGATTTCAAGACCCAAGTGTGCAATCGTCTGTCGGGAGGATTGTTCAACTGCGCCGGCGGCGTCTATGTGAATGTTCAGACCTATAGCAATTTCTCCTCTGCCAACACTCCATCGCCAATCACCAACGGCCAGTTCGACAGCACGAAGCTGAGCTACACACCGGGCGGCCCAAGCTGTATCGTGGTCGTATCATTCTATTACCAGTGGCCGATCTACGTGTCGTTGCTCGACACCAACCTGGCCAACCTGAACGGTGGCAACAGCCGCCTGCTGGTGGCGACAACCGCGTTTCGCAATGAACCTTACGGATCGGCCGGATCATGCTGAAAACTTCCATCCTCGGACGACTTTCGCAGTTTGGGCGCGACCGGCGCGGCGTTTCGGCGGTTGAATTCGCCGTTCTCGCGCCCGTGATGGTCGCGCTTTATCTCGGATGCGTTGAGATATCGGATGGCGTGGGCGCCGACCGCAAAGTCAGCCTGACCGCTGGGGCGCTCGCCAATTTGACGGCGCAGGCTACCACCATCAGCACGACCCAAATGACCGATATCCTCGATGCATCGAGCGCGGTCATTGTGCCCTATGACGCCGCCAATCTTAGGATGACGGTGACGTGCCTGAGCATCGATGCGAACAGGAACGCGAGGGTTAAATGGAGCGTCACCAGAAACGGCACGGTCGAGGCCGGGACGTTGACGATTCCTGCGGCACTGAACATAGCCAATACGCAATTGATCTATAGCGAAGTCACTTACGCCTATACGCCCGTCGTCGGCTACACCATCAGCGGCACGCTCACGCTGTCGGATCACATGTACATGAGTCCGCGTATTACGCCGCCGAACTACAACGGCACCGCCTGCACTTAACCGCGCTCGTGTCTATCGACCTTCGGCGATCGGCAGCGCGGTGGTCGATTTGATCCGCTCCATGGCGAAGCGCGAGGTGACGTTCTTGAGCGGGACGGTCGCGATCAGCTTCTTGTAGAAGCCGTCGTAGCTCGGCATGTCTTGCACCACCACACGCAGCATGTAATCGACGTCGCCGGCCATGCGGTAAAACTCCATCACCTCTGGCATGTCGCTCACCGTTTCGGCGAAGCGCTTGAGCCAGTCCTGCGAATGATCGCCGGTCTCGATCGACACGAACACGGTGATACCGAGCCCGATTTTTTCCGGATCGATCAGCGCCACCCGGCGCAAGATCACCCGGTCGGCTTCCAGGCGCTGCAAGCGCTTCCAGCACGGCGTTGATGACAAGCCGACGCGCTGGCCGATTTCGGCGACCGAAAGCGAGGCATCCTGTTGCACGACGGCGAGGATCTTGCGGTCGATGGCGTCCATTCTCTATTTCCCTCAAAACTTGGAAGCAATAATCTCAATCATCGGCATAATAAGTAATATTATTCTTATTTTTGCCTGACATCTGTATTTATAGAGAAAAATATTCTATTTCAAGCTTAATCTATCGCTGCTCCCGCAGCTTCGCTTCGTTCGGATTGAGCGCCATGAGAAAATTCTTTGCTTCCCGCTTCGCCGCCGCCCTCGTACTCGCGCTTGTCGCCGCCGCTCCCGCCGCGGCGGCCGATGCGCAGCCCCTGGTGAGTGCCGCCTGGCTCAGTGGCCACCTGCGCGACGCCAACCTGGTGGTGCTCGATATCCGTTCGGCCATCGACGGCAGCAAGCCGGAGACTTTCGCGCAGGCACATATCCCTGGCGCCGTGCACAGCGATTACGACAAGGCCGGCTGGCGCGTAACCCGCAACAACGTGCCGTTCATGGTGCCGACCACGGCCGAGCTCGAAAAGCTCATCGGCGATCTCGGCATCGACGAGACCAGCCATGTGGTCGTGGTGCCGGCCGGCGTGAACGTGCTCGATTTCGGTTCCGCCGCACGCACCTACTGGACGCTGAAATATGCCGGCGTCAGCGATGTCTCGATCCTTGACGGCGGCCTCGCCGGCTGGAAGGCGGCGGGCTACGCCCTCGACAGCGGCGCGCACGTGCCATCGCCGGCGATCTTCACCGCCACGATCGACAATAGCATTCTGGCGCTCGCCCCCGACGTCGAGAAGATCGAGCAGAGCGGTGGCGCCAGTTTGGTCGATGCGCGCCCGGTGTCGTTCTTTCTCGGCAAGGAAAAGGCGCCGGCTGCCTCCGCCTATGGCCATATTCCCGGCGCGCTCAACATCGACAGCGCGCAGTTCTACGACCCGGCCGCCAACCGGCTAAAGCCGAAGGCCGAACTTGCGGCTATTGCCAGTGAACTGCCACAAGGCGCGACGATCACCTATTGCAACACCGGCCACTGGGCCTCGACCGATTGGTTCGTGCTGCACGAATTGCTCGGCCGCAAGAATGCAAAGCTCTATGCCGGATCGATGGTGGAATGGACCAGCAATGCTAGCCGCCCTATTGAGTCCGCGCGCACCAAATGGGACGATCTGAAGAAGAAGCTCGGTCTCGGAACCTGACCGGAGCCTTCCCGGAGTTCCCATGTCCACCGCAACGTTGAGCGCGCCGGATACGCGCGCGGGTGTCGGCAGCGACCGGCTGTTTCTGGCCTTGGCCTTGATCGCGATCGCGATCCTGGTCGCGCTGGTGCTGCTCGACGGCCAGCCCTCGTCGGCGGCGCTGATCCTCGGCGGCTTCGGCCTCGGCATCGCCTTCTGGAAAGCCGAATTCAGCTTCACCGCATCCTGGCGGCGCTTCCTGACGCACGGGGAGGCGGGCGGTCTGCTCGGCGGGTTGATCGTGATCGCGATCACGGCGGTGGTGGTGGTACCGCTTGCTGCACTCCGGCAAAATTTCGGCGGCGCCATCGCACCGCTGGGCGCATCGCTCATCATCGGCGCCTTCGTGTTCGGCATCGGCATGCAGCTCGCCAATGGCTGCGGCTCCGGTACGCTCTACACCGTGGGCGGTGGATCGGGGCGCATGCTGATTGCGCTGCTTTTCTTCGTTATCGGCAGCGTCTTCGGCAGCCTGTCGTTGCCGTCGTTTCTCGCACTCGGCGGCATCGATCCGGTACTGGCCTCGGACTATCTCGGGCCCTGGGGCGGACTGGCGGCGACGCTCGTCAGTGTCGCGCTCGCCGCGGCCCTCATCGTTGCGGTCGCGCGCAAACGCGGCGCCAATTTCATGCCGTCGCGCAATTATGTGCTCGGCGGCATCGCCATCGGCCTGCTGTGTGTCGCGGTGTTTCTCGCCGGCGGGCATCCCTGGAGCGTGACCTTCGGCTACACGGTGTGGGGCGCCAAGGCGGCGAGCGCGCTCGGTTTCGATCTGTCGCATGCGGCGTTCTGGCAGTGGCCGGGCCCCAAGCACGCGCTTGCCGAGTCGGTGTTGTCCGACACCTCGAGCCTCACCGATTTCGGCATGCTGTTCGGCGCCATGGCCGCCGCGGCTGCGGCCAAGCCATTCGCCGCCTCCGCCTGGCCTCCGGTCAAATCGCTGCTGGCGGCGGCGATCGGCGGCTTGCTGATGGGCTGGGGCGCACGCCTCGGCTTTGGCTGCAATATCGGCGCTTTTGTCGGCGGCGTCGCCTCGGGTTCGCTGCACGGCTGGATCTGGTTTGCCGCCGCGTTGCCCGGCTGCCTAATTGGCATCCGCTTGCGACCGCTGTTCGGCCTCTCCAGGGATTAAGCCGATGCGCACGGTCTATATCGTCGTTGTCGTGCTCGGCCTGGCGGCGATTGTCGGCAACCATCTGGTCAGCCCGTCGAGCGGCCGCGCCGTCTCGCCGGAGGATTTCGCCGGCGCCTGCGCGCCCTGCGGCGCGCCTTGTCCGTCGAAAAAATAATCGCGTTAGGCGCCGCGCTGGCGCAAAAACTCGTCGACTTCCAGCCGCGTCGCGGCGCCCATCAAGCCGCCGAAGCGCGTGCATTTTATGGCTGCCGCGGCAGCCGCAAAGCGCATCGCCTCGATCACGTCGCCGGTTTCCACCAAGCGGAAGGTGAAGGCGCCGTGGAACACGTCGCCGGCGCCAAGTGTATCGATTGCTTCGACCTTGAACGCCGGCATATGGCGGACCGTGCCGCGGTCGAGCCAATAGACTCCGTCGGATCCGTCGGTGACCGCGAGGAACCCCTGGTGATGTTCGCCAAGCTTGCGCAGACCCGCGGCACGATCGCTCAGCCCGGTACTGCCGCGCAGCGCCTCGGCCGAGGCGATCACATGCGAACTGGCGGCGAGCAGGCGATCGTCGAGCGCCACAGCCCGGTCGAGATCGAGCACGCACGGGATGCCGCGCTTCTGCGCCGCCAGGCAAATCGGCGTGACGAAATTCTGGTGGTGGATGTCGAGCAGCACCGCGTCGATTGCGCCGACGGCGGCATCCGGATCGTCGGGCGTCACCGCTTTCAGACCTTGGTTGCGGCGGGTGGCGATCATCTTTTCGCCCCTGGCATCGACCAAGATCAACGACACGGACGAAAGCGCGCCCGGCACGCGTACCGCGCCGCCGCAGTCGATGTGTTCTTGGATGAGAATGCTCGTGATGCGCTCGGCGACTTCGTCGTCGTCACCGCCTAGCGGGCCGGCAAAACTCACTTTGCAGCCGAGCCGGGCCAGCGCGACGGCGGCATTGCCGGACTGGCCTCCGCTGGTAATGAGGAATTCGGACGCCTGCACCTTGCTGCCGGCATCGGGGAATTTGTCCACCCGCATCACAATGTCCTGCACGGCGCCGCCGGCGCACAAGATTCGCGGGACCCGGTTTTGCGTTGCGCGTTCAGTCAAAGCCGATCTCGTTCTCCACCCAGGCGCGGATCAGGTGATGCGCGATCGCCACCGGCGGCGGTGTGGTCAGGCCGTCCGGGTGCCGGCGCGTCAGCATGGTCGCGACCTCCGCCTTGCTAAACCACCGCGCGTCGTCGAGTTCCGCGTGGTCCACCACAATTTCGCGGGTAAGCGCCTCGGCGTGGCAGCCGATCATCAGCGTCGAGGGGAACGGCCAGGGCTGCGAATGGAAATAGACCACCCGGCCGCAGGTGATGCCGGCTTCCTCGCGCGTCTCGCGCCGCACCGCGTCCTCGATCGCCTCGCCAGGCTCCATGAAACCGGCGAGGCACGACCACATAGTCGGCAGGAAGCGCGGGCTGCGGCCGAGCAGGCAGCGTTCGCCGTCGATTGCCAACATGATCGCCACCGGGTCGGTGCGCGGGAAATGCTCGGCCTTGCACTGCGCACAATCGCGTTTCCAGCCGGCACAAACCGTTTGCGTCGGCGCGCCGCAGTTCGCGCAGAAGCGGTGACGCAGGTGCCAGTGCAGCACCGCCTTGGCTTCGGCGATCGGCGGCAAATGCTCGCCCTCGACCAGACCCTGCACGGCGATCGAGCGCAGGTCGGTGACGATGAGATCGTCGCGGGTTTTGAGCGCCTCCGCCGCGGGCGGCTGAATGCCGTAACCGAAGCGGGCGCCGCCGTTGTGCAAGCCGAGAAATACCATTTCGTTTACCGGCGCCAACGCGCGCGCTTCGGCAAACGTGAACAGCGGATCGTTCAGCGGCGCCGCCTTTTTCATCGCGATCCAGTCGCCGCCGATCACGTAAGTACCGGCCCCCGCCTGTGCCGCCAGCCGCGCCATGGCGGCAGCGTCCGGGCGCAGCTCGGCCGCGCGCTCGATGCGGCTTTGCGTGTAGCCAAGGCGTGGTTTGGGACCGAGATCGGGGCGAGGGGGCATGCGCCGCGGAAATTCGCACGGCGAGTCGGGAAGTGCAATGCGGCGCAAGCCTTACCTCTCCCCGCAAGCGGGGAGAGGCAAAGGAGTTACGGCCGTGGATACATGGTCTCGCGCAATTCCGGCCGTTGCCATTGCGGGCCGAGCACCCCTTGCTTGGCGGCGAAGCTTTGCGAGGACGTCACGCCGTCCATGCTGGCGCGCATTTGGCGTGCGCGCTCGAGGCTTACGTCCACGAAGAACAGGCCGGCGGCGGTGCTCTCGAACAAGATCTCCTCCGGCGCCGCCACCATGGCGAGCCCGCGCTCGGCATGACTGAACAGGTTCTGCGTGGTGACCACGATGGCCAGGTTCTCGATGGCGCGCGACCAGATCAGGTTGCGCCAACTCGCCCATAGTCTGCCCTTGTCGGTGCCGGCCGGCATGAAGATCAGCTCGGCGCCGCGCAGCGCCAATGCGCGCGTCACCTCCGGCATGTAGGCCTCGCTGCACATCGCCATCCCGACCTTGCCGTGTGCGGTGTCGAATACCGGAAACTCGTTGCCCGGCACGTATTGGAATTCCCACCACTTGCCGCCAGTATAGATCCACGGTCCATTCGGATGGGTGCGGCGGTAGCTGACCGGCGCGCGGCCATCGCCATAGGCCATGCAGATCAGATTATGCGCGGTGCCCTCGTTGTGGCTGAGCGGCTCGATGGTGCCGTAGACCGTATTGATGCCGTGCTTGGCGGCGGCCTCGGCGATGCGATCCGTCGGATCGAAGCTCGCCGGCATGCGCCAGGGCCCGGGATAGGTTTCCGGAAAGCAGACGAAGTCGGCGCCCTCGGCCGCCGCGCGCGTGATGAAATCCACCGCATCGGCGACGTTCTTCTCATCCTCGCCGATCGGATTGGTGATCGGCTGCACGACGGCGATGCGGAAGGTCATCAGTCTCTCCTGAGGTCCCCGCCTTTCCGGGGACGAGCGGCTGGCTTAGGTCTGCGGGTAAGCTCTAGCTGGAAAGCCGCTCGATTTGAAGGGCGCGCCGCAGCGCGGCAATCAGGCGGTCGCGAACCCCCGAGTTGTAGATGGTGGGCTTAGCCGCGCCCCACACCGGGTTCGGCCAGGCGGCGTCGCTATGCCGGCGTGCAATCACATGCACGTGCAATTGCGCCACCTGGTTGCCGAGCGCGGCGATGTTGAGCTTTTCGCATTCGGTAATGGATTTGAGCGCCCGCGCGGCAGCGGCGACCTCGCCCAAAAGCTGGATTTGCGCGCTTTCTTCCAGGTCGATGAGTTCGACCAAGCCCGGCCGTCGCGGCACCAGGATCAGCCAGGGAAAGTTGGCGTCGTTCGCCAGCAGCACGCGCGTCAACGCCAGGTCGCCGACAGGAACCGTGTCCTGTGCGAGCTGCGGGTGGAGGGACCAGGGCGATGCAATCATGACGTTTCTTTAGGTCGTCACCGGGCTTGTCCCGGTGACCCCGCTTAGGATGGCACAGTGCCCGCCTAAGCGGGATGGCCGGGACAAGCCCGGCCATGACAAGTGAATAATCGGCCGATGCACAGGGGCTTTCCCTCAGCTTGCTTTCCGCCCCCATTGGCCCGATATAAGTCCCCGGGAGGTTGGCGGTGGACGAGCCACTCGCCAACCGGGTCAGGTCCGGAAGGAAGCAGCCCTAACGAGCACGGATCGGGTCGCTCGTCAGCCTCCCACTCTTTTCAGCGATGATCAGCGCAGCCTGCGCGGCCGCCAGTCGGATGGCACGATGAGCGAAACCGCGAAACCCTCCGACCAAGGCCTCGATCTCGGCGATCAGCCTGAGGGAGCCGGCTATCGCGTGCTGGCGCGCAAATACCGTCCGGCGAGCTTCGACGACCTGATTGGCCAGGACGCCATGGTGCGCACCATCTCGAACGCTTTCGAGAGCGGGCGCATTCCCCAAGCCTGGATCCTCACCGGCGTGCGCGGGGTCGGCAAGACCACGACCGCGCGCATCCTCGCCCGTGCGCTCAATTACGAGCTGCCGGATGGCTCCGTGAAAGAGCCCACCATCAGGATGCCGGCGATGGGCCTGCACTGCCAAGCTATCATCGAAAGCCGCCATCCCGACGTGCTGGAGATGGATGCCGCCTCGCACAACAGCGTCGAGGACGTGCGCCAGATCAACGACGCTATCCGCTACGCGCCGATGAGCGCGCGCTACAAAGTCTACATCCTCGACGAAGTGCATATGCTCTCGGGTGCTGCGTTCAACGCGTTGCTCAAGACGCTGGAAGAGCCACCGCCGCACGCCAAGTTTATTTTTGCCACCACCGAGATCCGCAAGGTGCCGGTGACGGTGCTGTCGCGCTGCCAGCGCTTCGATCTGCGCCGCGTCGATGCCGCGCTGCTGGTCAAGCACCTTGAGGGCATCGCGGCGAAAGAGAAGATCGAGGTCGAGCCGGCGGCGCTGGCGCTGATCGCGCGCGCGGCGGAAGGCTCGGTGCGCGATTCGCTGTCTTTGTTCGATCAGGCCATTGCGCACGCTGCGGGTCCGGTGCGCGCGGAGGACGTCCGCCAAATGCTCGGCCTCGCCGATCGCGTGCGCGTGGTCGATCTGTTCGAGGCGCTGATGAAGGGCGACGTCGCCGCCGCGCTTAAGGAGCTGCGCGCGCAATATGACATCGGCGCCGATCCCGGCGTGGTGCTGAGCGATCTCGCCGAGTTCACCCATTTCGTCACCCGCGTGAAAGTGGTGCCGTCGGTTGCCGACGACGTGTCGCTGTCGGAAGCCGAGCGCGTGCGCGGCCGCGCCTTCGCGGCGCAACTGTCGATGCGGGTGCTGTCGCGCACCTGGCAGATGTTGCTCAAGGGCGTCGGAGAGGTGCAGGCCTCCGGCCGCCCGGTCGCTGCCGCCGAGATGGTTCTGGTGCGTATCGCCTATGCCGCCGATCTGCCGACGCCGGACGAAGTGGTTCGCTCGCTCGGCGACGAGGGCGGCGCACCGGCGCGCCCGCAAGGCAATGGCGGCGCGGTTGCGGCGCCGGCGCAGAATTTCGCTCCGCGCTATGAGGCGCCGCGCGGTAGCCCACGTTCCTCCGCTGCCGTGTCGCCGCGCCCTTCCGAGAACCCGGCCCCCGAACTTAATGAGCCGGTTGCCGCCGCGCCGACTATGACCGTCGGTTCGTTCGCCGAAATGATCGCGCTGGCACAGGACAAGCGCGACATCAGTATGAAGATGGCGCTGGAGCGGGACGTGCGGCTGGTGCGTTGCGAAGACGGCCAGCTCGAGATCGCGCTCGAGGCCAGCGCCCCGAAGACGCTGGTGCACGACCTGCAACGCAAGCTCACCGCCTGGACCGGCAAACGTTGGATGGTGGTGGTGTCGCAGGAGCAGGGCAGCGCGACGGTGCGCGCGCAGATGGAAGCGCGCCAGGCCGAGCTCGAACGCGGCGTCCAGAGCGATCCGCTGGTGCAGGCGGTGCTCAACCGCTTCCCGGGCGCCAAAGTGGTCGGCGTGACGCAGAACGCGCCCGCTGCGGACTCCACGGACGCGCCCGACGCGATCCCAGGTGACGAGATCGAGGATTAAGCGATGGCCGACTTCATGGGCTTGATGAAACAAGCCGCTCAACTGCAATCCAAGATGCAGGCGCTGCAGGCCGAGCTCGACACCATCGAGGTCGAAGGCACCTCGGGCGGCGGCCTGGTGTGCGTCAAGCTCACCGCCAAAGGCGAGCTCAAGGGCGTGCGGATCGACGATTCGCTCTACAAGCCCTCGGAAAAGGAAATCGTCGAAGACCTGCTGGTGGCCGCCCATGCCGATGCGCGGCGCAAGGCCGAGGCCGTCATGCAGGAGAAGATGAAGGCCCTGACCGGCGGCCTGCCGCTGCCGCCCGGACTGAATTTGACTTAATGCCTACCGCCGTCGCCGGACCCGAAATCGAGCGCCTGATCCAGCTTTTGGCGCGGCTGCCCGGTTTGGGCCCGCGCTCGGCGCGGCGCGCGGCGCTGCATCTCATCAAGAAACGCGAATTGCTGATGGCGCCGCTCGCCTCGGCCCTGCAGACCGCGATGGACAAGATCGAGATCTGCAAGACTTGCGGCAATATCGACACGCAAAATCCCTGCACTGTGTGCACCGATACCAAACGCGACCCGTCGATCATCGTGGTGGTGGCCGACGTCGCCGACCTGTGGGCGCTCGAGCGCGCGCACGCGGTCAACGGCCGCTACCACGTACTCGGCGGCACGCTGTCGCCGCTCGACGGCGTCGGCCCGCAGGACCTTTCCATCGACGCGCTGATTTCACGCGCGCACGAGCCGCAGGTGAAGGAGCTGATCCTGGCGCTCAACGCCACCGTCGACGGCCAGACCACCGCGCATTACATCACCGAGCTGCTGCACGAGGCGAATGTAAAGGTCACGCGGCTCGCGCACGGCGTACCGGTCGGCGGCGAACTCGATTATCTCGACGAGGGCACGCTTTCGGCGGCGATCAAGCAGCGAACGCTGTTTTAAGTCTTTTGCGGCTCCAGCCGCTTGAAATGCCCGTGCCGTTGCAGCCAGGCCAGCAGCACGAGGCTGGGCAACCCGGCCAACGCGCAGATCACGAAGAACCAGACCCAGCCGGTCTGCTCGGCGATGAAGCCGGCGCCCGACGACAGATACGTGCGCCCGACAGCGGCGAGCGCGGTGAGAAGCGCGTATTGCGTCGCCGTATGCAGCGGGTTCTGGCAGAGCGCCGACAGATAAGCGACGAACATTACCGTGCCAATGGCGCTGGTGAAATTCTCGGCGATGATCGCGATCGCCAGCGCGGTTGGCTGATGACCGACGACCGCCAGCCAGCTGAACGAGAGATTGGCTGCCGCCTGCAGGATGGCGCCGATCCACAAGCTGGTCGAAAGCGGCAGCGCGCGCGCAATGAACCCGCCCGCAAAGCCGCCGGCGAGCAGCGCCGCGAGGCCGACGCCCTTCACGATCGCGGCGTATTCGTTGCGCGTGAATCCGAGGTCGATCACGAACGGTGCAGTCATGGCGCCCGACAGCGCATCGGTGAACTTGAACAGCACCACGAAGGCGAGCATGGCGAAGGCCATCTCGTAGCTCAGGAAATCCTTGAAGGCGCCGACCGCCGCCTCGGCCACCCGCGCGAACGGCTTTTGATGCATGTGCGCCGCTTCCGCCTGGCGCGAGCGCTCCGGCTCGGTGGCGATCAGTGCGGTCGCCGTTCCGATCAGCACCAGCCCGGCCATCGCCAGATAGCCCCAATGCCAGGCCGCCTGCTTGTCGAAGCCGTAGCTCTGGAAGCCGCTGACCATGAACAGCGCGCCGGCGGTCGAGACCAGCATGCCGATGCGATAGGCCGCGACGTAGGACGCCATGCCGGCGGCCTGTTCGTTTTCCGGTAGGCTCTCGACCCGGAAGGCGTCGACTACGATGTCCTGCGTGGCGGATGCGGTGGCGACCAAGAGCGCACCGAGTGCGACCAGCCCCGGTGCCACCGCCGGATTGCAGGAGCCGAGAAACACGATCGCCGCCATCAGCAATAATTGCGTGAACACCAGCCAGGCGCGGCGGCGGCCGAGCAAGCGGCCTAGCAGTGGCACGTCGAGCGCGTCGGTCAGCGGCGCCCACAGGAATTTCACGGTGTAGGGCGTGCCGACCAGTGCGAACAGGCCGATGGTGCCGAGGTCGACGCCGGACTCGCGCATCCACACCAAGAGCGTCGCACCCGATAAAGCCAATGGGAGGCCGGACGAGAAGCCGAGGAACATGACGATCAGCACGCGCGGCTTGAGGTACACCGCCAGCGCGTCGAGGAAGGAAGGGCGCGCCGGCGTGCTGTCGGGCGAGGCGGTCATGCGCTATTCGCCGGCTTCCAGCTTGCGGGCCGGTGCGGGAATGATCTGTGCGGTCGGCGGATCGTCGTTGAAGTCGACACCCTGGATTTTCTCACCGCGCGTAAGGATTTTTTCCGCAGACGTAACAATCTGCTCGATATCCTTGTTGACGTTGCCGAAGTGTTTGTCGAGATTCTCGACGCGGTCCTTGAGCCGTTGCACATCTTCAATCATCAACGCGACTTCTTTCAGAATCTTGTCGGCGGCCTCGCGCATGCGGGCGTCTTTCTGAATTTGCTGAACGACTTGGATCGCCAGCATCAACAGTGACGGCGAAACGATTATCACGCCGGCGCGGTAGCCCTTCTGAAGGACATCGTCGAACGCGTCATAAAGTTCCGCAAACATCGATTCCGATGGAATGAACATGAATGCAACATCTTGTGTCTCGCCCTTGATCAGATATTTGCCGGCAATGTCGTCGATATGCTTGCCGAGATTTTGCCGCAGCTGACGCGTGGCCTGCAGCCGCTCTTCGTCGGTCTTGGCATTTCCCAGTGCCGTGGTGGCCTCAAGCGGGAATTTGGCATCGACAATCAAATGGCGCTTGTCCGGCATATGAATGCAGCAATCCGGACGTGAATTATTCGACAGCGTAAACTGGAATTCATAGGCGCCTTGCGGCAACCCGTCGGCAACGATTGCCTCCATGCGGCCTTGGCCAAAAGCGCCGCGGCGCTGTTTATTGTCGAAAACTTTTTGTAGCGACGTCACTGTCGAGGCCAAATCGGTGATGTTCTTCTGCGCGCTGTCGATCACCGCCAGCCGCGCGTGCAGTTGCTGCAGGTGCTCGGTGGTGTTCTTGGTCGAGGTCTTCATCGACTCGCCAAGATTCTGCGTCACCGCGTCGAGCCTTTGGTGCACGCTGTCCTGCAGCCGCGTCTGAGCACTGGCCAGCAGTTCACCCATGGCTCCGATTTTCGCATTCAGCTCGGCCAGCCGCTGCTCGGCGGCATGATCGACCGGCGCCGTACGCGGGCGCAGCAGCAGCACGAGGATGGTGACGACGCCGATCGCGATGATCAAGGCGAGAACGACAAGAAGGGTTTCTGGCATGCGCAGCTTCTACTGTGATTCGGCAAACCTTGCGAACGAAGGGCGAACGGTAGGGCGATAACGCGCGTGGCTCAAGGGGAAAGGCCTGCATTGACCGCGCCGCGCCTTGCCCTTACATCGCGCGCATGGCGGTGCGTGACATCCTCATCCTCCCCGACAAGCGGCTGCGGCTGAAATCCGAGCCGGTGGAGCGAATCGACAAGCCACTGCGCCGGCTTATCGACGACATGTTCGAGACCATGTACGCGGCGCCCGGCATCGGGCTCGCCGCCATCCAGGTCGGCGTGCCGCAGCGCGTGGTCACCATGGACCTCGCCAAGAAGGACGATCCGAAGGCGCCGCAGGTCTTCGTCAATCCGGAAGTCACCTGGAAAACCGACGAGCGGGCGATCTACGAGGAGGGCTGCCTGTCGATCCCGGAATATTACGAGGAGGTCGAACGGCCCTCGGCGGTGCGCGTGAAATATCTCGATCTCGACGGCAAGCCGCACGAAATCGAGGCCACCGGCCTGCTCGCCACCTGCCTGCAGCACGAGATCGATCACACCAACGGCATCTTGTTCATCGACTACATCTCCAAGCTCAAGCGCGACATGGTGATGAAGCGCTTCAAGAAGGCGGCGAAGAAGGGCGAACCGGTGAAGCCTCTGGCAGAGGACAAAGAGCCTTCGCATCACATTGGTTAAATCCGGCGCTCAGCCAAGCGCGCCCTGACTACGACGGTGTTGCATGCCGCTGCGGCTGATCTTCATGGGCACGCCCGATTTCGCGGTGCCGACGCTGCTCGAGCTCGCCGCCGCCGGGCACGAGATCGTGGCGGTCTATACCCGCGCGGCCAAGCCGGGCGGGCGGCGTGGGCTCGAGTTGGTGCCGACGCCGGTCGAGCGCGAGGCCGGGCGGCTCGGCCTGCCGGTGCTCACGCCGAAGACGCTGAAGGGCGAAACGGCGCCGGCTGAGTTTAACGCACACAAGGCCGACGTGGCGGTCGTGGTGGCCTATGGCCTCATTCTGCCGAAACCGATTTTAGAAGCGCCGCGGCTGGGCTGCTTCAACGTGCATGCCTCGTTGCTGCCGCGCTGGCGCGGCGCGGCGCCGATCAACCGCGCCATCATGGCGGGCGACGCCGAAAGCGGCGTCACCATCATGCAGATGGACGCTGGCCTGGATACCGGCGCGATGGCGATGGCCGATCGCGTGGCCATCGGCGCCGACATGACGGCGGGCGACCTGCACGATGCGCTGGCACGGCTTGGCGCCGATCTGATGTTGCGCGCACTTGCCGCCGCCGAGCGCGGCTCGCTCGCTCTCATGCCGCAGCCCGAGACGGGCGCTACCTATGCGGCCAAGATCGGCAAAGATGAGACCCGCATTGACTGGGCCAAACCATGGCAAGAAGTGCACAACCACATCCGCGGCCTGTCGCCGTTTCCCGGCGCTTGGTTCGAACTCGGCGGCGTGCGGGTCAAGGCGCTGCGTTCGACCAAAGGCGAGGGGAATGGCACCCCCGGTACTGCGCTGGACGATCGGCTCACCATCGCCTGCGGCGATGGCGCAATTCGGCTCCGCCAAGTGCAGCGTGCCGGCAAGCAGCCTATGCAGGTGGAGGAATTCCTGCGCGGCACGCCGGTGAATGCGGGCTCGCGGCTTGCTTGACCGGCACGCTAGGCCGCGTGAAATCCCGCCCAATGGTGGCGGCGCGCTTCGATGAATTCGGCGAGATCGTTGTCGGAGACGCGAACCAGGTCGCTATGCGCGAAGCCCTTGGAATAGTCGAGAATGGAGACGATCTCTGGCGTCAGCCGTATGGTCGGCACGGCCTTGGGGTCGGGCCGCGGCATCACCCGGTATTCAGGGTAGCGATGCAGGATGATGTCGGCGGCATGGTCGATCTCGCCCTGGTCGTTGACCACGGCGGCGGTCGCCGCAATCGACAGGCCTTTGATCTGCAGCGGCTGCGGGTAGTCCTTGGCGATGGCGAGCGATACCCGCGGATCGCGCATGATATTGGCGAACTTCTGGCTGTCGCGGGAAATCCGGCAGTAAATGACCACCCCGTCATTGCCGTAGCCGACCACCGTCGATTGCGGCCAGCCATCGGGCCGGTTGGTGGCGATCGTCATGATACGGTGCTCATTGAGCAGCTCGACGATTTGCCGTTTGAATTCGCGCTTCATTGGACAAAGCCTCTTTTTTCAAGCCCAAGTATAGAAAACCCGCCCGCGCCCGGATTTGAGGTGAATCAAACGTGCCCCGCTACAAACTAACGATCGAATACGACGGTTCCCCGTTCGCCGGCTGGCAGATCCAGGCCGACCGTCCGACCGTCCAGGGCGTTCTGACGGCGGCAATCGAGGCGCTGTCGGGCGAAAACACCCTGGTACAGGGCGCCGGCCGCACCGATGCCGGGGTGCATGCGCGGGGTCAGGTCGCCCATGTCGACATGAGCCGGGACTGGGATACTGACACCGTGCGCGACGCGCTCAACGCGCATCTGCGTCCAAATCCGGTGGCGATCCTGGCCGCCGAGCGGGTGGCGGACGGCTTCAACGCCCGCACCTCGGCCATCAAGCGCCACTATCTCTATCGCATCATCAACCGCCGCGCCGATCTGACGCTCGATGCCGGCTACGCCTGGCGGATGCCGCGCCCGCTCGACGCCGCCGCCATGCATGCGGCCGCGCAGCGGCTCGTCGGCAAGCACGACTTCACCACGTTCCGTTCCACCGAATGCCAAGCCAAGTCACCGGTGAAAACGCTTGACCGGCTCGATGTCGAACGCGCGGGCGACGCCGTGAATGTGCGCGCGTCGGCGCGCTCGTTCCTGCACAGCCAGGTGCGCTCGATGGTGGGCTCGCTGGTGATGGCCGGCGAGGGCAAATGGAGTCCCGACGATCTAACGCGCGTCCTTGCCGCGTGCGACCGCACCGCTTGCGGCCAGGTGGCGCCGCCGGAAGGGCTCTATTTGATGCAGGTGGATTATTAGGCCGCCGCCAGGTCGAGGCCCGGCACGCCGCGACTGCTTGCGGGCCCATCGGTCGTGGTCCGCCCGGGAAGCGGAGGCCAAAGCGCCACCGCCAGCACGAAGATCGCGCAGAATTGGTGGGCGATCGACAAGACCAACGGCAGATCCAGCATCAGCGTGGCGACGCCGAGCGCGCCTTCAAGCGTCAGCAGAGCGAACAGCAACGCCTCGCGCCGGGCAAGCAGCCCGCGCCACCGCTTCCTCGACCACGCGCCAAGCGCGACAATCCACAAGGCGATCGACAGCACGCGGTGACAGGTCTGAATCAGGTACACGTTTTCAGTGAAATTGCGCCACACGGGATTGAATGCGAACAGCCGATCAGTGGCCGGCAGGATGCCGTCGGCGTAACCCGGAAAGGTCTTCCACACGGCGGCGGCGTCGGTCGCCTGGAACAGCGCCCCGAATGCGATGTCGATCGCAATCGCGATCGCCCAAGCGGTGCGCGCAAGCCCCGCGCCGCGGTCTTGGCTCGGCGCCAGGCAGACCCGCAGCAGCAATGCGAGTGCCGTCGCCGCGAAGGTCACATCGACCGCATGCCGATGCTGGCCGAAATTCAGCGTGGCGAACAGCCCGGCGTGATCGGCGAAATAACGCAGCGCCGCATAAGCCGCGAACAGCAGCGCGGCCGCGACCAGCGCCACAAAATCCGAATGCCCTCGCGGCCGCACCGCCTGACGGACGGTCAATGCGACGAGCAGGATCACGCACAGCGAGAGCAGCGTCACGCTGCCGGCTCGCGCCCATTCCCACAGATAGAGCACTTGGTAGACGGTGAGGGATTCCATTCCGCCGACCTGATAGCCGCCGCATAGCGCGAACAGCGGGCTCTGCTGATGGATCACGAAAGCCTGCTGCCACGCCACCTTGCTGAGCGGCGGGACCAGATCGACATCGGGGATGTAGACGAACAACGGCCCGCCGGTGAAGCGGTTACCCACGCCGAGAACGAAGGCAATCAGGCCCAGGATGGCGGTGACCGTCAGTAAGATGCGACGCGGGCGTTCCCATGCGTTTGGGTCGGCGAGCATGCCGGCGATCCCGCGGCGGACGCGAGGCGGGGGCGCAATGTGCATCCCCGCCTCTTCGTCATGCCGTAGCAGACTGACTGACATCGGTGTCGGCCTTTGTCGCGTACCTACGTCGTACTCCGTGTCGTCGATTACTTCCCGGCCGGATACACCTCATGGGTCGCCATTTGCGAAAAGATTCCCGGCATGCCGTCCGATTGGAACGAGCCGCCGACGGCATGGAAGTCGCTGCCGATGAAGGCGGCGGCGCCGCCATGACGGGCGATCTGGATATGCGGCAGAACCTGCCAGGAATTGGCCTTGGGATCGTAGGACTCGAAAGCCCAGAACGTCACCTTGCCGCGCGGTTCTTCATATTCTCCGCCGGTCACGTAGAGGCGGCCGTTGTAGACGCCACCCACCACGTCGCCGCGTTTCGTCGGCGAACGGCCCATGTAGCGCCAGATGTCGGTCTTCGGATCGTACTCTTCGACGATGTCGGTGACGTCGCTCATGGTGACGAACGAGGTTCCGAGCCGGCCGTTGATCGCATAGATCTTGCCGTCAACGACGCCGGCGTAGAAGTGATTGCGGCCGGTCGGCATCGGCGCGCGCTTGCGCCAGGTGTTGGCCGCGGGGTCGTATTCCTCGACCGCGCCGGTGACTATCGCCGGCACGCCGACCCAAAGCGGCTCGGTGGGCGGTTTGCCCGGAATATTGGCGTGGGCGCCGCCGATCACGAATATCTTGCCATCGACTACCACCGCGTTGGCGGAGCCGCGCGCGGTCGGCATCGGCGCCAGCTCTTTCCAGCTATCGGTCGCCGGATCGTACACCGAGGCGTTGGCGATCGGTCCCCATCCCTTGGCGCCCGGACGACCGACAAAGCCGCCGAACACATAAACCTTGCCGCCCAGCTCGACCGCCGCCGCGTGATGCGCCGGGACAAGCATGCCTTTCTTGTTGGTCCAGGTGTCGGAGGTGGCGTCGTATTCGGTGACGATGCCCTGGGGCTGCACATTGGCGCCGTCATAGCCGCCCATGACGTACCATTTGTTGCCGACGACCGCGCCGACGATCTCGCCGGCGGGCTGCAACATGGGCTTCGCCATCTGCCACTTGGCGGTTTGGGCGTCGGCGGGTGACGCCTGCCAAACCGCGATTGCGGCGAACGCCGCAAGGATTCCTCCAGACACTTTTTTCATATCTTCCGTCTCCTCCTGAAGCTCGGGAGCGTTGGCTCAATGGCCCGCCCGCAGGCTTGGCGTTTCTATGGGCGCCGCCTTTAATCAACTGACGCGGCGACGTGCACAGGGTGAACCGGACAACCCGCCAAGTAAATACCCGGCTTCTTGCGCTGCCGGTCTATGCGCCGTCGCCCTAGCCGAAATAGCGGTCGATAATCGTTCGATAGATCGCCGTCAGTGCCCGCAAATCGGCGACCGGCACGCGCTCGTCGATCGCGTGCATGGTCTGTCCGACCAGGCCGAATTCCACCACCGGGCAATGCGCGGTGATGAAGCGAGCGTCGGAGGTGCCGCCGCTGGTGGACGGCTCCGGCTTGCGGCCGGTGACCTTGGCAATCGCATCGGACACCAGGTCAGTGAATGGCCCCGGCGTGGTGACGAACACGCCGGCGTTCGAAGGCTGCCATTGGAACACGAATTTCATTTTCCCGCCGGAGGCTTTTTCGGCGCGTGCTTGCAACCGCGCCTTCAGAGAATCCAGCGTGTGGAAATCGTTAAAACGGATGTTGAATTGCGCGCGAGCTTCGCCGGGAATGAGATTGACGGTCTTGTTGCCGACGTCGACCGAAACGAATTCCAGGTTCGACGGCGGAAAATTCTCGTTGCCGGCGTCAAGCGGCTCCGACCTGAGGGCGTCGATCAGCTTGACGATGCCGTGGACCGGGTTCACGGCGCGGTCTGGATAGGCCACGTGGCCCTGCTTGCCGGTGACGATCAGATGGCCGTTGAGCGAACCGCGGCGGCCGATCTTGATGGTGTCGCCCAGCACCGCAACATTGCTCGGCTCGCCGAGCAGACAATGATCGAATTTTTCACCGTGCTCGGCGGCCCACCTTAATAGCTTGGGCGTGCCGTTGACCGCGATGCCTTCCTCGTCGCCGGTGATCAGGAACGAGATCGAGCCTTTCGGCTTGCCGCCATTGGCCGCGAGGTGATCGAGCACGGCGGCGAGCGCGCAGGCGATGCCGCCCTTCATGTCCACCGCGCCGCGCCCGTACAGGATGTCACCGGCGACGTTGCCGGCAAACGGCGGATGTTTCCAGGCTTTTTCGTCGCCCGGCGGCACCACGTCGGTGTGGCCGGCGAAAACGAGATTGGGCGCCGCAGTGCCGATGCGGGCGTAGAGATTCTCCACGTCGTCGGCGCCGGGCTCGCTGAACGTCATGTGATGCACGGCAAAGCCCGCTGCCTTCAGCGTCGCTTCGAGAAACTTGAGCGCGCCGCCTTCGTCCGGCGTCACCGAACGGCAGCGCAGCAGATCGCGGGCGAGGGCGACGGGATCAGCGGGCATTTTTGGCGCTCAATCCCTCAACAGCTCGTTGATGCTGGTCTTCGATCGCGTGCGCTCGTCCACCCGCTTGACGATCACCGCGCAATAGAGCCCCGGGCCGCCGTTCTTGTCTGGCAAGGTCCCCGGCACCACGACCGAATAGGCCGGCACTTCGCCTTGCAGCACTTGCCCGCTCGCGCGATCGACGATCTTGGTCGAGGCGCCGAGGAAAACACCCATCGACAGCACTGCGCCGGTGCGCAGGATCACGCCTTCCGCCACTTCCGAGCGGGCGCCGACGAAACAATTGTCTTCGATGATTACCGGTCCCGCTTGCAGCGGCTCCAGCACGCCGCCGATGCCGGCGCCGCCGGAGATGTGGCAGTTCTTGCCGATCTGTGCACACGAACCGACGGTCGCCCAGGTGTCGATCATGGTGCCGGAATCGACATAGGCGCCAAGATTGACGAAGGACGGCATCAGTACCACGCCGGGCGCGATATAGGCCGAGCGGCGCACCACGCAGCCGGGCACGGCGCGGAAGCCGCTTTTACGGAAGCGCGCGGCATTCCAGCCCTTGAACTTGGAATCGACCTTGTCCCACCACACTGCCTTGCCGGGCCCGCCGGCAATGACGCTCATGTCGTTGAGCCGGAACGACAGCAGCACGGCTTTCTTCAGCCATTGATTGACCTGCCAGCGGCCGTCGGCCGCCCGTTCGGCCACACGCGCCTCGCCGCGGTCGAGCAGGGTCAGCGCGGAATCGACCGCCTTGCGCACCGCGCCCTTGGTCTTGGGGCCGATCTTGTCGCGCCCCTCGAAGGCGTCGTCGATAATCTTGGCAAGCTTGTCGTTGGACATGAGGTGCCCCGGCGCTTCGTTTGGGAGCGGTTTGTCGGGGGCCGGGCAGGGGATGTCAAGCGGTCCGCGACGGGGGAAGAATTCGCTCAAGAAATCCGGCGAGATCGTCGGTCAGATAGTCGACATGGCGCTCGCCGCGTCCCTCTAGCTCCCAATCTTCGCGGAACAACTCGCGCGTGCCTTCCGGCACCACCAGCACCGTGGTCATGCCGAGCGCATGAGGGGCTTCCAGATTGCGGGCGAGGTCCTCGAACATCGCGGCCTTGGCCGCATCCACATCATGGCGCACCAGGAAGCGCTCGTAGGTTTGCTGCGCCGGCTTGGGCTCGAGTTCGGCCGCGATGATGTCGAACACGTCCTCGAAGTGGTGGTGAATTCCCAGTCGCCGCATTACCGCATCGGCATGCTTGCGGGTGCCGTTGGTGAGGATCAGCTTGCGGCCGGGTAATCTCTCCAGCGCGGCGCCGAGCGCCGGGTTGGGCTCGAGCGGCGAGTGGTCGATCTGGTGAACATATTCGAGATAGTCGTCCGGATCGAGCCCGTGCTCGGTCATCAAGCCGCGCATGGTGGTGCCATAGCGCTTGTAATAGTCCTTCTGCACCCGGAACGCCTCGTCCTTCGAGACCTTGAGGAATTCGGCGACGTAAGCGCGGATGCGGTCGTCGACCTGCTGCCAGAGCAGGTGATGCGGATAGAGCGTGTTGTCGAGATCGAACACCCAGGTGCCGACGTGCTCGAATCCGCTTGCGCCGCGTGGCATTTCCGCCATCAGCGCGACGGAGCGTTCATGGCTGCCACGCGCGCCGTCCTATCGCCGCCGCCGGCGAGCGGCGCCGGCATGGTCACAGCGTCCGTCGCGAGCGCCGCGATGCGCCGGTCGATCTGGCCGATGACATTGCGCGCGAACGGACCGAGATGGGCATAGATGGCCATGAGCGAGACGATGGATTGCAGCGCTGCCGGATTATTGCGCGCGCAATTCATGAACGTGTTCCAGAACACGTCGCGGCCGCCGGGCATCGCATCGAGAATGCGATAGACCGTGGCGAGTGTCGCCAGGACGCGGCGCCGGTCTTCCTTCGGCAGTTCGAGCGGACGGCCGCTGCGATTGAGCATGGCGGTGAGCCGTTCGAGACGGCGGGCATAGGCCTTCGGTTCGAAGACCTGCTCGAGAATGTTTTTGTAATCGGTGAGGACATCGCGCAACGGGCGCTTGGTCTCGAAGTTGATGCCGTTGGCGCATTGATCGCCGGCGTAGTCATCCGGCACGGTATCGTGTCCCTCGTGCAGCCGCCCTTCTTTCACAAGCCGGCGGGCCAGCTGCGTGCCGGGCAGGGCATAGAGCAGGCCGACCATGCAGACCGGAATGGCGCACTCGTCGATGAACTCGGCCATCGCGTCGGCGATCGATCCCTTTTCGTTGTCGAAGCCGACGATGAATCCGGCAGTGACGAACAGTCCGTAGCTGTAGATCTTATGGATATTCTCCGCCATGTTGCGGCGGGTATTCTGTTTCTTGCTGGTCTGCTTCAGCGTCTCGGGATCAGGGCTCTCGATGCCGATGAAGACGCCGAAGAAATTCGCCTGCCTCAACATCTCAAGCAGCTCGTCGTCGTCGGCGAGGTTCATCGACGCTTCGGTCGAGAACTCGAATGGAATATCGTGCGCCTGCTGCCAGGCCTTCAGTTCGGGCAGGAATTTTTTAAGTGCCTTCTTGTTGCCGATCAGGTTGTCGTCGACGAAATCGACGTGGCCGCGATAGCCGAGCGTGTACAGCCGGCCGAGTTCGGCCAGCATCTGTTCGTTGGTCTTGGCGCGAGGGTTGCGGCCGTAAAGCTCGATAATGTCGCAGAACTCGCAGGTGAACGGGCAGCCGCGCGAATATTGCACGCAGATGTAGAGATACTGATCGAACTTGAGCAGATCGAAGCGCGGGATCGGCGTCTTGGTGACGTCGACCTGGAATTTCTCGGCTTGAAACGTGCCCGAGCGCTCGCCGCGTTCCCACGCCGCGACAAAATCGTTGATGACGTCCTCGGCCTCGCCGAGCACACGGAAATCGGCCGCCTTGTAGAGGTGCGGGCTCGATGTGGCGTCGGGCCCGCCGACCGCGATCGGCTTGCCTAGGCTATGGCAAAGCTCGATCAGATACCGGCAGTCAGGCTGTTGATTCAGCATTCCGCCGGTCATCACAATGTCGGCCCAGGCGAGATCTTCCGAATCAAGATCCTCGGTGTTGCGGTTGACGAGCTTGAATTCCCAGCTCTGCGGCAACAGCGCGGCGACCGTAATCAGGCCGAGCGGCGCGGCCGGGTAGCGTGTGCCCAGAAGCTTGCAGGTGTCCGTATAGTTCCAAAACGAGTTTGGAACGAATTTCGGATAGATCAACAGCACCCTGCACGCGCGATCCGACATGCGCCGCATCCTCTCTGACCCGAGGTATCGCACGGGTTGTCAAAACAACTCAAGAAAAATGCCTAAGCGCGGTCAAATCGGGGGCTTTCAGGCTACACCGTCCCGCACAAAAGGCTGGATAAGCGCTATTTCCCAGCTGCCGACGCGGGCCTCAGGGTTCCTTGAAGTGGACGATCGTCGCGGGCTGACTTCCCACCTCGAAGACGGCAAAGCCGGCCGAATTCAGACCGCGTCCCGCGCAGTCCTTGTGGTCGGCGAGCTCGAACTTCCCGTCGCGCGTGCAGAGCGCGACTTTGCCGCCCCAGGACAGCGGCGCGTCGCCGCGCATGATGGCGCGGCCATTGCCGTCGACCGCCTCCGCGTAGCTGTAAAGCCGGCGCGGATCGCCGCGCAGATCCGGCCGCAGGCATTGCCCCGCCGCGACCCGATACCAGCCGCGGCTGACGATCGCGCCCATCTCGACCACTCCGAGCGCGGCCATCACCGGATATTGGGTATCGTTGCACCAGGAAAACCCGATGCCTTCCGGATTGGCGGCGGCCTTGAGCAGCGTATCGAAAAATTCCGGCTTGCCTGGCGCGTCGGCGGGCAGTTGGCGGTCGCTCAAGAATTTTGCCAACGCGGCTTGCGTCTTTGCGCCCTGCACGCCGTCGATCGGATAGGCGTCATAGCCGGCGACGTTAAGCAGACGCTGGATGCCGGCGAGCCGCGCCTGCGCATCGTCGTAGTCAGCTTCTTCCGCAAGATTGACCGTCGGTCCTTGCGCGGAATCGGAGGGCTGTGCCGCGGTGAAACGCGCTTGCTGGCTGACCGGGCAGCCGCGTGCATTGGTGATCTCGAAGTCGCCGTCGCGAATACACAATTCGGCGTGGCCGGCTTGCGGCATGGGCGCGCTGCCATAGACCGGCGGCGTGCGCGCATGCACATAGACCATATCGGCATCGAGCGTGCCGTCCACGACCTTGCGGCACGCGCCGGGATCGATGCGGAACCAGCCGCGGGTCGCAACATTGGCGCGTTTCTCCAGCGCGATCGCCGCGTCGACGCGATAGCTGGTGCGATTGCACAGCGAAAGTTCGGCGCGTGCAGGATATGCGGCCAAGGCCGCACACAATCCCACTAGGCTGCAGATCAACCGGCGAATCATCCGCCCATGTTAGGGCGTGGGCCGCCAAACGGGCAGCCAAATGCCGACGTGGATGCGCCGCCCAATGCCCTTAATCGGCGGTAAAACGAGCGCAACGCGGTTGCCATCCCCGCCCCCCACTAGCCTTATAGTTTGGCTCGGTGGCGGATCCACTGCAGGCGCGCACCGCGCTAACCGAGGCGCGGAATGGTCGCTATTGCCCCAAAGCGCATATTTCGGCTGGTCGTCAATATGGTAAGCTCTGGGCCGATGCACGCTCGATCGTAATATCATCGGAGAACCCGATGAGCAGTTTCAAATGGAACACAATAAGCTCTATCGGCGCCATTGTCGCCGTTACATTGGTCTTGCCAAATTTGGCGGTCGCCCAGTCGCAAGGCACTGCCAATCAAGCTGATCAGCCCAATCGAGTTGTCGTCGAATACGTCGCACCAAATAGCCCCGATCATCAGGACCTCTACGAAACCTTAAAGACCCGCGGCGCCCTTGAGAAAATCCAGAAGATACTAAGTCCGCTTCGGCTGCCCGAGGAGCTGACAATCAAAACAGCTGAGTGCGGCAAGGTAAATTCCTGGTACGGGCGAGAAAATTTCAAACCCACAATCACCATCTGTCACGAGCTTTTGAAGCAAATACTGGATTCGTTGCCGAAGGAAACGACTCCTGCCGAGGTCACACCGGACGACGCAAAAATAGGACAGTTTCTCTGGCTCACCTTGCATGAGGTCGGGCACGCAGTATTCGATATTTTCGGTGTGCCAATATTTGGACATGTGGAAGATGCCGCTGATAATTTTGCAACATACGTCATGCTGCAATTTTCAGAGTCGCGGCGACTAATACGAGGTGCCGCCTGGGCATGGGCGTCGTATATGGTGGAACACAAGAGGAATCCCGTAGTGCGGGTGCGTTTAGAGGGCTTCGCCGGTAATCATGGTTTACCCCAAGAACGCTTCTACAATCTTTTGTGCATGGCCTTCGGTGCCAATTCAGAACTATTCGCGGATCTAACGCAGGACGGTTATTTGCCGCCAACACGAGCGCCAAATTGCCAATACGAATACAAGACGATGGCTGAGGCGTTCCGTAAGGAAATCCGCCCGCATATCGACTTGGAGTTGGCAAAGGGAATCGTTGAAGCGAACTGGCTTCCCGACCCAGTGTTGAAAGACGTCCCTCAAAAGTAGCGCCGCTTCCCGGCTGTGTCGGGGGGTAAAGCGGACGTCACAAATTTGCGCCTTCATGTCCGCTTTTGGCCCAAAGCGGACATGCCAAGCGCCCTGACGAAGGTGCGCTATTGAGGGTAAAGCGGAGCAAAATGCTTGCTTTTGACCCTTAGCTCTCAAGCAAGCGCAATACGAGATTCCAATGGATTGGATCGCAGTGCGCAACATGCTGCTGCGCCACGCATCCACCTCCGCCGCCACACTCGCTGCCGCGCGCCTAATGCGCGATCCCGGCTTTCTGTGGTCGGCGCAAGGCCATATTTACGCTATCCGCAACTCGCCTTGAACTTGCGCCGCCCCAGCGCGATGCACGGGTCGCGACAAAAGTGCGCGACTGGCGGCCTGATCGCGCGACGCGCGCGGGCGCCCGTAAGATTTGCCTAAAACTCTCGGATTTTTTGCGCGGTTGAATTTTACCCGAAGTTTAAATGAAACTGGTTGGTTTTGACTCGCAAATGACTTCAGTTTTCGGGGGTTTTATGTCAACGCGAAGCATTTCGTCGCTGCGCGGAACGTTGTCTGCGTTGCCGCTCTCGTGGCGCGAGCACGGCGCCATCGCCTCCGCCATCGCGCCGCTGATGATCATCTTCGTCATGGTCGCTGCGCCGCGTCCGGCCTTGGCACAGCCTGCGGACACGCTCTACGCGCCGCAGCGCACCAGTCTGCCGCTCGCCGATGCCGACCTGCCACCGGTGTTGCGGCTTGCCGCGCTCGGCCCGCGCGAGCCTGCGGCGGCCCTAGCCGACATGCCGGCGGCCCTGCCGCTGCCCACCATGACGCGCAACGACAAACCCGGGCGCCAGCTCGCCGACGCGACCCGCGGGCTACCGCGACGCATGTGCGCAGCGCCGGAACTGCAGGCCAACTTGCGCGCGCTGCGTGGCAAGGCGCCGCCGGCGCCCGCGCTGATGCGCGAGCCAATCATCGGCACCGCCTCGACATACAACCCGCTCGCCGACCCGCTCGCCGGCGACAAGGAGACAGCCTCGGGCGAGATCTACGACGCCGAGGCTTGGACCGCGGCGATCCAGGCCGACCTGCGTGGCCGCTTCGGCGGCGTGCGCTACGGCTGCAACTACCGCGAGGCCTACGCGCTGCTGGAGAGCGCCGGCAAGCGGGTGATCGTCAAGATCAACGACGTCGGGCGGCTGCGGCCCGGCCGCGTCATCGATATCACCGATCGCGCCATGCGCTATTTTGACCCGACGCTCGAGCGCGGCCTCGTGCCCGACATGCGCGTCACGCCGCTCGAAAACAACGAGTGGACGCCCGGCCCGGTGGATGAAGGCGGTATCCGTGCCGCCGCTATCGCGCCGCCGGAGCGGCCGCTACGCGCGCAGTTTGCAGCTCGGTTGAATTGATGAGGCGGGCGTCCTTCGCCTGCCCACGCGCCACGTCCATCCATACCACACTCCATCCGCATCTTGTGCGTTACGAAGCTCGGCTTGCCGGCTGTCCCGTTGGCGGTGCAGCGACTTATCACGGGTCCTGCACGAATGTCCGCTATTGGGGTAGCGCGGACATTCTATTGATGGGCCGAAATGTCGGCTTATGACCCAGAGCCGACATTTACCTCCTTTTCCACGATCGGACGCGCTATCATGCTGAATTGGGACCGAGGTGAGGCGATCTGCACTGTCTCAGGCGTTCATCTAGGGATTCTTGGTCCATATCGGTCGCGGTAGTTCAGCTGAATGGGAGAGACAAATGCGACAGCGTTTGTTCGGCCTAGCGGCGAGCCTGCTCATGGTGTCCGGCATCAGTGCTTATGCCGAATGCGTTCCGCCACCGCCCCTCGCAGATGTCACCACAAAGGTCGATACCGAAGGTGCCCTCGGTAAGGTACTGCAAATCGTGGGCATCAATTTGAAGGCCAATATCGAGGTCGAAAAAAAATCGATCTTCACGCAGTTCCCCAATGCCAATCAGATGGTGGTGGCGCTGGTCGCCATCTATCAGTACTGCACGCAGCTCAAAGCGGTCAAAACCCTCACCGATGAACAGAAGCTTGAAAAGCTCGCCGCTTACCAGACCACATGGCTCATGGCAGCCGCTGGCCCTCAGGCGATCGCGACCACGGCGGACAACAAAGGCGGCGGCGCGCCCGACAAGCCGCGCAGCGACGGCAAGCGGTCCGACTGGATGCTCAATGGCGCTCCCATCCTACGCGTCGCCATGGATGACACGCCCGTGGTCCAGATGAAGACCGGCAAGATTTCCTGGGCCGATATCTATTTGAATCCAGTCCCGCTCTGGATCACCGACATGAACAAGTCCTTCGTCATCGTCCACTCGGCTGCAACCGAGGCGGAGGGTCGGCAACGGATGCAGACACTGAAAGTGTCGCACCCGCAATATGATTTTGAGCTGTATGCGCCTTACGGCACCAATACCAATTACGGAATCATGATGGCGTCATGGGTGTCCAAGCATCGCGCCGCCGAGGCTTTGCAGGCCGCAAAACACATTGACCGAACGAGTTTTATCTGGGAGTGCCGGGGAACTGGCGATAGCTGCTGATAGAGCGACGAAATTCCGCCATGACGCCGCGGAAGACGCAATCCGTTTGCCCCGAAGAAGTTGGATTCCGATGCCGGCCATCTCCAACATGAGCCGGATGGAGCGTAATCACATTCTTGCCCAAAGCGAACGTGGGCTTGTGCGCTGCATGAATCCGCTATTGGCCCAAAGCGGACATGCCAACTGCGCCCTCAAATGTCTGCTTTCGGGAGTAAAGCAGAAATCGATGTGAAATGGCTTTACGTCCGCTTTTGACCCAACGCGGACATATGCTGACGGGCAGACCGAGGCGTAGCCTGCCGACGAGTCGGCACCTGAAAAACTGAGGGCTACCATACGATATGTCTTCGGCTATAGTTGTCGTGCTTGCGATAACGCCGCGAGTTTGAGAGTGCCCATGTCAGTCACAGCAATTTTCGCGGGTGTCGTCGCGCTCGCGGCCTTCACAGGCATCGTTACCTCGGCTGCAAGCGCACAAACCAAGCAACAGTTCAATTGGTGCATTGCCGGGAACGATCCGACGCCGGACCAGAAGATCAGCGGCTGTACGGCTGTCATTCAGGCAGAGAAGTTGAAGGGCAAGCGCCTCGCCTTCGTCTTCTCCAATCGCGGCGTCGCCTACTACCAGAAACGCGACTACGAGCGCGCCATTCAGGACTTCGATCAGGCGGCCAAGCTCAATCCGAAATACGCCATTGCCTTCAACAATCGTTGCGCCGCCTATCACGACAAAGGCGAGCATGACCGCGCCATCCAAGACTGCAACGAGGCAATCAAACTCAATCCGAAATACGCCGGCGCCTATTACAACCGTGGCTTCACGTTCCAAGACAAGAACCAATACGACCGTGCCATCGATGACTATGACCAGGCGATCAAGTTCGATCCGAAATACGCCGAGGCCTTCTTCAGTCGCGGCAACAGCTACCAAAGCAAAGGCGACAACAACCGCGCCATCCAGGACTTCGACCAGGCGATCAAGCTCAATCCGAAATACGCCGAGGCCTTCTTCAATCGCAGCCTGGCCAAGAAGAAAAAGGGCGACGATGCCGGCGCCGAAGCCGACCTGGCCGCGGCCCGGAAAATCAAGCCGGACATCGGGCGCTAGGGGCGGGCGACGTCATTGATTTGCGATCGGGCGCCCGCATTTGGCGCGCTCAGCGATGCACCAGCGTGCCGACGCCGTGGTCGGTCAGCAATTCGAGCAGCACGGCGTGCCGGATCTTGCCGTCCATGATGACGACGCCCTCGACGCCCTGGTCGAGCGCGTAGATGCAGGTTTCGACCTTGGGGATCATGCCCCCGGAAATGGTGCCGTCGGCGATCAGGCGGCGGGCGTCGCTGACCGACAACTCGCTGATCAGGTTCTTGTCTTTGTCGAGCACGCCGGGCACGTCGGTGAGCAGCAGCAGGCGCTTGGCTCTGAGCGCGCCGGCAATGGCGCCGGCAAAGGTGTCGGCGTTGACGTTGAAGGTGCCGCCGCCGGCCGCGGTCGCCACCGGCGCCAGCACCGGGATCATTTCCTTGCCGAGCACGTGGTTGAGCACGGTGAGGTCGACCTTTTCCGGTTCTCCGACAAAGCCGAGGTCGACGACTTTTTCGATGTTGGAATCGGGATCGACCATGGTGCGCGTCACCTTGCGCGCGGTGACCATGTTGCCGTCCTTGCCGCACAACCCGATCGCCTTGCCGCCGGCGGCGTTGATGTAGCCGACAATCTGCTTGTTGATCGAGCCGGCCAGCACCATCTCGACGATCTCGACCGTCGATTGGTCGGTGACGCGCAGGCCGTCGACGAATTCCGATTTGATGCCGAGCTTCTTGAGCATGGCCGCGATCTGCGGCCCGCCGCCGTGCACCACCACCGGATTGATCGCGGTCTGCTCGAGCAGCACGACGTCCTGCGCGAAATCGCGCGCGGTCTGCTCGTCGCCCATGGCGTGGCCGCCGTATTTGACCACGACGATCTCCTCGTCATAGCGCTGCATGTGCGGCAGCGCCTCGACCAGGATGCGCGCCTGCGTCTGCGGATCGATCTTGGGGGCTTTGGCCATCGCGCCGGCTTTCCGTTGAAATGCCGCAGGGTTCTAGCCGAGGTGGCGGCGGGCGACAATGCGTCAGCGCTTTCTTTCCGCCAAGAGCCTCGCAATCGCGGCGCGCAGTTCCGCAATGCCGGTGCCGTCGTGGGACGAGGTGACCAACACGGTCGGGAAGGTGGCCGGTCTTTTGGCGAGCGCCGCCTCGACCTCGGCGATGCGGTGGCTAAGCTCGGCCGGCTTTACCGTGTCGGATTTGGTGAGCACGATCTGATGGCTGACGGCGGCCTGGCCGAGCGCATCGAACATGGGGTCGTCGGCGTCCTTAAGGCCGTGGCGGGCGTCCACCAGCACGTAAATGCGCGCGAGGTTGGCGCGCCCGCGCAGGTAGGCGTGGATCAGCTCGGTCCAGGCCGCGATCTTGCTTTTGGCGGCCGCCGCGTAGCCGTAGCCGGGCATGTCCACCACGTTGAGCGGGCCGCCGGCGTTGAAGAAGATTAGCTCCTGGGTGCGGCCGGGGGTGCGCGAAATGCGCGCCAGGTTCTTGCGGCCGGTGAGCGCGTTGAGCAGGCTCGACTTGCCGACATTGGAGCGGCCGGCCAGCGCGATCTCAGGTCCGCGCATCGGCGGCAATGAGACCGCCGAGCCGGCAGCGGCGGTAAATTGCCACTCGCCGGCGAACAGGCGCCGGCCGGCTTCGATCTCGTCGCGGGTGAATTTGTCCATGCGGGCACCATAAACGAAATCGCCGGACAGTGCGCCCGGCGATCCAGAACATCGTATCGGCAGAATATCAGAAGAACATTTTTCCTGGCCGCTACTGCGGCTTCTTCTTCACGAACAATGCCTTGATATTGTCGATCAACTCGATCTTCGCCCCATGTTTGCGCATGATCACGCTCTGCTGAACAACCGACAAAGAGTTGTTCCAGGCCCAGTAAATCACTAGTCCTGCTGGGAAACTCGCCAGCATGAAGGTGAAGATCAGCGGCATCCAATTGAAAATCATCGCCTGCGTCGGATCCGGCGGCGCCGGATTGAGCTTCATCTGCGCCCACATGGTGATGCCCATGATGATCGCCCAGGCGCCGAGATGCAGGAACTGTCCGATCACGGGAAGCGTCGTCGGGTCGAACGGGATGAGCCCGAACAGGTTGAATATGTTGGTAGGATCCGGCGCCGACAGGTCGTGGATCCAGCCGAAGAACGGCGCGTGCCGCATTTCGATGGTGACGAACAGCACCTTGTAGAGCGAGAAGAACACCGGAATCTGAATTGCAATCGGCAGACAGCCGGCTAGCGGATTGATCTTCTCCTTCTTGTAGAGCGCCATCAGCTCCTGCTGTTGCTTGGCCTTGTCGTCGGGATAGCGCGCGCGCAAGGCGGCCATCTGCGGCTGCACCGCCTTCATCTTCGCCATCGAGGCATAGGATTTGTTGGCGAGCGGGAAGAAGGCCGCCTTGATCAGCACGGTGACGATCAAGATCGCCAAACCGAAATTTCCGACCAAGCGGTATAAATAGTCGATCAATTGGAAGAGCGGTTTGGTGATGAAGTAGAACCAGCCCCAGTCGATCAGCTTGTCGAAGCGATCGATATTCAACTGATTCATATAAGAGTTGATGACGTTGCTTTCCTTGGCGCCGGCGAACAGCCGCGCATTCGCCGACCCGGTCGCGCCCGGCGCGATGGTCTGGGCGTCGAGCAGATAATCGGTTTGATAGGTCTTCACATTGCCGATTGCGTCGGTCGAGAAGTGCGCGGTCAGGTGCGCTTTGTTGTCCGGCACCAATGCAGCGGCCCAATATTTGTCGGTAATGCCGAGCCAGCCGTTGGTGATATTGAAATCGATCTGCTTGAGCCCCTGCGCATTGGGCTTGAGATCGTCCATGTTCTTGTAGGTATATTCCTGCAGGCTCTTGTCGCCGAGTACGCCAACCAGGCCTTCGTGCAGGATGTAGTATCCGAGCGTGTGCGGCGTGCCGTGACGCGAGATCAGCGCGAACGGAAAAAGCGAGACCGGTTTTTCGCCCTTGTTTACGACCTCGTCCTTGATCGTGAACAGATACTTGTCGTCAACCGCGATGTTGCGGCGGAACTCCAATCCCTCGCCGTTGTCATAGGTCAGTGTTACCGGGTGGCCGACGCTGAGCGCGCCCGAACCCGATTGCGTCCACACCGTGTCTGCCGTGGGAATCTTCAAATTGGCGCCAGCGGCGTTAGTCCAGCCGAACTCGGCGTAAAACGGCTCCGGGCTGCCGGATGGCGACAGCAGGACGATCGGCGGCGATTTCGGGTCGATCGTTTCACGGTACTTGACCAGCGCCAGATCGTCGATGCGCCCGCCCTTGAGCGCGATCGAACCTTGCACGCTGTCGGTTCTGATCGGGACGCGGGGCGACAGCGCCAAGGCCGCGCCACGGTTCGCGGCTACAGCGGTGGGAGCCGGGGCCGTTTGACCGGGTACCAATCCCGGCTGCGCGGGGACGGCCGCTGGTTGACCAGGCTGACTCGGTTGCGCCGGGGTCTGCGTCTGCTGTTTCTGTGTAAGCTGCTCCGCCTGCAGTTTCTCCTGCCGCGCCTTTTCTTGCGGCATGGCGTAGAAGAACTGCCATGCGATCAGCACCAGGGCCGACAGCGCGATGGCGAGAATGGTGTTTTTGCTATCGTTCATCCCAATGCCGTTTTGTCGTTGCGTCCCGCATGCACTCGCCGCAACGCCCCCTCGAAGTCTTCGGTAATCCGCGCGAATGAAGCCCTGAGCGCCGCACGCCGGCCGATTAGCACGTAATCATGTCCGGTTCGTATCCGGTTTGACCCGGCGACGCGCACGATTTCCCGCAGGCGGCGGCGCACCCGATTTCGCTCGACCGCATTGCCGACCTTTTTCGACACGGTAAAGCCGACCCGCGCCGGTCCGTCATCGGTCCGCTTGCGCGCCTGCAGCACAAATGCGGCGGCCGCGGACTTGATACCGGTCGCCGCAGCCAGAAAATCCGCCCGTTGCCTCAGTCGTTCCATGGAAGCAATGCGCGCGGCTAGGGTGCCCGCCGTCAGGCGGAAAGCCGCTTGCGCCCGCGCGCGCGCCTTGCCGAAAGCACTTTGCGCCCGCCTTTCGTGGCCATGCGCGTGCGGAAACCGTGACGACGCTTGCGTACAAGCTTGCTCGGTTGATAGGTCCGCTTCACGATTAGTTCTCCGGTGGTCGCGCCGTGGCGACGGGGGCATCGAGGTTGCCCCCAAGATCGGCCATGAAAACCCGCAAAGACACGGGTCGGCACGCGATTTGCGCGGCTTATAAGGGAGGGGCTAGGGCACGTCAATGCGACCCCCCGCGCATCGGCGCCGGGCCGTTTGCGACCATGTCACGAAGCCTCACAAGGCGGTGAGATTGGCCCGCCCGGGCCGCAGGCCCACCTATCTCGTGTATACAGCACCGATGTCCGCGACCCCGCCGCCCGCCGATCGATCGCGCAGCCTGGCCCGCAGGCTCCTGCCGCTGATCGTCGTCGTCCTGCTCGCCGGCACCGGCTATCTCGTCGTCGGGCAGGGCGGGATTTCGCTCGACGCGCTGGTCCGGCACCGCATGGCGATCGACGGCTTTGTCAGCGAGCATCGGGTCCTGGCCGTGCTCGCCTATATCGCGCTCTACGTCGCCGCCGTCGCCCTGTCGCTGCCGGGGGCCGTATTTCTCACGGTGGCCGGCGGCTTTCTGTTCGGCCTTGCGGTCGGCGCATCGGCGGCCGTCATCGGCGCCACCATCGGGGCGACGCTTATCTTCCTGGTGGCACGCACCGCGCTCGGCGAGCCGTTGCTACGGCGGGTAGGCCCACGTGCCGCGCAACTTGCGCAAGGGTTCCGCGACGACGCCTTCAGCTACCTTCTATTTCTGCGGCTGGTGCCGGCCTTTCCCTTCTTCCTGGTCAACCTGGTGCCCGCCTTCGCGGGCGTGCGGCTAGCGCCTTTCGTTGCCGCGACCGCGCTTGGCGTCATTCCAGGCGCGTTGGTCTTTGCCCTCGCGGGTACCGGTCTCGACAGCGTGATCACCGCGCAACAGGCCGCGAATGCCGATTGCCTCGCCACCGGCAGGGGCGATTGTCATATGACATTCGACGCGAAAGACGTCTTGACCCCGCAATTGATCGGCGCGCTCATCGCGCTCGGCCTGCTCGCCCTACTGCCGGCAGTGTTGAAAAGACTGCGCGCACGCTCGCGCGCGACCATGTGATATTTGAGTTATCGTTGCGCACGAGAGCTTTGAAGGCATGGCGGAAACACTCAAACCCGATATTTGCGTGATCGGCGGCGGCTCCGGCGGATTATCGGTTGCTGCAGCCGCGGCCGCCTTCGGCGTGCCGGTCGTGCTGATCGAGCGGCACAAGATGGGCGGCGAATGCCTCAACACCGGTTGCGTGCCGTCGAAAGCTCTGCTGGCGGCGGCTAAGCGCGCCGCACTCATGCGCGGTACAGAACCGTTCGGGGTAATCGCGTCGGGCGTTGATGTCGATTTCGCCAAAGTGCACGATCACGTGCAACGCGTGATTGGCGCGATTGCGCCGACCGACTCGGCGGAGCGTTTTGCCGGGCTGGGCGTGCGGGTGATCAAAGGCCATGCAAAATTCAAGGACCGCCGGACCGTCGTGGTGGGCGACGACTACGAAATCCGCGCGCGCCGCTTCGTTATCGCGAGCGGGTCGACGCCGGCACTGCCGCCGATCCCGGGGCTCGACGAGGGACCCTATCTCACCAACGAGACGGTGTTCGATCTCAGCGAGCGGCCCGACCACCTCATAATTATTGGCGCTGGTCCGATCGGCCTGGAAATGGCGCAAGCCTTCCGCCGCCTCGGCAGCGAGGTCACAGTGCTGGAAGCGGCGACGCCCCTCGCCAAAGACGATCCGGAATGTGCCGCGATCGTGCTTGACCAGCTTGAGCGCGAGGGTGTCGTCATCCGCAGCGGTGTCACGGTTGCGCGCATCAAGCATGCGAGCGGCAGCGTGGCGGTGACGTTCGAAAGCGCGGGCGGCGAGGCGACGATCGAAGGCCGCAGCCTGCTGATCGCCACCGGTCGCAAGCCGACGACCGATGGGCTCGATCTCGAAGCCGCCGGCGTCAAGTGCGACCGCTCTGGCATCTCGGTGAACAAGAAGCTCAAGACCACTAACCGCCGCGTTTATGCGATCGGCGATGTCGCGGCCGGACAATTGCAGTTCACCCATGCCGCCAATTACCACGCCGGCTTGGTGATCCGGAACGCGCTATTCCGGTTTCCGGTCAAGGTGAACAACGATGCGGTGCCGTGGGTCACGTACACCGAGCCGGAACTTGCGCAAACCGGATTGTCCGAGGCGCAGGCGCGCACGCGCAAGCTAGAGATCCGAATCTTGCGCTGGTCCTATGCCGACAACGACCGCGCCCAGGCCGAGCGCGAGACGCACGGTCACATAAAGGTCATCACTAACAGCAAGGGTAAAATCTTAGGCGCCAGCATCGTCGGCGCGCAGGCCGGAGAATTGATCGCGATGTGGACTTTGGCGATCGCGCAAGGGCTCAATATTCGCAGCCTCACTGGCATCGTTTTGCCCTACCCGACGCTGTCGGAAATCGGCAAGCGCGCGGCCATCGACTATTTCACGCCGAGTTTGACGAGCCCTTGGGTGCGGCGCATCATAGCTCGGCTGCGAATCTTCGGTTGAGACGAACTTGGAACCGGAAACCGAACCAACGAGCGAGCCGATAACGCCGATAACGCCGATGGCGCCGCGCTCTGCGCCGGGCCCGCGCATCGGCCTGTCCGGCAAACTTTTGTTCCTCACCATCATTTTCGTGATGCTGGCGGAAATTCTGATTTACGTGCCGTCGATCGCCAATTTCCGGATCAACTGGCTCAACGACCGGTTGGCTGCCGCACACACTGCCGCGCTGGTGCTCGATGCTGCGCCGAGCGGCATGGTACCGGAGAGTCTAGCAAAACAAATCCTCAATAGCATCGGCGCGCGCGCTGTGGCGATGAAAATGGGCACCCAGCGCCGATTGCTGGCCGCCAACGATGTGCCGTCCAAGATTGAACAGGACATTGATATGCGCAGCGTATCGTGGTGGCGCGCCATGATGGACGCTTTCGATACGCTGCTGTTTTACCAACCCGGCGACGTGATGCGGGTGGTCGGACCGGCGCCGATGGCGGAAGGTCAATTCATTGAAATCATTCTTAACGAGGCGCCGCTGCGCAAGGCGATGCTGGCGTTCTCGGTCAACATCCTGCTGTTGTCGCTGGTAATCTCCGGCGTCACCGCGATGCTGGTGTTTTTCGCGCTGCATTATCTGTTGGTGCGGCCGATGCGGCGGCTCACCGAGAACATGACTACGTTCCGCGCCGATCCGGAAAATCCGGCGCGCATCATCGCTGAATCTGGCCGCGGCGATGAAATCGGTACGGCGCAGGAAGAACTTGCCGCCATGCAGCGTGAACTCGCTTCCATGCTGCATCAGAAGAGCCGGCTGGCGGCACTCGGGTTGGCGGTATCGAAGATCAATCACGACTTGCGCAATCTGTTGGCATCGGCGCAATTGTTCTCCGATCAATTGTCGACCCTGCCGGACCCCAAGGTGCAGCGCTTCGCACCCAAGCTGATGCATGCGCTCGAGCGCGCGATTGCGTTCTGCCAGTCCACGCTCTCCTATGGCGCCGCGCAGGAGCCGCCGCCCGAGCGCAAGACGATCGAGGTTGGGCCGCTGATCGAGGAGGTGCACGAAGCGCTCGGGCTCGGCCTCGACGTGCCGATCCGTTGGATTGTTTCGGTGGAACGCGGCCTCACGGTGGAGGCCGATCACGATCAATTGTTTCGCGTCCTGGTCAATGTGGCGCGCAATGCCGTGCAGGCGCTGGAAGCGCGCGGCGCGCGTGATCCGGCCCGCGACCAGATCCGTATCACCGGCCGGCGCGAAGGCAGCGTGGTGGTGATCGAGGTGTCGGATACCGGTCCAGGGGTTCCGGAAAAGGCGCGGACCCACATGTTCCAGGCGTTTCAAGGCGCCGCGCGCGCCGGCGGCACAGGGCTCGGTCTTGCCATTGCTGCCGAATTGGTGCGTGCCCATGGCGGCGACATCCGGCTGGTGCCGGGAACCATAGGCGCGACATTCAGCATCACGATTCCCGACCGCGCGGTCGATCTCAATTCCCGGCGCGGCGAGCGGGCACAGGCCTGACCGCCGGTCAAAATCGCACATGTTCGGATGAGTTTGTTTCAGGCGCTCACGCCTATTTGAACGCCTCCGGCCCGGCGCCGGCAATGATTGCGCACAACCGGGGTTTAAGCATCAGGGGCTATGCCCGGCTGGCCGACAGCCGCACATGAATCGTTACAGAGAAATTCCGAATGACGACCGCTTATATCAATCGTGTCGCAGTTGCGGTGCCGCCCTACGACATTCATGACGCCTTCCGCAGATTTGCGCAGTCGCTGTTCAGCGACGACAAATACAACAGCGTGCTGTTCCGGAAGATGGCGGCCAAGGCGGGCATCGAGCATCGCTACTCGTGCCTCGCGCCGAATGCCGAGCCGGACGCCGCGGCCATCGACACCAGCGGGTTTTACGTGCGTGGCAATTTCCCCGATACCGCGGCGCGCATGCGCCTGTTCGAGCGCTACGCGCCGGAGTTGGCGCAAGCCGCGGTCGAGCGTCTGCAGCTCGGAAGCGAGCGCGACCGCATCACGCATTTGCTGATCACTTGTTGCACGGGCTTCTCGTCGCCCGGCCTCGATCTTGAAGTGATCGAACGCTGCCATCTGCCGAATTCGATCGAGCGCACGATGATTGGATTCATGGGCTGCTACGCCGCCATCAACGCGCTCAAGCTGGCGCGGCACATCGTGCGTTCACAATCCTCGGCGCGCGTGCTCATCGTCAATCTCGAACTCTGCACCCTGCACCTGAAGGAAACCACCGACGTCGAACAGATGCTCGCGTTTCTGCTCTGGGGCGACGGTTGTGCCGCCTGCTTGGTCAGCGCCGACCCCGCCGGTGCCGCGCTCGACAGCTTTCGCGCAGTGGTCGTGCCGGATACGCGCGAACTGATTACCTGGAGCATTCGCGGTTCCGGCTTTGACATGATTCTCTCCGGCGAGGTTCCTGCGGCGATCCACGACGCGCTGCATGATAATATGTATGAGATTCTCGAAAATGCGCCGGTCAGCTCGATCGACCTTTGGGCAATACATCCTGGCGGCCGCACGGTGCTCGATGCGGTGGAACGCGCACTGAATTTATCGCCGCCGGCGCTTTCAGCATCGCGCGATGTCTTGCGCCGTTACGGCAACATGTCATCGGCGACCGTAATGTTCGTGATTGAGCGCCTGCTGCAGTCCGGTGCGCGCGGGCGCACCGGCTGCGCAATGTCATTCGGCCCTGGATTGACCGCAGAGACATTGTTGTTTCGCACGGCGGCTTAAGGCGATGAGGATCAATAGCACCGCAGGTCAGTTGTTACCCAATTTGTCCCACCGCAGCACAGAGGTCGAGTGGCTCGATGGTGCGGGCCCGGACGCGCCGGAACTCGAATTTTTTCTTCGTGATCTTAGTCGTTTCAATGGCGCAATGCTCGGCCATCGTGCGGTTATGGCGTGGTTGCGTCGTATCACAAAGCATGCGCCGAAAGAGCCGCCCTTGACCCTTGTCGATATTGGCTGCGGCAATGGCGACCTGTTGCGAACGATCCGTTGGTGGTCGCGCCGGCACGGTCTGCCGATCCGGTTGATCGGGCTCGATCGCAGCCGCGAAACTATCCGCATCGCGCAGGCGGCAAGCGCTCGCGGCGACGGAATCGAGTATCGGGTTGGCAATGTCTTCGAGTTCACGCCGCCCGAGCCGATCGATTTCGTGGTTAGCAGCCTATTCGCACACCATTTGTCCGACGATATGATTGTTGAATTTCTGGGCTGGATGGAGAGCACGGCGCGCCGAGGCTGGTTGATTTACGATTTACAGCGGCATGCGGTGCCACACTGTTTCATTACCCTGATCGGCAAGCTCACACGCTTGCACCCGCTGATGATCGAGGACGGCCGAATATCTGTCGCCCGCGCGCTGACGGCGCCAGAATGGCGCGAGCGAATGGCCGCGGCCGGTATTCCGCCCGGTGCTGCGCAACTACGCTGGTTTTTGTTCCGCTTTGTGATCGGACGCATGAAATAGGGCACAAATAACGGCAGGGGGCCGACCGGGCGTCCTTGGACTGAATCGGCTTGCCAATGGCATGTCGAAACGTTAGCTATCCCCCGGTTCCGCGGCCCGATTTCCCGGCGGCGGCGTTAGCGCCCGTAGCTCAGCTGGATAGAGCACCAGACTACGAATCTGGGGGTCAGGAGTTCGAATCTCTTCGGGCGCGCCATTAAGCTGCTGTTACGGCGGCACTTTTCTCAGCTTTTATTTTCGGATGCTAGCGTCGAGCCATCTAGAATCCTAAGTTAGGTGGGATAGGTGGAGCGGCTGACGCTATGGGAGAATACACATGAAGATTTTAGCTACAATCGGCGCACTTGCGATTGTCGTCGCAGTCGTCGCGGGGGGCTTTTTCTTCGGCGGGTTCTACAACGTCGCCGGCACGGCGGAAGACCCGGCAATCGTGAAATGGGCGCTGATCCAAGTTCGCACCAATTCAATCTTCCGCCACGCCAAGGATACGCCGCCCGTCAATATCGCCGATCCGGCAAACGTCCAGGCCGGCGCGCAGGAATTCGCCGAGCACGGCTGCGCGAACTGCCATGGCGCGCCTGGCGTGAAGTGGGCCAAGTTCTCGGAAGGCATCCATCCCGATCCGCCCGATCTCAAGGACGTAGTGAACGATCGCACACCGGCGCAATTATTCTGGGTCATCAAGAACGGCATCAACATGACCGGCATGCCGAGCTTTGCGCTGGCTGGCGCCACGGACGACGATTTGTGGAAGATCGTGGCATTCCTGAAAAAATTACCGACAATATCGGAAGCGGACTACAAGACCTGGACCGCACCGCCGACGCCGCCCTCGTCTCCGCCGGCTGCTGCTCCGACGGAAACGCCAGCACCGGCTGCCCCGCAGGCGCCAAAACAGTAACTAACCGCGCGGGCGGTGTAGGCACGCGTAAAGCCGAATTAGACGCCGGCTTTCCGCCGGAATAGCGGTGCTTGTTTGTTCGCTCCTTGCCGCGGTTTCGCAGGAAAGCCAGAAGTAGGCCGCACCTGGATCCACGACGAGACGCGCCGGCGCCAATCCCGGCGCCACCAGCGCTGACAGATATGGTGTTGTGGAATTCCAGGAAAGCCGATTCAAGTCGGCGCCAATGCGCCGTGACGATACGAATTGTGCATTGCCGAGTGCTGGATCGGAGTCCGACCCAATCGCGAGTGTTCGCACCGCAACTTTGTATTCCGTCCATACCCAGACGAATTTCGCCGTTTCGACTGCATAGACGAGCATTGTCAGTAAGATTGCGCCGGCGATTGACCGCGGGTTTAGGCTGTTCTCTGCTGCGAGCGCCATTTGCGCCAGGAACGGAAACGGGGATCTGCGTCGCTCGCCGTCTTGCATTGCATAAACGACAGCCAAAATGCCGAACACGGGTGTCATAATCAGCAGCACGGTCCTCAGATTGTACCGCGCCTCCGTGAGCAACGACCTGTCGAACCAGACCCAATAAACCGCAAGAACAACGGCGCAGACTAAAATGGCATAAAGGCGCGCCCTTGCTGGATGCAATCTTTGAAGCACGACGACAGCAACTCCGTAACCCGCCAGCGCAAAAAGCAGCAGCAGGAACACGGGTTGCGCCAGATTTCTCACATCGATGAATTTGTACGCGGCCGCTGCGAGAACGCCGGCTATATAGTTGTCGGGCCGCATTGTGATCTTGACGATGAGCCAGATCGTCATCGCGGCGCAAAATGCGCAAAAAGCTCGGACGAAGATTGCATCGCGCCAGTCGCGCAGAAAAAGAGCGAGCAGGATCGTACCGGCGAAAACGATAGCGCCTTCGTGCGTGAATACCAGCGCCAATAAAGCGACGAATACGAAGGCCGCGCCGTGCGGATTGGCCGGAGCGCAGAGACAGACAGCGAGCGTCGGCCAAAACACGGCATGCGCTATCCACATTTCCGTCGGCGCGCCGAACACCAGCGGGCACAGGCATGCCGTCGAAAGACAGGCGTAGCTGAAAATCACACGGCCGGTTGTTCTGTCGGCCATCAGCGTCACAACGAGGCCCAGAAGCTGAGCCGAGAAAAACAGCAATCCACTGACGGCGATACCGCCTTTCGCGCTCTTGGTCAGCCCGACATAGGCCTCCGCAGGCCCGTAAACAAAGGCGAAAGTGAACAAACGGCCCGAGATGTTGTGCCAGTGGAATGACCAGGCATCCTGTGCGGCGACCGCATAGGAGAAGATCGATCCATCGCCGAACATCTGCAGCTCGGAGGAAAGACCGACGACAATGAAAACGATTGACGTACCGATACCCGCGGCAATCACAAGAACGCGCAAAGACCGATGCGCCAAACGTGTGTCGACTTCAGCGTTCATCACGCGGTCCGCCGCGACGCGATGGCAACCGTGCCGGTGAGCCCGGCGAGCACCGCCCAGTAGGCGTAGCGGAAATCGGTGGCAACGCCGACCGCGAAAAAAGTCATCGTGTAAAGGATAGCAGAGCCGCAGACCCCGAGCGCGAAGGCGCCTGCCGGTGCGTCGCGGCGGCGCCAGGCAATTAGACACGTGATGGCGTCGATTAGCAGCCAGGTGCCGGCTCGAAACAGCGGCGTCGGCTTGAGAAAATCGTGCACGGCTTTGAGCGCCATGAGGCGCGGGTTATCCGCGAATATGATCTTCTCGGCGTCATCGAGGTCGCGCGTCCACATCGTGAGGTTGTTCGCGCCGGCGAGGAAGGTCCACATGAAATTCGCGCGATGCTCAAGATAGGCGATCGGGTGGCTTACGATCGCGTGCTTCCAGGCATCGGTCAGCGCCGGCGCAGGGAAAAGTTTCTCGCGTTCAAGATGCTCCATCACGAAAAGACACGGCTGCTGCGTCCAATAGATGTCCCACGCCAGCGGTTGGTAGCAACCGTTAGTGATGAGTTTGGCTTCGTCTGCGGTCCAAGGCCCCGGGAAAACGTTGTCCTTGGCAAAATGGGAAACGCCGCCGAGGTCGAACACCATGATCGAATGCAGGGGTTGTTGTCGCGTCGCGCCGAGCACGCCGTAATAGATAACCTGCACCAGCCCAAACAGCCCGAGGGCGGCAGGTACATACAGGATCGCCGCGCGTTTCCAGATAAAGCGCGACGGCCACACGATGTAAGCCATAAGAATTGGTGCGGCGGCGAGTGCGTTCGGCCGCAGCAGAACTCCGAACGCGAGCAGCGCAAGCCCGATGGCCTGGGCGGTCACGCGTGCTTTCCGGCTGCGATTGGCGGCGGCAAAAACAATGGCGGCAGCCAACAGCCAACTGATGGAAAACAAGACATCCCGCCAGATGATCCCGACGAAAATGAAAGCCGGCGGCGACAGCGCCAGCAATGGCAGGATCAGCGCCAGCCGCGGCGAGTCTCGCGCCACTGTCATCGCCACCACGGCGAATGCCAGCCAATAAAGCGTCACCGTCAACAGCAACAAGCTCCCGGTTCCGGGCGCAATCGGATCGACCAGCGACCACAGCACAATCATCACCGGCGATTGCCAGTCGCCGTAAAAGCCTTTGGCCATGTCTTTGTAAATGTAGAGCGCGTCAAAGGTCTGAATTCCGGGATAGAAGACGTAGAGCGTCAGCGCGAAACCCGCAGCGGCCATTGCGGCGATCAGCAGCGCCGTCTGCTTGGCTTCAGCCCAGACGCGCATAGACGTCTCCGGAATTGGCGTTGGGCGGCAGTGCGTCAAGCCAGCGAATGATAGCGTTTGCGTCAATCCAATCGCCGTGCTCGAACGTTTGGCTCTCGCCCGGCACCGCGTTGAAGCGGCTATAGCCGAGCGTCCTGCAGCGTTCGACACAGGTGCTCGCGATATCACGCTGGATCGTGGTAAATTCGAAAGATAGCGCTTGAACCGGTTGCCCGAAACCGGCCAGCGCCTCAGCTTCGAAACCTTCGACGTCGATCTTGATGAAGGCGGGCACACCGTGCCGCGCCATCAACGCATCGATGGTTGTGAGCCGAACCTGCACGCGCCTGCCCCAGGTCTGGCCTTGCCAGCCGGGCGCGTGGGCTGCGGCCTTGATGAAATCGCTCGAAACGGTCGAAACGGTTGGGTTGTCGAGATTGAGGCATAACTCGACGCTGCCCGGTTGACGTCCGACCGCAGCCGCTTCGATGGTGACTTTCGGGTCGCGGCCATAGAACAGGCGCAAGGTCTTGACCAGCGCCGGCTGCGGTTCGACTGCGACGACGTGTGCCCCCAGTCGCCGGAAGGCGGCGATACGATCGCCGACATGCGCGCCGATGTCGAATACAAGGTCCCCCGGCCGCACGAATTGGCGGTACAGCCGGTCCATGGCCGGGCCGCGCTCGCGGTCGCCATAGTAAATGCGCAGCGAGCGGACTATTCCTCGTACCGTTCTAAGCGCATCGAGCATGATGGGACTAGGGTTGCGGCCTCTCCGCCGATGCATTGACCTCGATCGCCGGTAGACACAACGGTTGCAGCGCCGCTGGCGCTTCGTTTTCCTCGGGGATGCCGCCGATCCCGATCCGCGCAAATAGGTGTCCAAGGAGAGGCGAGGCGGTCGCAACGGCGAACGGCGCTGCCAGAATAAGCCCGGTCGTGCCCAATAGCGCGAATCCAATATCGCGTGGCGCCTTGGTGGCGACGACGGCCAGCACGACGCAGCCGGCAAGTGTCTGCGGCCACAGTTTTGCAAAAGCGAGACCCCAAGGCACCGCATGACTCTGGCGCGTCTGGCTGTTCCAAGTGCCGCTGCGCCGGAACACAAAAAGCCGGGTCAGAAAAATCGTGTGCGTGAGCGCGATGGGCGGTGTCAGCAGGATCATAAATACTGTCTCGACTGCGAAGTTAAGGCCGAAGGCTATGATGCCGCCAAACGACCGGCGCGCCGAACGCGTCAGCAGCACATCGATGATGGTCGCGATCTTCGGCGCAAACGTCATCAGCATCATGATGGCAAACAGCGCGGTGCCCGCGCCGGCCTTGACCGGGACGTAATGAGCCGCGGGTGTATCCGAGAGCGCGAGCAAAACCGTGCCGATGGCTGTCATGGCCATCCAAGCCGGGGAGCCAAGATACATCCAGATCGCGAACGCCAGTTGGAAACGGCTGACGGGTTTCAGCCCAGGCAAGCTCAGCAGCTGCCAGTATTGCATATTGCCGTGGCACCAGCGCAGATCGCGACGGCTGAATTCCATCAGCGTCGGCGGATTCTCCTCCCAGCTCAAGCCCTCGACTGGAAGCACCCTGACTTCGTAGCCGGCCCGGCGCATCAGCACGGCTTCGACCTGGTCGTGGCTCAGAATATAACCACTAAGTGGTCCGTTGCCGGGCAGCACCGGCATGTGGCAATGCGCGATGAAGGGTGCGAGCCGGATGACTGCATTGTGTCCCCAATACGGTCCGCAGTCGCCTTGCCACCAGGTCGCCCCAAGGGTGTAAGAGCGCATGCCAAGCCGCATGCCGAACTGAAACACGCGCGCGAACACGCTGACCGATGGCATTCCGATAATCAATGTCTGAAGAATGCCGAGCGTCGGATTTGCCTGCGCGATGCGGATGAGACGGAGCACAGCATCGGTGGGCATGAAGCTGTCGGCATCCAGCGTGACGGCGAACTCGTGATTATTTCCCCAACGATCGCAGAAATCGCGAATGTTGCCGGACTTGAACGCGGTGTTGATCGCACGGCGCCGGTAGGTAACCGGAATGATACTCTGCCACTTGGCTGCGAATGCATCGAACAAAGGCGTCTCGGCGGCGATAATATCGGGATCGCTGCTGTCGCTCAGCACATAAACATGAAACAGGTGAGCGACGCGCGCCTCGACCAAGCCCTCCATCAGCGGCTGGAGATTGCGAGTCACCGGATCTGGGCTCTCATTGCGAATGCACATTAGGATCGCCGTCGACGCGGTCACCGGCTCGTCGCCACGGATGCTGGTCGCGAGCGGGTTCACGGCCGCGGCCGGATTGCGGCAAAACCGAATGATCACAAACCCGATCGCGGCATTCCAGAAACCGATCACTGACCAGGGCAGGGTCACGGTAAAAAGTAAAAGAAAGGCGATGGCGCCGAAGCTGTAAGGCGGCACCGCTACCGTCGCGAGCCACAGCACCGCAGCCATGGTGCCGACGACCAGGGTAGCAAACAGCGCCCGGCGGCGCGCCAGTGCTCTCGCGGCGTCTTTCGCCGCGATTGAAAAGGTGGCCGACCGTTCGAGCATAGCCGTGGCAGTCCCCCTGCTTTCTTGTCCCGTTCAGGATATACCCGTGGGGCTAATGCAAAGTCCAAGGCAGACTAGAAAAGTGCCCGATCAACCCACCCAAGCGCTGTGGTATGTTGGCGCCGGACGCGCTGAAATCCGCGATGAATTGGCGGCCGAGCCCAGGCCGGGCGAGGTCCGGGTCCGTGCGCTGCACAGCGCCATTAGCCGCGGTACCGAACGACTGGTGCTGACCGGCCGCGTTCCACCGAGCGAAATTGAACGCATGCGCGCGCCGTTCATGGCCGGTACGTTCCCATTTCCGGTCAAATATGGCTACGCAATCGTCGGCCGGGTTGAACACGGATCGGTCGAATTGCAGGACCGTCTGGTATTTGCGCTGCACCCGCATCAGGGCGTTTTTACAGTCCCCGCCGAAGCTGTCGTGCCGATTCCCGATGGGGTGTCTCCCGCCCGCGCCGTCCTGGCTGCCAATATGGAGACCGCGCTCAATGCCATGTGGGACGCGGCGCCCACGGCTGCCGACCGTATTGCTGTGGTTGGGGCGGGCGTTGTCGGCTCACTGGTTGCGTGGCTGTGCGGCCGGCTTCCAGGCGCCCAAGTGACTCTGGTCGACATCGAGTCGTCGCGTGCCGACCTTGCGCGTGCGCTCGGTGTCGGCTTTGCCGCCCCCGGAGCGGCGCCCGGCGATTGCGACCTTGTCGTACACGCCAGCGGGGCTGCCGACGGTCTCGCGACCGCGCTAGGCCTCGCCGGTGAGGAGGCGACCGTGTTGGAGCTGAGCTGGTATGGCGTGGACGACGTCGCGGTCCCGCTCGGCCGGGCATTCCATAGTCGCCGTCTCAAGCTCGTCTCCAGTCAGGTCGGCAAGGTCGCGCCGTCACACCGCGCCCGCTGGACATTGTCGCGGCGGCTCGCCGCCGCTCTCGATTTGCTCGGCGACCCGCGGCTCGATGCACTACTCGCGCCTGCGATCAAATTTCACGATCTTCCGGCGCGGCTGCCGGATATCCTTGCACCAAAGGGCGGCGTACTTTGCCAGCTCGTGACCTATCCCGCAGTCTGACGAAGAGGTTGACCTTTGTTCGCCGTCGAAGTCCGCGACCACATCATGATCGCCCATTCATTTCGCGGGTCCGTCTTTGGCCCGGCGCAAGAACTGCATGGCGCGACTTTTGTCATTGATGCGGCATTCATAGCAGAGTCGCTCGATAGCAACGGTATCGTTATCGATATTGGGCGGGCGCACGAGGCGCTCAAGGCCGCGCTGGCGCCGCTCAACTACACCAACCTTGACACCTTGCCGGACCTCAAAGGCGTCAACACAACGACCGAATTCCTGACCAAATATATCTATGATCGGCTGGCGGCTGCCGCGCGTGACGGCAAACTTGGCCGCGATGGCCGCGAACTCAAGGCGATCCGCATCACTCTTTCAGAGTCGCACGTCGCGCGTGCCTGGTACGAGGCCGCATTGTGGTGAGACGCATCGCGTTCGCGGTGCCGGGCGATCTTGCGACCCCGACCGGCGGCTATGCCTACGATCGGCGCATGATTGCGGAACTTGAACGGCTGGGCTGGCAAGTCGATGTCGTCGATCTGGGCGATGGGTTTCCCTGGCCAAGCGATCAGACGCGCGCGCGGGCGTGGGGCCGGTTATCCGACATTTTGCCCGGCCGTACGATTGTCATTGATGGGCTGGCCTTCGGTGTCTTGCCAGAGGCCGTGCTTCAGCTTCGCGTGGAGAATCCGCTGATCGCCTTGGTGCACCATCCGCTTGCGTTGGAGGCCGGACTTTCGTTGCAGCAAGCCAATATCTTGCGCAGCTGCGAGCGAGCAGCACTCACCGCGGCACGACTTGTTATCGCCAACAGCGCGGAGACCGCCCGTCACCTGACGGGCGATTATGGTGTGCCTGCGGACCGCATTGTGATTGCATGTCCCGGTACCGATCCGGCGCCGATGGCGCAGGGCAGCCGCGACGGCATTGTTCGATTGATCTCGGTCGGCGCGCTGGTTCCGCGCAAAGGTTTTGACGTACTGATTGCTTCGCTTGCCGCGCTGGTCGACTTGCCGTGGCGGCTGACGATTGCCGGCGATGCTGGCCGCGACCGCGACACTGCCGCGCGGCTTGCTGCCGATATCGAACGCCGTAAATTGGGCGATCGAATTGCGCTGCTCGGCGTGGTGCCGCCAGAGCGGCTCTCAGAACTCTACACAAGTGCCGATATATTCACGCTGGCATCGCGCTTTGAGGGCTACGGCATGGCGTTTGCCGAAGCTATTGCCCACGGTCTGCCGGTGATCGGAACGACCGCGGGTGCAATTCCAGAAACAGTGCCGGCGGGAGCAGGAGTGCTCGTTGCCCCTGACGATGCGGCGGCGCTCGCGATTGCGCTGCGCCGGATCATTGAGAATCCAGACGAAAGGCGCCGCATGGCGGCGGTCGCACGCGCGGCGGCGCGGAATCTTCCGAGCTGGCAGGATTCTGCGAAAATATTTGCCCGTGCGCTTGAGGCGGCCACATGAGCGGCTTTTCGGCCGAATGGCTCACCCAGCGCGAGCCGCATGACGCGCGTGCGCGCAGTCCGGACGTTCTTAATGCCGTTGTTGCGTCGCTGGCCGGCAATCGCTCCATCCGGATCGTCGATCTCGCCTGCGGTACCGGTTCGACACTGCGTGCGCTGGCACCACTGTTGCCCGCTGCGCAGAATTGGCGGCTTGCCGACAACGATCTCAGCCTGCTCGCGCGCGCGTCTGCCATGGTGCCGGCTGCGGGGGTTACCTTCACGACGGTTCCGATCGATCTCAATCGTGACCTCGAAGCTGCGCTCGACGGACCGATTGACCTGGTGACTACCTCGGCCCTGCTCGATCTCGTCTCGGAAGTTTGGCTGGATAGACTGGTGGTCGAAACCTTGGCGCGAGCGATCCCGATCTATGCGGCGCTGAGCTATGACGGCCGGATTGAAATCAGCCCTTCGCATTCACTCGATGCGGCGATCGTCGCCGCGCTCAATGTCCATCAGCGCGGGGATAAGGGATTTGGGCCAGCGCTCGGGCCGATGGCGGCGAGCGCCGCGATCGCGCGATTTGAATCGGTGGGCTGCACCGTCATTCACGGCGTGGCCGATTGGGTCATCGGATCGGACGATCGCGACTTTCAGATGGACGTCTTCGGCGGTTGGGCGAGCGCCGCGCGCGAGATCGGTGGCCTGCCGCTTGCGAACACTGTCGAATGGTTGACGTTCCGCCGCGACGAGGTGGCCGCCGGTCATTCATCACTTCGCGTCGGTCATGTCGACATTTTTGCGCGACCGACCGGTACGCGCTGAGCTGACAGATCGCAGTCGAACAATACGTCGTCGCCTAACCGATGCGTTCGCATGGGCGCACGCAAAGCCTGATCCGCAAGCTCGACTGGCGGCAAAATAAAACTTGGGCGTCCGCTGCCGATGATGATCGGCGCGACCATGATGTGTAGACGGTCAAGGCAACCGGCAGCAAGAAAACATGACACGGTATCGGCGCCACCCTCGATCATAATTCGGCGGAAGCCGCGCTCGGCCAGCGCGGCAAGGATCGCGGACGGAGCGATACGGCCGGCGATGGCGGGCAAGGTTATAACCTCTACTTCGGATGGCAGGGTGCATCGCGTTCCCTCTGCCGCCAGCAGCAGGCGACGGACGCCATCGCTGATGAAAACCCTGGCGCTTGCCAAAAGCCGTCCATTTGGATCAAGCACGACGCGCGCTGGATGCGGTCCGGCAACCCGTCGTACCGTCAGTTGCGGATCATCGGCGAGTGCCGTGCCGACGCCGATAACGACTGCATCGACCAGCGAGCGCAGCCGATGCAGGTGAACGAGACCCTCCGATCCGTTGATGTATTTAGAGTGTCCGGACGCGGTTGCGATACGCCCGTCGAGCGACTGGCCGATCTGTCCGATAACGACTAAGTCGTCGACCGCTCCGTATCGAAGCGGTTCGAACAGCTCACGCCAGGGCGGCCGCAGGGGGGCGGCCGGATCGCGAAAGGAATGCGCGAATTCGGCCCATGAGTCTCCCAACGGACCGGACGCGCCGCCGTCGCTGAGGGAACGGTGTTGGCCGGCGCTGCAATCCCGGCTAGCCTTGACCGATGGCGTATCCTTATTCTTCAATCTAATTTGCCTTCGTAAAAACACTCACTTTTCTAGCTAGGCTGGCACAAAACAATCGATAATGCGAACGGAATGGGCATAGGGTTACGGTGTTCTACACTTGGAACCAACTGCACGTGGGCTGGTTAATTTAAGTGGGACTATAAATGAGACCGGTCGGAAATAGCGTGATTTCCTCTCTGTTCGGTACGATAGAGCAGATGAGCGTCAACCGCGGGGTCGCGGAATTTCACGCCAGACGGCCGGTGTTGATCGCCAGTGGAAGCGAGTTGCTTCTCACATTGCCGGTCGAGGGACTCGATACCCAACGGCTCGCTGAATTTGTGGCGCTTTGCGCGCCAATCGTGCCACGGCTCGTCATCACGAAGCGTCGGGCCGTTGCGCTCGGTCTCGACGCAACGGCACCGATGATTTTGAATCTCACCGCCGGCTTTGACGTGAATTTAATTCTGGCGCTTGTAGCCGATGCTAAAGTGGATCGTCGTTTTGACGGGAGGACGGCCGGTCCCGCGGCCACGGCCGCGATCGAACTCGTGAAATTATCGCAAGGCTTGCCTGCGGTGCTGGTTGCCGAAGTCGCGGCAGGAAGCGCGATTGCCTCCGACCTCAGCGTCGTCACCGTTGCGGCGGATGCAGTGGCGCACTACGGCGCCGAAATCATCCGATCGCTTACGATCGCCAGCAAAGCCTCGGTGCCGCTCGATTCGGGCACACTCGCAAGTTTCGTTGTTTTCCGTGACGCGATGGGCGGCAGTCCGGTCGCGATCGTTGTCGGCAAGCCGGATTTTTCCAAACCTGTTCTGGTGCGCCTGCACTCGGCCTGTCTCACCGGCGACGTCTTTGGCTCGCGACGGTGTGACTGCGGCGATCAGCTCAATCTGGCAATCAAGTGCCTCGAAGAGGTCGGCGGGGGTGTCATCCTTTATTTGGCGCAGGAGGGCCGCGGGCTTGGCCTCGCCAACAAGATGCGAACCTATCAGATGCAAGACGATGGACTCGACACGGTTGACGCCAACACAACTCTCGGTTTTGACGACGACGAGCGTGACTACGGCATCGCTGCCCGTATGCTTGAGATGCTCGAGTGCAACCGCGTCGTCCTGCTGACGAATAATCCCGCCAAGCTCGACGGTCTCGCCAAGTCCGGCATTGAGATCGCTGGACGAATGCCGCTTGAGGCGCCGATCAATGCCGACAATCGCCGCTATCTGATGGCGAAGGCTGTACGGGCTGGACATCGGCTCAATCATCTCGTGAGCGCGCTGGCCGAAGCTTCGGACGCCGATCGGGATGCGGCCCCGCTGGCACCTTGATATCGACAGGGGCGAACTCTTCGTGGCAAAAGAATCAGGTCGGTTTCTCCGGTGCTAAGGATCGGAAGTGGACATGCCAGACTCTGGCCCGGGTCGATTGATCGGTGAACTCACTTTTCTGGAAATTCCGAAGGTTCTTAGCGAGCGTTCGATCCTTTGTCTGCCGATTGGCTCGATCGAGCAGCATGGGCCGCACCTGCCGCTTAACACCGATGTCGTTTTGGCTGAAGGATTTACTCGCCGCATTATTTCCAGGTGGGGCGAAGCGCTTGATCTTTGGCAGCTTCCGACGATGGGGGTAAGCCTCGCGCGCGAGCACGAGTGGGCGCCCGGGACTATGTCGCTGTCGATCCAAGGAATTACCGCTCTAATACGCGACTTGGGGCGGGAGGTGGCGCGCGCTCTGCCGGCGCGCAATCTCGTTATCGTCAATGGCCACGGCGGCAACAGGGGGATACTGGAAGCCCTGGCACAAGACCTGCGCGCTGACTTTGGCCTGAATGTCTGCATTCTGAATCCTGCCGCATTGGCGGTGGCCGATTCGGACGCGGTGATGCCGGAGATTCATGGAGGCAAAATCGAAACCTCGATGATGCTGGTGATCGCACCGCAATTGGTTCGCCGGGATCGCATTGCTCAGCTGAAAAATTCGCCTGGTGGGGAGGCAATCCGCAAGGCGATCATCCAAAAGGGAGTAACGTGGCCCTGGACAACGGACGACAAGCGGATCGCCGATATGGGGGTCATCGGCGACGCCCATGCGGCGTCGGTCGAGTTTGGCCAACACATCGTCGACCACGTCGTCGAGACGGCGGGCGACGTTCTCAAGCAACTGCTGGACAACCAGCGACTTTCCCGCCGCTAGCTGAGTGTTGTGGTGCACCACTCCCCGCGATGCTAGCTTTCTCCTATTGTCTCAAACCTAGGCACCATAAAAAGAAGCGCCTGGAAGATTTGCGTGATCGCAGGGAGGAGGATCGATGTACGCTTTGATAGCGCGGTTCCTGAAAGCCGGCGCCGTGCTCTTGGCACTGACCGCCGCCGCTGCCGCCGAATACCCGGATAAGCAGATCAGGCTCATCATTCCGTTCCCGCCCGGCGGCAGTAACGACGTGGTTGGCCGTTTGGTCGCCCGTCATTTGAGCGATGTGCTGGGCCAACAGGTCTACGTCGACAATCGCGGCGGCGCGGGCGGAACGATCGGCACCGACATTGCCGCCAAGGCCGCGCCCGACGGCTACACGCTGCTTGTCATCTCGCTGGCGCACGCGGTCAATCCATGGCTCTACAAGCTCCCGTACGATCACGCCAAAGCCTTTGTCCCGATCGGCAGCTTCGGCAGCGGCACCAATGTGCTCGCGGTCAATCCGGAGTTGCCGGTCCATTCGGTTAAAGAACTGATCGCGCTCGCCAAGGCAAAGCCCGGTGAGTTGAATTATGCCTCGGCGGGCGTTGGCAGCTTCCAGCATCTGGGCGGAGAACTGTTCAAGCTTCTGGCCGGCGTCGACATAGTCCACGTGCCGTTCAGGGGCGGCGGACCGGCCATGGTCGACGTGATGGGCGGCCACACCAAAATCGTGTTCAGTTCGCTGATTCAAACGACGCCGCACGTCAAGTCCGGTCAGCTCAGGGCCTTGGCGACCGGTGGCGCCAAACGCAATCCGGTGCTGCCCGATGTGCCGACGATTGCGGAAGCCGGCGTGCCCGAATACGAAGCCAATAATTGGTGGGGCATGCTCGCTCCCGCCGGTACGCCGCCGGCGATCGTCGAGAAACTGAATAAGGCGGTTTCGGCCGCGCTAGACGCCCCGGAGCTGCAAAAACAGTTTGAGAAGGAAGGGGCTTTGGTCGTGAAGATGGCGCCGGCCGAATTCGGCAGCTACATCGAATCTGAGACGGCCAAATGGGGCCGCGTCGTCAAGGAAGGCCACATCACGGCGCAGTAGCCAGCCTAGCTGCCTTTGAGGTCATGGGCCTCGGCGAAGAAGAGGCCCTGCCAGGACGCCGGCATATGTTTGAGGCGGCCGACCTTGTGCATGAACTCGACGTGCTTCATCAGATTGGCCGGCGCGGTAGTATAGTCGATGTCGGGATCGGTGATCATCGCCACCAGGTCGTCAGCCGAATTTTTCTTGTCGTTGGTGAGCTTCAGGTAGATTTGCGCGGCGGCCTTCGGCTCGCGTTTGATAAACGCATTGGCCTCCTCATGTGAGGCGCGCACCGCCATGCAGATCTTAGGATTGGCATCGTGAAAGGCCTTCGTGGTGACCTGGATGCCATTGGTGTGCATGCCGTCGGTGTCGTAGCTTTTGAGTACAATATGGATGCCGGGATTCTTGAGCTCGTAATAATTAAACGGCGCCACCGCGAAATGGGTATTGACCGTCTGGCCCGTGAGCATTGACTGCATAGCGTCTGGGTGACCCATGGTCACGGTAAAGGCATCGAGTTTGTCGTACTTGTCGAAGCCCCAGAGCTTGGCCGCCGCCATTTGCAGCGCCATGGCCTGCCCTGAAATCTTGACGGTCGGCACGGCGATGCGGTCGCTGTCGGTAAAGTCCGCGATGGTCTTCACATTCGGATTTCGTGTCGTCAGCACATAAGGCATCGACTGCACGGTGCAGATCGCACGCACTTCGATCGGCGAACCGAACGTCTTGTCCCACAGCGTGGCGAGCGAGGGTGACGCAACGTTGACGAATTGAATCTGCCCGCTCAGCAGACCGTCATTCAACGCACCCGGACCGCCCATGGTCTGCCAGCCAACGCTGAGCCCACTGATGCCAAGCTTTTCTGCGTGGCTCTCGATCAGTCTGTGATCCTCCATGACCATCTGCGGCAGAAAGGGAAGGCCGTATTGCTTGCCAAGCTTGATGTTCGCTACTTCGGCGGAAGCCGACCGAGCCAAGGCGGGAAGCGCAACGAGTCCGGTCACGAATTCACGTCTATTCACGGCATCCTCCCCAAGTTGCTTAAGTTACGACCTCGTCTCAGTTGAAACCAAATAGCCGGGCGGGATTGTCTGTGAGAATGCGCTTGCGCATCGTTGCTCCGGGCGCCCATTCGCCGAGCAGGTTATAGAGCTGGATGGTGCCGACGCGGTCGTGGAACGACAAATGCGGAAAGTCGCTGCCCCAGATCAACTGGTCCGGCACTTTGTCCATGAGCGCCTGCGCGATCGGCTTGACGTCGGCGAAATCCGGCGCGGTCGAGAAGCGGTAGATGCCGGTGAGCTTGACCCAGCAGCGCTTGGAGCCGTCGCCGGCCAGCCTGAGAAATTCCTGGAAACCGGCTTGTCCCGCGCCGTCTTTGGCTGGAAACAGGCCCATATGCGCCACTGTAAACTCGATCGGCAATTCACGCAGCGTCGGCATCAATTCGCAGACCAGCCAACCCGGCGTCAGAAAGTCGAGATGCCAGCCGAGTTCCTGGCAAATCTTGGTCAACCGCGCGATGCGCGGCAGCATCGAGGCGGCAAGTCCGGCCTCCGGCTTGCGGGTCGGTGAGACGTTCACGCGGATGCCGCGCACACCAAGCGTATTCAGGTCGGCCAGTTCCTTGTCGGAGGTCTTGCTCTCGTCGAGATCGATGATGCCGCGCCGAATGTTCGGATCGAGCGCGCGCATGGCGTCGAGCATGCAGGAATTGTCGAAACCATAGGCGCTCGGCTGCACGAATACGAAGCGCACGAAGCCGAGCCGCTGCGCGAGCTTGAGATACGCCTCCAGCGGCTCATAGGGCGGCTTGTAGCGGATATCGGTGCCGTAGGAATAACGCTCGGCCTCTCCGAATACGTGAAAATGCGCGTCGCAGGCGTTCGCCGGTGCGGCGAAAGCCGGTTCAAAACCGGCGTCGGGATCGTGCTTGGTCATCTCGTTCATGGATGTTCCCTTATGCGGCGTGGGCGTCGGCTTTCAATTTCACCCGCAGGCCTTGGGCCGTCAGCGTGCCAGCGGCGGCCCATGCCGTCGCCTGGATTGAGGACCAGACAGGAATGTCGAGCTGGGCGCGTAGTTTTGCGATTGCATTGAGCGTTGGCAGTTGCGAGCAGGCGATGAACAGACATTGGCTCTGCGGCGTCACCGTGCGCAGCGCCAGCTCAAGTACCTGCTCTTCGGTGATCTGGCCAAGCTCGGCAGTCGTCTTGCAGAAAAAGCTATTTAGGATTTCAACGGCAATGCCGGAGGATTCAAGATAGGCGCGCAAGCCGTCGTTCACCGGCTTGAGATAGGGCGTCACCACCGCGGTATTCGAGATGCCGGCATCGCGCAGCACGTCTACCATTGCGCCGGCTGTGCTAACGACGTTCGCGCGGGTGCGCGTGCGCAATTTGTCCACCATGCTGGCGTTGCCGGCGGGGCCGCCGAGAAAACCCGCGGCGGTACAGCCATAGATCACCAGATCGAATTGCTCTGCTGAAAACGGCGTAATGGCATCCAGCGTCGCTTCGCCGTAAGCCGGCAGGTCTTCAAGCAGCAGCGTTCGCGCCGGACGTTTCACCCGCGCCACCGGGAGCGGCGCGAGCGCGGGGCAGAGCGCAGAAATTTCCGGCTGCATCGTCGTATTGTTCTCCGGCACGACGATCAGCGCCTTGATGGCTCGCTGCATGGGTCCTCTCGGTTACAATGTCAGCTTGAACAGCGTCGTGCTTTCCATGTCATCGCCGAACCAAGCGCTGATGGCGGCTTGGCGCTTGTCGATGTATTTCGTCTTGCCGTTTTCCAGCACCATCGGTACGTCATGACCCGGCACGACGATATTACCGGGCCGCTTGCGCCACAGCGCCCAGATCGCGTCGATCGACGCCTTGCTGGCAGCGGCGTCGTAGGTCATATCGGTCGTTCCCGATACAAGCTCAGCGCGGTTCTTGGCGGCATCGCCAGAGAAGATCACGTCGCGTTCGGCCGCGCGTAGCACGAACACCAGACAGCCGGGCGTATGGCCGGGCGCGAGATGCGCGGTGATGCCGGGAAATACCTCCTCGCCTTCCTTCGCGGTATGCAGCGTCGGCCAGGTGTTGAGTTCACGCATATAAAGCTCGGGCACCGGTGTTTCGCCCCACGGCACCGTCATCGACCACGCCAATTCTTCGGCGCCGATTACAATGCGGGCGCGGGAAAATAGCGTCCAGTTCACGGAATGATCGTGATGCGAATGGGTCAGCAATAGATCGGTGATGTCGGCCGGCTTCAACCCCCGTTCGGCGAGACGCTTGATCAGCATGGTTCGCATGCTGATCCCGCCGGTATCGACAAGCGCGATGCGGCCGTGCGCGCGCAGCAATACCACCGTGCTCCAGCCCAGTCCGCCATGGCAGACCGACTTGCCGGGAAATCCTTGCACAACGATGTCGATATCGTAGTCGTTGATCTTCATGGCGTGTTCGACGCGTAGGGCGTATTCGAGACCGGCAGCGGCGGCAGCCCGGCCTTGGCTGCCTCCTTCTGCAGGGCCGCGACTTCTTTGGGGTGATAGGGCAGGCCAGTGCGCCGGCGCGTCGCTTCGAAACGGCGTTCGCGCTCGCCCGGCATCAGGATTTCATCGACACCTTCGGCCGTGGCGTTCGCATGGACCCTTTGCACGAGCGTGTCCATGCGCCTGAGATATTCGTCTTTCGGCACGAACAGGTCGGGCTTCATGGCCAGGAAGAAATGCCCGACATTCTGCGGCCGGTCGTAATCGAGGAATTGATTGCCGACATCGCCGGCGCAGGCCGCGCCCGAGATGACGCCGCCCATGATGTCCATGAGCATCGAAATGCCCGAACCCTTCGGCCCGCCGATCGGTAGCACAACGCCGCCGTCGAGCGCGGCATTTGGATCGGTGGTCGGCCGTCCCTGCGCATCGAGCGCATAGCCGATCGGGATTTGCTCGCCGCGCCGCGCCGCGCGCCGGATCTTGCCGCGCGCGGCCACTGCCGGCGACATATCGAGGTCGAATGGCAACTCGTTGCCGGACGGCGCGCCGGCGGCGAACGGGCTGGTTCCGAGAAATGCCTCGCGTCCGCCCCATGGCGGCATGGCGCGCGATGCATTGGTGAATACGAGCGCGATGAATCCGGCCTCGATCGCCTGCAAGGTGTAGCAGGCCGCCATGCCGAAATGCGAACTGCGGCGCGCGGAAACAATGCCAACGCCGAATTCGCGTGCAATGTCCATGGCGGCAGCCATTGCCTTGGTTGCGACCACGAAGCCGAAGCCGTTTTGTCCGTCGAGTGCGCCGACCGCCGGCGTGACTCGCTCGACAACCAATTCCGGCTTGGGGTTGACCAGCCCGCGCCGCACCCGCTCGAGATATTGCGGCAGGAATTGCAGACCGTGGGTATCGACGCCGCGCAGGTCGGCGCGTACCAGGCAACCGGCCATGATGGCGGCGTCGGCCTCGGACAGGCCATGCGCCACCAACAGCCGGCGGCCGAAGGCGTCGGCCGCCTCGGCCTTGGCATAAACGAAGCCCGCCGCCGCATTCTTATTCGTCTCACTGACTGCTGTCATTGCGGGCCTGCTCAACTGCCGTTCAACGCATAGGCTTCCGGGAAGAACATGTCCTTCCAGGAATCCGGCTTCTTCTTGATGCGTCCGACCTTGTGCAGGAACTCGACGATTTTCATCACGCTGACCGGCGTTGTGGTGTAGTCGACGTCGGGATCGGCCACCATCTTTTCGAGCGCATCGACCGTGTTCTTGTCCTTAGTCGCCGTCAGATAGATTTGCGCGGCTTCGCGCGGATGCGCCTTTATGAAAGCGTTGGCTTCGTTGAAGGCCGCAACGACCGCCGCGCAGATCTTCGGATTGGCGTCATGGAATTTCTTGGTCGCCACCAGCACGCCATTGGTGTGCCGGGCGCCGACCGCATCATAGGATTTCAGCACCTGATGGATGCCGGGCTGCGCCAGTTCGTAATAGTAGAACGGTGAGCTGGCGAAATGCGAGTTGATCTCCGAAATTCCGGACATCAACGCGGCCGCCGCGTCGGCGTGTGAGCGGGTGATGGTGATCGAGTCGAGCTTGTCGTAGTGCTCGAAACCCCAGATTTTGGCGGCTTCCATTTCTAGCGCGATGGCGTGGCCGGTGAGCTTGACCGCCGGCAGCGCGATCTTGTCCTTGTCGGTAAAGTCCGCGATCGTCTTCACGTTCGGATTGCGCGTCACCAGCACAAAAGGCATCGATTGCATGGCAATGAGCGCACGCGCCTCTTGCGGCGTGCCGACCGTCTTGTCCCAGATGGTGGCGAGCGTCGGAACGCCCGGCCCGATGAAATCGGCCTGGCCGGCGAGCAACGCGTCGAGTTCGGCCGCCGGACCCGCGCGTTGCGTCCATGTGGTTTTGACCTCGCCGAGGCCGGCGGCCTTGGCATTCTTTTCGATCAACTGTTGCGCCTCGATGACGATCATCGGGAGGTAAGGTAAGCCGAATTGCTTCGACATCCGCACTTCGCTGACTTCGGCATGGGCGGCGGCACCACATGCGACGGCACACAGGGCAGCGGCCGCAAGCTTTCTCCACATGGCTTCCTCCGTAGTTTTCTTATGCGTATTAGGCGGGAATATCGTGCACTTGTTTCGCCTTCTCGGTCATGGCGGCGAGCAGGAATTGAATGTCGGTCCCAGTCGATACCAACCGGGCGCCCATGGCGATGAATTCCGCTGCCAGTTTCGGGCGCGTCGACAGTCCGCCGACGCCGACGTGCTTGCCGTGCTTGCGGCAGGCCGCGACGGTGCGCGCATAGGCATCGCGCACCTTGGGGTGCTCGTATTGGCCCGGAAGCCCTATGCTGGCGAGCATGTCATTGACGCCGATCAGTACCATATCGACGCCCTCGACCGCGGCGATCTCTTCGGCTTTCTCGATGGCGTCGGCGGATTCGAACTGCACGATGACCATAGTGGCATCGTTGACTGCCGCGTTGGCCTCCGCGGTCGGGAACGAGCGGTACTCCAAATGCGGCAGGGCGCCGCCGGCGCCGCGCTCGCCGAGCGGTGGAAATTTTGCTGCCTTGACCACCTCGCGTGCCTCTGCCGCCGATCCAATGCCTGGCGCGATGATACCGAGCGCACCGCCGTCCAGCACACGCTGGATGTATTCGGGCGTATTGGCGGGAACGCGCACCATGGGCGTAATGCCGGCACTCAGCGCTGCCAGACAAATTTGTCCGGTGGCGTCGATCGTCATGGTCGAATGCTCCATATCGACGTAAATCATGTCGAAACCGGCAGTCTTGGCCAGCTGCGCGATTTCAACCCCGCGCGTCAGGCGGATGGTCATCGAGGCGACGACCTCGTTCCGCGCCAGTTTTTCCTTGACGACATTACGCACCACTTCATTTGCCTTCACGTATTTGTCTCCTTACCCCGGATCGGGAAGCTCGATCGCCAGCATTACATTGCTCAGACTTTTGCCGTGAATATCCTGCGCCAGCGAGACCGTGACGCCGCCGCCGAGCGCATTCTCGATGACGAAATTGAACGCTTTGAGATTGCGCAACGGATGGCGTCGGACCGGTCCTTTCGCGATGTGTTTGAACGCTTCCGCCACTCGCTCCGGCGTGAGCTCGCGCTCGATAAAATCCCAATGTTTGGCGTCGTAGCAAATCACCGAAACGTTCGACGTGTTGCCTTTGTCGCCGGCGCGCGCGTGGGCGAGATCGTAGACGCGGACGCTCATAGCGATCCCTCCACCACCACTTGCGCGTTGACCAGGTTCTTCGGCAGCAGGACCGATTTAACCGCCAGTACGTCGCGCACCCTTGGTTCGCAGGCGCCGCCGGCTCCGCCCGGACCGTGCATGTGCATGGCGCGCACCTCGAAGCCGATGGCGTGGGCGGCCTTGCGCTCGCGCGTGCGCCCGGCCATGCGCAGGCGGACCTCATAAGGTTCCGGCCGGATGTCGATCTGGTTGTGCAGGCTCGACATGCCGATCAGGTCGACGCGGAAATCGTCGTAGACGAAACCCTGCAGCTTGAGCCGTTCCTTGACGACCTCGGCCGCCCATTTGGCGCGCGCGACCGCGTCGATGCCGCCATAGGAAACCTCGCCCTCGCCGATATAGCCGTCGGCATAGCCGACATTGACCTTGTAGGTCTCGGTCGCCGGTCGCGCTCTGGCGCCCTCGACGCGCACGCGATCCGCGGCGGTTTGCGTCAGCGCCACGCCGGTGATGTCGAGCACGCAGTCTGGTGTGATGTAGGCGGTGGGGTCGTGAATCTCGTAGATCAATTGCTCCGTGCAGGTCATAACGTCGAGCCGGCCGCCGGTGCCCGGCGTCTTGCCGATCACGATCGAACCATCCGCTCTGACATCCGCGAAGGGATAGCCGTTGCGGGCAAGGTCGGGCACGTCCTTCTTGCCCGGCCAGCCGAAGCAGCCACCCGTCACCGAGGCCGTACATTCGAGCAGGTGGCCGGCTGCGCTGCCCTGCGCAATTTTTGGCAGATCGTCGTGGGACCAGCCGAATTCATGCAGCATCGGCGCGAGAAACAGCGACGGATCTGCCACCCGGCCTGACAACACGATCGGTGCGCCGGTGTTGAGCGCTTCGCAAACTACATCGGCGCCGAGATAGGCATTGGCGGAAATCATCTTGGGCAAGATGGATTCCAGCGGCTCGCCGTTCTCGATGAGGCGAAGCTCGGGCCGGTGCTTCACGATGCTCGACACGTCGTCACCAAGGACGACCGCGACCGCGACATCGCCGAGGCCCAAATCGGCGGCTTCCTTGCGAGCGGCGCGCGCTCCGCCGAGCGGATTGGCGGCGCCCATGTTGCTCACGATGCGGATGCCCTTCGTGATGCAGGCCGGCAGTACCATTCGCAGGCGCGCGGGCAGCGACGGAGAATAGCCAAGCTCGGGGTCTTTGCTGCGCGCCAGATTTTCGCGCGAAACCGTGCGCTCGGCGAGGCATTCGAAGACTAGGTAATCGATGTCGCCGCGCTCGGCCAGCTCCAGGGCCGGCACCATGCGGTCGTCGGAGGTTCCGGCGCCGGCGCCGATGCGTATCGTTTCTCCTGTTTCCATCCCGCGTTTCTCAGCTTTTTTGATTGATCGCGCAGCGTATAGTCTTGGCAAGCCGATGGAAACCGTCCAAATTATTGGGCAGCTATGCGGGCGGACGGTAAGTCTCGCGCAACCATAACGATAAAAACGGCTTCGATGGTGGGAGGAAACAACTGATGGCAAGCGGCGCGACACCCGCCTCAATAGCTGCCGAGCCGGGTGCAGGCGGCGTCACACCGTTGCTCGACGTCCGCGGCGTGACCATCCAGTACAAGACGCAACGCCATCTGGTCACCGCGACGTACCGCGTCGGGTTCAACGTGCTGCAAGGCGACCGCTTCGTCGTGCTCGGACCGTCGGGCTGCGGCAAATCGACCTTGCTGAAGGCCGTTGGCGGTTATCTGCAGCCGACAGAAGGCGAGATCCGCTTGAAGGGTGAGCTGATCAAGAAGCCGGGCCCGGACCGCATCATGGTGTTCCAGGAATTCGATCAGCTGCTGCCGTGGAAGACAGTTCTTGAGAACGTCGCCTTCCCGCTCAAGACGACCGGCACGCTACACGGCAAAGCGGCCGAAGAGCGCGCGATGGATTACATCAAGATGGTCAAACTCACCCAGTTCGCGCACAGCTATCCGCACACGCTATCCGGCGGCATGAAGCAGCGCGTCGCGATCGCGCGCGGCATGGCTATGGAGCCCGATATTCTATTGATGGATGAGCCGTTCGCCGCGCTCGACGCATTGACGCGCGTGCGCATGCAGGACGAGTTGTTGTCGCTGTGGGACGAAATATGCTTCACGGTGCTGTTCGTCACCCATTCGATTCCGGAAGCGATCAAGATCGGCAGCCGCATCCTTCTGTTGTCGCCGCATCCGGGTCAGGTGAAAGCCGAAATCAACAGCGTGCCGCGGGGCCAAGAGACTTCCAACGAGGCCGCTGCGCTTGGCCGCGAGATTCACGACATGCTGTTCGCCGATCAAATCGAGGAGGCGCCCCATGCTTGATGTGGTTCAACGGGCGAATATCTACTGCGAGACGCTGGGGCCCGAGCAGTTTGGCATCATTCAAAAGCCGCTGACGCTGCCGGAGAAAATCTACAACCAATCATGGCTACGCAAGGTTGCCATTCTTCTGGTCCTCGCCGGAGCTTGGGAAGTTTATGGCCGCTGGCTCGACAATCCGCTGCTGGTTCCGCCGTTCAGCGAAACCTTGCGCGCACTGATCGCGGGCTTTTCAGAAGGCACGATTCCGTCCCGCGCGCTGAGCTCGATCGAGGTGCTCCTCGTCGGCTTTGCATCCGGCACGCTGCTCGCCGGCCTGCTCACGGTCTTTGCGATCAGCACGCGGATCGGCACCGATTTTCTCGAGACCATGACCGCGATGTTCAATCCGTTGCCGGCGATCGCCTTACTGCCGCTCGCGCTGATCTGGTTTGGTTTGGGCGCGGGCAGTCTGGTTTTTGTCCTAATCCATTCGGTGATGTGGGCGGTCGCGCTCAACACGCTGGCCGGGTTCCGCAGCGTGTCCGCAACGGTGCGCATGGTGGGGCGCAACTACAATCTCAGCGGATTGCGCTTCGTCGCGAAGATTCTCATCCCCGCCGCGTTTCCGAGCATTCTCGCCGGCCTCAAGATCGGCTGGGCCTTCGCCTGGCGCACGCTGATCGCAGCCGAATTGGTATTCGGCGTGTCATCGGGCCAAGGCGGGCTCGGCTGGTACATCTTCGAGAGCAAGAATCAGCTCAATATTCCGGAAGTATTTGCCGGCTTGCTCACTATCATCCTGATCGGACTTGCGGTCGAGAACGTCATATTCCGCTTCATCGAAACCAGAACGGTCCAACGCTGGGGCATGCAATCCTGATTGCGTGACGCACTGGCTTGGATTGACGGGAGCAACTCATGATCCACAGGCGTAATTTCTGCAAAGCCCTCGCGGCCGCGCCGGCTGCTTTGGCGACGCCGGCGCTAATGCGCTCGGCTTTTGCCGACGAAGTGTCGAGCATCGTGCTGATCAGTCAGCACGGTCTGCCCTATTTGCCGATGATGGTGATGGACACGCTCAAGCTGATCGAAAAGCATGCCGGCAAGCTCGGGGTGGCCTCGCTCAAGTCGGACTTCAAGACGATGGGCGGCACCCAATCGCTGGTCGACGCGTTGTTGAGCGGGCAAATGAATTTCGGCGTCACCGGCGTGCCGGGCCTGGCGACACTTTGGGACAAGACTGCCGGCACGCCGAACGAGGTGAGGGCACTGTCCGCCGTGCAATCGATGCCGTTCATGCTGGTCACCAACCGGGAGACGATCAAGACGATCAAGGATTTCAACGAGCACGACAAGATCGCCTTGCCGGCGGTCAAGGTGTCGAGCCAGGCAATCTGTCTGCAAATGGCGGCCGCCAAGGAATGGGGCCAGGATCAATACGCCAAGCTCGACCCGTTCACCATCACGCGTCCGCATCCGGATGCTGCGACATCGGTGATGTCGAAAGCGACCGAGGTCAACAGCCACTATTCCGTCGCGCCGTATTATTACCTGGAGTTGGCGACTCCGGGCGTGCACAACGTGTTGAAGTCCTACGACACGCTCGGCGGTCCGGCGACTAACGGCGTGATGATCATGGCAAAGAAGTTCCGCGACGCCAATCCGAAGGTGACCAGCGCCGTTTTCGCTGCGCTCAGCGAGGCAGAGGACTTCATCAACAAGAATACCAGTCAGGCAGCAGAGATTTACATCAAGACGACCAATGAAAAGCGCAGCACCCCGGCTGACTTGGCCAAGTACATCTCCGATCCCGACAATGTGTGGACGACGGCGCCGCAGCAAACGACGACGTTTGCCAACTTCATGCACAAAGTCGGTACCATGAAGCGTGTACCGGCGTCGTGGAAAGACCTCTACATGCCGGAATCGCACGAGCTCAAAGGCAGTTGAGCCCGTCGGCAGTGAGGCAGGGCGTGGCGCCGCAAACGGACAAGCTTGTCAACCCGGTCAAGGCGCGCATGCAGGCCGGCCAGGTCGCGCTAGGCATGCCGGTGCGGCTCGCGCGCTCCGGTGACATTGCCCGCATCGCCAAGACGACCGGGCACGATTTTATCTTTATCGATTGCCAGCATTCGCTGTTCAATCTCGAGACCATCGGCCACATCGTGAGCACGGCGCTCGGCTGCGGCATTGCTCCGCTGGTGCGCGTGCGCGGCATCGACGATCCCGACGTATCGTTGCTGCTCGACAACGGTGCAATGGGCATCGTTTACCCCGACGTGAACACGGCGGCGCAGGCGCACAAGGCGGTCGATATCTGCAAGTTCGCCCCGCTCGGCAGGCGCTCGGTCACCGCCGGCTATCCGCATTTCGATTATCGTTCGGTGCCGCTGAGCGAGAGCGTGCCGCAACTCAACGACATCTGTCTTCTCGTGTGCATGATCGAGACCGTGGAAGGGCTGGAGAATGTCGAGGCGATCGCGGCGGTCGACGGCGTCGACGTCATCCATCTCGGCAGCAACGACCTGCTCGCCAATATGGGCAAGCCCGGCAAGTTCGACGATCCGGCTTTGGTCGCGGCACAGGAACGCCTGATTGCGGCCTGCCGCAAGCATGGCAAATACGCCGGCTGCGGCGGCAACCGCGACGTTCAACGTCAACTCGACTTGGTTCGTAAGGGCTGTCTGTTTCTGACCACCCAATCGGATATCGGGTTCCTGTCGGCGGCGGCATCGAAATGGACCGCCGGCATTCGCGATGGGCTTCGACCTTAAGGCTTACAGTTCGCGCAACGCGTTGAATTGGGCGACATAGCCGGAGGCGTCGATGCGCACGCCGATGACGGTGGTGCGTTTCGATAGCAGCGCCGCGCTGAGGGCGCTGCTCAGAGCCTGCTCGGTTTCCACCACCACGCCGTCGGCGCCAAAGGATTGCGCTAGTTTTTCCCAATCAACGCCGCCGATTTGCACGCCGTGCAGGGGAATGCCCTTGATCTCCTGCTTGACGCGAATCAGGCCGATTTCGCGGTCGTCAATCACCAGCACGATGATGGGCAGATTTTCGCGCTGCGCCGTTTGCAATTCTGCGACTGTCATCAGGAAGCCGCCGTCGCCCGTAAACGCGACTACCGGCCGGTCCGGATAGGCCATGCGCGCCGCCAGCGCGCCCGGCACCGCATAGCCCATGGAGGCGAGCCCATTCGAGGTGAGGAATTCGCGCGGTCCGTAGGATTCCCACTTCTGCACCACCAGCAGTCGGCTGGCGCCGGCATCGCAGGTGGCGATCGTATTACGCGGCAATATCGCGCGCGCGATCTCCATCGTGCGCTGCGGCGACAGGCCAGTGCTGGGCGTATTGAGGGCGTCGCGGACTTCCTGCCGGAACGCCTTGGCGGCCTTTTCGCCCCAATTGGTGCCCTCGGGCGCCCAAAGCGCCAAGCCCGCCAATAGCGCCTGCAGGTCGCCGATGATTTCCGGATCGGCCGGCACCAGGGCGTCGACGCTCGGGACTGAGGACAGCGACAATACTGGCAACGTGTAGGGCCAAGGCTTCGGCTGCAGTTCGACGGCATCGAGCCCGACGGTAACGATCAGGTCGGCTTCCGCCACCAGCTTGCGCTCGATCAGGCCGCCGATGATGCAGCCGGCGCGCAACGGGTGGTCCTCCGGGATCACGCCCTTGCATTTGGTAGTGGTGAGCACCGGGGCGCCGAGGCGCTCGGCGAATTTGACGAATTCCGCCGACGCGCCGCACCAGTACACGCCTAAGCCCGCAATCAGGATCGGCCGTTTCGACTTGCCGAGCATGTCGAGCGCCGGCTTGAGATCGGCGCGATCCGGGCCGGGCGTGATCCAGTTCGGCATCAGCGGCGGCTCGGCGGCGTAGTCGCCGGCCTCCCGCGTGGTTTCGCTCTGCGGGAATTCGAAATGCACGGGGCCGGGAGGTGCGCCGGTCGCGGTGCGCATGGCGCGGCGCACCTGCTGGCGCACGGTCTTGGCGTCGATGGTCGTGCTCCACTTCGAGATCGGCTCGTAAATCGCGAGCTGATTGAGACGCTGGCGCAAGCCGGTTTCGTAAGTGGGGCGGGAATAAGAATCGGTGATCGCGATCAGCGGCGAGCGGTCGAGGAAGGCATGCGCCACGCCGTTGACCATATTGGCGGCGCCGGGACCGCGTGTGGAAAGGCAAATGCCAGGACTGCCGGTGAGGTCGCCCCAGGTCGAGGCCAGTATGGCGCCGGCGACTTCCTGTTTCATCAGGAGAAAACGCATCTGACGCTGGCGCGCCGCTTCCATCAACTCGACCGACTCGCCGCCCGGATGACCCACAATGAATGGCGTACCGGCGTCCTTGAACGCGGCAGCCAGCACTTCGACGGTCGTGGTCATTGTCAATTCTCCCGGTCGGTCCGGCCGCCACGATAGCAGCAATTTACTGCATGCATTACTATTCGTTCCTGCCTCCGGATCGGATCAGCTATGCCCGAAATAACCGTTGCCATCCGCGACAAGTTTCATCCGCACACCGAGACCGATCGACCGCAAGTGCCGGGCGGGTGAATGTAGGATGGACAATTTGGCCGCGCGGCACTACTTCAAACACGCGAAGCGCTGGTAGCTCCCTTCCGGCGTGCCAATAAAGAGTCCACGGCCGGCATGCGTGCCGGCCGCAATTGTGAGCGTCCCATGCCCGCCAATCCGAAGATCGTCGTTCGATTTGATTTTCCTTACGATCCGGCAATGGCCGAACGGTTTGCGCGCGAAGACGATATCGATCTGCGCACCTGCGAGCGGGCGGGCGCCGAGAGTCTCGGGTGGTCCGCGCTCAACGAGGCGCATGTCTATATGATTTCGTCGGCGAAAGACGAGCTCCCGCGCCGTTGGTTCGTTACGGACGAGCTGCTGCAACGCTGCCCGAAGCTGCTCTGCGTTTCGACCAGCGGCGCCGGCTACGACACCGTCGATGTCGAGGCCTGCAGCAAGGCCGGCGTTATCGTCGTCAACCAGGCCGGCATGAACGCGCCAGCGGTTGCCGAACACACGCTCGGCCTGATGCTCGCGCTGTCCAAGCGGATCGGCGAAACCGACCGGCGGCTGCGGCGCGAGCGCGGCTACGCGCGTGAAGACCTCATGGGAAGGGAGCTTTCAGGAAAAACGCTCGGCATCATCGGCGTCGGCCACGTCGGCACGCGTGTCGCGCGCCTGGCGCAGGCCTTTGGCATGATCGTGCTGGCCTACGATCCCTACGTCGAGGCGGAGGAAATCGCCCGCCGCGGTGCGCGTTCGGCGGCTTTCGAGGAATTGCTTGCGCGAGCGGACATCGTGTCGATTCATTGTCCACGCACCGGCGAAACGATGGGGATGATCGATGCGCGGGCCCTGGCCCGGATGAAGAAAGGCGCGCTGTTCGTAACCACCGCGCGCGGCGGTATCCATGACGAGGTCGCGATGTTCGACGCGCTCAAGTCCGGGCATCTCGCCGGTGCCGGGCTCGACGTCTGGGAGAAGGAGCCGCCGCCGCTGCAACATCCGTTGCTGACGCTCGATAACGTGATCGCGACCTATCACACGGCCGGCGTGACCGTTGAAGCGCGCCGGGCGGTTGCCGCGGAGGGCGCCGAGCAAGTCGTCGGCCTGCTCAAAGGCGGCCGGCCGCCGCGCCTGGTCAATCCGGAAATCTGGTCGGCCTATCGCGCTCGGTTCGAAGCGATCCTGGGTGTGCCGGTGGCCTGATCGAGCCGGACTCTGATAAGGTCAACGCACGCGCCGGTAGCTCAGCTGGATAGAGCACCAGACTTCGAATCTGGGGGTCAGGGGTTCGAATCCCTTCCGGCGCGCCATGACCTCACCGGTACGGATCGCGAGATTCGAGATGCAACGGCCACCGCCGATCGTCTTGTCGCTGGTCGCGTCATTGCTGGCGCCGCCGAGCCTGGGCTCGGCCGGGCGAGTGCAGGATCCGGCTCAACATGGCCGTGCGCTGCTCGATGAATTCTGCGCAAGCTGTCACGCGGTCGGAAAAACCGGCGCCAGTCCGATGCGCGGCGCGCCGCCGTTTCGTGCGCTCGGCCACAGCTTCGATCCCGATCAGTTTCCGCGGCTGCTCAGGCGCGGCATCTCGTCCAGCCATCCGGCCATGCCGGAATTCAAATTCAGCGATGACGATGCCCGCGCAGCGACCGCTTATTTGCGGTCGATTCAAGAATGATTTTCAGCGATCGATGGTGATTTCGTCGCCGCGCGCGCGCGACACACAGATCATAATGGTGTCTTTGCGCTCGTGCTCGGCAAGCACCAGATCACGATGGTCGGCCTCGCCGGCGATGAGCTTGGTACGACAGGTCCCGCAGGTCCCGGTCTCGCATGAGCTCGGTACCTCGAGGCCGTGATCGCGCAAGACTTCGAGGATGGTCTTGGTGGTGGGGACGTCGAGGACCTCACCGGAGCGCGCAAGGCGAACCTTGAACGGTTTGTCCGTCGGCTTGTGCGTCTCGGCTTCGCTGAAGGCCTCGAAATGCACCGCCGTCGATGACCAGTGGTCGGTCATTTGGCGCACCGCCTCCATCAACGGGCGCGGCCCGCAGCAATAGAGATGCTCGCGGTTCTTTCGCTCGGCGAGGATCGGCCGCAAGTCGAGCGATTTGGCGGGGTCGCCCTGATCGTAGTGGACTGTGACGCAGTCTTTGAATTCCGGTGCGCCAAGCTCGTCAAGGAACGCGGTCGTTTCCGGCGAACGCGAGCAGTAATACAGGCGGAACCGTTTTCTCTGCCGCTGCGTCTCCCGAATCATGGCCATGATCGGCGTGATACCGATGCCACCGGCAATGAACAGGAAATCCTGCGCGCGTGTCGGCAGGCCGAAGTCGTTGACCGGGGGAGTCACCATCAACTCATCGCCGGCCTTTGTATTGTCGATGAGGTTGCAGGAGCCGCCGCGTCCGTTGGCCTCGCGCTTGATCGCGACCAGGTAACGGTCGCGCTCGGCTGGGTCGTTGCACAGCGAATATTTGCGTAGCAGGCCGTTCGGCACCTGAATGGCGATATGCGCGCCGGCTGAAAATTCCGGCAGCGGCCGGTCACCGGCGTCGCGAAACTCCAGCAAATGAATGCCGTCTGCGATCCTGTCGTTGCGCGTTACGCGTAGCGGCAGCATCTGCGGCAGGTTTTTTGCGTCCATGTCTTATCCAATAAAACCTCTAGTCGCGCCACAAGTGGCGGTTTTTCGTCGCGACTGCAAGTGGGGCGGGGAGGGGAGGCTTTAGCGCGCGCCCGCTCTAGTGCGCGAGACCGGCCGTGGCGCCACGGCCATTGGCGTCGATTCCGCCAAAAGGGCGCCGTAGGCGTCGGCAAGCCCAGCGCCGAACATTATGTCGCGGCCCTTGGGGCCGAGGTCTTTTGCCGTCGCCAGCAGGATGTCGCGCACTTTATCGGGTGTAAGATCGCTCTTGCGCTCGAGCATCAACGCGACAATCCCGCTCACTTCCGCCGCGGAATAGGACGTACCGGAAGACACTTCATAGGCGCCGTCGGGAATAGCGACCAGAATTTGTGCGCCCGGTGCCGCAACCGCGATGTGGCGACCCTGATTGGATTGCGGAAAAAGTTTATCGTCGGCGTCGGTCGCAGTGACCGCGATCACGTTTGGATCGGCCGCGGGATAAAGCGGGGGCGATTTCGGACCGGCGTTTCCAGCCGCCGCCACCAGCACGATGCCTTTCTTGTGCGCGGCCGCCAGGCTGCGCTGGATTGCCGGATCGGCCGGCCCGGCAAAACTCATGTTGATGACCCGCGCGCCGTTCGCCGCTGCCCAGTCGAGCCCTTTGAGGATGTTGAATGTAGTCCCCTCGGCACTCGTGCCGGTGCCGTCGAAGGCGCGTACCGCAAGGATGTGCGCGCCCGGCGCCGCGCCCATCAGCTTGCCGTGGGCCGCGATCAGGCCAGCAGTGGCGGTGCCATGCTTGTGCGGTGCCGTCGGTGGCGACAGCGTGTCGAAAGCTTTGACGACGGCTCCGGCCAGTTCGGGATGACTGGCGTCCACGCCTGAATCAATAACCGCCACAGGGACATGGGCACCCTTGGCAAGGGTATGCGCTTGCGGCAGCCGCAATTTGGCAAGTTCGTATTGTGCGGCGTCGCCTTCGGGGGCGGCTTTGGTCTCGTCTTGTTGCAGCGCGAACAGGTAGTTCGGCTGCGCCGATGCGACCACCCGATCGCGTACCAGCGCGCGTATCACAGTGGCGACCGAGCGGCGATCGGGAATCCGCCATCGAAACATCGTGGTGCCGGACAACTGGAACGTTTGCGATTCGAGGCGGGCAAGCAGATGACGGCGTTGCAGCGCATCGATTTGTTGCGAACTGACGGAGTTGGAAACTTCGATCACGACTTCGTTCGGCACCAATCGGCGTTCATCGGTTGCCGGCGCACCGCTCGGGCCGCGCCGCGTCGAGCGTTGCGGCGAACGCCTTGGACGTTGCGGTGGTTCATCCTCGATATTTTGCCCGCCGGGGGCGCCCATTTGCGGGGTCGTCATGAGCATGCCCGGCCCACCCCATCCGCCGCGATAGCCGCCACCGCCATAATTTCCGCCACCGCCGCGTGTCGGCACGCTCGCGCCGGTATTCGGCGAAGTGCCATGGCTAAAGACCCGCTGCGCGAAGGCGATATCGGCGATCGCAAGAATCAGCGCAACCATAGCTGCGAGGAGCAGAATGCTACGACGTGCGCGCATGGTGTGACCTCCGCAATACGCTCATCTCATTCGGTCGTGGCAATGAAGCCGACGACCTTATCTTCCTGCAGTTTCTTGACGATGCGCGCGAGCTCGGCCTTCGGCAATCCGGTCACCGCGACGCGGACTTTGTAAAGCCCACCGGACATCGGCCCAGCCGCGATCTGCAGCTTGTTGGCTTCAAGAAACTTGGTGATGTCGTCGGAAGAGGCCTGCGGCGCAAAGCGGATGATCGTGAAGGCGCCGACGCCCGGATCCGTGCTCGGCGCAGATGCCGTCTCATAACCGCCGGCGCTCTTCTCTTTGATCACGATGCTGGCGATCAGGCCGGCCTGTAACAGGATGGCGATCGCGGCGGCGGTCGCCGACCAAGCCAGCGTGCGCGGCGACAGGCTTGCGAAAAATTCCGCAACGCGTGCGGCAAGATTGAGCGTGACGGCCGGCTTGCGCGCAGGCTCGGCATCGATCTTGGCGAACAGCTTTTCCATCGCGCGGCCTGAAGGCGCGCCCAGCGTCTCGTTGAGCAGGATGGTCTCGCCCAGTTCCTCGCGCACCATCGCATAACGCCGAGCGAGTTCAGGATCGCTGGCGAGGGCCTCTTCGACGCGCTGGACGTCGCGACGGCTCAGCGTTCCCGCCGCGTACCACGGCAGCAACGCTTCGATTTCGCTGTGCGCTTCTTTGTTTGTCGTCGTCATGGCCAACCTCGATCGATTCCTTGCTCCTTCAAGAGCTCAGACAATTTCTTGCGCGCGTAGAACATGCGCGTCTTCACGGTCGCTTCCGGGATGCCGACAATTCCCGCAACTTCCTCCACCGATTTCTCGTGATAGTAGACGAGGTCCACGATCTCCCGGTGTTCCGCGGAAAGCTTGCTCAACGCTTGTCGCAAGACCGCGGCCTTGTCTTTCTTTGCCAGAGCGACCTCGGGGTTATCGGCATGATCCTCGATCTGCTCCGCCGTCTCCTCGTCCAGTTCCTGCTCCGGTTTGCGCCGCAGCGCCGATAGCGCCTTGAAGCGTGCGATGCTCAGCAACCAAGTCGAGACCGCCGAGCGGCCCTCGAATTTGCCGGCCTGCCGCCAGACATCCAGGAATACCTCGCTGATCAAGTCCTCCGCCGTCGCTTCGTTGCGCACCAGACGCAGCACGAACCGGTACACACGAACATGGTGCCGTGCGAACAGCACCTGCATGGCGAGCCGGTCGCCGCTTGCGATCCTCCCGATCAAAACCTCGTCCGAAGTCGTTTGCATCGCAGGCTTATCGGCTCATGAATGGGTCGCTGCCGGCGGCCGCTAGGTTCAAGCAAAATCGAAGAAATTTGGCATCAGCCGCCTAGCTAGGTTTGCTGGCGGCAGTTTCCTCTTTTCGGACGTCGCTCGGCAAGCCAAAGCCGCCCAGAAGGTCGATTTGCGTGGTTTTTGGCTAAAAAAATGGGTGCATACCGCTGCTCAGGCCTTCCCAGGCTAAGACTTTGCTATGCTGGCTTTCAAACAAGCCGGTGGGCTGCGGACGCGCACCTACGCCGGCTGGGTTCAGGGAGGATGTCATGAAAACCGCGTTGACGAGGGGCGCTGCCGCCGCGGCGGGCCTGATCGCTCTGCTGCTCGGCCCGGCCTTAGCCGCACCGCCGGCGCCGGAGCCGGTGACCCCGCAGCTGATCGAGGCGTCGACCAAGGAAGGCAAGATAGTCTGGTATTCGACGATCGACCTTAAAGTCGCGCAAGATCTTGCCAAGAATTTCGAGAAAAAATATCCCGGCATCACGGTGCAGGTCGAACGCACCGGCAGTGAGCGCCTCTTCCAGCGGTTGGCACAAGAGCGCGCCAGCAATATCTTTGCAGCCGATGTGCTCGACAGCACCGATCAGGGCGTATTCATCACTTGGAAGAAACAAGGAATCCTCGAGCCGTATCTCCCTGCCGAACTGGCGAAATGGCCCGCCAGGGAACGCGATCCCGACGGCACCTATGCTAGCGTTCGCTTTACGCTGATGCCGATTGCCTACAATACAAATCTGGTGAAGCCGGAGGAGGCGCCGAAAAGCTACGCCGATCTGCTCGACCCGAAATGGTCCGGCAAGATCGTCAAGGCGCATCCGAGCTACAGCGGTGCCGTCGTCACTGCGACCTTCCAGACCGCGAACGCAATCGGCTGGGGCTTTTTCGAAAAGCTCGGCAAGCAGAAAATACTGCAGGTGCAGTCGGCGACCGAACCGCCGAAGAAATTGGCGCTCGGCGAGCGCGCCGTTGCCTCCGAAGGCCTCGAATACGTCCACATCCGGCTGAAGGAGGACGGCGCGCCAATCGCGCTGGTGTACGCCTCGGAGGGAACACCGTTGGTTCCGAGCTGCGAGGGAATCGCCAAGAATGCGCCGCATCCCAACGCCGCCAGACTGTTTATCAGTTTCTTGTTTTCGCTCGAGACCCAGCAATATCTGGTCGACAAGGCCGCGCTGCGCTCGTTCCATCCGGATGTGAAAGAGCACGCCGGGCGCACGCCGTTGGCCAAGATCAAGCTGCTGCCGTCCGATCCGGTCGCACAGGAGGCGGCAACCGAGGAGATAAAGAAAAAGTATTCGCAGTATTTCGGAATCTAGCGGGCATCAAACATGCTGGAAGGATTCAAGCGGACTGAGATCAAAACCAGTGGCGCGCGCATCGTCACCGTGACCGGCGGCAGCGGGCCGCCGCTGCTATTGATGCACGGGAATCCGTTCAATCATCTGTCGTGGCTCAAGGTCGCGCCGACGCTGGCGCGCGAATTCACCGTGGTCTTGACCGATCTGCGCGGCTACGGCGATTCCGAGAAGCCGCCGGGCGGCGACGACCATTCCGGCTATTCGTTCCGCGCCATGGCGCAGGATCAGGTCGAGGTGATGGGGGCGCTCGGCTTCGACAAATTTTACGCCGCCGGTCATGACCGGGGGGCACGTGTTCTGCACCGCATGTGTCTCGATCATCCGGCGAAAGTCACACGGGCGGCCATCCTCGACATCATCCCGCAGTACTACCTGTACAATAACATCAACATGCAATGGGCGACGTTTTCCTGGCATTGGTTCTTCAACATCCAGCCCTACGACATGCCCGAACGCATGATGGGCTTCGATCCCGATTGGTTCATCGAGAAGAAGCTCGCCAAGACCAAGCAGGGTCTGAGTTTCTTCGATAAGGAGGCGCTCGCCGATTACAAACGCTGCTTCCGCAATCCGGAAACAATTCACGCTATCTGCGAGGACTACCGCGCAGCGGCGGGGATCGACCTGGTGACGGACGCGAAGGATTTCGCCTCCGGCCGCAAGATCGAGTGCCCAGTGCTGTTGCTCTGGGGCGCGACCGGCGGCGTCGGCCGTAATCACAACCCCGGCCCGGCGGAAATCTGGAAAAAATACGCGTCGAATATCGTCGGCGCCAAGGCGCTGCCTTGCGGACACTACCTGTCCGAGGAAGCCCCAGTGGAGACCACTGCCGCGCTACGCGAGTTTTTCGCCGCCAAGTGAGGTGCGCCGCCGGCTAAGCCGCCGCGGGTACTGGCGCGGCCAGGAAGTTGCGCAGCGCGTAATAAAGCAGGCGCCGGTTTTTGCTGTAGCCTGCGCTGTGCGCGGTCTGCGGCAGGATGACGAACTGGCGGTCGCCGTTCGGCAGCTGCCTATAAAAGTCGAGCAGGTCGTCGTTGGTCGAATTGCCGTCGAACTCGCCGCGCAGCATCAGCACCGGCGACAATATCTTCTTGGGGTCCACGATCGGCATGTTAGCCGCCATGTCGATATAGGTGCCGCTCGGCACTTCATTGCCGAATTTCATCTCATCGGCGATCAGCGCCTCAACCATTGCCGGTTCGTAGAACGATGGGTGGCCGTCGCGGGTAAAAATCGAGCGGATCATGGCGGCGTCGCGCTTGCGACGCGGGCTAGCGCGCAATTCCGCGATCCGCTTCTGCCGCCGTTCGATCTCCGCGGCGCCATTGCCCTTGTAGGTAAAGGCTGCGAGCGCCAGCCGGTCGACACGTTCGGGCTGCGCCTGTGCATAGGCCGCGGCGCGGATGCCACCCGACGAGGTGCCGTAAAAATGCGCCTTCTGCTGTCCGGTCTCATTCATAACGACCGGGATCGCGGCTTTGAGATCCTCGACGCCGCTGGCCATGTCGGAATTATTGCCCGATGAGCCCGAGTAACCGTAGCCATCGTGGTCCATGGTCCACACGTCATAGCCGTAGTGCGCGAGCACGTTCATCAGCGAATACTCGTCCTTGCCGGCCACCGTGAGGTCGTAGGACGAGCGCGCCGAGTTCGACGATCCATGCACCAAGAATACGATCGGCAACGCCGGTTCACCCGCCTTCGGTGCGCCGACGCGCTTGCGCCACAGATTGAGCTTCACATCGCCTTTCTTGGCCCAATATTCCGCGCTCCAGATCGAAGCCTCCGGCGCGGCCGCCGCCGGCGTCGCAACGCCGGCCAAAAGGCCGGCACCGAGGCCGATGCCGGCGCCTTGCAGCAGTGCCCGGCGCGGCAGGGAACGATCGAACTCGCTCATGGGCTGTCCTCCAATCGGCCTTCATTGGGTCGTAGGTCCATTTACCGTCCAATCTAGCAAATCGCGGGGGCTGGCGGCAGTCCACTCGCGCTGCGGAAGGAGTTCTGCTAGTGGGGTCTCATAGCGCGCCGTCAGGGCGCGCGGCGTCTCGGGGTCTCATGGCCGGGGGACTTGCGCGCCAAACCGGAGGAAAGATGCTCAAGTCGCTGCGCGCGGTGGCGCGATTTTTCCAGAACTATATCGGCTGGAATCGGATCGGGGTGTTTCTCAGTCTGACCATCATCGCCGTGGCGGTGGTGGTGCTGGTTCACATGCTGCGCGACATCAACTTCAATGAGGTCGTTGCTGCGTTGAAGGCAACCAAGCCGCGCCACATCGCCGCCGCCGCCGTATTCGTCGCGGGCGCCTATTTCACGCTTACGTTCTATGACTTGTTCGCTCTGCGCACGATCGGGCGCAAGGAAATCCCTTATCGCATCGCGGCGCTTGCCGGATTCACCAGTTATTCGATCGGTCACAATATCGGCGCCACCGTTTTCACCGGCGGCGCGGTCCGCTACCGCATCTATTCGGCCTATGGGCTCGACGCCATCGAAGTGGCCAAAATCTGCTTTGTGGCGGGCCTGACGTTCTGGCTCGGCAACGCGACCGTGCTCGGCCTCGGCGTCGCCTATACGCCGCAGGCTGCGGGCTGGATCGATCAGCTTCCGATCTGGGCCAACCGCTGCATCGCGGCTGCGATGCTGATCGTGCTCGCCTCCTATCTCGGCTGGGTCTGGAGCGCGCCGCGCGAGATCGGGCGGGGCGAATGGCGAGTAAATCTGCCGAGCGGGCCGTCCACGCTGCTGCAGATATGCATCGGAATTCTCGACCTCAGCTGCTGCGCGGTTGCCATGTACATGCTGCTGCCGAGTGAACCGAATATCGGCTTTGTGACACTGGCGGTCGTGTTCGTATCGGCGACGCTGCTCGGTTTTGCCAGCCATGCACCCGGCGGTCTTGGCGTGTTCGATGCCGCCATGCTGGTGGCGTTGTGGCAGTTCGACAAGGAAAGTGTGCTGGCGGGATTGCTGTTGTTTCGGGTGCTTTATTACTTGGTGCCGTTCGTCGTCGCGCTCATTATTTTGGGTACGCGCGAAATTGTGCTCAACATCCGGGGCGCGCGCGCGAAACCCGCGTTACATGCGGTGAAAAGCGTGACCGCGCCGCTCCGCAGCGAGATCGAGACCGAGAAGATCAGCGCCGATTGACCATGGCGAGCGAAGACAACAGCGCAAATTTGCCGCACGGCGCGGATTGGCCGAGCCGCCTGCGTGGGGCTTGGCTTGCGTTGCTTGGCAGGCTGGGCGCGGATGCCAATTCCGGCTTGGGGCTGCCAATATATGACCGCACCGCGCCGCATCCGCAGGCGATGCTGATCGACTCCCTGATCGGCGGCCTGCCAGGACCGGCAATCGTGCTCGACCGCGACGGCCGCGTCATTGCCTTCAACGCGGCGGCGGCGGCGATCGCGCCGTCGTTGCGCCGCGGCGAACCGGCCTTGATCACGTTGCGCATGCCGGAGCTGGTCGACGCAATCCGGCGCGCCACTGCCAGCCGGACGCCGCAACGGGTGGAATTCTTCGAGCGTGTGCCGCTCGACCGCTGGTTTGAAGCTTTCGTCATGCCGGTAAAGCTGCCGGCCGTCGGTGACCGGCCCTCCGAGATTCTGTTGATGACGTTCAACGACCTCACCCCGTTGCGACGGGTCGAGGAGATGCGCGCCGATTTCATCGCCAATGCCAGCCATGAATTGCGCACGCCGCTGGCGGCGCTGCTCGGCTTTATCGAAACCTTGCAGGGAACGGCCAAGGACGATTCTGCGGCGCGCGCCAAATTTCTCACCATCATGCAGGGACAGGCCGCCCGCATGGCGCGCCTGATCGACGATCTGCTCTCGCTGTCGCGCATCGAGCTCAATGCGCACCTGCAGCCGAACACGCCGCTCGATCTTGCTCCGATCGTACGCCAGGTGGCCGACGGGTTACAGACGCTGGCGCGCGACCGCGACGTCGTAATCAAGGTTGCCGCGCCGCCGGACGCGCTGATCGTGCTCGGCGATCGCGACGAATTGATCCGCGTGCTCGAAAACTTGGTCGAGAACGCGCTCAAATACGGCGCTGCGGGCAAGCGGATCGATATCACACTGGTACGCAGCCAGACCCGCGCCGGAGTGCCAGAGGTACGCCTGGCGGTACGTGACTATGGTCCCGGGATCGCGCCCGAGCATTTGCCGCGGCTGACCGAGCGGTTCTACCGGGTCGATGTCGCCGACAGCCGCGCCCAGGGCGGAACCGGATTGGGTTTGGCGCTGGTCAAACATGTGCTCAACCGGCACGGCGGCCGATTGAACATCGAGAGCACGCCGGGCGCCGGCGCCACTTTCACAATGCACCTGCCGTTGCACACCGCCGATTCCCAATCAGCGAACGAATTAGAAGCAAAATCAAAGCCTTAAACTGTCATGTGATTGTCACCAAACGTTTATAGAACGGTGACATGCGACGCCTATGGCTGGCCTCGACTTCGGAACTTCTCGATCCAGGACGACTAAAAAAACCTGTCCGAAGCTCGGTCTTGGAGAGCGTCTTAAAGCAACAGCGGCCGCCCGAACCACGGGCGCAAAGGCGGAAATCAGGGGCGCCGAGCCTCGCGCACGCTTTTGGCCGCCAACATGGAGAGACCCCGTGAAACACTGGACGACAAGGTCCGCTATTTGGGCAGCCGCCGGTTTCATTGCCGCCGCTGCTTACGTCCCTGCTCAGGCTGCCGACATTTCCGGCGCCGGCGCCACATTTCCCTATCCGATCTACGCCAAATGGGCTGATGCCTATAAAAAGGAAACCGGCAACGGTCTGAATTATCAGTCGATCGGTTCCGGCGGTGGGATCAAGCAGATCAAGGCCAAGACCGTGACTTTCGGCGCCAGCGATGCGCCGCTTCCGGGTAAGGAACTCGATGAGGCCGGTCTCGCCCAGTTCCCGATGGTGATGGGCGGCATCGTGCCGGTCGTCAATCTGGAGGGCATCAAGCCCGGCGAATTGACCATCGACGGTTCGACACTCGCCAAGATTTTCATGGGCGACATCAAGAAATGGAACGACCCGGCAATCGCGAAGTTCAATCCGAGCGCCAAGCTGCCGGATCAGGCAATCGCTGTCGTCCATCGCTCGGACGGTTCGGGGACTACATACAACTTCGCCTACTATCTGGCTGACGTGAACGCGGATTGGAAGACGAAGGTCGGTTTCAATACCTCGGTGCAGTGGCCGGTTGGTATCGGCGCCAAGGGTAACGAAGGCGTTGCCAACAACGTCGGTAACACCAAGGGTTCGATCGGCTACGTCGAGTACGCCTATGCGCTGCAGAACAAGCTGACCTTCACCAAGATGGTCAACAAGGCCGGCAAGACGGTGTCGCCGACTTCGGAAGCGTTCCAGGCCGCGGCGGCCAATGCCGATTGGAAATCGCAGCCCGGTTATGGCGTGATCCTTGCCAATCAGCCCGGCGAAAAGTCGTGGCCGATGACGGCGGCGACCTGGATCCTGGTCTACAAGCATCCGGCCGATACGGCCGCCACCAGCGAAGCGTTGAAGTTCTTCGCCTGGGCCTACAAGAACGGCGCCAAGATGGCCGAGGAGCTCGACTATGTCCCGATGCCGGCCAAGGTGGCCGAGGACGTCGAGATGTCGTGGAAAGCAGAGGTCAAGGACGCAAGCGGCAAACCGTTATTCTGATCTGATGAGTGCGGGAAAGGGCGCCGGTAAGGCGCCCTTTCCTTGTTCACCGCCGCCCACAAGCCGCTTGTCACGCGGCCAGTGGGCCGCTTGAGTGGCTCTCCCGGATGCGCTTGAGCAAAAGGGAGAGCCCAATGCAACCCGCCGGGAGGCGACCCGTGGTTGACGTTGCTTTGCAAGGCAGTGCCATTTCGGTCGCCGAGCAGGTCGACCGGGCCAAGGTCCTCAGGCGTCTGCGTTTGGGCGATGCGGCGTTCCGCAATTTGACGCGCGCCGCCGCCGTTACCGTCCTTGTCATCCTTGGCGGGATCATCTTTTCGCTGGTTTACGGTTCCCTGCCGGCGATCCGCGCCTTTGGTCCGACGTTTCTGATTGACGATACCTGGAACCCGGTCACCGAAAAATTCGGCGCCATCGCGCCGATCTATGGCACCGTCGTCACTTCGATCATCGCGATGCTGATCGCGGTGCCGGTTGGACTGTTCATCGCGCTGTTCCTCACCGAATTGTGCCCGATGTGGCTGCGCCGCCCGATTGGCATCGCCATCGAGCTGCTGGCCGGTATCCCCAGCATAATTTACGGCATCTGGGGCCTGTTCGTGTTCGCTCCGTTCCTGCAGCAATACGTGCAGCCGTTTTTGATCGCTGTCTTCGGCCCGGTGCCGGTGCTCTCTACGCTGTTCGACGGCCCGCCCTATGGCATCGGCATCCTGACCGCCGGGCTCATCCTGGCCATCATGGTGCTGCCGTTCATCACGTCGATCTCGCGCGACGTGTTCGAAGCCGTACCGCCGGTGCTCAAGGAGGCGGCCTACGGCCTTGGCTGTACCACCTGGGAGGTGGCGCGCTACGTGGTGCTACCGTTTACCCGGGTCGGCGTAATCGGCGGCGTCATGCTGGGCTTGGGACGCGCACTCGGCGAAACCATGGCGGTGACGTTCGTGATCGGCAATGCGCACCGCATTTCCGGCTCGATACTGGCGCCGGGAACGACCATTTCGGCCACCATCGCCAACGAATTCACCGAGGCAGTCGGCGACCTCTATACGTCATCATTGATTACGCTCGGTCTCATCCTGTTCGTGATTACGTTCATCGTGCTTGCCTTGGCGCGCCTGATGTTGATGCGAATCAACGCGCGGGTGGGAGCGTGACCATGACCGGAATTACCAACACGCCGCTTTACGCAAGGCGTCGCCGCCGCAACGTCATCACAATGGGGCTCTCATTTGGCGCGACGGGTTTCGGCCTGAGCTGGTTGGTGCTGATCCTGGCCGTGCTGCTGTGGGAAGGCTTCAACGGCCTTTCGCTAGCGGTGTTCACCGAGATGACGCCGCCGCCGGGGGCGGCGGGCGGGCTGCTCAATCCGATCATCGGCAGCCTGGTCATGACGGCGATAGCGGTGGCGATAGGCACGCCACTCGGCATACTCGCCGGTACCTATATGGCGGAGTACGGACGCTACGACAAATTGACCACGGTGGTGCGCTTCATCAACGACATTCTGCTGAGCGCCCCGTCGATCGTCGTGGGTCTGTTCATCTACGAGATCATGGTCGCGCAGATGGGCCATTTCTCCGGCTTGGCAGGTGCAGTCTCGCTGGCCGTGATCGTGGTGCCGGTGGTCGTGCGCACAACCGAGGACATGCTTACCTTGGTGCCCGACACGCTGCGCGAGGCCGCCGCTTCGATCGGGCTGCCGCGGGCGCTGATGATCACCAAGGTCGGCTACCGCGCCGCGCGCGCCGGCATGATCACCGGCGTGCTGCTGGCGGTCGCGCGCATCAGCGGCGAAACGGCGCCGCTGTTGTTTACCGCACTCAACAACCAGTTCTGGAGCACCAACCTGAATGCTCCGGTCGCCAGTCTGCCGGTCGTCATCTTCCAGTTCGCGCTCAGTCCTTACAAGGATTGGCAGAAGCTGGCCTGGACTGGCGCGCTGATCATCACTTTGGCGGTGCTTGCGCTCAGCATCATCGCTCGGATCCTTACGGCACAGAGAAAATCGTCATGAGTATGGCAACGTTCACGGTACCGACGGTTACCCACGCAGCGACTAGCGCTGAAGATCTGTCGGAGAAGGTTTCGATCCGGGACCTGGATTTCTATTACGGCGATAACCGCGCGCTGAAAAATATCAATTGCTCGCTTTACCACGGCAAGGTTACCGCCTTCATCGGTCCGTCGGGATGCGGCAAATCCACGCTCTTGCGCATCCTCAACCGCATGTACGACCTTTATCCGAACCAACGGGCCACCGGGCATGTGCGGCTCGACGACGAGGATATTCTCAGCCCATCGCAGGACCTCAATCTGCTGCGCGCCAAGGTCGGTATGGTGTTCCAGAAGCCGACGCCGTTCCCGATGACGATCTTCGAGAATATCGCCTTCGGAATCAGGTTGTACGAGCGGCTGCCGAAATCCGACCTGGAGGGCCGCGTGCAGCATGCGCTGCAGCGCGCCGCCTTGTGGGAGGAGGTCAAGGACAAGCTCAACGCCAACGGGCTCTCGCTCTCGGGCGGCCAGCAGCAACGGCTTTGCATCGCCCGCACCGTCGCAGTGCGCCCGGAGGTGATCCTGTTCGACGAGCCGTGCTCGGCGCTCGACCCGATCTCGACCGCCAAGATCGAAGAGCTGATCGACGAACTCAAGGACGACTACACGATCGCCATCGTGACCCACAACATGCAGCAGGCCGCGCGCGTGTCCGACTTCACCGCGTTCATGTATCTCGGCGAGTTGATCGAATATGGCGAAACGACGCGCATGTTCACGACGCCTAACGATCGCCGCACCCAGGACTATATAACCGGTCGCTTCGGCTAGTCGCGTAACTGCGACTGAAGGACAACAACAATGAATGATCTACATACAACCAAGGCTTTCGACACCGACCTGCAAGACCTCGCGCGCATGGTCGCGGAAATGGGCGGGCTTGCGGAAAAGCAAGTGGCCGACTCGGTCGACGCGCTGGCCAAGCGCGACAGCGCCCTCGCGCAGCGCGTCACGCAGGCGGACGCCAATATCGATGCCTTGCAGCGCGAGATAGAGGAAAAATCGGTTCTCACCATCGCCCGCCGGCAGCCGATGGCGGTCGATCTGCGCGACATCGTTGGCGCCTTGCGGCTCGCCAACGATCTGGAGCGGATCGGCGATCTTGCCAAGAACATCGCCAAACGCGTGATCGCGCTTAACGCCGAATTTCCGCCGCCCAAGCTGATCCGCGGCGTCGAACACATGGCGGATATGGTTCTCGGACAAATGAAAGCGGTGCTTGACGCTTATGCCCGCCGTGATGACAGCAAGGCGATGGCGGTGTGGCGCGGCGACGAGGAAATCGATGCGGTCTGCACCTCGGTGTTCCGCGAGCTGCTTACTTACATGATGGAAGACCCGCGCAACATCACCTTCTGCATTCATCTCTTGTTCTGCGCCAAGAACATCGAACGCATGGGCGACCACGCCACCAACATCGCTGAGACCGTGCACTATGTCATCGAAGGCCGGCCGATCGCCGACCAGCGGCCGAAGGGCGATACAACGACGATTGCGGCCTTGCGGGCCAGCGAAAATCGGTAAAGAGATTTGGCATGAACGCGCGCATCCTGATCGTGGAGGACGAAGAGCCGCTCACCATGCTGCTCCGCTATAACCTCGAAGCCGAAGGCTACGAGGTCGAGACCGCGGCGCGCGGCGACGAGGCCGATACCCGCCTCAAGGAGAGCAGCCCGGATCTGGTGGTGCTCGACTGGATGCTGCCGGGTTTGTCCGGCATCGAGCTCTGCCGCCGTCTGCGCGCGCGGCCGGAAACCCGCCAATTGCCGATTATCATGCTCACCGCCCGCGGCGAGGAGAGCGAAAAGGTGCGCGGGCTCGCGACCGGTGCCGACGATTACATCGTCAAGCCGTTCTCGGTGCCGGAACTGCTGGCGCGCGTGCGCGCGCTGTTGCGGCGCGCCAACCCCGAGCGGGTGGCGCTCGTGCTCAACATCGGCGACATCGAGCTTGATCGCGAAAAGAAACGGGTTTCGCGCAACGGCCGTCCGATCGACCTCGGTCCGACCGAGTACCGGCTGCTGGAGTTCCTGATGGAGCGCCCGGGCCGGGTGTTCTCGCGCGAGCAATTGCTCGACGGCGTCTGGGGCAGCGATATCTATATCGACGAGCGCACCGTGGATGTGCACGTCGGCCGACTACGCAAAGCGATCAATCGCGGCCACGGAGCCGACCCGATCCGCACCGTGCGCGGGGCGGGCTATGCGCTCGACGACCGCTTCGGGCGGGCGAGCTGATCTAAGCGCGAAAAGGGCGCTTGTCGCGCCGCCGATCGCTCGCGGGCTGGTAGGCGACACGCGAGTGGTAGGCGCAATACGGCGCCTCGTTCACGTTTTCGCCACCGCAAAAAAAGAATTCCGTACTGCCCGGGTCCCCGATCGGCCACCGGCAGGTCTTTTCGGTCAGTTGCAGCAGAGTCTTGCGCTGCTCGACCGGGATTTCGATCAGTTCCGGCTCCGGCTCGACCTCGTAATCGTAAGCCAGCGCGGTATTGCCCCGTATCGAAGCACGCGGCACCCGCATCATCCCGGAAGAACGTGCCTTGCGCGGCCGTGGCGAGGACGAGGAGGGGCTTTTGGCGCGCCCGGAGAGGCCGAGGCGGTGTACTTTGCCAATCACGGCGTTGCGGGTGATCCCGCCAAGCTCGGCTGCGATCTGGCTGGCGGATAGGCCGTCCGCCCACAACTTCTTGAGCAATTCGACCCGTTCATCGGTCCAGCTCATCGGGTTTTCTCCTAGCCTTTCAAGGCCTTGGGCAGAATCCGTCCCCGTCGTCCGGCGCGGGTAAGCGCGCCTGGCGCGTACGCTTCAGGGGTGAACTAGAAATCGCTTTCCAGCACGAGATGTCGTACTAGCTGACCAAAACGCTACAATATGGAGTGACTCTCGTGCAAGCGTTTGCAACCCCCTGACCTCAGCTACCAACAGGTTTTCCTTTAGAATCGGCGCTTGCGGCGAATTTGAGTCCGCAAGCGGGCTGGCTGTGCGGCGTGTTGACAGTGCAAAGCTCTGGAATAGAATGAAAAAAGTGCCGCCCGGCGAGGCGGCACATTTCTTTTCGGCTCGCGCATGATCCCGAAAAGTTTCGCCGGATGTCAGTAAAGATCATGCGCAAACGAAAATGTTCGATGGATTTAAGCCGTGGGCTCGCATCTTTTGCCGACTTATGCGCGCGTCGATCTCGCTTTCGAGCGGGGCGAGGGCGCTTGGCTGTTTGCGACTAACGGCGATCGCTATCTCGATTTTACCTCCGGCGTTGCCGTTAATGCTCTTGGGCATGCCCATCCTCGGCTGGTGAGCGCGCTCGAGCAGCAGGCGAGGAAGGTCTGGCACGTCTCGAACTTGTATCGCATTCCGGAAGGCGAGCGGCTGGCCGACCGGCTGTGCGAAGCGACCTTCGCCGACTTCGTCTTTTTCCAGAATTCCGGCGCCGAAGCCTGCGAATGCGCGATCAAGATGGCGCGCAAATATCAATCGACCAGCGGCAAGCCCGAACGTTTCCGCATCGTCACTTTCGAAGGCGCCTTCCACGGGCGCACGCTTGCCGCGCTCGCGGCCACCGGCAACAAGAAATATCTCGATGGCTTCGGCCCGCCGGTCGAAGGTTTCGATCAGGTGCCGTTCGGCGATTTGGAAGCGGCCAAGAAAGCGCTCGGTCCCGCGACGGCGGCAATCATGGTCGAGCCGATCCAGGGCGAGGGCGGCGCGCGCGTGCCGCCGCCGCAATTCCTGCGCGGCTTGCGCCAACTTTGCGATCAGCACGGACTCCTCCTGATTTTCGACGAGGTGCAGACCGGTTTTGCGCGCACTGGCGACCTGTTTCGCTATCAGCACGTCGGCGTCACGCCCGACATCATGCCGATCGCGAAGGCGCTCGGCGCCGGCTTCCCCGTTGGCGCATGTCTCGCGACCGCCGAAGCGGGCAAGGGAATGACACCGGGCACCCATGGCTCGACCTTCGGCGGCAATCAGCTCGCCATGGCGGTCGGCAATGCCGTGATGGACGAGATACTCTCGCCCGGCTTCATCGAACACGTGCGCGACATGAGTCTGCTGCTCAAGCAGCGGTTGGCCGAACTCAAGGATCGTTACTCATCGGTGATCGCCGAGGTGCGCGGCGAAGGCCTGCTAATCGGCCTGCGCATGGTGCCGCCGGCATCCGAGTTGGTGGACGAATTGCGCAACGAGAAGATGATTACGCTCACCGCCGGCGACAATGTTGTGCGGTTGCTGCCGCCGTTGATCATCGGCGAAAACGAGGTCGCCGAATCGTGCGCGCGCATCGACCGCGCCTGTGCGCGGCTGGCGAAGGCGTATCCGCGGGTGGCCAAGCAGGAGGCGGCATCATGACCGGAAACGGCGTGCGGCACTTCCTCGATCTCAACGATGTTCCGAAGCCGGTGCTGGCCGCCCTGATCGACGACAGCCGCGCCATGAAGGCCGAGCGGGCGCGGGGGATCATGGGCAAGCCGCTCGCCGGCAAAACCCTGGCGATGATCTTCGATAAGCCGTCGACGCGCACGCGCGTGTCGTTCGACGTCGCCATGCGTCAGCTTGGCGGCGAGGCGATGCTGCTCACCGCGCAGGAAATGCAGCTCGGCCGCGGCGAGACCCTGGCTGACACTGCGCGCGTGCTCTCGCGCTATGTCGACGCGATCATGATCCGCATTCTCGATCACGAGGCGGTGGCCGAACTCGCGCGCCACGCCAGCGTGCCGGTGATCAACGGGCTCACCCGCCGCTCGCATCCCTGTCAGGTGCTGGCCGACGTCATGACCTTCGAGGAAAAGCGCGGACCGATCCGCGGCCGCACGGTGGCCTGGAGCGGAGATGGCAACAATGTGCTGGCGTCCTGGATGCATGCGGCCGAGCGCTTTGAGTTCCAACTGCGGGTGGCGACGCCGGCCGAACTGCGCCCGAAGAAGTGGCTCATGGACTGGGTGAAATCATCGGGCGCCGCGATCAAGATCGGCGAGGATCCGGAAGCCGCGGTCAAGGATGCCGACTGCGTGGTCACCGACACCTGGGTGTCGATGGGCGACCGTGACGGCAAGCACCGGCACAACGTGCTCAAACGCTATCAGGTCAATGCGCGCTTGATGGCGAAGGCCAAGCCTGACGCGCTGTTCATGCACTGCCTGCCGGCGCATCGCGGCCAGGAGGTCACCGACGAGGTGATGGACGGGCCGCAATCGGTGGTGTTCGACGAGGCGGAAAACCGGCTGCACGCCCAGAAGGGCTTGCTCGCCTGGTGCCTGCACGCGGGCGCCCGGTAGCAATCGGCGCGGATAGCGCTACATAAAGGCGATGAGCAATCCCGAAATCGCCATTCCTTCCCGCGCACCGTCGGCCACTTCGGCTGACGACACCGTCATGCCGTTCGAAGTGGCTTCGCTCGACCTGCGCGGCCGCGTGGTGCGGCTCGGTCCGGTCGTGGACCAAATCCTCGCGCGCCATGCCTATCCGCAGCCGATCGCCAAGCTTCTGGGCGAGGCGGTGGTGCTCACCGTCATGCTTGGCTCGGCCCTGAAGATAGACGGCCGCTTCATTTTGCAGACCCAAACCGATGGCCCGGTGCGCATGCTGGTGGTGGACTTCACCGCCCCCGGCAAGGTGCGCGCCTGTGCGCGTTTCGACAAAAGCCGTGTTGCCGCGGCCATCGCCGAGGGCAAAGCCGATGCCGGCGCGCTGCTGGGCAAGGGCCATCTCGCCATGACCATCGATCAGGGGCTGGACATGAACCGCTACCAGGGCCTGGTCGCGCTCGAAGGCGGCTCGCTGGAAGACGCGGCGCACGAATATTTCCATCGCTCGGAGCAGATCCCGACGCGGGTGCGGCTGGCGGTGGCCGAGGAACTGCGCGCGGGTCAAGGTGGCGCTAGCCATCGCTGGCGTGCCGGCGGCATCCTGCTGCAATTCCTGCCCAAGGCGCCGGAACGCGCGCGCGTCGCCGATCTCGATCCCGGCGATGCGCCGGAAGGCGCCGTGCCGCACACGCTGCCGGAAGACGATGCCTGGGTGGAAGGCCGCGCGCTGGTCTCCACCGTCGAAGACGTCGAATTGATCGACCCGGCGTTCTCCAGTGAGCAATTGGTCTATCGGCTGTTCCATGAGCCGGGCGTGCGCGTGTTCCGCGGCAGCGAGGTGCGCGCGGAGTGCTCGTGCTCGCGCGACAGCGTCGAGGCGATGTTGAAAAGCTTTTCGCAGGATGACCGCGATCACATGGTCGAGGACGGCAAGATTTCCGTCACCTGCGAATTCTGCAGCGCAAATTACGTATTCGCGCCGGGCGAAGTCGAGGCGAAAGCAGGTTCAAGAGATTAATTGATGGTCCGTTCGGCGTAGGATGAATCGAGTGAGAAGGCGGGGATTTCGATATCGAAATGGTCGCCGGCCGCCGTCACCATGCCGTAGCTGCCCACCATGAAACCGGACGGCGTCGGCAACGGCACCCCGCTGGTATATTCGAACGACTCGCCCGGCTTGAGCGTCGGTTCCTCGCCGACCACGCCCGGGCCCTTGACCTCCTGCAACCGCCCGAACGCGTCGGTGATGCGCCAATGACGTGTCTTGAGTTGGACCGTCTCACTCCCCAGATTGGCGATGTCGATGGTGTAGGCCCAGAAGTAATAGCTATTGCCCGGCGACGAGCGCTCCGACACGAAGCGGGGCGTCACGGTGACCTCGATCTTGCGGGTGACGGCGCGGTACATCTATATGCCGTACAATTTACATCGCCAGGGCTTGCCATTCGTTCTCGGCCCGGGATTATGGCCGAAAGACCGTACGAAAGAAAAGCCGTCCATGGCCCCGGTAGCAACCGAACGCGATCTACGGCTTGACCTGTTCCGCGGCCTGGCGCTCTGGCTGATCTTCCTTGATCATATTCCGTCCAATGCGGTGAGCTGGATCACCATCCGCAATTACGGCTTCAGCGACGCCACCGAAATCTTCGTCTTCATCTCCGGCTATACCGCGGCTTTCGTCTATGGCCGCGCCATGCGCGAGCATGGCTTCATCGTCTCCAGCGCCCGCGTGCTCAAGCGCGCCTGGCAAATCTATGTCGCGCACGTGTTCCTCTTCGCGATCTATCTCTCGGAGATCTCCTACGTCGCGCACAGTTTCTCCAATCCGCTCTATAGCGAGGAAATGGGCGTACTCGATTTTCTGAAGAACCCGGATGTCACCATCATCCAGGCGCTGCTGCTGAAGTTCAAGCCGGTGAACATGGACGTGCTGCCGCTCTACATCGTGCTGTTGCTGTGGTTCCCGCCGGTGCTCTGGCTGCTGCTGCGCTCGCCCTCGATTGCGCTCGTGTCCTCGTCCGTCCTCTACGCGCTGATGTGGCAATTTGAATGGAATATTCCGGCCTACCCGGAAGGCGAATGGGTGTTCAATCCCTTTGCCTGGCAATTGCTGTTTGTGTTCGGCGCATGGTGCGCGCTCGGCGGCGCGCAAAAGCTCGCACGCTGGCTCAACTCGCGGGTGACGATCGGATTGGCGATCGCCTACTTGCTGTTCGCATTCTTCATCGCGATGTCCTGGTACATTCCGCGGCTTGCGGCGTTGGTGCCCAAATTCGTCGGCGAGGCGATCTATCCGATCGACAAGACCAATCTCGACGTTCTGCGCATCGTGCACTTCCTGTCGCTGGCTGTGGTTACGGTCTGGCTGGTGCCGCGCGGCTGGCCGGTGTTGCGGTCGCGGTTTTTCTGGCCGGCAATCCTGTGCGGGCAGCATTCGCTGGAAACCTTCTGTCTGGGCGTGTTTCTGTCATTCGCTGGCCATTTCGTGTTTACCGAAGTGTCCAATCGCGTGTGGATGCAAATAATCGTCAGTTTTGCGGGCATCGTTATTATGGTGGGCGCCGCGGCCTTGGTTTCGTGGTATAAGCGCGTAGAACGACAAGGACCGCGTCCGCCTTCAAGACAGCCGGGCTACGCGGAGGGCGACGCATGATGGGGCGCGTACCATTTCTGCTGGCATTGCTGATGCTGGCCGGGCCGGCTCGAGCCGAGAATCCGGCCGACTGCCGCGTTGCCGAGAATCTGGTCGAACACGTTTACCCATTGCCGCAGGTCGCCCACGCGCTGGCGGCCAAGCAGCTTAACGTCCTGGTGGTCGGCGCCGGTTCATCGCTGCTGCCGGGCCACAACGGCGCCGGAAATGCTTATCCGGCGCGGCTGCAAGCCGCCCTCGCCGAGAAGCTGCCGGGCGTCGAAGTCAAGGTGACGACTGATGTGAAAGCGCGGCGCACCGCGGCCGAGATGGTGAAATCGCTCGCACCGGCTATCGCGGCGGCCAAGCCGGAATTGATAATCTGGCAGACCGGGACAGTCGATGCCATGCAGTCAATTGACCCAGATCAATTCAGCGCCGCACTCGATCATGGTATTCACATTGCACATTCGGCAGGCGCTGATGTCGTATTAATCAACGCGCAATACAGTCCGCGTACCGAATCGATGATTGCCCTTGGTACGTATGCTGAAAACATGCGTTGGGTTGCACTGCAGCAAGAAGTGCCGTTGTTCGACCGATTTAACATCATGCGACTATGGGCCGATCTAGGGACGTTCGATTTATATTCAGCGACGAAAAAACTTGACATAGCCGAGCGTGTCCATGATTGCATAGGGCGCTTGCTGGCCGATCTCGTGATTAAATCGGCCAACCCAGAAGAGCCGCATGTCGAGAGTGGCCGTTAAATATTCTTTGGGGGAAGGTGCCGTGCCGGGAATTTCACTCGCCAGCCGGGCGATCAAGCGGGCCACTGTCGCCGCGCTGTTTGCCGTCCTGGCATTGCCGCTGTCGGCGCGCGCCGAATCGCCGGCGCTGTCGTGCAACGCGCCGCTCGACCTCATTCGCTTCGCCAATCCGCTGTCGCACGTTGCGCAAAAACTGGCGACCGGCGCGCCGATCATCATCGTCGCCATGGGTTCATCGTCGACCGCCGGCGCCGGCGCGAGCTCGCCAACCGCCAGCTATCCGAGCCGGCTCGCCGCCGAACTCAAGCGGCTATTCCCGAACCAGTCGATCACCGTACTCAATCGCGGCGCCAACGGCGAGGAAGTCGCCGATATGCTCAAGCGCTTCGACAAGGCCGTGCTGGCCGCCAAGCCCGACCTTGTCCTGTGGCAGCTCGGGACCAACTCGGTCATCCGCGACCACATGTTCACCGATCACGGCCTTGCGATTAGCGAGGGTCTCAACAAGATCCGCTCGATCGGCGCCGACATCGTGCTGATCGATCCGCAATTCGCGCCGAGAGTGATCGCGAAGCCGGAAGCCGAGCATATGGTCGAGTTGATCGCCGCGACCGCGAAGAGGGAAAATGTCGATCTGTTCCGCCGCTTCGAAGTGATGAAGCATTGGCACGACGACGATCACATGGCGTTCGAATCGTTCGTGTCGCCCGATGGACTGCACCTGAACGACTGGAGCTATGCCTGCATGGCCAAGGGCCTCAGCCTAGCAATCGCCGAATCGGTCGAACGGCCGGTGGTGTCGGCGGCCATCATGTCGCTGATTCCCTAAGCGTTCGACGCCACTCTCTTTAGCTTGTTCATGATCTTATCCGAAAAGCGGGTCCCGCTTTTCGGGATCATTCACTAGACCGCATTCAAAGCCGTCAGCAGATCCTCGATCAGATCGTCGGGGTGCTCGAGACCGGCCGAAAACCGTATCAGCCCATCGCCAATGTCGAGTTCGGCGCGCTGCTCGGGCGTCAGCCGCTGATGCGTGGTCGTGGTCGGATGCGTGACCAGGCTCTTGGCGTCGCCGAGATTGTTGGTGATACCGATCAGCCGCAAGGCATTGAGGAAGCGGAAAGCACCTTGCTTGCCGCCTTTGATCTCGAACGCAACAAGCGTCGAGCCGGCCTTCATCTGCTTGGCGACGACATCGGCCTGCGGATGGTCCGCCCGGCCGGGATAGATCAGCCGGCTGATATTCTTGTGCCCGTCGAGCGCCGCCGATACCGCCGCTGCCGTTTCGGTCTGCCGCTGCACTCGCACCGGCAATGTCTCCAATCCCTTCAGCAGCAACCAGGCATTGAACGGCGACAGCGACGGCCCGGTCTGGCGGATGACCTGGTGCACGTAATCCATGATGAATTTTTCGGAACCCAGGATGACGCCGCCGAGCACGCGGCCTTGGCCGTCGATGTGCTTGGTCGCCGAATAGACCACGCAATCGGCGCCGAGTGCGAGCGGGCTCTGGTAGAGCGGCGTGGCGAAAACATTGTCCACCACCAGCTTGGCGCCGGCCGCATGCGCGATCGCGGCGACCGCGGCGATGTCATAGACCTCCAGCGTCGGATTGGTCGGCGTCTCCATGAAGAACGCCTTGGTCTCTTTGCGCACCGCGTTCTTCCAAGCGCTGAGATCCTTGCCGTCGACTAGCGTCGAGGTGACCCCGAAGCGACCGAGCCAGTCCTCGATCACCCAGCGGCAGGAGCCGAATAGCGCCTTGGCGGCAACCACGTGATCGCCGGCTTTGACCAGGCCCATCAGCGCCGTGGTGACCGCGGCCATGCCGGTCGCGGTCGAGCGCGCGGCCTCGGCGCCTTCGAGCGCGGCCATGCGCTGCTCGAACATGCTCAAGGTCGGGTTGGAATAGCGCGAATAGACGAAACCGGGCGCCTTGCCCGAGAAGCGCGCTTCGCATTCCTCGGCGGTTGGATAGATGTAGCCCTGGGTGAGGAACAGCGCCTCCGAGGTCTCGCCGAATTGCGAGCGCAGCGTTCCGGCGTGAACGAGGCGGGTTTCGGGGCGGTAGGCCTTGTGATCGGACGCGGGCATGTGAGCCTCCTTGAGCGAAGCGCATGGCCTTGTCCGAAAACCGGTAGCCGCTTTTCGGGGCCCTGCGCCGGCCAATAAAAAACCGGCCGGAGAAAAATTCTCGGCCGGGCACACGCGTCCCCGGCCTTTTAGCGAGTTGTTTAACGTGGCTGCAAGCCGGCCGGCTCAAATGACCACGGAACGGCAATTCCATAGCGCGCTCCATCCCTTTCCGTCAAGTTTTCTGTAGGCTAGGGTCCGCGACCGCTCGAACGGCCGGCGGAGGGGGAAATCCATGCGCATCTTGCTTATGTTCTCGCTGCTGTCTTTGTTGACGGCGCCGAGCTTCGCCGCGCAGACGCCGCAGGTCGACCGGATCGAGGTGGTTTCAGCCGGAATGTTCAAATCCAAGGTCGCCAAGAAGGAGGCAAGCCCCGGCAGTGCGACGGGAACGCGCGAGGTGATTGCAAGTGAGAAGCTGCTGCGCCAGACCGCCGACATAAAGGCGCGCCTCGGCGACGAATTCGGCTTTCGCTATCGCATCGTCGGTAAGCCGAAGAGTGCCAAGGTGCCGGTGAAGATCGTCACCGTCTTTCCGGGCGAAGGCTTGCGCAATCCCAAGGCCGACAAGCCGACGCAGCGGGACGAACTCAACGAAGACCGGCCGATCGGCCGCGTGCTTTACGAATCCTATCACTTCGACCACGACTGGGAGATGGTGCCCGGCGTGTGGGCCTTCGAAATCTGGTACGATGGGAAGAAGCTGGCCGAGCAGAAGTTCACCGTCGCAAAGCCGTAAGCGGATGGAATAGACAGATCGTGCCGCTTTCGTTTGCCATCGAGGACAAGGGCATCCTGCCCGACCGCATGATCGGGCAGCTTGCTGCCGCCGGCGGAATTTTGCCCGCGACCGCGTTCGTGCCGGACCAGATCCAGCCGGCGAGCCTCGATCTGCGGCTGGGCGAGGTGGCCTATCGCGTGCGGGCGAGCTTCCTGCCCGGCTCGACCACGGTGGCCCAGCGTATCGACGAATTGAAGCTGCACGAGTTCGCGCTTGGCGACGGCGCCGTGCTGGAGACCGGTTGCGTCTATATCGTGCCGCTGCTCGAGAGCCTGGCGCTGCCCGACGACATTTCCGCCGCCGCCAATCCGAAAAGCTCGACCGGCCGGCTCGACGTGTTTACCCGCGTGATCGCCGACGAGATGCGCGGCTTTGACCGCATCGAACCCGGCTACCACGGGCCGCTCTACGCCGAAATCAGCCCGCTCACTTTTCCGGTGCTGGTGCGCGAGGGCTCGCGGCTGTCGCAGATCCGTTTCCGCCGCGGCCATGCGCTGCTCGGTGCGGACGCCTTGCGCGACCTGCATGCGCGCGAGCGGCTGGTGGATAGCGACGATGCCGACGTGAGCGAGGGCGTCGCGGTCGGCGTCGATCTGTCGGGGCTCGGCCCGGATGGCCTGGTCGGCTACCGCGCCAAACGCCATACCGGCGTGATCGACGTCGAACGGCGCGCCGGCTACGCGGTACTCGATTTCTGGGAGCCGATGATCGCGCGCGCCGACAAAAGCCTGATCCTCGATCCCAGCGAATTCTACATCCTGGCGTCGAAGGAAGCCGTGCAGGTGCCGCCCGACTACGCCGCCGAGATGGTGCCGTTCGATCCGCTGGTCGGCGAATTCCGCGTGCATTATGCCGGGTTCTTCGATCCCGGCTTCGGCTATGCCGGCGCCGGCGGCAAGGGCGCGCGCGCGGTGCTGGAAGTGCGCTCGCGCGAGGTGCCGTTCATTCTGGAGCACGGGCAGATCGTCGGCCGGCTGGTCTACGAGAAGATGCTGGCCAAGCCCGACAAGCTCTACGGCCAAGGCATCGGCTCGAATTACCAGGCGCAGAGTCTGAAGCTCTCCAAGCATTTTAAGTCTTAGCCAACGCTCCGCCGCCCGTATTCTTGGCGGCGCCGGGTGCGCCGTCGTCTCACCCGGCTTGCGCCGGGCACGTTCTTGGCCCCTCGCAAAGCGAGGGGATGGAGCGCCGCGAGGCGCATCCAACAATCCGCGCTTGGCGAAGCGCGGGCACCCTTGGCGAAGGGTGCGCGCCCCGCGGCGCTCCATCGCGGCTTCGCGTCTCCGGCTCTCGCCAAAGACACAGGCCCTGGGTCCGCGCTTCCTGGGACGAGGCATTGGCGCCAGTCCCAGCCCAGCGAGCTCCTCGCGGAGGGGTCGTAGTGCCCCCCGGTCGGGTCCCAGGGCCTCCCGGGAGCGTGGCTGCGAACCACGCCCGCAGGCGCCGCATCCGATCCCACTTTCATGACGCCTCATGACAGCGCCCTCGGTGGATCGGATGCAGTGGAATATAATCCTATTGCCGAATTTGTCAATGGGTGTGCCGCGGCATGCGGGATAAGTGTTCTCGGCAGGATTGCTCGAACAAGGCTCGCGCGACGTTCGCTTGCCGCACGCGGGCACTATTGGCTATGGTTCCCCCTGCGCGGGCGTAGTTCAATGGTAGAACGGCAGCTTCCCAAGCTGCATACGAGGGTTCGATTCCCTTCGCCCGCTCCAAACTGATTTTCACCTCGCATTATCCGCCTCGACGCGCGCCCGAAGCCTTGGCCGCTCGTACCACAACATTGCCGCACGGATTTTGTCTTCTCGCCGGATGACTTCATCGCATTCCTAAGCGACGCGTTCTGCAAAATGAAAATGGTTCCTTCGTTCGCAAGAAATAATTGACGCCGCCGATGCCGCGATCTCGCAGATTTGACGCGATGAAAAGTGGTATCGCGCGCCCGCCGCTATAAAGTGGCTTGCAAGGCCGGCGCTCAGGAGACCCGACGATGCCGCATTCGGCGACACCGCTGACGCCACCACCAACGCCACCACCGACGCCACCACAGACGCCGAGGCCTTCGCTGGTCGCTCTGGACCTCATGCGCGGACTGGCCGCGCTTATGGTCCTGCTGTTTCACGCGCGCGAGGCGACTTGGGTCCCTTACGCCACGCTCCCGGCCGGCCAGCAGAACCTGGCGGTGGCCGTGTTTTTCGGCGCGACACGCTTCGCGATCGAAGCCGTGCTGGTCTTCTTCGTGCTCAGCGGCGCACTGGTCGGCGGCCAGATCCTGTCGCGAATCAAGGCCGGCCGCTTTTCGCTTAGCCATTACGCCATCGACCGTGCGTCGCGGATTTTGCTGCCGCTCGTTCCCGCTTGCCTGTTCACCGCCGCGATCAACCTCGTCGCATTCCAGCAAGCGACCGGGCTCGGGCAATTGCTCGCAAACATGTCCGGCCTCAACGGCGTGCTGGCGCCCTCGCTCAGTCATAACGCCCCGGTGTGGTCGCTGGCCTATGAGATATGGTTCTACATTCTCGGCGGCGCACTCGGTTATATCGTGACGCAAAACCGGAATATCCTGGCATTTCCGGTGCTGTGCGTTTGCGCCGAAGTCTTCAATATCCTGGGCGAGCGGTTCCTGCTGTACTGGCTGTTGGGCGCCGTCACGACGCTTGCGCTGCAAACGCCCTACAAGAAGATGCTGTTTGTCCTCGGCGCCGCGGTCGCCGCATTCGGTTCGCTGTTCAATCAGCTTTCCTATTCCGGCAAGCCATTCGCGTTCGATCTTGCCGGTCAGCCGTTCCAGATCGTGCGATCCTTTACGGCAAGCCCATGGTGGCCGGGCGAGACCTCCAATCAACCGCTCGCGCTTTATTCCGTCTCGCCCGGCACGGCTCAATTGCTGGTCTGCGTCGGCGTCTGTCTGTTGCTGCCGCTGCTCTATAGCGCGCCGGTCAACAACGCCCTCGAGCGGATCGCGGCGCCCGCGCGCTTCCTCAGCGGAATGTCATACACGCTCTACCTTGTTCATTACCCCACGATCGCCGCGTTGAACCGGGTCCTCGCGCCATCGGCGCGGATCGACCCGAATTCGGTTTCCCACTTCCTGATCCGCCTGGGGGTTTCGCTTGCCGTGGCGGCCGGCTTTTATTTTTTATTCGAGAGAAATACGCCGTGGCTGCGCCGCCGCTTGCGGGCCATGCTGGCCTGATCGAGAAGGTGCGCGAAAAGGCGCACAAAGCGTGACGGAACTTATCGGGCGGGCCATCGTTGCATGCCCCATATGGCAAGCATAACGACCTTGCAGCGGCGACCCGCCGTCCGCCACCCCGAGGGGGTTCGCCGTTTTGTGCTGATCGACTGGGGCGTCGTCGGGTTGATGGTCTTGGCGGTGATCGCGCTCGCCCTGATCTCGCCTTCGCTACTCACCCAGCTCAAGTTTCACTACGCCACGACCAGCGGCGCGTTCTACGAAAAGCTGCATCCGGCCACGTATCTGGTGTTCGCGGCGTTCGGTCTGCTGTTGCTGCGGCGAGGCGACCCGATCGGCGAGATCGACCGCATCGCCAGCTCGGCGAGGCTTCTGCTCGTGTTCGCCGTCTGTCTCGGCCTGCTGTTCATGCAATGCATTATTGTCAGATCGCCGGTGACCGTCGTCATCGACACCTTCCTGCTGCCGGGGCTGTTCAGCGTCGTCGTCTGGCATCTGACGTCCGCCGAGCGAAAGCCGCTGGTGTGGGTCTTCCACGGCCTGATCTGGGTGAATATCGCCGTCGGCTACTATGAATATTTCTCCGGCCATCGCCTGATACCGCTGATGGTCGGCAATCTGCTGGTCACCGGCGACTGGCGCTCGACGGCGTTTCTCGGCCATCCGCTGGCGGCTTCGAGTTTCATTGCGCTCTACGTTCTCATCTTGATCGTGCGCCCCGAACTGTGTCGGCCGTTGTGGCTGCGCATTCCGGCGATCGTGTTGTCGTTCGGCTCGCTGATGGCCTTTGGCGGCCGCACCGCGCTGCTGTCGGTGCTGTTCGTGCTGGCCTGCCTCATTCTGGTCACCGGGTTCCGGCTTGTGCGCGGCGCCCGCGTGGCGCTCCCCGCCGTCATGCTCGCGATCTGCGCGATCCTGTTGATGAGCGCGGCGGTGCTGCTGCTTTACGAAGCCGGCACCTTCGACAAGATGATCGATCGTTTCTCATCCGACAAGGGCAGCGCCTATGCGCGCATCGCCAGTCTCCACCTGCTGACCCTGCTCGACTGGAAGGAACTGCTGTTGGGGGCGGAGCCGACCTACGGCAGCTCGCTGCGATCGATGATGGGCCTGCGGTTCGGCATCGAGAGTTTTTGGATCACTTATATCGTGCAGTTCGGCGTGGTCGGTACGGCGATCATCACGATCGGAATGGGATGCTTCCTGGCCGAATTGCTGCGCCGCTCCGATCCCGCCGCGTGGATCGCGATCCTCTATCTTGTCGTCGACGCGTCGAGCTCGGTGAGTTTCTCGTCGAAGGGCATCGCGCTCGCCCAGTTGATTGCGCTGATCGTCATTTTCATGCCGCGCGAAGCGCAAGGCGTGGCGGACCCCGGCCCGCAAAAACGAGGGCGGCCCCGAAGGGCCGCCCTGTTGGCGCATGCTGCGCTCCGTTAGTCGCACACGCGTTGCGTTCGCCAGATCAAGTTGCCATGTGTTGTTTGAACGCGGGTGCGAATGATGCGGCATTCCGGTGAGGCGTAAGCGTAGTGCTCGCGCCAATGCCGGTGACGCCAGCCTGGATCGCCCCAATAGTCCGGCCCGACGCCGACGCCCAACGGGCCAACTTGCACGCCGACGCCTCCTGGATCCGCGCCCATGTAGACTTGTGCGTTGGCCGGCGTCAGAGCGGTCAACATCGCGACCGCCGCGACTCCAAACAATAACCGTTTCATACGGGCCTCCTTTCGCTGAGAACGACAGGAAACCAACGCCGCCCGGCAGCCGAGCGTTTCGCGGTCTCACGATTAGTTTAGATCGCGGGAACTGTGTCGCCCATGCGGTTGAAATATGGTGTGCGGTTCCGTGCGCCCGCGCTAATGGGCAAGCGAATCGAACTTCGCTTTCTGCTCGGCGCCGAGTTGCGCGGAGAAACTGTCGAGCGCGATTTCCATCGACGTCGCCGCAAGGCTCATGCTCGAGAGCTGATCGTTCGCGGCATCGAGCCGCGCCACCGGATCGGCGGGAATTGGCTGCGCGCACGGCGCGGTCAGCAGCTTCGCCATATCGGACGAGGTTTTGCGCAAGGCCTGCATGCTTGCATTCTGCTCGTTGCTTGGCCGCACATCCTGTTCGATTTGTCCCAGCAGGCGTTCCGATGCTTCCAGGCTCGGGGCCGCGCAGGCCTGATATTGCCGCGCCATGCCGCTGCTTGCGGCCTTGCCGGCTTGGCGCGGATTATCCGCCGGCTGCTTCCACGCGAGGCCCGCTTTCTGGGCATCGGTGAGTGTTTGGTAGAAGGCCTTGAGCGGCGCGCGAATATAAATGCCGGCATCGCGCACGGCCCATAGCTCCTGCACCGACGCCTTGATGCGCTCCGTCGGCGGCAACGCACTTACGTCGCGGCAGGCGGCCTTGATGGTCTTGATCGATTCGGCCAAAGCGGTTTTCAGCTTGCCGAGGGCGTCGCGCTGTGCGGCATTGAGCTGCGTGGTTTGCTCGATCTGCGAGGCCGGCCAATCGGTCCGCACGTCCGCGTTTTCATTGCACGCGCTGACGGAACTGATGTTGCTATCGCTTTGAACCGCGGCGCCGGTCGTTGCCGTGCGAGCAAGTTCGGGACCGCGCGCTGAACCTGTCATGGCGGCGGTAATGACGTCGAACCCGTGCGCGCGAACCTGCCCAACATAACGGCCCGGCCAGAACGTGAAACCGAGCACGTCTTCATAGGCGCTCGGCCAGCCTATCGGTCCGACATCGCCGAGTTGCGCGGCCGGCGGATTGGGCAGCCGCATGTCCTGTGCCGTGCGGTCCTGGGTCATGCGCGAACGATGCGAGCGCGGGAAATGGCCGAAGCGGCCGAGCATGGCGCGCAACGGCATCGTCACCGTGCCCACCACGCCGCGCGGCAAAAATTGCGCGTTGGCGGCCTCGGGCAACGCCGTTGTTGCGGCGAGCAACGCGATCAGAAGGATTTTATGCCCGCGCATGACCGGCCTCCGGTCCGCCGTCCCTGCCGCGCCAAAACTCGCAGCGCGGCCCCAATATCCATAACGGGCTGTTCCACCCGCAGTTCCAGGTCTGCTCAGGCCTAATTGCAATTCATTGATTTCCTTGCACGAATTTTCTGAGCAACCGGTTCCATGGTCCGCGCATTAATGGAGTCGGAGTTCCCGATGACCTTGGCGCAGCAGATGTCGGAAACGAGATCGGTTCGGAGGCTGCGATGCTAGCCGCAACCGTCAGCGGGATCGTCCGGTTCTGCGCGCGATTCCCGTGGTTTGTTATCGCCTTGGGCCTTGGCCTGGCGGGCGCATCGGCGGTCTATTCGGCCACCCATTTTGCGATCAATACCGATGTCAACAAGCTCATCTCGCCGCAGCTGGACTGGCGCCAGCGCGAATTGGAATTCGAAAAACTGTTTCCGGGGCACTTCGGCTCGACGCTGGCGGTGGTCGATGCCCCGACGGCGGAACTCGCCCGCCAGGCCACGGCCGCGCTGACGCAGCGATTGGCGGCACAGCCCGAGGTATTTCGGTCGGTCGAGGATCTGAGCGGCGACGAATTCTTTTCCCGCAACGGCTTGTTGTTCCGGCCGACCGCCGACGTCGCGAACCTGACGCAAGGATTGACGCAGGCCGGCCCGCTGATCGGGACGCTGGCCGCCGATCCCAGCCTGCGAGGCCTGACGCGGACGTTGTCGCTGGCGTTCATCGGCGTTCAAAATCGCACGACCACGCTCGACGCCTTGGCGCGGCCACTGTCGATGGCGGCGGCGACGTTCGAGGACGTTCTTGCCGGACGTCCCGCGGTGTTTTCGTGGCAGGAATTGTTGATCGGCCACCGTCCGGTTGCCGGCGATTTGCGGCGCTTCATCGAGGTGCATCCGATCCTGGACTATTCGGCGCTGGAGCCGGGCCGGCGTTCCAGCGACGCCATCCATAAGGCCGCCGCCGAGCTCGATCTTGCGTCGAAATATCACGCCCGCGTCCGGCTGACCGGCGCGGTCCCGATGGCCGACGAGGAATTCGCGACCGTCCAGCAGGGCGCCCTGGTCAACGGCGTCGCCACTGTCATCATCGTGCTGGCGATCCTGTGGCTGGCCTTGAAATCGGCGCGCATCATATCGGCGGTTTTCATCAATCTATTCGTCGGGCTGAGCATCACCGCCGCGCTCGGGCTGATGATGGTCGGCGCGTTGAACATGATCTCGGTCGCCTTCGCGGTGTTGTTTGTCGGCCTCGGCGTCGATTTCGGGATTCAGTTTTCGGTCCGCTATCGCGCCGAGCGCCACGATATTACCGACTTGCGCGCGGCCCTGGCGCAAGCGGCGGCGAAGGTCGGCGTGCCGTTGACGCTGGCGGCTGCCGCCGTCGCGGCCGGGTTCATGTCGTTCATGCCCACGGATTACCGCGGTGTCTCCGAATTGGGCCAGATCGCCGGCGTCGGCATGCTGGTTGCCTATGCGACCAGCATCACGCTGTTGCCGGCATTGCTCGCCGTGATGAATCCGCCGCGCGAGCCCAAGGCGGTCGGCTACCGAGCCTTGGCGCCGGTCGACTGGTTTCTGCAAACCTTCCGCGTTCCGGTGATCGTCGGAACCGTGGCGGTCGCCGTGCTCGGCTCGCCGCTGCTGTATTTCCTCACCTTCGACTTCGATCCGATCCATCTGCGAAGTTCGGAAACCGAGTCGATTGCGACGTTGCTCGACCTCGGCGGCGATCCCAGGATCGGCATTCATTCGGTCAACGTCGTCATGCCCTCGCTTGAGGCCGCCAATGCGGCTGCCGCGCGCCTGGAGAAGCTGCCGGAAGTCTTGAATGCAGCGACGCTGCAAAGCTTCGTACCGCAGGATCAGGACAAGAAACTGGCGATGATCCAGCAGCTCGGCAACGGTATCGGCCCGGTGCTGCAGCAGCCGGCCTCGAACAGGTTACCGAGCGACGCCGAAAACGTCGCGGCGCTCAACGCCATAGCCGACCAGCTCGTCAGAATTGCGGGCGATGCGAAAGGGCCCGGCGCCGATGCGGCGAAACGGCTGGCTGCGGCGTCGCGACAATTGGCGGGAGCGGCGCCGCCGCTGCGGGCCGCGGCCCAGACGGCATTTGTCTTGCCGCTGCAGATCGACGTGACCGATCTGCAGAACTATCTGCAAGCGCAGCCGGTCACGGTTGCCAATTTGCCGCAAAGCATTCGGCGTCAATGGATCGCACCGAACGGACGCACGCGCGTCGAGGCCACGCCGAAAGGCAACACCGACAATACCGAGGTGCTGCGAAAGTTCGCGCGGGCGCTGTTGGCGGCCTATCCCGACGCGGTTGGCGGTCCGATTTCGATCCTGCAATCCGGCAATACCGTCGTCGCGGCTTTCATCGCGGCGGGCGGTTACGCACTCTTGTCGATCGCGCTTTTGCTCTGGATCGTGTTGCGCCGCTTCGGCGACGTGCTGCTCACTTTGGTCCCGCTTTTGCTTGGCGGCGTCGTGACGCTTGAAATCTGCGTTCTGATCGGCATGCCGCTGAATTTCGCCAACATCATCGCGCTGCCGCTGCTGCTCGGTGTCGGCGTGGCGTTCAAGATCTATTACATCATGGCGTGGCGGACCGGGCAGGCCGATCTCCTGCAGTCCAGCCTCACGCGCGCGGTGATCTGGAGCGCGCTCACGACCGCTACCGCATTCGGAAGCCTTTGGCTGTCGAAGCATCCGGGAACGTCCAGCATGGGTAAGCTATTGGCGCTGTCGCTGGTGTGCACCTTGGCCGCAGCGGTGCTGTTCCAGCCCGCACTGATGGGCAAGCCGCGCACGGCGGAGGAATCCGAGGCGGAGCCGTCAATTGACCGCCGCGCGGCTTGATCGCAACGACTGCAACCCGGCCAGCAGGAGCGGTCTTCCGTCATAAGGCGGCGGGAAGAAAAAGAAATTGTTCACGTAGTGGCGTCCGGGCGCTCGGCTGCCGTCAGCGCGCAGCGAGTCCTTTGACTGCAGCAAGGCGGCATCGAAGGCCTCGGTGCCGAGCACGCTATCGCCTTTCAAGAAAAGTCCTTGATATCCGTGCTCCCGAAAAAACCGAAAAATTGATGTCACGGCCCCGGCGCGGTGGCGCTCCTCGGCCTCGACCAGAAAGATCGGGTGGCTTCGTTCGAGCACGGCGATCGCTCCCTCGAGCACTTTCAATTCGTGACCTTCCACGTCGATTTTCACGAATTTCACGTTGTCCCGCACGACCGAATCGAGCCGGGTCAGCGGCACGTCGATCGACACGCACGGCTCCTTTATGTGCGCCGCGTTTTGCTCGATCGAGGCAAGGCTATGAACGAGGCCGTCGGCGCCTTTCGGTATCCGCAGACAGGCTTCGCCGTCACGGTCCGACAAAGCCACTTCGTGAATGACGACATTGGCGGCGGACGTGCGCCGCAAGATGCCGGCCATCGGCTTGGACGGCTCAAAGGCGTGGACGAGGTCGGTAATGCGCGCCAATTCTCGGGTGTAGAGCCCGAAATTCGCACCGATATCCACGGCCACGCCGTCGCGGGGAACGATGTGCTTCAACAGCGCAAGTTCCGGCTCCACCGCGCAGCGCGCGAGATGCCAGCGGAGCCAGAGCGACGGAAAACGTTGCTTCAACGTCTCCTTGATCGGCCTCGCCAGTTGCTTCCACGCGGATCGCATCGGTTGCCGGCGCGTCAGTGCCCGGAGCCGGACAGAAATTCGTTCACGACCGTGCGCAGGATAATTCTGAAGTCTTTCACGAACGACCAGTGCTGGATGTATTCCAGATCGCAGTCGACGCGCGAGAGCGCCGCGGCCGGCTCCTTCGTGGTGCCGCGAAACCCGCGCAGTTGCGCAAGACCGGTGATGCCGGGGCGCATGTTGTGGCGTTGGAAGTAATAGGGGATGAACTGTTCGTAGAGCATCCCGTTCGCCAGCATGCCCGGCACGTGCGGGCGCGGTCCTACCAGCGACATGTCGCCCTTGAGAACATTGATCAATTGCGGAAGCTCGTCGAGGCTTGTTTTCCGCAAGATACGGCCCAGTGGCGTCACGCGCGGATCGTCCGCAGTCGCCTGACGGGTTCCGCGCTGGTCGCTGAGATCGATGTACATGGTGCGGAACTTGAGAATCCAGAATCGCCTGTTGTGGTAGCCGTAGCGCTTCTGGCGGAAGAACACCGGTCCCGGCGACGTCAGTTTGATTGCGATGGCGATGCCGATCAGCAGTGGGCCCATGACCAACAGTCCGGCCGCCGATCCAAAGATATCCAGCAGGCGCTTTGCCGCGAGCAGGGAAAGCGTCGGCTCGCGCAGGACCGCATTATCGAAGTTGCTTTTCAGCCCCACGCGCTTGGTTCGGCGCTGACGAAACTGATGAACTGTACTCCACAGCAACGCCGAAGCGCCCGCACGCTTGAACGGGATAGAGACACTGAACCCCATTGTGAACTCCCTCTGGTAAGACGCGGATCGTCGTCCGCTTGTCCTCCTTTGGAACTTTGGGCTTCCTCACATCTACGCTTGGCTTCTTGGCGGCGACCGTTTCTTGGCGATGAGTACGTCCACTCACGTGCGACGTTTCGTAACACACCAACCTAACTCATTTTGTGAAAACATTACGGCGGTGCACGCTCAAAATCTGACAATTTTCTGAGCAATCGTATGATGGAAAAGATTTCGTTGAGAGATGTTTGTTTGAGGTGCGCTGGGCACGCAATCTTCGGCGAAGCCTTCGAGTAAATCGCTTACGGATGGGCAACCGACGTGAATGAATCCAACAATCGGCGAAGGGAGCGATGAACGAGGAGAAAAAATCAAACGAATTGGCGGATAAGGCCGCATTCTTGGGACCGTTGCGCCAATTGTCGTGGAACAAGGCAATGGCGTGTTCCTGCAGCGGGCGGCAAATACGGCATCACCTTTTCGTGGCCGATTTGTTCGCCTGGATGCTCATTATTTTGGCTATCGTCTTGGTTTTGAAATTCGGTTGAAAAAATACTCGTCAGTGCGGGAACTGCCAGCGGCGATGCGCGTTCGGCTAAGTTGAGCGGACGTGCGCCGGTCAGTACCGGCGCGCGGTCGCGTTGTGTCGGCCGCGAAACATTTATTGTGAGTGAGGGGGTAGCATGAGTTTTTTCGCTAGAAATATATTTTGTTTGATGCTGATGGCCATCGTGGCGGGATGCAGCAGCGCTTCCGGGATCCAACCTGCCCAGTACGCCGAGGCCAGAGCCAGTTATGCCGGACCGGCGCCGGCGCGCGTATCGGATGGCCCCTATGTGCTGGGGCCGGGCGATCGTTTGCGCATCAAAGTTTACAGCGATCCGGATATGAGTGGTGAATACGAAATCAACAGCACCGGCGCGATTTCGCTTCCGCTGGTCGGCAACGTCAAGGCACTCGGACTGACCACACGCCAGCTCGAGCAAGCAATTGCCGAGCGGATGAAAGGCAAGGTCGCGAACGAGCCGCATGTCAGCGTCGAGATGGCCGCCTATGCGCCGTTTTATGTCTACGGCGAAGTGAAGAAGGCCGGGGAATACCAATATCATATCGGTTTGACGGTGGCGGATGCGATCGCTACCGCCGGCGGCCTGACCTATCGCGCGGACGAACATAAAATTTCACTGCGCCGCGCCGGTTCCAATTCCGAACAAGTCGTATCGCTTCAAGTGCCGGTCAAAGTTTATCCCGGCGACAATATTCGCGTGGGGGAAAGTTTTTTCTGACGGAACCCTTTGTGCGCGCTGTGCTCTTTCGCTCAATCTCTTTTGCCGTTGGCCGCGCCAAAAAATCAGGCACGTCGCCTAAAATTTTACATTGTGCAGTGCGGGAACAGAGTCTGACGACGCGTGTTGTCGGGTGAGGAGGGGATCCCGGCCAGGCGTCGAAGGCTGCGAACGGAACTCGTTCCATTGATCGTGGAACCTCACGCGCCGAAACCGGCGCTGAGAATTTCGAGAAGTTGCCGCGCTGCCGCCGGGATAAAGCCAAACGAAGTTTGGAGATAAAGCCAAACGAAGTTTGGAAATGAGCGACGATTTTTGATCGGTTCATCGGCTCTTGCCCAGAGTCAGGCTGCGACATTTGGCGGGGTTTGCATTGGTGAGTCGAAGCGGGGTCGGGGCGAATCGATGGTTGCGGTGCGGCTTCGTCGCCGCAGCGATGGTGGCGTGGGTCGCGCGGGCCGACGCCCAGGTGATTCCGACGCCGAGGGAGTTGGTAATGCCGCCATGGAACGCGCAGCAGGTGCTGGAGCCGACGCCGTTGCCGCTCTTGTCGGATCCCGATCAGCGCGATGACGTCCCGCCCGAGGACATGCCGATCAAGCAGCGGCAATGGCCCGACTATCAGGCGCCGGGCATTCGGTTCGGTTCCTGGATGTTCAATCCAATGCTGACTGCCGGCAGCTTCTACGACAGCAACGTATTTTCATCCCAAACCAACAGGGAAAGCGACATCGCCGGCGTCGTCGGCGCGGCCCTGCGCGCGCGTAATTCGTCGGAAAAGGATGCAATCGGCTTTCAACTGAACACGCAGTCGGTGGCGTATCGAAACCATTCCGGGCTCAACGAAGCCGATGCCGATTTCAAAGGCAGCGGCCGCTTCGAGATTTGGCACGACTTCGAGATATTGACCGCCTTTCGAGCGGCCTATCTGCATGAAGGTGTCGGGACGCTGAGTTCTCCGGCCGGTGCCGTGGAGCCGACGCCGTACAGCCTGTTCTCCGGCGATACGACGCTGCGGCGCCAAAGCGGCCGCTTCACCACGTCGTTCGGCATGCGCGCCGACACCTACAATTACGGTTCTCCGCACGCGCAGGACGGCTCGGTCATCAGCCAGGATGCGCGCGACGGGCAGGTTTACACCGCGCACGGACGCATCGATTACGCTTTCTCGGAAAAGACGGCGTGGTTCACTTCGGTGGAGGGCAACCGGCGCGATTTGCGCGGATCGCCGGATCAGCCGCTGAGCTCGAGCGGCTACCGCGTGCTCTCGGGCTTCGACCTCGAGTTCACCCATCTCATCAAGGGTGAAATTGCCGCCGGATACATGGCGCAGGATTTCCAATCCTCCACCATCGGAAATATCCAAGGTCCGGCCTATCGCGCCATGCTGACGTGGAGTCCGACGCGCCGTCTCGACATCCATTTCAACGCCGAACAGGTGGTGACCGAAGCGTCCGACACCAGTTCGACCGGCGTGCGCGCGGACGCCGTGCAATTGGGTTTCGATTACGAACTTCGTCCGAACATCGTTTTGTCGAGCGCGGCGACTTACGAAAAAGATCGGTTCTTCGGCCAGGACCGCACCGACAACGTGTACTTCGTCGACACCCAACTAAAGTACCTCTTGAACAAAGTCGGTTCGATTTCGATTTGGCACCGATATCTCCTGCGCGACAGCAACAGCCCGGGCATCAGCTTCGACAAACACCAAGTAGGCATCAATGCTTCAGCGCGCTTCTGATCACGATGTCCACCACGATATGATCGAGACGGCGCCGGCCGCCGCGGGCAGCGCGCCGCCCAAACGCACTGTCGATCTGCGCGAGATGATCCAGATCCTGCGCCGGCGCCGGTGGACCGTTATACGGACGATGCTGGCGCTCTTGGGCGCGGCAATCGTCTTCGTGCTGATCGTCACGCCGCTTTATACGGCAACGTCGACGGTCCTGATCGATCCGCACCGCAGCAGCACGTTTGATAGCAACAATAACCAGCCGATGTCGTCGAATTTCGCCACCGACGACGCCACCGTCGACAGCCAGGTGCTGGTGATCCAATCGCCCGTTGTTCTGGGCAGGGTGATCGATGATCTGAAGCTGGCGCATGACCCCGAGTTCGGACCGCACGCGACCCTGCTCGATCCCATCAAGAATCTATTCAATCTGTTTGCCGCCAAACGCGAGCTGGCGCCCGGCCAAAGCGCGGATGACGTTGCCAAAAGCGAAACGATCGAATTCCTGCAAAAGCGCCTGAAGGTGACGCGCGAAGGCACGACATTTGTCGTCGACATCAACCTGAGTTCCGAACGCGCGGGCAAAGCGGCGAAAATCGCCAACGCGATCGCCGATTCGTATTTTTACGAGCAGGTGCACAGCAAATACGACACCAAGAAAATCGCCGCGTCCTGGCTGAACCAGCAGATCGACGAGCTCAAATCGCGCGTGCTGGCCTCCGACAAGGCGGTCGAGGATTTCCGCGCCGCCAACAATCTGACGATTGCCCAAGGCGTCACCGTCAACGACCAGCAGCTCGGCGATCTCAATAGCAAGCTGATCGAGGCGCACGTGCAAACTGCCGAAGCGCGCGCGAAATTCGAGCAGGTCCAGAGTATCGCCAGGACTCGCGCCGACCCGGGAACCCTGGACCGCGCGCTGTCGTCGGACGTGATCACCCGGCTGCGGACGCAGTTCGCGGACGTTGCGAAAAATCTGGCGGACGTATCGAGCAAATTCGGTCCGCAGCATCCAATGGTCGTCAATGCGAAGGCGCAACTGCGCGAGACGCAAAGGCTCATCGATCAGGAAGTGCAGCGCATTCTAGAGAGCACGCGCCAGGCCTATCAGGTGGCGAAGTCGCGCGAGGACGCGCTGCAAAAGAGCCTGGATAATCTCAAGCAGGTTTCGAACGACTCGGGCAAGGAGCAGGTCCGCTTGCGCGAGCTGCAGCGCGAGGCGGACGCCAACCGCACGCTCTATGAATCGTTCCTCGCCCGTTACAAGGAAACCAACGCGCAGGAAAGCCTGGATCTACCCGACTCGCGCGTCGTCTCCAAGGCCGATATTCCGATCAAGCCTTCGTTTCCGAAGACGCCGCTCATCCTGGCGCTGGTGCTGATCGCGGGCGCCGGGTTCGGCGGCGTGCTGGCGTTCGGCGCCGACTACTTCGACCGGCGGGTGAAGTCGCTGCGGCAGGCGGAGGAGGTCACCGGCGTGCCGACGCTCGCTGCGATCCCGCTGATCGGCATGCGCGAACTTGCCGGCCGCGCCAATCGCGGGCGAAACGAATTGAGCCAATACAATCCCGACGCGGCGCGGCTGCTGCCGCCGGCCATGCAGCCGCCGCTGATGCGCTACGTCCTGGAGGAGCCGACGTCGTTGTTCGCGGAGTCGGTGCGCGCCGTGCGCCTTGCCATTCAACGCGCCGCGCGGACCGAGCTGGTGAAAACAGTCATGATATCGTCGTCGGTTGACGGGGAGGGCAAGACGACGCTCGCCGTCAACCTTGCGCTTTCGCTGGCGGCGGTCGGCGCGCGAACGATTCTGGTCGAAGGCGATTTACGCAATCCGGAAATGAGTCGCTCGCTGTGTCCGCGGGCTAGCATCGGAGTAATCGAAGTGGCGTCCGGGCAAGCCCGCTTCGAGCAAGCCTTACTGATCGATCGCGCAACCGGCCTCGCTGTCCTGCCGTCGCCGCCCCGCCGAGCGGAGGACGGCATCAGCGAATTCGTGTTTTCCGATGCGATGAGCAATATGCTCGATCATCTGCGGCGCCATTTCGATTACGTCATTGTCGATTCGCCGCCGCTCGTGCCGTTGGTCGATGCCCGCGCCTTGGCCGAGAATGCCGATCGCGTCGTCCTTGCCATCCGTTGGGACAGCACCCCGCTGGAGGTCGTCGCGCAGGCGTTGGAAACCATTGCGCCCGCGTACGATCGGGTGCTCGGCACCGTCCTCACGCGCGTCGATTTGCGGCGCTTGCGGTATTACGACTTCTACCGCAGTTCGTCCTATCTGGCGCCATATTCATATCTCGGGCAGCCGCGGCCGGAGCGGGTGTTATGACAGCTCTCGCCGCCGTCCGATAAGGAATCGCACATCGATGCGCGTCTACGTCGACCATACCCATCTATGGCGCCGGGTCACCGGCATCGAGCGGGTTACGATCCAGTTGTTCTCGCAGGAGGCGCTAGCGCCGCTCGATGTGGTCCCGGTCAAAGCCGGCGGCATGGGCGGAATGATCGCCGGGCAGACCTTGGGATTGCCGGCGCGGCTCGCGGGCATGCCGACGTCCCTGCTCTTGTGCCCCGGATTCCCGCCGACGCCCCTGCTGCACGCCTTTGGCTCGCGCGTGATTCCCTATATCCACGATCTTTTTCTGCTGTCGCGGCGGGGCGATCTGAACTGGCGCGCCAAACTCTACTCGGCCTTGCCGTTCGGTCTGGCGGTGCGGCGGCTGCCGCGATTCATGGTCAACTCGGCGGATACCGGTGCGAAGCTCGCGGCCTATTGCCGCGAGGATGCCGACATCATCGTCTATCGTCCGCCGGCGCAAAATGTTTTCGAATTGAGTTCCGAGGCTCGCTCCGAAAGGGCGACGCCTCCGGCGGCGCTGCGGCTGGTCGCGCTCGGCACTGTCGAGCCGCGCAAGAACTTGCTGGCCGCGGCCCGCATCGTCGCGTTTCTGCGCCAGCAAGGATACCCCCGCGCTACGCTCGAGATAATCGGTCGGCGCGGCTGGGGCGATGACTGGGCCGCGCTGTCGACGATACGGGGCGTGACCTTGCACGGCTTTCAAACCGACGCGTGCGTCGGCCAGATCCTTGACGGTGCCGACGCGCTGATCTGCACCTCGCACGAGGAAGGGCTTGGCCTGCCGCTGCTTGAGGCGCAATTCGCCGGCCTGCCGGTCGTCGCGCCCGACCAGCCGGTGTTCCGCGAGGTTCTTGGCGCCTCCGGCCTGTTCATCGATCCGTCCAACCCCGGCGCTCCCGCGGCGCTCATCGTGCGCCATCTCACCGCGCATGGGTGGCGCCGGCGTTTCGTGCAGCTTGCCGCCGCGAATCTGCGGCGATGGAATGCCACCGCGACGGCAGACCGCGATCGTGTTGTCGAACTGCTCGGCCGTTTGGTTCGCGAGGGTGAAAATGCTCGCCGGCAATTTGGCGTCGCGAGTTAGGCAACCGGCATGGTCGCGAGCATCGAGCAACCATCGCCCGCTTTCGAGCCGCTCCGCGTCGTTGCACCACCGAGCGGGCCAAACGCGGTCGGCCGGCCGCTCGATCGTGTCTCCGCTCGCGATGCCGTCATCGATACCCTGCGTGGCATTGCGATCCTGATGGTGATCGGCATCCACTCGCTTCCGAAGCCGGATGGGTCGGCACTGGTCACCGCGGTCGATGCCGCATTGCGGCCCTGTGTGCCGGTATTCCTGTTTGCATCCGGCTATCTGAGCGCACCATCCGCTCATATTCCGGTCGTGAAACGCATCATGCGGGCGCTCGGGCCTTACACGATTGCCTTCGTCGCGGCCTATCTGTTCATTGCGGCGGAAAATCCGCTCATGGACCATCGGCCCGCGATCATCGCGGCGCGGTACAGTCTGGCCTATGTATTCGTCTACTACTACGTATTCGTCTATGTCGGCTGCAGCGTGTTGCTTTGGCTCGTTTTCGAAGCCGCGAACGGCAACCCTGCGAAACGTCAGCCGCGGCTGATCGTGTTCTTAAGCCTCTCGATCGTCATCGGGCTGGCTATTGGCGCCTATCTCGCACCGCTGTTGCGGTACTTCGGCGTTCCAGGACCGGCCGTCGAGGAAGTCCGCATGCGCGATCTGCCGTTCTGGTTCGGCTTCATGGCCCTGGGTGTGATCGTCGGACGCTTGGAGCTGCAGCGGCTGCTGCAAGATCTGCGTATTCCTCTGCTGGCTGTGACGGTGGCTGGCTATGCAGGGTATGTCTCGGTGCGCGTATTCGGGATAGGCGACGCGGCCGGTTACGATTCAATCGCGTTTTTTGTTTATGCGGCGTTTTTCTGCCTGGGCACGCTTGCTTTCGCACCTAACATTCCGGCGCTGAGCTTCCTCGGCTCGGCCAGCTACGCGATCTATCTCTGGCACATCTTCGCCATCATGGTCCTGCGCGACCTGCTGGCGCCGCATCCGCAGCCGGTCGCGGCGTTCTTCATCGAGTATGGCGCGGCGCTTGCGTCCTCGGCCGCCCTCGTGCTTGCCGTCCGGTCGCTGACGATGCCGCGCCTGGCGCAATGGCTCGGTGCCTGAACCATGCTGTTCCGCCACACATTGCTATATCTGCCGGCGCAGATCATCGGGCCGCTGTTCCTGCTGATCTCGGTCGTGGTGTGGACGCATGTGACCAGCGATTCCACGCTGGGCGTCATTACGCTGATCACCGCGAGCCACGAACTGTTGCAGACGGTGTTTCTGGCCTGGTGGTCGCAATACGCGCTGCGCTTTTTCGGATCGTACCAAACGGCCGAAGGGTCCGCCCGTTTTTACCGAACCGAAAACGCCATCATGCTCCTGTCGGTGATCGTGCAAAGCGCGATCGCCATCGTCATCTTATGGACGGTGATCGCGCCGGATGCGGGACCCGCGCTTTCGCTGTCGGTGATCGCCTATGTGGTGACCCGCTCGTTCAATCTTTACATCGCCGAACGGGCGCGCGTGCGGCACGAGATCGCGGTCTACACGATCCAGGTGACCACCGGACCGGCGCTCGGCTTCCTGCTCGGCCTGCTCATGATTCATCTTTTCGGCCAAGCGCCGGAATGGCCGATCGCGGGCTACGCCATTGCCCAGTTTGTGGCCGTCATCGCGGTGTTGCCGATAATCGGATTTGGCCGCGCGATCGGGCCGATCGATCGCTCGATTTTGCGCGACGCGGTGCGCTACGGCATTCCGCTTATTGTCGGCGGCGGCCTCGGCTGGGTGAGCCTGAATGCGTCGCGTTTCATCGTCAGTCATATGTTAGGGCTCGGCGCCGCCGGTATGTTTGCGGTCGGCTACGGCCTCGGTCAGCGGGCGGCGCTGGTGGCCGCCATGCTGGTGACCGCGAGCGCCTTTCCGATTGCAATCCGGCAGATGGAGGAGGGCGGCAGCGCGGTCGCGATGCGGCAACTGGCGGACAACGGCGCCTTGCTGGCCGCGATTTTGTTTCCGAGCGTCGCCGGAATTTTCGTTTTGCGAAGCGAAATCGTTCATCTGCTGATTGCGTCGCCGTTCCAGGCCGCGACGCTCGCGATCCTTCCATTGTCGGCGCTGGCCGGCGCCATTCGAAACTTCCGGGCGCATTTTGGCGATCAGGTGTTCCTGCTGCACAAGCGAACCCGCTTGTCGATCGTCATCAATGGCGTCGAAGCCGCGGTCGCCGTCGTCGCCGGCATCATATTGATTTCACGCTGGGGCGCGCTCGGCGGCGCCATCGCGAGCGTCGTTGCGACGGCGACGGCCGCCGCCATTTCGTTTTCCATCGGCTTGTCGACATTCGGTTTGCGTCCCGCGACGTCGCATCTGGTCCGCATTGCCATCGCCACGGCGGCGATGGCGTTGGCGCTGACCTGGCTGCCCCAAACGGCGTCGGCGTTTGGGCTAGCGCTGCGCATTATACTCGGCGCCGCAATTTACCTGGCCGTCCTGGCGGTCCTCTACGGGCCAAAATTGGCGGCGTGGCGCAGCCGGGGTGCTGGCCCGCTGTTCGATCAGCGCGCTCCGCCGCTCGTGTAAGGCGCGGCGCGCGGCGCGTTCTCGAACGCCCGCGCGATGGCGAACCACAACGGTTTTCGCTGCATCTGAGCGTCGTAGGGCAGCGGGCGCGGAAGCCGCCCCGACATCGGATTATTTTTCCGCCAGATGCCGGTATAGAAGGAATAGTTGTCGGCCAGCTCCCAGGTGATGACGGCCTTGACGGCGGGGTGGCGCAGCGTCGTATCCAGGAATTGCTGCGCCGTTCTGGCGACGGCTTTGTCGCGCGCGTCGATCTCGTCGGAAAATGTGTCGTCACGGACGTCGAATTCGGTGATGTAGATATCGACGCCGAGATCGCCCAGTGCCTGGAGAAATTCTCCGAAGCGGCCGGGATCGTGCGGATATTGCGGCTGCAAATGGCCCTGCAGACCGACGACGTCGAGCTTTATGCCTTTGTGCTTGAGATCGGCGACCAGCGTCAGCAGGGCGCGCCGTATCGTGCGGCCGAGTTCATCATCGCGCTCGGTCTGCGCCTCGTTGAGAACGAATTTGGTGGTGCGATCGGCGCTCGCCGCGCGTTTGAAAGCGCGCTCGATGTAATCCGGGCCGAAGGCGTCGTACCAGGGGCCGAGGCGGAAGCCGCCGGGCGCGTGGTGTCCGGGCCAGAACGGCTCGTTGACGATGTCCCACGATTGCAGGCGTCCGGCATAGCGCGTCACGACCTCGTCGATGTAGGAATCGAAGAAGGTCCGCCGCTCATCGGTGCTCATGTTTTTCACCCAAGCGGGAACCCATTCATTCCAGATCAGGCAATGACCGCGCATCGGAATTTTGTGCAGATTGCAGAAGGCCAGCAAACGGTCGGCCGGCTTGAATTGCTTGGGTCCCGGCTGCGGCGCAACCGTGCCGATTTTTAAGGCAACGTCGGTGGTAATGAGTTTTGGCTGCGTGATGTAGAGCTCGCGATAGGCCATGTCGTTGTCGATCACGCTCGCCGCCGCCGCGCCGAATAAATAACCGTTTGCCGCAGCAATTGCGCCGAGACTCTCGACTGCGGGGGCACTCACCGCTCTGCGAACATCCATCGCGGCTGCGCCGCCGGCCGCGATCATCTGAAGCATATCGCGACGTGAAACTATCGCTGTCATGATCCGGCCCGCGGTTTGTTCTGACGGCAGATTGTCGCGACGTAATATCGCGATTTTGTGGCGAGCAAAGTCACCGTCAACGATCGTGCCGATATTTTCCGTGGAACTTACGTACCGCTATCGTGTTTTCAACAGTCGCGGCTATGCACAAATTTTAGCGCGTCGGGGGAATCGATATGCAACTCTCCAAGACAGTGATCGAGGCGGCATTGTTCCTCAAAAAGCGGACGCCGCGTCTCTACACGGCCATTCGAAACGGCGCGCCGCATCGATTGCGCTCACTCATCAACGAGAAAATGACCGTCAACGGCCTCGGCGCCGGCGATCCGAAAGAGATATTTACGAATATTTTCCAAAAGAATTGGTGGAACAACAGCGAAAGCCGCAGCGGCTGGGGCGCCGAACTGAAAAGAACCGAATCGATCAGATCGGCGCTTCCGGAATTTGCCCGCCGTCATTTCGTGCATTCGTTGCTGGATGCGCCCTGTGGCGACTATCATTGGATGCAGCATGTCAAATGGCCGGCGGACTTCCGATATATCGGGGGCGATATCGTCCGCGACCTTATCGTCGAGAACCGCCGCAAATTCCCCGCTGTCGAGTTCCTTGAGCTTGACGTTCTGCGCGATCAATTCCCCGAAGTCGATGCATGGCTCGCGCGCGACCTGATGATCCATTTTCCCGACGAAGCGGTCAGGACCGTCATCGAACAGTTTCGCAGTTCTTCGATCGGCTATTTATTGGCGACCACTTACCCGAACGCCCAGCAAAATCGGGATATTAAATTTGGCCAGGTCCGCCACCTGAACCTCTGTGCGCCGCCGTTTTCGCTTCCGCCGCCCTGTGAAATTCTGCGCGAGGACGATGATCCAATGACCGGCAGAGTCATCGGAGTCTGGCGACGGTCGGACATTCAATAACAAGACTAAAGATCAACCAGCATTCGGAAGAAACTGCGCGAAAAAGCGGCAATCATTCTTGACGCTCGCGGTTTCGTGAACGTGACGCCATTGTTGCGACGCAATATAGCGATTTTCTGCCGAGGAACGTTAGTGAAATTGCGCACCGACGTTCCATCGCCGTGTTCCAGTGATTGGATCTCGGCGGTGCTCCGCCACCGGGGGATTCGTCGCATGCGACGAAGGGGGGAGTGTTTGTTCCAATTGGCCCAACGGGCCCGCGCGCAGGGGGTTGCGTATGTCGGAATCAAACGCTCGACGACACGCGTTCCATGTCGAAGGCATAACGGTCAATATTTCATCACTGTCGGAAGCTGTGACGAGGATCGGTGCCGCCGCGCGGCAGGCGCATAGCTTTTGCGCTTTCACGCTGAACCTCGATCACTGCACGAAGCTCCGTTCGGACCCGCGCTTCCGCGCCGCCTATCGCCGCGCCCGTTTCGTGACGGCCGACGGCTTTCCGATCGCCTTGCTCGGACGTCTTGCGGGCGTGCGGGTGAACCGGACGACCGGCGCGGATCTGGCGGAGCCGGTTTGCGCCGAAGCGGCGCGCTCCAGACTGCCGATCGTCCTGTTCGGGCCGAACCGCAAGACCCTGCATTGTGCGAAAGTCAGGTTACGCGACCGAATCCGCGGACTTGAAATTGCCGACGCGTTCGCGCCCGGGCCGAATTTCGATCCGGAATCCCTGGAAGCCGATTTGGCCATCGAGCGCATCCGCAAATCAAACGCGCAAATCTGCCTGGTGGCGCTCGGCGCCCCGCGGCAAGAGATTTTTGCCGCGCGTTGCGTCGATATGGTTCCCGGCATGGGCTTCGTCTGCGTCGGGGCAGCACTCGACTTCATCGCCGGGACCGAAATGCGCGCGCCGCCATTCTTCCAGAACAATGGGCTTGAATGGTTATGGCGCCTGTCGAGCGATCCCCGGCGTTTGGGATTTCGCTATCTGCGTTGCGCTGCCGCAGTGCCCCGCCTCGTCGCTGACGTGATCCCGCAAGCCCTGTCCGCCCGCCGGGGATATCCATGATGAAATCCAAATCAGCTGCACAGATCAGCCCGAGTGCCGAGACGTATTGCATCGGGCTGCTTCACCCGTTCGATATTCGCGGGACAAAGGTCGGCGGCCTGGAAACTTATCTGCGCGACTTCATTACGTTCTGCCCTGAAAACACCCGCATCCTGTTTGTCGGCGTCGACTCGATCGGCGACCTCAATCTCGGTCAAATTCAGGAGATATCCTTCCGCGGCCGCACCTTTGAATTCCTGCCGGTGCTCCACTATCCGGACGAAAAAGCCCGCGAAGCCGCGCGTAAAATCCGCGATTCGATTACCGCGCAGTTTTTTATCGGCGTTATTCGCAATTTTCCGGCGATCGCGCGGGCGTTCACGCTGCGCCGGTGCTCGATCGATCTCAGGCGCGTGGAGTTTGCGTGGGTGCCCTTCGCGCTGCGCGTGCCGTTCATCCAAATGCTTCACGGCGAAGGGGTGCCGCAGCTACGGATGGATTCGCTGTTGAAGAAATACAACTTCGTTCACAATATCGGCGAGCGCTTTGCGATGGCCGCGAGTCAGAGATTTCTTTGCGTCAATCCATTGATCACCGACCGATTGCGACGGACCTATCCGCGGCATAAGGCGAAAATCGATACGCTGTGGACCTGGGTGAACACCAATATTTTTCGCCCGCAACCGCTGCCGGCGTTCAGCGAGCCGTTTCGCGTCGTATTCGCTGGGCGGCTCGATGAATTCAAAGTCCCGTCGCTGATGTTCAAGACAATCGCCCGGCTGCGCGAAATGCTGTCCGGCAATCTCGAGTTTCACTATGTCGGCACCAGCAATCCGTCCCGTTTCAAGGAATTTTCCGCTATCGAGGACATTACGGTGTTCCACGGCTTTCACGACGCCACCGGCATGGCGGCGATCCTGGCGCAGGCGCATGCCGGCATCCTGACCTCCGAGTTCGAAGGCATGCCGCGCTGCGTGCTCGAGACGTTGGCGGTTGGGCGCCCGGTGGTGGCGGTTCATCTGCCGCAGCTCGAGGTCGTCATCCGCAATGGGGAGAGCGGGTACCTGATTCCGCGTGACCAACCCGAACGGGAAATCGTGGATATGCTCGCGCGGCGTTTTCTCGATGTGCGCAAGGCGATCATGGAGGGACGAATGGTCCCATCTGCGATCGCCGAAAAAATCAAACCGTTCACGCCGCAGAAGCAACTCGCGCGGGTTTACCGGCTGCATCAGGAGATTCAGCGCGAAACCCACATTGCGCCGGGAACCGCGGCGCGCTCGGCGATCGGGTGAGACATGAAAATTCTGCTGCTCACCAGCGAATTCTCGCCGGTCAACGGCGGCATTGCCACCTACGCACGGGAAACGGCGTTGGCCGCGACCCGGCTCGGGGCAAAAGTCACCGTGACCGCGCCGGACTATGGAATCGCAGATCATGCCGAGGATCGCCGCCTGCCCCATGTCATTCGGCGATTTAATGGCGGACGCCATTCGCGGCGCGACGTGCCGGCGAAGATCGCGCTGGTACGACGAATCCTGAGCGCGGAAGGCTATGACATCGTGCACGCCGCCGACTGGCCGTTTTTTATTCCGTTGGCCTTGGCCCGCCGCTTGACCGATGCGCGCCTGGTGATGACCGTTCATGGCACGGAAATCAATGAAACGCAGAGACCGGAGAAGCGTCTGGCCATTCGACTTGCCGGTGTGTTCGGAGCGCGCACGGAGATCACGGCAAACAGCGCCTATACGCACGACCTTTTCCGCGCCCGTTTCAAGATTCCGGCCGAGCGCGTGCGTACCGTTCACCTCGGCGTATCCGATTTCTGGTATGGGCCGCGCGCCGAGCGTACCAAGATCCGAGAGACACTTGGTCTTGACCCGGATGCCGTAACGATGGTGACCGTCGCCAGGCTGACCCGGCGCAAGGGTCATCTCGCCACCCTGGCCGCGTTGTCAAAGTTGCCACCGAAATTCCGCCAACGCCTCACGTGGCTCGTCATCGGGCCCGACGGGGAAGCTGAATATGTGGACGCTCTGAAAGCGGCGGTTGCGGCCAGTGATTGCGACGTGCGTCTCATGGGCGCGCTGCCGGCCCAGCAAATCAGGGACATTTACGGCGCCAGCGATTTCTTCTGCCTGACCGGCCTGAAGGATTCGTCCGGGCGGGTCGAGGGCTTCGGCCTGGTCTATCTGGAGGCGGCGGCGGCCGGACTGCCGAGCGTTGCGACAGCGGTGGGGGGTGTCGCCGACGCCGTCATCCACAACGAAACCGGCCTGCTCGTACGACCGGCAGACGATGCGATTGCCGACGCGATCGCCGAGTTGACCCTGGATGGAATCAAACGAATAGCGCTCGGCAAACGCGCCTGGACGCGCGCCCGCGCCATGAATTGGGAGCGCTGCGCCTCCGCCACGTATTATTTGCATTTGCCGAGAGAAATCCGTACCGGTCCCGACGTCGAGGACCAGCGCTTGCGCACGCTCGGTGGAGCGGCGGGATGAAATGGATTGCCGCGCTGTTGATAGCGATCGGCGTCGCCAGCCCGGCAATGGCGGAAAGTTGTACCAAAAGCCGCGAATACATTCTGGAGGGGCTTGGCGGCAGCCTGATATCGCCGCCGGCGCGATACCAGGATTTATTCAAGGTTTGCGTCGAAGCCTTGATCCTGTCCAATGTAAAGGACGCGTACGTTCTCAAAGACAGCGGGATCGCGATTGTCCCGAAACGTGATTCCCTGACCGCCACCGCCGAAACGCTTGCGCAATTCTGTCAGCGATTCCCGAAGAATACGGCGCGATTTGTAACGCCACGCGAACAAAGGAGCCGGCCTACGGTTGGGTTGATTATTTCGTTGTCATCCACCGGCTCGGCGTCTTGCAAGAAAATCCGCGGAGTAACGTGACGGGTGCGGCATAAACCGGCGCCCATACATATCGCATTCGCCTAAAACCACGACCAAAAGCATTCGGTCGCGGCGTCGGTTCCCACGATGGAACTTACGCGAGAGCGCAGAGTTATTGCGCCGGAATGATCATTGCCAGGTCTTGTGGCTTCCTTGGGGGCGGGCATAGCGATCAAGATCATGTACTCGTATTTGTTGACCCATTTCGACCTCCCAATCCTGCATTTAATCAACGGCTTTTGTGGGCGAAGCTGGCTGCTCGATCGCTTCATTAGCCATCTCGCGCTCGACTTCAAATTTGCGATTCCGTTGTGCGTGTTTTGGGTGCTTTGGTTCCAAAAAACCGCCGACCAAGAGTTTCGACGCAAGGTGCTGATCACGATTATCCTGGCGGTGCTGCTGTCGCTGGTCATCAACCGGCTGATCTCGGTCTTAATGCCCTACCGCGTGCGCCCGATGGAGACGCCGGACATTGGCTATCGTCCACCGCTCTTCAAGGAGGGTTTCAATCTTCTGGACTTTGAGTTGTGGAGCGGTTTCCCGAGCGATCAAGCCACGTATTTCTTCGCGTTCGCCGCCGGATTCTGGCTCCTCTCGATCCGGCTGGGACTTGCGATGTTCGCCTACAGCAGCGTCATTATTCTGTCTCGCGTCTATCTCGGAACGCATTTTCCAAGCGACGTCCTGGTCGGAGCCTTGCTTGGAATCGCGGTCCAACTCGTGCTCAATCGTGACTATGCCCACAGGGCCATCGCGCCGATTCTGGCCCTGGAGAAATCCAAACCTGCCATATTCAATGCGTTGCTTTTTTTCGTCCTGCTCGAAATGGGCACAGGATTCATGAACGTGCGGGATATTGGCCGCTCGATGTTCCATCTTTTGCGTGGCGGGTAAGACGTTACGGCCAAAGCTCAGCGCAGACGATGACCGCGGCGGGTTCCCAAGCTGCATACGAAGGTTCGGTTCCCATCGCCCGCTCCAATTTTAGCCCGCCGAATCGGCGCGTCTGCCCAGGTCTATCTAAATTAACCAAATTGGGTTAAGTGCCCGCCGGAGTTAGGCTGGGACGGGACCTTCATGACGGCGAGATTATTGCTGCTGCTGGCAATGCTATTGTTGCCAGGCACGGGCCATGCTGCCGCGCTGCCGCGCATCCTCGCCAGCGCCGACAATCCGGTGCCGCAATGCGTGCGGCCGGCCGCGCTCATGGACTTCGTCGCCGCGCGCAATGCGCAGCACCTGCCGCCGCGCGCCATCGATCGGCGCTTCGCCGATATCGCTTCGCTCTATCAGCACATCGGTCAATGCGTGGCGCGCCCGCCGCAACAATGCGTGGCGGTGCGTTGGGACTATGCCTTCTTCCAGATGCTGATCGAGACCAACTATCTCACCTTCTACCGGCCCAATGGCACGCCCGCCTCGGTGGTGCCGGCCGACAATAATTTTGCCGGTGTCGGCGCTGCCATATCGGGTAAACCGGGCGAGCGCTTCAAGGACGTCGCCACCGGCGTGCTCGCGCACCTGCAACACGTGTTGATGTACTCGGCGACGCGCGTCCCCAACCCGGTCGCCAAGCGCACGCGCCAGGTGCAGGACGACGTGCAGGACGCCATGCGCCGCTTGCATCGCCCGGTGACCTTCGGCGATCTCGCGCGCGAATGGACCGGCACCGACCGCAATACTTACGGCGTAGAGATGCACAAACTGGCGGAGAAATACGCCAGCCGCTATTGCGCGCAAGCCGTGACCGAAAACCGCACGTTTCAGTCAATATCCGCGCGATCACGTTGAGACACGCCCGCGTGAGCGCGGGAAACCGGCCGGGTAGTAGTGCGTTGCCTCTGCGAACCGAAACGCGAGGCTCAAAAATGCCGATTTTGTTTTATCTGCCGATAATCCTTTGGCTGGGGATGGTCGAGGTCGCGCGCGACGAAATGCGCGCGCCCGTTAGAATCAAGCCGCGGAACTAGACGAACTCGGGATGGATTGCACTCGGGATGGATTGCAGTCGTCACGCCGGTACGCGTGCGATCTCCTCAATCCGAATTTCCGGCAACAGGCGTCTCACTTCTTGCGGCTGGCACAGACCGGTTCCCGGCATCAGCACGGCCGCGGAAGCGGCGGCGACCGCGACGCGGAAAGCCTCCTCGAGCGGCTTGCCGCGGGAAAGCGCGGCGACCAGACCGCCGACAAAACTGTCGCCGGCCCCGACCGTGCTCACCGCCTCGATCGCCAGCGGCAATGCGCGCCAGGCGCGCTCGGCCGTCACCAGCAGCGCGCCGTGCTCGCCGAGCGTGAGCGCGACGATTTCCGCCCGCCGGCTGGCGGCGAGCTTGCGGCAGGCGGCGATGCGCTCCTCGTCGCGGTCGAGCGGCGCTTTCACGAACTCTATCAGCTCGATTAGGTTCGGCTTGATGACGGTGACGCCCTCGCGTAGCGCGGCGGCCAGCACCGCGCCGGAGGTGTCGATCACCGTTTGGGCGCCGAGCGCCTTGGCGTGCCGCGCCACGCGCGCGAAAAAATCGTCCGGCGCGCCGGGCGGCACGCTGCCGCTGGCGACCACGAATTTCGGCCGTTGCGGCAACGACGCGAGCCGGTCGAGCAGCGCCTCCCATTCGGCGCGGTGCAGCGGCGAACCCGGCAACACGAAGCGGTATTGCTCGCCGGTTGCTTCTTCATAGGCCGTGAAATTTTCGCGCGTCTCCACATGCGACGGCGTGACCAGACTGGCAATATCCTCGCGCTCGACCAGCCGTTGCAGCAATTTGCCGATCTGCCCGCCGATCGGATAGATCGCCATCACGTCGCCGCCCAAGCGGTGCGCGACCCGCGCCACATTGATGCCGCCGCCGCCGGGATCGCGCTTGGGCGGCGAGCAGCGCATTTTTCGCGCCGGCTCGACGCGCCCGACATTGACGAAAATGTCGATCGCCGGGTTGATGGTGAGAGTAACAATATCCGCCACGTTACCGCTCCGATCGCATCCATGTTGCCGGCCAAAAATATATTTTTTTGGAGGAGGTATTATTTGATCGTTATCCCGCCCATCACGCGGAAAAAATTGCATGATTTGAAGCGGCCATGAAATGTGTTCACGGAACAAAATCCTTCCCGCCGCGTCATGAAGATGACCACCACCCCGGAATGTGTTTAGATTCGGCTTGTGACGATAACGCCTTGAGCGCCGCAACCGTTCCATGTCCATGATCGACCCGCTTTATTCACTATCGGGCTTCGCGGTAGGCCTGCTGGTCGGCATGACTGGCGTCGGCGGCGGTTCGTTAATGACGCCGATTCTGATCCTGCTGTTCGGCATTCATCCGGCGACCGCGGTTGGTACCGACCTGCTCTACGCGGCCGCCACCAAGACCGGCGGCAGCCTGGTGCATGGGCTGGCGCGCAGCATCGAGTGGCGCGTGGTGCGCCGGCTGGCGAGCGGCAGCGTTCCGGCGACGATCGTCACGCTGGCGGTGCTCTCGCATTTCAACCTCAACGGCGAGGCCGCGCGCGGCCTGATCACCCTGGTGCTCAGCGTTGCGCTGTTTGCGACCGCCTTCGTGCTGGTATTCGGCGGCCCGATCGTGGCGGTCTATCGCGCGCGCGTCAGCGAACTCGATCCGAAGCGAACGGCGACCATTACGGTGCTGGTCGGCGCGCTGCTCGGCGTGCTGGTCTCGATCTCCTCGGTCGGCGCCGGCGCCATCGGCGTGGTCATGCTAGTGCTGCTCTATCCGCAATTGCCGATCGCCAAGATCGTGGGCTCCGACATCGCGCACGCCGTGCCGCTCACGCTGATCGCCGGCCTCGGCCACTGGATGATGGGCTCGGTCGACTGGCACATCATCGCCTCGCTGCTGGTCGGCTCGCTGCCGGGCATTTTCGTCGGCAGCTATTTCGCCACCCGCATTCCGGAGCGCGCCTTGCAGCTGGTGCTGGCGGCGACCCTGTTCGTGGTGGCAAGCCGCATCGCCTACGATCACTCGGCGGCGGCCACGTCGATCTTCACCGCCTTCACAAGGCGCGCCGGTCCTTAAGTTTCGGCTCCGGCCGTGCTACGGTCGCCTGAACCTGCCGCGCGTTGACCGCGGCAGACCAGAGCGCCCGGCTGGCGGGCCAAGAGATTGGACGAATGCCGGACCCCGTGAAAGCCGCTCCCGCCGCCGTCGGCGTCAGCATCGGGCTCGGCGTGCTGGCGCTGCTGGTCTGGGTCGTGGCGCTGGCGACGCTCTCCGACCTCGCCGGCAGCGATGCGGCCGGCAACGGCTATGCGCAGGCCTTCGCCGCCATTGAAATCTTCATTCTCTGGGGCCTGCTGGCGGTTATCACGCTCATCGCCGGGATCAATGGTCAAATGACGGTGCCCGCCGTGATGGCGGCGGCCCTCTTGATTCCGGCCTCCGGCGTAGCGTCGTTTGCGGCGCTTCGGCTGCTCTCAAAACCCGCGCTTCCACCCGGCCTCTGGCCGCTTGTCATTCCGGCTTTGGTCCCCCCGCTGGTGATGGCGTTTGACCTCTGGGCGCTGTTGCCGTCGCTGCGCGCCGCTATTGCGGCCCGGCTCGCTGGCGGCTTTGTCTGGGGAGCGACCCTGCTGCTTTGCCTCTCCACCTTCGCGTTCCAGCACACGCGGCAGCAGGCGGTCGACCGGATAGACGCCGCGAATGAAAAATACGCGGCCGATCTCGCCAGGCTGCCGGCGGATGCGCCGCTCTGGGATTGGGTCCCCTTCCTCGATACGCGTAACGCGACTTTGCAAAGCGATTTGCTCGCACGGATGAGCAAACTTGCCCGCCGCCAGGCCGATGCCGAGCTCATGCTCGATCGCGGCGATTTCCCGCTCGAGTTTTTGGGGAGTATCGATCTCACGCCGACGCCGTCCATTTGCGACAAGACGCGCGCGCTGCTGCGCCGGCAGGTCACGCCGCTCGTGCTCACGAGCCCCAATTCAAAACCCTACACCGACATCGCCATACAAGTGGCCGGCGCGCTCACTGCCATGAGATGGCTGGTCGGCTACGATTGCGACGTCGATGCCGAATCGCTGGCCTGGGAAGCGATGGCCAAGGCCTATCGCGACACGAATTTCGACGTTATCGAACTACGGGAGTTGCGCGATTCAAAAAATCATGGCCGCACCTTGCGTGAGGCTCCGGAACGTTTTTCCATGCTTACGCCGAAGTCGCATCTCAAGGCCTGGCTGAAATTCACCGACGACAAGGACCTTCGCGAACAGGCGCTGGCGGGCGCCCGCAAGCTTGAGCACCGCACCGCCGACGCGATCGAGATGCTCGACGATAAATACGACATCAGCGCGCCGTGGAAGGTATTGAAATACATGCCGGTGCTCGATCTCGAAACAACTGCGCCGCTATGCAAGGCGGCGCTTAATCAATCCTATGGCGACATCGTGAAAGTCTATCGGCCGAAGGCCGACGATCCGCGGCCTTATAGCGAACTATTAGAGCGGCTCGGGGCCTACGAGCCATTGACCGCACTGACCTGGCTCGCGGGCCATGGCTGCGAGGCCGAACCGGAATTGAGCGAAGCCGAGGAACTCGTGCGCACCTACCAGGATTCGCCGGCCAGGACCGCCATGCTCGGCACGCTGGCGAGCCTGCACCGCAAGTGAATCGCGCGTTAGGATTTCGTTAACGATACATTTTATTAATCTATTAATGAAAACTTGCCGGCGGGATGGCAACAGAACCTTTTTCGATTTCCGGCTGCAGTCTCGATCCTGCTGATTGGCCAAGCGCCCGCGCGCAAGGGCATCGCATGCTCGACGATATTCTCGATTACATCGAGACCATTCGCGAGCGCCCGGTGTGGCAGCCGATTCCCGATAAGGTGCGCGCCCGCTTGCGTGCGGCGCTGCCGAGCGCGCCGAGCGATCTCGCCGCCGTGCATGACGAGTTCATGCGCGACATTCTCCCCTACGCCACCGGCAATACCCATCCCGGCTTCATGGGCTGGGTGCATGGCGGCGGCAACGTGCCGGGCATGCTGGCGGAAATGCTGGCCGCCGGCCTCAACGCCAATCTCGGCGGCCGCGATCACATGCCGATCGAGGTCGAACGGCAGATCGTGCACTGGCTGCGCCAGCTGTTCGAATTTCCGGACGCTGCGAGCGGGCTGTTCGTCACCGGCACGTCGATGGCCAATCTGCTCGGCGTGCTGATCGCGCGCACCCGCGAACTCGGCGTCGAGGTGCGCCGCAAGGGCCTCGCGTCGGCCGGCAAACGGCTCGTCGCCTATACCTCGGCCGCCGCGCACGGCTGCATTGCGCAGGCCATGGATCTGTCCGGCCTCGGCGGCGCGGCGCTGCATGTCATTCCCACGAACGGGCAGCATCAGATCGATGTCGACGCCCTTAACTTGGCCATCGCGCAGGACCGCATGGCCGGCCTCACGCCGTTCCTCGTGGTCGGAACGGCGGGCGCTGTCGACACCGGCGCCATCGACGATCTCGCCATGCTGGCCTCGATCGCGCAGCGCGAAAAAATCTGGTTCCACGTCGACGGCGCCATCGGCGCGCTCGCCATCATGGCGCCCGGCATCGCGCCGCGGCTTGATGGTATCCAGCGAGCGGACTCGATCGCGCTCGATTTCCACAAATGGGGGCAGGTGCCTTACGACGCCGGCTTTATCCTCGTGCGCGACGGCACGATTCATCGCGACACGTTCGCGTCGCCGGCCGCCTATTTGCGGCGCGAGACGCGCGGGCTTGCGGCCGGCGCGCAATGGCCGTGCGATTTCGGTCCCGATTTGTCGCGCGGCTTTCGCGCGCTCAAGACCTGGTTCACGCTGAAGGTCTACGGCACCGAGGCGCTCGGCGCGATGATATCGCGTAGCTGCGAGCTGGCGCGCTATCTCGAGATCAAGGTCGCCACGTCGTGCGAGCTGGAGCTGCTCGCGCCGGTCGCGCTCAACATCGTCTGCTTCCGCTATCGCGGCGACGATGCCGACCGCTTGAACGCGAAGATCGTCGCGGACTTGCACGAATCCGGCATCGCGGCGCCGTCCACGACGGTCATCGGAGGCCGCCTCGCGATCCGCGCGGCGATCGTCAATCATCGCACCGAGCCGCGCGATATCGATGCGCTGCTGAACGCGGTGTCGAAATTCGGCGCCGCGGCGGCGGCGACAAGTTGTGCCGCTTAGGCCAAAGGAGCGCAGGTGAATTACGTCAATCCACATTCGGCTTTTATGAATGAATCGCGCACGGCCACGCCGATCGGGTTGCCGGCGCTCTGCCAGATGGCGTTCGACGGCCTCGATCTCGCGCCGGTGTGGAACGATCTCGTTCATCGCGTCACCGCAGTCCCGAACGACGCCGCGGCGCTGCTCGACCTTTCCGTCATCGCGCAGTTGCAAGGCCGGCCGCAGGATCGCGTCGCCTTGCAAGCGGCCGCGCTGAGGCTGCAACGGGTTTACCGGCGGCCGGCGGCGGTCGAAGTGCAGCGGCCGCTGAAGCTGCTCGCCTTCATGGCGCCTGGCGATTTCATGGCCAACACGCCGCTGGAGTTCATGCTGGAAGGCTCGAGCATCGAGCTCGACATGATGTATGTCGTGCCCGGCATGAGCCTGCCGGAGCCGCCGGAGCACGACGTCGCCCTGGTGGCGATCGACGAATCGGACGGCACCGCGCCGGTGCTGCGCGAGACTTCGCAGTTCGTGCAATCGTGGCCGCGCCCGGTGGTCAATGCGCCGGAGCGGATCGCGCGGCTGACGCGGGCCGGCACCTGGGAGCTCTTGAACGGCGCGCCGGGCATCGTCATTCCGATGAATACGCGTATCGATCGCGCGACACTCGTTGGCGTCGCGGCCGGCGACGTTGCGATTGAATCCGTCCTCGACGGGAGCGGGTTTCCGATCATCGCGCGGCCATTCTGGTCGCAGGCCGGAATCGGACTGGAGAAGCTGGAGAATGCCGCGGCCGTCGACGCCTATCTGCGCGAATGGACGGACGCGGAATTCTATCTGGCGCCTTTCGTGGACTACAGCAGCCGCGATGGATTATTCCGCAAAGCCCGCGTCGCCATTATCGGCGGCCGCCCGTACGTATGCCACATGGCGATCTCGCAGCATTGGATGATCCACTACCTCAACGCCAATATGCGCGACGACGCGGGAAAGCGCGCCGAGGAAGCGCGCTTCATGGCAAATTTCGACAGCGACTTCGGCGCTCGGCATGCGGCCGCCTTCAAGGCGATCGCCGACCGTAGCGGCCTCGAATACCTGCCGATCGATTGCGCCGAGGCGCCGGATGGGAGACTCCTGGTCTTCGAAGTAGGCACCGCAATGATCGTGCACTCGATGGACCCGCCCGATCTGTTTCCCTACAAGCGGCCGCAGATGGACAAGGTATTCAAGGCGTTTCAAGGCATGCTCTATAACGCCGCGGGCTTCGCGCAATAAAAAACCGGCCGCGCAGGATTTGCGCGGCCGGCTTAACTTACGAACAATTTCTCAGTTGCCTTGGATGGTCTCGATCACGCTCGACATCGGGCGCGCGTCGTCCAGCCCGCCGCCCATTTCCTTGAGCACGATCTGCTTGTACTCCGGCAGCGGCTCGATCGGCGTCTTACCGACCACCTGCACCACCTTGTAGCCGCCGGCCTTGAGCTGCTTGAGCAGCTCGGGTGCCGCTTCGGCGGTGGCATGCTGGAAGTCGTGCATCAGGATGATGCCCTTGCCGTGCTTGGCGAGCTTGGTCATGACCGATTTGACGACTTGCTCCGGCTTGCGCATCTTGAAGTCGAACGAGTCCATGTCGGTGGAGAAGATGCCGACATTGCGCGTGCCGAGATAAGTGACCATCTCCGGCGGGTGACGCAGCGCCGGGAACCGGAAGAATGGTGCCACCGGCGTGTTGCCGAGCGAAATACTCACCGCCGCGATGCCCTTTTCGATTTCGGCTTTGGCCTCGTCCGACGGCAGCTTCGACAGATCCTTGTGCGACCAGGTGTGCGAACCGACGGTATGGCCGGCCTTGACTACGTCCCTGAGGATTTCCGGATGATAGCCGGCATGTTTGCCGATCGGGAAGAACAGCGCCTTGGTGCATTGGTCGGCCAGCGCCTTGAGCACGGCGGGCGTGTTGCCCGGCCACGGACCGTCGTCGAATGTCAGCACGACCTCTTTGTCTCGCAGGAAGTCGTAGGCCTTGAAGTGCTCGAAGCCGAAGCCGGGGCCGCCGGTGGTGTCGATCTGGACGATGCGCTCGACGCCCAGTGCGTTTGGATTGTCGCATTTGGCTTTTGCGACGACCGGTGCGGGAGCAGGTGCCGGTGCCGCGGCCGGCGCCGGCGCGGCGGCGGGCGCCGGGGCGGGCTGCGCCCAGACGGCAGCGCTTGCCGTCGACATCGAAACCGCAAGAGCTATCGCCAAAGCGCTACGCATCTCGTTCTCCATACCGTCAGTGGCTGAATTGGGAATTTGTGTGTATTCATCGCGGCTTTGACGAGTCGAGTCAACGCAGCCTCGAAAAGTCAAAAATTGCAAGGATTTATGGCAATACAATGGTTGATTCCTGCGGCGGCGGGGGGCGCGGCTTCGACGTGTTGCTCCTGCCGGGATTTGGCCCTATCTGAACGATGGGTTCCGTCCGGAGGCTCGCAATGCCAGAGATCGTAACCACCGTCGGGCTTTCGCGGCCGTTGTTGCTGCTGGCGTCGATCGTGGGCGTGGTTATGGCGGCGACGCTGGGGCTTTGGGCCTATTACGGCACTGCCGTGTTCTTCGAAGTCGTGCGCGCCGGCTGGGCGGCATGCTTCTGATGCAACTCGCGTGACACCCGATGACGGCCCGGACATCTCATATTCTTCTGGTCTTTTCGGCTTTTCTGGCCGGGCTTGTCATCTTTCTCGGCGTCATACTTTTCACGACCCACTACCAAGGAACCGGCGGTGGCCCGTCGGCGATCGGCGGCCCCTTCAATCTGATCGACCAGAACGGCAAGCCGATTAGCGACCAGGACATGAAGGGCCGCCCATTCCTGGTTTTCTTCGGTTACCGGTATTGTCCCGACATCTGCCCGACCACGCTGTTCGAAATGTCGGAATTGATGCGCACGCTCGGCAAAGATGCCGACCGCGTCGGGGCATTGTTCATCACCGTCGACCCGGAGCGCGACACGCCGGCGGCGATGGCGGACTATATGTCGAGCTTCGACCCGCATCTGCGCGGCGCCACCGGCGACGCCAAGGCGATCGAGGCCGTCGAGAAGGCCTACCGGGTCTACGCCAAGAAAGTTCCCGGCGAAAACGGCAACTACAGCATGGACCACACCGCGCTGGTCTATCTGATGGACAAGCAAGGCCGCTTCGTCGCGCCGTTCAAACTCGATCGCAAGCTGGAGGAAGTGGCGGCCGATCTGCGGCGCTACATGTGACGGTACGCGTATTAGCCCGCGAGCGCCCGCGTCACCGCTTCGGGTTCCTTCTGCACGATCTTGAGCAGGATACGCGCGCTGCGTTCCGGACGGCGGCGGCCCTGTTCCCAGTCGCGCACGGCCGATAGCGCGAAACCGTAGGTCGCAGCGAAAGCTTGTTGCGAGAGGCCGAGTCGCGCGCGAATCTTTTTCACGTCGACGGTTTCGGGCACATGCACGCGATACCGTCGCTTATCCGCCGACCCGTCGATGTAAGCGCGTGCATCGTGGAGCCCGGCCTTGATTTTATCGAACGTGCGTTTGGTCATCGGTGTCTCCGATAATCGGCAAGCATCTTGGTGACAAGCTTGCTTAAACTCATCCGTTCCTTGACAGTTAAGTCGGACTTTTGGTTCTTGGCGAAGGCGGCGAGCAGGAATACCGGTACGTCATTGCCGCCGAAAAGATAGATAACCCGCGCGCCCCCACGCTTCCCGCGGCCGCTAAAACCAAATCGCAGTTTGCGGACACCGCCGGATCCCGGGATCACCACTCCGCAGCGGGATCCACTGCGACCTGATCAATAATGGCTTCCCTCTCTTTGATCGTGAATAGCGGCTCGGCATCGGCAAGATAAGAGGGCGTTTCGACAACAACCTGCACGTCGGTCTCCTTATACGGCAATGCCGTACATTTTTCAAGCAGCCGTCACGGTGGAATGTGGATGACTGTGCTGATCCGCGACGGTTGCTGAGGCGTTGGGCACCAAGGTCGGCAGGTCGCCGGCGTCCTTGAGCGCGCTGAGATAGCGTTCAAGCTCCAGCAGCGAGCGCGTGATGTTGGCCGCCCGCCGGGAGTTCTTCGCCAGACCATGCTCGGTTTTTTCCCAGGCATAGGGTGCGAAAACGAGCTGATAAAGCGCGCGCCAGGCCGCGAGCGAGAGCAGCAGCCAATGCAGCGGCGTCAGCAGCAGGATCCAGGCGCTCGACAATAGGCCGCGGCGCAACAGGCCGAGCCAGCCGAGAAAGGCCGACGTCAAATAGCCGATGACCGCCGTGGTGCCGTAGATTGCCGCGAGGACGACGATGGTCGCGCTGTCGCTGCGCCAGATCGGGGTGCCGCTCGCCACCGAATAGATCAGTGCGGCCATGAACAGCGGATGCACCAGCGCCGCCAGCGCATTGCCGCCGACGATGAGCTGGAAAGTGAGGAAGCCCGGCAGGCCCAAGTCGCGCAACAGCCGCGCCGGCTGACGCATATGCACCAGCCAGGTCTGCATCCAGCCCTTGAACCAGCGGGTGCGCTGGCGCAGCCAGGGCCCGAAGCGCGCTGGGGCTTCCTCGTAGGTGGTGGAATCGATCATGCTTGCCCGGTAGCCGAAACGCGCCAGCCGCATGCCGAGATCGGCGTCCTCGGTCACGTTGTAGGGGTCCCAGCCGCCGGCCTCGCGCAAGACTGCGGTGTAGAAATGATTGGACGAGCCGCCGAGCGGGAACGGCATGTGCAAAGCGGCCAGTCCCGGCAGGAATACGTCGAACTGTCCGGCATATTCGGCCGTGAACAGCTGCGCGAGCCAGCTGTCGGCGTTATTGTCGATGCACAGCCGCGCCTGCACGCAGGCAAGATCGTCGCCGCTAGTGCGGAACGCCTGCAAGGCGCTGCGCAGCTGATCCGGTTCAGGCCGGTCTTCCGCGTCGTAAATCACCGTGAAGGTACCGCGCGCGAATGGTAGTACGACGTTGAGCGCCTTCGGTTTGGTGCGCGGTCCAAGCGCAGGAACCGGGATCACGGTCACCGGCAAGCGGTTGGTGCGCGCGGCGATGGCGGCGCGCGTTTCGCGGTCGTCGGCCTCGACCGCAATCAGCACGTCAAGTTTCTCGCGCGGATAATTGAGCCGCTCGATGGCATTGAGCAGCCCATCGACCGACGCCGCTTCGCGGTAGAGTGCGGCGATGACGGTATAGACCGGCAGCGCATCGTCGGGCAGACCGAGCGATGAATCGCATATTAGGTGCTCGACAAAAGCTCCCAGCAGCCGCAGCCCAAGCCAGGCCAGGAATATGACGGCCAACGTCATTTCAAAGACCAGCATTGTGCCGGCCGGTGCCGCGATGGCGGCGGCAAGCGCCAGCAGCATGACAATTCCGACGGACGCGATATTTGCACGCCAGCGCGGCGGCGCGGCCGAGAGCATGGGCCATGTCCGCTTGAGCGAAGTGGCCGCACGCGCGGCAATCGCCGCGCTGCCGTAGCGCAGCACGAACCGGTTGAGGCGCTCGGCGCTGGTGAAACGAAAGTACCGCGCGCGGGCCGGATTCTCCTCGATCAGACGCAAGATTCGCCGCGCCGCGGCGCCGCGCGGCGCGACCGCCAGTGAGAGTTCACCCTCGATCGCGAGCGGCAGCATGCCGGCCGCGGCCGACTCGATCAGACGGTCGTCATTGAGCGGGCAACAGGCCCGCGGCGTGTCATCGAGCGACTCGAATGCCACACCGAGCGCGGCCGCGAACGCGCGCAGATAAGCTTCCTCGCTCAGCTTGCCGGCGGCGATCAAGACGCGGTCGGCGCCGACACCCACGGCCGCCGCCCTGCGCTCGGCGTCGTCAATCACGCTGGCGGAAAGCAGCGCGCGGACGCAGTCGATTTCCGGGAAGCTGTCGGCCTCCGTTGCGCCGCCGCCAGCGAAACCGGCGGCCGACGGATCGACCGATGGACTGCCGGTGGATTCAGCAAAAGGCGTTCTTGAGCGGCCGCCGGCCGCTCCGGTCCGAACTACGACCCCCATACCCCCATCCCGCGCCTTATTTTGAGGCGGGATATTAGCGTAAATACAACCATAACGCGAGTCAGGTTGTAGGCCGTTCTGGATCGATTTTATGGGCCTCGCCGGCGGTCACGGGCGGGTGGCCGCGACGCGCTGCGGGTGCTAGAAGGCGCGCGCCATGTCAGGATTCATGTCGCATTATCTGGTGCCGGTCGCAGTCGTCGCGGTGGCGATCGTGCTGCTGCTCGGCCTCGTCAACATGATGCGCGGCGGCTCGCCCAACCGCTCGCAGCAGCTCATGCGGCTGCGCGTGCTGCTGCAATTCGTCGCCATTATCGTGATCATGGTGACGATCTGGGCGATGGGACGCTAGCGACTGGCGGGACGCGGCCGGGCCGTCACTTCATCGGCGCCGCGCGCATATATTCCACCTTCTCTTTTTTCACATGGTGCTTCTTTTTGTGCACCTTCTTCTCGGGCTTCTTGGCCTCCTCGGCGGAATATTCGGTGGTCGTGACCTGCGCCAAGGGCTTTGCGTCTTCGCAGGCCTTGGCCCGATGGGCGGCGGGCAGCATCAGCAGCGTCGCGGCGGCGGCAATCATCAGGATACGCATGGCAGTCTCCCCCCGTTTTTTGTGCCGAAAACCCGGATACAATGGCAGCCTACTCCGAATCCCAAGGGTTAGGCGAGGTCCCCATGGTCGTGCTCAACCGTATTTATACCCGCACCGGCGACGACGGTACGACGTCGCTCGGCACCGGGGCGCGGCGTAAGAAATACGACCTGCGGGTCGAGGCCTATGGCACGGTTGACGAAGCCAATGCGGTGATCGGGCTGGTGCGCCTGCATACCGCCGGCGATGGCGCGCTTGATAAGTCACTTGATAAGTCTCTTGGCCGCATCCAGAACGACCTGTTCGACGTCGAAGCGGACCTCTGCCTGGCCGAAAAAGGCCCCGGCGGCGCGCGGCTGACGGTCACCGATGCCCAGGTTGCCTGGCTTGAAGGCGAGATCGACCGCCTCAATGCCGAGCTGGCCCCGCTGAAATCCTTCATCCTGCCCGGCGGCAGCGCGGCCTCGGCCTACCTGCATCTCGCCCGCACGGTCTGCCGGCGCGCCGAGCGGATCATGGTCGAGCTCAAGGATCAGCCCGGGGAGGGCGTATCGGAGCCCTCGCTCAAATACGTCAACCGGTTATCGGACTACCTGTTCGTCGCCGGCCGCTACGCCAACGACAAGGGCGCGCGCGACGTACTGTGGGCGCCGGGGCAGAATCGCTAGCCGGTTTCGGGGGGACATCATGGTGATGCCGCTGTGGGACGAAAGTCCCTTGAAACTGCCGAAGCTGCCGGTCGTTACCTGGGGCCTGATTGCCGCCAACATGCTGGCCTTCGTTTTCACCGCGGCGGCTCCCGATGAAATGCAGCCGGCGATTTTGAATTTCGCCGTGACGCCGGCCAACATAACCGGCACGCCGATCAATCCCACTCCGGTCCCGCCCTTCCTGACGCTCGTCAGCTATATGTTTTTGCATGCCAATATCTGGCATCTCGCCGGCAACATGATTTTCTTTTGGGTGTTCGGCGACGACATCGAAGAGGCCATGGGGTCACTGCGCTTCGTGGGATTTTATCTCGCCAGCGGCGTGGCAGCGGCGCTGATCTTCGTCGTCAGCTCGCCGCACTCGCAAATGCCTCTGGTCGGCGCCTCGGGCGCCATTGCCGGCGTGCTGGCGGCCTATCTGATGTTCCGCCCCTGCCAGAAGGTGCTGGTCTTTGTGCCGTGGTTTCTGCTGTGGATCGTTGTGCGGCCGCTGGTGCGGCTCGATGCCTTCTGGGTGCTGGGCGGCTGGGCCATCATCCAGCTCTGGCACATTTCGGTGCAGTCGCAGGATGAGGTCGCCTATATGGCCCATATCGGCGGCTTTGCGGCCGGGGCGATCCTGTTTCCGGTCCTGCGGTATCGCACGGTGCGCCTGTTCCAATGCGTCCGGGCAGAGCCGGCAGCGCCTTGACTTCGCTCAAAGCCGCCGCGTGCGGCGCAGCATAAACGTTGACATGCCGATAGCGCGGCCATTAGCTTCCGCCCGCTCTTTTTAGCGTTCGTCTGGGATGGGGATTTATGAAAATTCTGGTACCCGTGAAACGGGTGGTCGACTTCAACGTCAAAATCCGCGTCAAACCGGACGGCTCCGGCGTCGAGCTCGCCAATATCAAAATGTCGATGAATCCGTTCGACGAAATCGCCGTTGAAGAGGCGATCCGTCTGAAGGAAGCCGGCAAGGCGACCGAAATCGTGGCGGCCTCGATCGGACCGGCGCAGGCTTCCGAAACCATCCGCACCGCGCTCGCCATGGGCGCCGACCGCGGTATCCTGGTGAAAGCGGAAGGCGCGGTCGAGCCGTTGGCGGTGGCGAAAATCCTCAAGGGCATCATCGATGAGGAAAAGCCCGGGCTCGTGATCCTGGGCAAGCAGGCGATCGACGACGACTGCAATCAGACCGGCCAGATGCTGGCGGCATTGCTCGGCTGGGCGCAGGGCACCTTCGCCTCCAAGATTTCCATCGAGGGCGACAGCGTGACGGTGATCCGCGAGGTCGATGGCGGCCTGCAGACGGTAAAATTGAAAGCACCTGTGATCGTCACCACCGATTTGCGCCTGAACGAACCGCGCTATGCCAGTCTGCCCAACATCATGAAGGCGAAGAAAAAGCCGATCGCGGACAAGACGCCGGCGGACTACGGCGTCGACATCGCGCCGCGGCTGCAGGTGCTCAAGACAACCGAACCGCCGGGGCGCAAATCCGGCGTCAAGGTCGGCTCGGTGGCCGATCTGGTCGTCAAACTCAAAGACGAAGCGGGGGTGCTGTAGCGCATGATCCCGAAAAGTGGGAACCGCTTTTCGGATAAGATCATGCGCAAGCAAAATGTTAGGTGGCCCCAGTGATTCAATCTGAACGGAATAGGCTCTAAATGACCACGCTTCTGATCGCCGAGCACGACAACAAGGTGCTCAAGGATTCGACAGCCAAGGCGCTCACCGCGGCCAAGGCGCTCGGCGCCGACGTGCACGTCTTGGTCGCCGGCAAGGATTGCAAAGCGGTGGCGGATGCCGCCGCCAAACTCGACGGCGTCAAGAAGGTGGTGGTGGTGGATGCCGACGTCTACCAGCACAACGTCGCCGAGCCGCTCGCCGCGCTGATCGTCTCGCTCGCCGGCTCCTATGACGCGATCGTCGCGCCGGCGACCACCAACGGCAAGAACGTGATGCCACGCGTAGCCGCGCTGCTCGACGTCATGCAGATCTCCGAGATCACCAAGGTGGTCGCGCCGGACACGTTCGAACGGCCGATCTACGCCGGCAATGCGATTCAGACCGTTAAGTCGAACGACTCCAAGAAGGTCATCACCGTGCGCACCTCGACGTTCCAAGCGAGCGGCGACGGCGGTTCGGCCAGCGTGGAGAATGCGCAGTCGGCGGCCGATCCGGGGCTGTCGTCGTTCGTCGGCGAGGAGTTGTCGAAATCCGATCGTCCGGAACTCACCTCGGCCAAGATCATCATTTCCGGCGGCCGTGCCATGCAGAGCCGCGAGAACTTCACCAAATATATCGAGCCGGTGGCCGACAAGCTGGGCGCCGCAGTCGGCGCCTCGCGCGCGGCGGTCGATGCCGGCTATGCGCCGAACGACTGGCAGGTCGGGCAGACCGGCAAGGTGGTGGCCCCCGAGCTCTACATCGCGGTGGGAATTTCCGGCGCCATCCAGCATCTCGCCGGGATGAAAGACTCCAAGGTGATTGTTGCCATCAACAAAGACGAGGAGGCGCCGATCTTCCAGGTCGCCGACTACGGACTGGTCGCCGACCTTTACCAGGCGCTGCCCGAACTGGCGGCGGAACTCGATAAGGTCAAGCGTTGACTACGTTGCTATTTTGTTTTCGAGCCGGTGGTGTCACCGCGCGGTTCGTCGTAGAAATAGAACAATAACTACCGAAGCCGAAGCCAAGAAGCGGGTCTTCGCATCGATCGGACAAAAATATGGCGTTGAAAATCAAGAATGTCGGGGTGATCGGCGCCGGGCAAATGGGCAACGGCATCGCCCATGTCTGCGCCCTGGCGGGCTACTCCGTATTCTTAAACGACGTGTCGAGCGATCGCCTTAAGGCGAGCCTCGCCACCATCAATGGCAACATGACGCGCCAGGTCGCCAAGAAATTGATCACCGAGGACGCCCGCAAAAACGCACTCGCGCTCATTCAGCCAGCGGAAAAATTCGAGGCGTTGGGAACGTGCGATCTGGTGATCGAGACCGCGGCCGAGAAGGAAGAGATCAAGCGCAAGATATTTGCCGATCTGTGCGCGTCGCTGAAACCCGAGGCGATCCTCGCTTCCAATACCTCGTCGATCTCCATTACGCGGCTGGCGACCTCCACCGACCGGCCGGAGCGTTTCATCGGCATCCATTTCATGAATCCGGTGCCGCTGATGGAACTGGTCGAGGTGATCCGCGGCATCGCCACCGACGACGCCACCTTCGAGACCAGCAAGGCCTTCGTCAGCACGCTGGGCAAGACCATTGCGGTGTCGGAGGACTTCCCGGCCTTCATCGTCAACCGCATCCTGCTGCCGATGATCAACGAGGCGATCTACACGCTCTACGAAGGCGTCGGCAATGTCGAAGCGATCGACACCGCCATGCGGCTCGGCGCGCATCACCCGATGGGGCCGCTCGAGCTTGCCGACTTCATCGGCCTCGACACCTGTCTGTCGGTCATGCAGGTGCTGCACGAGGGCCTGGCCGACTCGAAATACCGGCCGTGTCCGCTCTTGGTGAAATACGTCGAAGCCGGCTGGCTCGGCCGCAAGACCCAGCGCGGGTTCTACGACTACCGCGGCGAGAAGCCGGTGCCGACGCGGTAATTCGCTGGCGTCAGGCAATCCGCCAGAGATTGAGCAGCGCCAGCGCGATGATCGAAAGCCAGGTCAGGCTCTGGCCGACTTGCCGGCCTAAGTTTGGATTCGGCGTACCCCACATGCCCAAGGTTTGCACGACGCGGGCGGCCACCAGCGCGATGCCGACGACATGCAACGCGGGGTGCCAGCCGCCGTTGATCTCGTAGAGCGCCATCAGCACGACCGCGAGCGGGATGTATTCGGCGGCGTTGCCGTGCAGGCGGATCATACGCATCATCTGCGGATTGCCGCCGTCGCCGAGCGGGACGCGCAGCTTCACACGGTGCACGGTAACGTTGATGGCGAGCGCAACGACGATGAGCGCCAATAGTCCTGCGTAGAGCGCGGTGATCGAAACGGTCATGACGTTTTGTCTCCCCAGTATGGAAGCTAGGCGAGAGCCGCCGGCTTTTCGATAAAATCCGTCATCTGCGCCGCAAGCGCGCCGCAGATGGGTGAGGTGATCACCCCTGCTTCGCCGTTCGCCCGGTGTCGGGAGGCAACGAGACCCAGGGATGGCGTGTCTCCTCCCACACCGAGACGGTCGGCGCCGGGAAATTTGGGTCGGCGAAGTTGCCTATGGCAACCGCGATAATTCCTGGAAAAGCGCCGGTGCGGCGCTGGCACTCCAGGCAATGGCACATCCAAACGCGTGATGGGTCGCCGTCAATTGTGAGGTGAAGCTGCCCGCAAGCGCAGGCGGCGCGCCGGGTCGTCATGATGTTCACCCTGGGTATTCAGCCGCAGCAGCCGGCTTTTACGATCGGCGTCGGCTGATATTCGTCGTGCCGCTTCACCCAGGCCATCGAATAGGCAAGGCCCGCCTCGTCGCGGCCTTTTGGAGCCATGTCGAGGAAGTTATAGGCGCCGATCAGAATATCCAGCCCGCGCGCGTACGACGAATAGGTGTGGAAGACCTCGCCGGCGTCATTCTTGGCGAAGGCGCTCAGTCCGGGTGCTTCCTCGCTGGGAAACCGGCCGATCGCGTAGTTGTAGTAGACCTTTTCCTTCGCCTGATCCTCCTTCGAGAACGACACCTGGTAGTCGAAGTTGAAATCGTTGCCGAACGACGACACCCATTTGAACTTCCAGCCCATGCGCTTCTTGTAGGCTTCGATCTCGGCGAGCGGCGCGCGCGATACCACGACCAGCGCGACGTCGCGTTGCGCGAGATGGATGGCGGCGCCGTCAAAATGATCCGCGAGGTATGAGCAGCTTGGGCAGCCGTCCTTCCAACCCGGTCCGAGCATGAAGTGATAGACGATGAGCTGGCTTTTGCCGCCGAACAAATCGGCGAGCGTTTGCTTGCCGTCCGACGTCTCGAACACATAGGGCTTGTCGACCTTCACCCAGGGCAGCGCGCGCCGCGCGGCGCTGAGTTCGTCGCGCGTTTTGCTGAATTCCTTTTCCTTGGCGAGCAACGCTTTGCGGGCCTCGAGCCATTCATTCTGCGAAACGACCGTGTGTTGCATGGCGATACTCCAGACGGGTTGAGATCAGCGATTGACCGGCGTCATCCAGCCGATGCCGGCTCCGCCCGGCTCTTTCAGGATGGCGATGCGGCCGACGCCGGGCACGTCGAAGATCGGCCGCATCAGTGCAGCGCCGGCGGCTTGCGCTTTCTTGACGCGCGCATCGACGTCATCGACTGCGAGATAGGACATCCAGACTTCGGGCACGCCGTCGAATTGCGGGCCGGCAATCGGAAACAGTCCGCCGACCGGCTGCTCGCCCATTTTGGCGACCCAGTAGGTGCCGTCCGGCATCGGCATTCCTTCGAAGGACCAGCCGATCGTGTCGGCATAGAATTTCTTGTCGCGTTCGGCATTGCGCGTCATCAGTTCGTTCCAGTAGAAAGTCCCGTGCGACCAGGCATGTGGCATGAGTGCCTCCCTTGATTATGCGGCGAGGTATTTCTCGAGTTTCTCCATCGCGCCGGTCCAGCCTTTGTTGTGACGGTCGCGCGCGTCCTCGTCGAAGAATTGTTCGTGCGTCATCGTGAACAGCGTGCCGTCGCCATCGGGTTTGAATGTCAGCGTTACCAGCGACTCGCGCTCCGGCGTCGACTTCCAGGCCCAGGTGAACACCAGCTTTTCGTTCGGGATGAATTCGCGATAGGTGCCGCTGACGTCGTGATGCTCGCCGTCCGGCGCCTGCATCAGCCAGCGATAGCGCCCGCCCTTGCGCGGATCGCATTCGGTGGCCAGCACTTTGACTTCGCCGGGGCCCATCCAGCGCTTTACTTTTTCCGGGTCGGTCCAGGCGGCGAAGACTTTCGCCGGCGGGGCGTTGAAACGGCGCTTGATGGTGAGGCTGGGTTTGACGGTGGCGACGGACATGATCCTTCCTCCAAAAAAACAGTGAGTTGATCGAGGCGTTCGGTCCAGAAATGCTGGTAGCGATTGAGCCAATCGTTGGCTTCCTGCATTGGTTCCGCGCGCAGCCGGCACGAGACAACGCGGCCGGCCTTGTTGCGGGTCACAAGTCCTGCATCCGCCAGCACGTCGAGATGCTTCATCACCGCCGGCAGCGACATCGCGAACGGCTCGGCCAGCGCGCTGACCGAGAGGCCGTCGGTCTGGCTCAGCCGCGCCAGCAAAGCGCGCCGGGTCGGGTCGGCGAGCGCGGCAAAAGTGCGGTCAAGCGGGGCGGACGAATAGTAAACCATGTGGTTAAGTATATGGCCGCGGCTCTCGCCGGTCAACCCATAACCGTGAACCGGCCAATCACCCTTTTGTTATTTCCCGATCGCCGCCTGGATTAGCTTGACCGCGTCGTCGCTCGCCCATTCGGCGGGGCCGGCGATGCTGCCGATCTCGCAGCCTTGCTTGTCCACCAGCAGGGTGGTCGGCATGCCGAAGGCGCGGCCGATCGCCTTGAGGTCCTGGAAGGCCCTGGCCTCGGGATCGGCGTAATAGGCGAGCTTTTCGATGCTCAGCTCCTTCAGAAAAGCCTTCGGCTTTTCGGGATCGCGCGTGTCGATATTGATCGCCACCACTTCGAAGCCGGGGCCGCCCAGCTTCTGCTGTAGGGTATCGAGCGCCGCCATTTCCTGGCGGCACGGCACGCACCAGGTGGCCCACAGGTTGAGCAGCACCGTACGCCCGCGCCAATTCTGCAAGGACAGCGGTTTGCCGGCAGTGTCCTGGAAGGCGAGGTCGGGCACCTTAAGCCCACTCTTGGCGACTTTGACCGCGGCCACCTCGCCGCGCGCCAAAGGGGCCAATTTACGCGCCAATTCGACCGCCGGCCGGCAGGCCACGTCGCCGCCCGCATTGCCTGTCAGGGTCGAATACCCGTATACCCCGGCCAACCCGACGATCACGCCGGTGATGCCGCCAGCCAGAATCAAGGGCAGGTACCTTTTGGCGGCGCTGGGCGATGGACGTTCGGTCATGAGCGGCGAGATCTCGGTGGCAGGGCCAAGAGCATTAGCATGAGCAACAAAATGTGGGGCGGGCGGTTTGCGTCTGGTCCCGGCGCCATCATGGAGGAGATCAATGCCTCCATCGACTTCGACAAGGCTCTTTACCGCCAGGACATCGCCGCGTCCAAGGCCCATGCCGACATGCTGGCCAAGCAAGGCATCATTGCGGCGGACGATGCGAAAAAGATCGCTCACGGTCTAGACACGATCCTGTCAGAGATTGCGGCCGGTAAGTTTTCGTTCAAGCGGGCGCTGGAAGACATCCACATGAACGTAGAGGGAAGGCTCGCCGAACTGATCGGGGAGGCGGCCGGCCGGCTGCACACCGCGCGCTCGCGCAACGATCAAGTGGCGACCGATTTCCGGCTCTGGATGCGCGATACCATCGATGCGCTCGATGCGGCGCTCTTGGGCTTTCAGCGCGCGCTGGCGCAGAAGGCGTTCGAACACGCCGGCACGGTGATGCCCGGCCTCACGCATATGCAAACGGCGCAGCCGGTGACGTTCGGCCATCATCTGCTTGCTTATGTCGAGATGGCGGCACGCGACCGCGGCCGCTTTGCCGACGCGCGCAAAAGGCTCAATGAATCGCCGCTCGGTTCAGGCGCGCTCGCCGGCACCTCGTTTGCGCTCGATCGCGACATGACTGCGAAAGCGCTCGGCTTCGACCGGCCGGCGGCGAATTCGCTCGACGCCGTATCCGACCGCGACTTCGTCCTGGAGACGCTTGCCGCCGCCTCGATCGCGGCGGTGCATCTGTCGCGGCTCGCCGAAGAGATCGTGATCTGGACCTCGCCGCTCACCGGCCTGGTCAGGCTGTCGGACAAGTTCACCACCGGCTCCTCGATGATGCCGCAGAAGCGCAATCCCGACGCCGCCGAGCTGGTGCGCGCCAAGACCGGCCGCGTTACGGCTGCGCTCACCGGGCTGCTGATCGTGATGAAGGGCCTGCCGCTCGCCTACGCCAAGGACATGCAGGAGGACAAGGAGGGCGCCATGGACGCGCTCGCTGCGCTTGCGTTGTCGCTCGCGGCGATGACCGGCATGGTGATCGATCTCGATCCGGATATTGCGAACATGAAGAAAGCGGCAGGCGAAGGCTTCGCCACCGCGACCGACCTCGCCGATTGGCTGGTGCGCACGCTGAAGATGCCGTTCCGCGACGCCCATCATCTCACCGGCCGCATCGTCGCCAAGGCGGCGGAGGCAGGCGTTGCCCTGCACCGGCTGCCGCTCGCCGCCATGCGCGAGATCGAGCCCAAGATCAGCGACGATGTGTTCAGCGTGCTGTCGGTCGACCGCTCGGTGAAGAGCCGGGCGAGTTTCGGCGGAACGGCGCCGAAAAACGTGCGTTCGCAGGCGAAGAAATGGCTGCGCAAGCTGGAAAAGGACAAATCCTGACTTTGATCCAGCCCGGTTTGGCCTTGTTTGTCTGGTTTGCTATGGTGGCAGCAACATAAGGAAGTCGCTTCGTGAGCCGTTTTTTCGACCGCCGGTTATTTCGTTTGGCCCTGATCGGCGCCTTGGTCGCGTCGCTGGGTCTGGCCGCGTGCGGCCGCAAGGGACCTCTCGACCCGCCGCCTGGCGCCTCGCTTGCGGGCGAGCAGACTGCGGCGCCGAACCCCATGAGCAATCCCCTGGCGACGCCGATCGGCGGGCAGGCCAAGGACGGCAATCCGGGCGTTGACTCCAACGGCCGTCCGCTGGCGCCCAAGGGCGAGAAAAAACAAATTCCTCTCGACGTTCTGCTCAACTGAGACCGCGCGTGATCCCGAAAAGTGGGAACCGGTTTTCGGATAAGATCACGCGCCATCAGAATATTAGTACCGGCACCGATTTAGCCTGAACGGGTTTGGTCTTAAAACATGCACCATTTCGGTTATCGCGACGGCGTTCTGCACGCCGAGGCGGTTAGCCTCGATACGCTTGCTGGCGCGGTCGGGACGCCGTTCTATTGCTATTCGACCGCGACGCTGACTCGACACTACCAGGTGTTCGCCGGCGCTTTCGCCGACGTGGACGCGCTGGTCTGCTACGCCATGAAGGCGAATTCCAACCAGGCGGTCATCGCCATGCTCGCCAAGCTCGGCGCCGGCGCCGACGTGGTGTCGGAAGGCGAGTTGAAGCGCGCGCGGCTCGCCGGCGTGCCGGCCGACAAGATCATGTTCTCAGGCCTGGGCAAGACGGCGCGCGAACTCGCGCTCGCGGTCGACGAAGGCATCCTCTGCATTAATGTGGAATCCGAGCCGGAACTCGAGTTGTTGTCGTCGATCGCGTCGGGCAAAGGCCGCGTGACGAGGATCTCGGTGCGCGTCAATCCCGATATCGATGCCAAGACCCACCACAAGATCGCCACCGGCAAGGCCGAGAACAAGTTCGGCATCCCGATCAGCCGCGCGCGCGAGGTCTATGCGCGGGCGGCGAAATTGCCCGGCATCAGGGTCGCCGGCGTCGACATGCATATCGGCAGCCAGATCACCGATCTCGATCCGTTCGACAATGCGTTCACGCTGCTGGCCGAATTCGTGGGCACGCTGCGCGGCGACGGCCATACCATCTCGCACGTCGATCTCGGCGGCGGCCTGGGTATTCCCTATCTCGACGACAACGAGCCGCCGCCGCATCCGGACGACTATGCCAAGATGGTCAAGCGGGCGACGCGCGATCTCGATTGCCGGCTGATCTTCGAGCCGGGCCGGCTGATCGTCGGCAATGCCGGCATCCTGGTGACGCGCGTGCTGTTCGTAAAGCACGGCGAGGCGAAGAATTTCGTAGTGGTCGATGCCGCCATGAACGATCTCATCCGCCCGACGCTGTATGACGCGCATCACGAGATCCGGCCGGTCGCCGAACCGGGCGCATCGGGACGCCGCATCCGCGCCGACGTGGTCGGGCCGGTCTGCGAGAGCGGCGATTTTCTCGCCCTCAATCGTGAAATGCCGGAACCGGCGTCCGGCGCCTTGCTGGCCGTTATGTCGGCGGGCGCCTATGGGGCGGTGCAGGCCGGGACCTACAATTCGCGGCCGCTGGTGCCGGAAGTGCTGGTTAATGGCGCACAATGGGCCTTGGTTCGCCCCCGCCTTGAAGTTGACCAATTAATTGCGCTCGATCGCATGCCCGATTGGCTCTAGGCGCAGGAACTGCGCGCATGGCCTGAGAATTGCGTGCGTGATACCCTGTTCTGCAACAGATTCTCCTTAGGCCGGGCGACGGAGCGGCTCTTGGACGGTTTGGACGAACAGCCAAAGCAGCGCGAGCATCCGACCAGGGCCTTGCTGGCGCGGGCGCTCAAGCGCGCGCGCGGCAGCATATTGTGGGAGCGGCTGTGGCCGGCTCTGGCCACGCTGGCGACCGCGCTCGGACTATTCCTTGCATTCTCGTGGGCCGGCCTGTGGTTGGTGCTGCCGCCACTGGCGCGCGCCATCGGGCTGCTGCTGTTCGCGCTCCTCGCCATTATTGCGGCGGCGCCGCTGGCGATGCTGCGCCTGCCCAGCATCGCCGACGGCTTGCGCCGGCTCGACCGCAGCAGCGGCGAGACGCACCGGCCGGCCACCGCGGTCGCCGATGAGATCGCCGCCAATCAGCACGATCCGGTCGCGCAGGCGCTCTGGCGCGTGCATGTCGAACGCGCGCTGCTGTCGGCGCGCAAGCTCAAGGCCGGCTGGCCGTCGCCGCGTTTGGCCATGCGCGATCCGATGGCGCTGCGCGCGCTGGTGCTCATTCTGGCGGTCGCGACTTTCTTTGCCGCCGGCGGCGAACGCCTGAAGCGGGTCACCGCCGCCTTCGACTGGCAGGGCGTGGTCGCGCCGGTCAATTTCCGCATCGATGCCTGGGTCACCCCGCCGCCCTATACCGGCCGGCCACCGGTCATGCTCACCGGCTTGCGCCCGGGCGATAGCGCGCACGCCACGGCGGCGGTGGCGGTGCCGGCCGGCAGCCAGCTCGTGGTGCGCGCGACCGGCCATGTGAATTTCGAGATCGTGCGCAAGGGCGGCATTGAGGACGCGCCATCCGAGGCGCGCGCGGCCATGCCGGCAGGTAGCGAAGAACGCCGCTTTCTGATCAAAGGCGACGGCTCGGCGACCTTGCACGGGGTCGGCAGCAGCGATCTGGCCTGGACTTTCACGGCGATCCCCGATCGCGTGCCAACGATCGAGCTGATCAAGGACCCCGAACAGCAGGCCCGCGGAGCGCTGCGGCTCGACTACAAGATGGATGACGACTACGGCGTGGTCGAGGCGCATGCCGACTTCGTGCTTAAGGACGACGAGGCGTCGCCTGGCGCGCGTCCGCTGTTCAAGGCCCCCGAATTTCCGCTCACGCTGCCGCAGGCGCGCACCCGCTCGGGCGCGGCGCAGACCACGCGCGACCTCACCGCCCACCCCTGGGCCGGCGCCAAGGTCGCGGTGACGCTGGTGGCGCGCGACGAGGCTGGCAACGAGGGCCACAGCGAGGCGACCGAATTCCGGCTTCCGCAACGCATCTTCGTCAAGCCGGTGGCGCGCGCCCTGATCGAGCAGCGCCGCATCCTGGCGCTCGACGCCGACGCCAAGCCGCTGGCGCTTGCCGCGCTCGACGCGCTCACCATCGCGCCGGAACGCTTCACGCCCGAGACGCAGGTCTATCTCGGTTTGCGCGCCATTTACTTCGACCTCGATCACGCCAGCAGCGACGACCAGCTGCGCGAGGTGGTGGCGCGCATGTGGGACATGGCGACGCAACTCGAGGACGGCAACGTTTCGCAAGCCGAATTGGAGTTGCGGCAAGCGCAGGATGCGCTTCGCCAGGCGCTCGAACGCGGCGCCACCGATCAAGAGTTGAAAAAGCTGATGGATCAGTTGCGCGCCGCGATGGACAAGTACCTGCAGGCGCTGGCGGAAGAAATGAAGAAGAATCCGCAGCAGCTTTCGCGTCCGCTCGACCGCAATACCCGCGTGCTCACGCAGCGCGATCTCAAGAGCATGCTCGACCGGCTGGAAAATCTCGCGCGCTCCGGCAACAAAGACGCCGCGCGCCAGCTGCTGGAGCAGCTGCAATCGATGCTGGAAAACCTGCAGACGGCGCGCCCGGGCGCGCAAGGCGAGGAGGGCGACGACGACATGATGTCGGCGCTCGACGAACTGGGCGACATGATCCGCAAACAGCAGCAATTGCGCGACAAGACCTTCAAGCAGGGCCAGGATTCGCGGCGCGACCGCCAGCGCCAGCAGCAGGGCCAGGGCCAGCAGAAATTCGGCGATCTGCAGCAAGACCAGCAGGGCTTGCGCGACCGCCTCGACAAGCTGCTCGAACAACTGCGCCAGCACGGTCTCGGCAATCCCGGCCAGGACCAAAAGGGCCAGGGTGAAAGCGAGATGGATCAGCTTGGCAGCGCCGGCGAAGCCATGGGTCAGGCGGAAGGCGAACTCGGCCAGGGCGATGCCGAGGGTGCGGTCGACAGCCAGGGCCGTGCGCTCGATGCCATGCGCAAGGGCGCGCAGGGGCTGGCGCAGTCGATGCAGCAGAACGGCATGGGCATGGGACAAGGTCCCGGTCAGCCCGGCCGCAACGGACGCGCGCGCGCGCAGCAGGATACCGATCCGCTCGGCCGCCCGATGCGTGGCCGCGAATATGGTGACGACGTTACCGTGAAGGTGCCGGGCGAAATCGATGCGCAACGGGCGCGGCGCATCCTGGAAGAATTGCGCAAGCGCTTCGGCGAGAGCTCCCGCCCGCAGCTCGAGCTCGATTACATCGAGCGGCTGCTGAAGGATTTCTGATTATTGATCTTGCCGTGCGGCGGCAGGCGGTCGCTAGTGCCGCACCACCAGCGCCTCGCGCACGGCGCCCTTGATCTGATCGACTGAGAACGGCTTGGCGATCACGTCGTGCACCAGCGCGTCGAGTCCGCGCGTGCGCTCGCGTTGGTCGGCAAAGCCGGTCATCAGCATGATGGCGACCTCGGGATGGTCGCGTCCGGCCGCGAGCGCCAGCGCGATACCATCCATCACCGGCATCTTCACGTCGGTCAGCAGCAGATCGAATTTGCCGTTTTGCCGGTTCAGCGCGTCGAGCGCCGCCGCGCCGTCGGGGGCCGCGGTCAGCTCATGGCCGTCCTCGTTGAGCGCGCGGACCACCATATCGCGGATCGTGTCGTCGTCTTCGGCGATCAGAATCTTTGCCATGGGCATCTCTCTTTGCGCATGATCTTTTCCGAAAACCGGAAGCCAATTTTCGGGATCATGCGCCTACTTCGCTCCGGCGTCTTGCGCGGTGAAGAAGCGCACCATCACGTCGCTGGCGTTGGCCGGCGGCGTAGGAATCTGGCTGCGGAATTCCACGCGCGCGCCGGCCTCGAGGATGCTGCGCGGCGGCGGCATGGTCCAGGTATAGACTTCCTGGCCGGTCGAGTTGCGCACGGCGAAGCGCAGACGCGGCACCGCCACCGCCTTGCCGGCTTCGCTCACGATGGCACCTTGCACGATCAGGGTGTCGACGCCGTCCAGGGTTTCCTTCGAAATGCTGACGTTCTCGAACTTGAGACCGCGCAAATTGACCGGCAAGCCGATGGCCGCGAACAGCGAGGCGGTTTGCGGCAGGTAGCGCACCACCTCGCCGCGCGCGCCGACCAGCGCCACGTTGCAGGCGAGCAGGACGAGAATGAGCGCGGTCCAACGCGACGAACGGCGCGACTGCTTCCGGCGCGCCTGCAGCCACTTGCGGCGGGCCTCAAAACTTTCGGCCTCGCTTTCAGACTGTTCGGAATCGGCTTCGGCCGTCTCCGCCGCGGCTTCCTGCTCGATCGGCGGCACCAGCGATGGTGCATCGGCGATGATAGCCGGTTCGGGTTCCGGCGCCTGCGCCTCGACGGGCGCCGGCGCGGGTTCACGCGGCGGCTCGACCGGCGCCGCCTTGGTCTCGGTTGCGGCGATCGATTCGGAATTCGCGCGGCTGTCGCCAGTGGTTGCCGCGGCCGGTGAGGGTGGTGATTCGGCGCGGACAGCGGGCGCCGATTGGGCCACAGCTTCGGCGAGGACGGCGCGCTCGGAAACGGTTGCATCGGGCGCAGCTTGCGGTCCGCCGGCGAGCCATGCGGTCTTGCAACGGGCGCAACGCACCGTACGCCCGGCCGGGCCGACGGCGACCTGGTCGATCATGTAAGAGGTGGCGCAGTTTGGACAGACGATCAGCATGTCATCGCGGTCGATTTGGCGTCGAAACCTAGCAGGCGACCGTTAAAGGATTGGAAACCATGCCGTCCCCCGGGATCAGGGGATATGCCGGCTTAGGCGGCCCCACGGCGCTGGCGGCGCCGTGGTAATGCTGTAAAACCGCAGTTCTTGGCGTAAGTGAGCGCCGCGGACGGCTTTTGGGGGCGGCTCCGCGGCCAGCCGGTCGGGGCCATTCCTGGGGTTTTAAGGGACTTTTTCGGAGAGGGGTGTGGTCCGATTCGAGAACGTAGGCTTGCGCTACGGCCTAGGGCCGGAGGTCCTGCGCGACCTCACTTTCCGCATCGAGCCGCATTCCTTCCAGTTCCTGACCGGGCCGTCCGGCGCCGGCAAGACCTCGCTGCTGCGGCTCTTGTTCCTCTCGCTCAAGCCGACGCGCGGCCTGATTACCCAGTTCGGTCACGACGTTGCCACGCTGTCGAAGGATGCTGTGGCGACTCTGCGCCGCCGCATCGGCATCGTGTTCCAGGACTTCCGGTTGCTCGATCACATGACGACCTATGAAAACGTCGCGCTGCCGTTGCGGGTGATGGGCCGGCGCGAGGACACCTACCGCGACGAGGTGGTCGAGCTGTTGAACTGGGTCGGCCTCGGCGAACGGATGTGGGCGCTGCCGCCGGTGCTCTCGGGCGGCGAGAAGCAGCGCGCCGCAATCGCGCGTGCGGTGATCGCACGGCCGCAACTGCTGCTCGCCGACGAACCGACCGGCAACGTCGATCCCAGCCTGGCGCAGCGGCTGTTGCGCCTGTTCATCGAACTTAACAAATCGGGAACCTCGGTGGTGATCGCCACCCACGACATCGCGCTGATGGACCAGTACGATGCGCGCCGGCTGGTGCTGCATGAGGGGCGTCTGCACATCTATGATTGAAGTCAAAGTAACGAACATGACGGAGATCGATCGCCGCGATACATCGGCGACGCCGCGCCTGCCGGGCGGAGCGATCCCGCGTTTCGATACGCCGTTGGTGCCGCGCAACTCGATTTCCGGACGCGCGCTGATCGCGGTCGTCGCCATTATGACGTTCCTGGCCTCGCTCACCACCGGCGCGGTGATGCTGGTCGGAAGTGCCGCGAGCGAATGGCAGTCCGATGTGTCGCGCGAGGTGACCATTCAACTCATCCCGGCGCCCGGCCGCGATCTCGAAGCCGCGGTGGCCAAGGCGGCGGCGGTGGCGCGCGCGTTCCAAGGCATCGGGGACGTGCGGGTCTATTCCAAAGAGGAATCCTCCAAGCTGCTCGAACCGTGGCTCGGCAACGGAATGTCGCTCGACGAACTGCCGGTGCCGCGCCTGATCGTGGTCAAGATCGCGGCGGGCGCTGCGCCCGACATCCCGCAACTCCGGCGGATGCTGGCCGAGCAGGTGCCGGGCGCGACGCTCGACGATCATCGCGGCTGGATCGAGCGCATGCGCACCATGGCTGGAACCGCGGTCGCCGCCGGCATCGCGATCTTGCTCCTGGTGTTCGCCGCCACCATGCTCTCGGTCACTTTCGCGACGCGCGGCGCGATGGCGACCAACAAGCCGGTGATCGAGGTTCTGCATCTCGTCGGCGCCAAGAACGGCTTCATTGCCGGACGCTTCCAGCGGCATTTTCTGCTGCTCGGGCTGCAAGGCGGCGGCATCGGCGGCGGCATCGCGATCGTGCTGTTTGCGCTCGCCAGCCTGATCAGCCGCTGGTTTTCCGGCACGGCGGGCGTCGAGCAGACCTCCGCGCTGTTCGGGTCGTTCTCCATCGGCATCGCCGGCTATGTCGCCGTGCTTGGCCAAGTCGTGCTGATCGCGCTGGTGACGGCCGCCACCTCCCGGCATACCGTCAATCGGACCCTGGATACGATCGACTAAGATGCTTGCAAGTTTTGCGCGCGTAATCGGCTTTTTCACCATGACCGCCGGCGCCGCGGGTGCTGTGCTATTGGGCGCCGGATTCTGCTGGTTCGTGCTGACCATTCCGGCCGAGGAAGTGACGCTCGACCGCAAGGCCGATGGCATCGTGGTGCTGACCGGCGCCGCCGCGCGCATTCCCGATGCCATCGAATTGCTGGCGACCGATCACGGCAAACGGCTGCTGATCAGTGGCGTGCACAAGGACACGCGGGCGCGCGAAATCGCGCGGTTGACCCCGGTCTATTCCAAATATTTCTCCTGCTGCATCGATCTCGACCGCTCGGCGCTCAATACCCTCGGCAATGCGCTCGAGACCAAGCGCTGGGCGCGCGAACACAATTTCATCTCGTTGATCGTCGTGACGTCGAACTGGCATATGCCGCGCGCCATGGCCGAGCTCGCGCATCAGCTTCCCGATGTGACGCTGATTTCCTTTCCGGTGATCTCTCCGAAGGTCAAGGACGAACCCTGGTGGTCGAATTTGGACACTGCGCGCTTGCTGTTCGAGGAATATCTGAAGTATCTGTTCGCGCATGTCCGCATGCGCCTCGACATCGACGCTTAAGGGAACGCCGCTCGTGCTAATGGTCGTTCGCTCCATCCTGTTCAACGTGCTGTTCTATTTGAACACGGCGCTGTGGCTGATTATCGCACTGCCGACATTTTTCATGCCCTATCGGGTCGTATTGGGGATTGCCAAAGCGTGGGGCCGCACCAATCTCGTGCTGCTGCGCGTCGTCGCCGGCATCGATTGCCAGATCAGAGGCCGCGAAAAAATCCCGCAGGGCGCGCTCATCGTCGCCCCCAAGCATCAGTCGGCCTGGGAGACCTTCGCGCTGGTAACGCTGTTCGACAACCCGCTGTTCATCGTCAAACGCGAACTGCAGTGGATTCCGATATTCGGCTGGTTGATGATCAAAGGCCGCATGGTGCCGGTCGATCGGCGCGGCGGCTCGCAGGCGCTTGCCGCCATGACCGAGCGCGCGCGCCTCGAACTTGGCGACGGCCGCCAGCTCATCATCTTTCCCGAGGGCACGCGACGGCCGGCCGGCGCCGAGCCGCGCTACAAGTACGGCGTGGCGCATCTTTATGCCGCGGAAGGCGTGCCCTGCCTTCCGATCGCGCTCAATTCTGGCCTGTTCTGGCCGCGCCGCTCGATCCTGAGGCTGCCGGGGACGGTGCTGGTGGAAATCCTCGATCCGATCGCACCTGGGCTCGAAAAGGACGTCTTCTTCAAACGTCTTCAGCAAGACTTGGAAATGGCGACCGACCGTTTGCTGGCCGAAGCCAAATCCGCCAACTGAAGCGCGTATTATTTGCTCGGGTTGTCCTTGTCGCCGTCTTTCGCCAGCGCCAGCGCCTGCAGCCGCGCGCGCGCATTATCCTGCGCCCACTGCGCGATCCGGTTGACGGTCGGCACCGCAATCGCCGCATTGTATTCTTCGCGCGCCTTCGCGAGGTCGCCCTTCTTCTCGTAGATCAGCCCGCGGCTGTAATAGGCGGCGGCATAGGTCGGATTGATGCGTGTGGCGTGATTGTAGTCGGCGAGCGCGCGGTCGAGATCGCCCTGCTGCTGGTAGACGTCGGCGCGGTAGTCGTAGCTTTCGACATTGTCCGGCTCGATGCGGATCGAGATGCCGTAATCGGCGAGCGCGGCGTCCAATTCGCCTTTCTTCTGTTTCCAACTGGCGCGCGCGCGATAGATCGAAGCGAGCCCTTTGTCCTTGAAACGGCCGGTGTTGATCATACGGCTGCAAGCCGCCAGCCCAACGCCGAATTTGTTGGGATCCTTGTAATTTTCATTGCCAAGCGAAAAGCAGGCGACGCGGTCGCTTTCGGCATCCGCCCAAGACGCCGACGGGGCCATGGTGGCAAGGACAAGGAATGCGGCAATCGGCAGCAAACGACGCATAGGCACCCCCCAGGCAACCTGCGAAAAGCTGCGGATGATAATTTGGCCGAGCGCCGGCGTCGAGACGGCTCTCAAGGCGCGGCCGTCTCGTGGATCCCCTTGAGCTGCTCGGCCAGCCGGCGCAGGCCGTCGTCGCGATAGCCGTGGGTTTCGAGCTCCTTGACTGAGGCCAGCACATAGTCGCGGCAGGCGCCGGAACGGCCATGGCCCTGGCGCACGTAATGCAATTGCTGCGCGAGGGTGAGACGGCCGGCGTATTGCCGGTGGCCGCGGTCGACCACATAGCAAAGCGCGTGGACGCTCTGTTGCGGGTCGTCGTCAAGCCAGACCGAGCGCCAGGCCTCGCGGTAGACGCGGGTGACCTGCTCGCGCGCCCGCAGATAGTCGATCGTGGCGGTGCGCTTGGCGGCTGCCACGCGGTAGGCGATGCCGCGGCAATTGCCGCCGCGGTCGAGGCCGAGCACCAGACCGGGCTTCTCCGGCGTGCCGCGATGGACGAAGGAATAGACGCAAAGCGCCCTGTGGGCGCCCACCAGGCGGGCGGTGCGCCGCTCGAGGAATTCGAAGCCTGGCCGCCACATCAGCGAGCCGTAGGCGAAGACCCATGGGTCTTCGCGGCTCTGGTCGGATTTTTTGCTCATCGGGATTAGATCAAGACCACGCCCAAAAGCATAACATTGACAGGGCCCGGCGACTTGCGCTCGCGTATCAGGCCAGCCGTTCCGGCGCAACCCATCCCGCGCCGCAGCACGGACCTAAGGCGCAGAAACGCCGCAATCGGTAGTGTTAAACCTTCGATGGCTACTCGATCCAGACGAACCCGCTCCACGCGCCGGCGCCAATGGCGCTATATCGGCATACTCGTATTGTTCGTCGCGCTGATCGCCGGCTGGAGCGGGTTCTGGTATTACGCCGCCGGCAAGGCGGAGGTCGCCATCGAGGGCTGGCGGGCGCGCGAGGCCAAGGCCGGCCGCGTCTACCAGTGCGGCTCGCAGACGATCGGCGGCTATCCGTTCCGCATCGAGGTCAAATGCGAAAACGCCTCGGCGCTGTTCCGCAGCAACCAGCCACCGGTCGAGATCAAGGCCAGCGGCATGTTGATCGCCGCGCAGATCTATCAGCCGAATTTGCTGATCACCGAATTCCAAGGCCCGCTCACCATTGCCGATCCGGGAAAACCGCCGACCATTGTCGCGACCTGGAAGCTGGCGCAATCGAGCGTGCGCGGGACGCCGACGGCGCCGGAACGCGCGTCACTGGTGTTCGACGGCCTGTCGGCCGAGCGCACCAGCGGCAGCACGCGGGAAAACGTTTTGTACGCCAGGCGCATCGAAATTCACGGCCGCATCGTCGAGGGCTCGGTGACCAACCACCCCGTGATCGAAGTCGTGACGCGGCTGAGCCGGGTGGCGGCGCCCACCTTGCATCCGGCCGCTTCGCATCCGCTCGACGCCGACATCACCGCGGTGCTGCGCGGTCTCGACGACTTCTCGCCAAAGCCCTGGCCGATGCGTTTCCGCGAGATGCAGGCGGCGGGCGGGCGCATCGAGATCGCGCAGGCGCGCGTGCTGCAAGGCGAAACGCTTGCGACCGGCAGCGGCAGTCTGGCGCTTAGTGCGAACGGCCGGCTCGACGGCCAGTTGCGCGTCACCGTCGCCGGATTGGACCCGTTCCTCGCCTCGCTCAAGTTGGACCAGACGGTGCAGGCCTCGCCCGATATGGACAAGGTCGCCGGCGCGCTCGACCGCCTGCTGCCCGGCCTCGGCGGCGTGGCGCGCCAGCAGGCCACCAGCACCAACCTTTCGCTCGGTATCGGTTTGCTGGGGCAGCAGACCACGCTGGAAGGCAAGCGCGCGGTCACGCTGCCGCTGCGCTTCGATGACGGTACGATATTTCTGGGGCCGCTGAGGATCGGCACCACACCGGCGTTGTTTTAGTCCTCGGCCGCGTAGGGTTTCGGCAGCGCCTGATGCAGATCGGGATGCGGACGCCCGAAATCGGGCGCTGGCGAATCCTGTCCGATCTCCACGATGCCTTTGCGGATGGCGCGCGTGCGCGTGAATTGCTCGAAGAGCGCCGCGCCGTCGCCTTTGCGGATCGCCTTGGTCAGCGCGGCGATGTCCTCATTGAAGCGGCCGAGCATTTCCAAGACTGCGTCCTTATTGGCGAGGAACACGTCGCGCCACATGGTGGGGTCGGAAGCCGCGATGCGGGTGAAATCGCGAAAGCCGCCGGCGGAGAACTTGAGTACTTCCGAACGCGTCACCGTCTGCATCTCATCGGCGGTGCCGACGATGGTGTAGGCGATCAGATGCGGCAGATGGCTGGTGATGGCGAGCACCAGATCGTGGTGATCGGCCGTCATGGTTTCCACATTGGCGCCGAGCAGGCGCCAGAACGCGGCGAGGTTGTCGACGGCCCTCGGGTCGGCGCCTTCCGGCGGCGTCAGGATGCACCAGCGGTTGACGAACAGCTCGGCAAAGCCTGAATCGGGGCCGGAATATTCCGTGCCGGCGACCGGATGGGCCGGCACGAAATGCACATTCTTCGCCAGATGCGGAGCCATATCGCGAACAATCGAGCCTTTGACCGAGCCGACATCGGACACGGTGGCGCCGGCCGCCAGATGCGGACCGATCTCCTTGGCGACCGCGCCGCAGGCGCCAACCGGAATGCAGACGATCACCAGATCGGCGCCCTCGACCGCGGCGGCATTGGTTTCCACCACCTGATCGGCCAAGCCCAGCTCGGCCACGCGCTTGCGCGTTTGCGGCGAACGGGCGGTGGCCACGATCGAACGCACGGCACCCTGCGCGCGCGCTGCCCGCGCGATCGAGGAGCCGATCAGCCCGACGCCGATTAGCGCCAGACGATTGAACAAAGGCGCCGGTTTGCTCACGCCGCTTTTCCCAAGAATTCCGCCAGTGCCTTCACCACCAGGCGATTGGCTTCCTCTGTGCCGACGCTCATGCGCAGCGCGTTCGGCAGCTTGTAGGCGCCGACCTGGCGCAGGATCAGGCCGCGCTTGGTCAGGAACGCGTCGGCGTCCTTGGCGGTCTTGCCCTTGGTTTCGGGGAAATGGATCAAGACGAAATTTCCCACGCTCGGCGTGACGGCTAGACCGAGCCTGCCGATCTCCTCGGTGAGCCAGGCCAGCCAGCGTGTATTGTGCGCGCGCGAAAGCTCGACGTGTGCGGAGTCGCGGATCGCCGCGACGCCGGCGGCAATCGCCGGCGCGTTGACGTTGAACGGGCCGCGGATGCGGTTGATCGCATCGATAATAGGCGCAGGCCCGTACATCCAGCCGAGGCGGAGCGCGGCCAGCCCATAAATCTTCGAGAAGGTACGGCACATCACGACGTTTTCCGACGTGGCCACCAGCTCGATCCCGGACTCGTAATCGTTACGTTGCACGTATTCGGCATAGGCCGCGTCCAGCACCAGCAGCACATGGCCCGGCAAACCTTTGTGCAGCCGCTTGACCTCGTCGAACGGAATGTAGGTCCCGGTCGGGTTGTTCGGGTTGGCCAGGAACACGACCTTGGTGCGCGGCGTGACGAGCTTGAGGATGGCGTCGACATCGGCGGTGAAATTCTTCTCGGCCGCAACGACCGGCTTGGCGCCGGTGCCAAGCGTGGCGATCGGGTAGACCAGAAAGCCGTGCGTGGTGTGGATCGCCTCGTCGCCGTCGCTGAGGTAGGCGCGCGCGATCAGATTGAGCAGGTCGTCGGAGCCGGCGCCGCAGACGATGCGCGCCGGATCGAGCCCGAAAGCCTCGCCGATCGCCTCGCGCAACTCCGAGGCCGAACCGTCCGGGTAGTCCTCCAGGTGCTCAGCCACCGCGCGATAGGCGGCAATGGTGCTCGCGCTCGCCCCCAAAGGGGTCTCGTTGGAGGAAAGCTTGAACACTTTAGCGACGCCGGATGCGCTGCTCTTGCCCGGGATGTAGGGGGCAATGTCGAGCACGCCGGGGCGCGGTTGCGGTCTGGTCGCAGTCATTCTCAGCCTCAAAGTTTGCGATGCCCGGCGCAGGCGGGGCATTCAGTCATCGCCGACGTCAGGGTTATTTCTCGGCGGCAACCGTATAGCGGGTCGCGTGGCTGCCGACGAGGGCCGACGAACGAACCGTGGCCCCGGCCTTGACCAGGGCCGCGCTGACCGTCTCCAGGGTCATGCCTTTCGGCATTGTGATCAGCAAGGCGGCGCCGTCGAAGGCGCGGTCGGGCACGGCGATGAAATCGGCCAGCGCCGACAGCGCCTGCGCCGCGCCCGCGCCCCAGCCGGACACGCGCACGCTCCATACCGCCGTTTCCGTGGCCATGGCGTCGGCGGCGACCCGCGAGAGCACGAACACCGGCAGGGCGGCCGGATGGTCGGCGCGCTCGACGAAAGGCAGGCGCGCGATGATCTTGGGCGCGGCATCGAATTCGAGCGCGCTCCACCAGGCGCCCGCCACGGGCACCGCGAAAGCCGGCACCAGGCCGAGATCGCCTTTCGAGGCCGACACCGCCGCCACCACCGCAGCGGCGCCCATATGCGCCACGAACGGCACCGTGAAGCCGAAATGAAAGCGGGCGGAATCGCGCATCAAGGCATCGCCCGCCGACAGGTCGGCATGCACCGAAAACGGCGCCTGCACGTAAGTGAACGTCGAAATGATGACGCGCCAAATGCTCTCGGCAGTATCGAGCGGCAGGATGCCTTTGTGCCGCTTGACCAGCCGGCGCATCATGTCGGCCTCGCGCGCCGGACGGAACGCCGAGCCGGTCTCCTGGCTCTTCTTGACCGCGATCAGCCGGTCGATGATCTCGCCCCGCTCCATCAGGAGCTGGTGCATCGTCTCATCGATCCGGTCGATCTCCTTGCGCAGATCGTCCAGCGCGGGAGCTTGTGGGGGCTTCGTCATGGCGGCATTGATAGGAGGGCCAAGGCTTCAAATCAACAAAGCCTTCATTAAGACCTTGAAATCAAAGAAAACGTTGACAGTAACGTGTCAGATTGACAGTTAAACGACCCGCAATCCGGGTTAAAGTCCCAAGAAAGTCCCAAGCGTGCGGCGCGCCGGGAGCGCAAGGCGATATGGTCGAGGCCAATCTGACAAGCCCGCGAGAAGCGGCGGATGCTCCGCGCGAGGCGGACCATCCGCACGATTCGCTGGTCGTTCGTTTCGGAGCCGACAATCCGCTCAAGCTCGATGCCGGCGTCGAACTCAGCCCGTTCCAGATCGCCTATAAGACCTACGGCGCGCTCAACGCCGCGCGTTCCAATGCCGTGCTTGTCTGCCACGCGCTCACCGGCGATCAGCATGTCGCAAGCGAACATCCGGTCACCGGCAAAGGCGGCTGGTGGGAGACCATGGTCGGCCCGGGCAGGCCGATCGACACCGAGCGCTATTTCGTGATCTGCCCGAACGTGGTGGGCGCCTGCATGGGGACCACCGGCCCATCCTCGACCAATCCGGCGACCGGCAAACCTTGGGGCTTGGAATTTCCCGTCATCACCATCCGCGACATAGTGCGGGCGCAAGCCATGCTGCTCGATCATCTCGGCATCGAAACGCTGTTTTCGGTGGCGGGCGGATCGATGGGCGGCATGCAGGTACTGCAATGGGCGGCGAGCTTTCCGGACCGCGTGTTCTCGGCGCTGCCGATCGCCTGCGCCACCCGCCATTCGGCGCAGAATATCGCGTTCCACGAGGTCGGCCGCCAGGCGATCATGGCCGACCCGGATTGGCGCCGCGGCCGCTATCATTTGGAAGGCACATTTCCGCGCCGCGGCCTCGCCGTGGCGCGCATGGGCGCGCATATCACGTACCTGTCCGATGTCGCGCTGCATCGGAAATTCGGCCGCAAGTTCCAAGACCGCGAGAATCCGACTTTTTCGTTCGACGCGGATTTCGAGGTCGAATCCTATCTGCGTCACCAGGGTATTTCGTTCGTGGAGCGTTTCGACGCCAATTCCTATCTCTATCTCACGCGCGCCATGGACTATTTCGACCTCGCCGCCGACTGCGACGGCGTCCTGGCGAAAGCGTTCAAGGGCACGCCCACGCGCTTTTGCGTGATTTCATTCACCAGCGACTGGTTGTTCCCGACCTCGGAATCGCGCGCCATCGTGCATGCGCTCAATGCTTCGAGCGCGCGCGTCTCCTTCGCCGAGATCGTCACCGACAAGGGTCACGACGCCTTCCTGCTCGAGGAGCCGGAGTTGTTCGGGATCGTGCGTGGCTTCCTCGACGGCGCCGGCAACGCGCGCGGCCTTGCGGCGAAGAGTTGATGCAATGACCACGCGCGCCCCTTTCAATCTCACGGTCGACAACATCCCGCGCACGCCGGGCGGCGCGCGCGTCGACCTGGTCCTGATGGCCGAAATGGTCGAGCGCGGCGCCAAGGTACTCGACGTCGGTTGCGGCGACGGCGAGTTGCTGCGGCTGCTTGGCGAGAGCCGGGGCGTCGACGGGCGCGGCATCGAACTCTCGCGCGAGGGCGTCAACGAATGCGTGGCCAAGGGGCTGGCCGTGATCCAGGGCGATGCCGACACCGATTTGGCCGACTATCCGGACGATGCCTTCGACTACGTGATCCTGTCGCAGACGCTGCAGGCCACCCGTCATCCGCGCGTCGTGCTCGAACACATGCTGCGCATCGGCCGGCACGCCGTGGTGTCGTTTCCGAATTTCGGCCACTGGCGGGTGCGGCTGCAACTGCTGTTTGCCGGGCATATGCCGCAGACCAATATCCTGCCCTATAGCTGGTACGACACGCCCAACATCCACCACTGCACCATCAAGGATTTCGTCCAGCTTTGCACCGCGATCGGGGTGAAGATGGAGAAGGCGGTGGCGCTCAACGCCTGGGGTAGCCCGCTGCGGCTCAACGCCCCTTGGTGGTTTTGGAACCTTTTTGGGGAACAGGCGGTTTTTCTGCTCAACCGCAAGGGCTAAGCCGGGCTGAGCCACGGCAGCCATCGTCGTCAAGCACCACCTAATTGTTGCAGTGCAACTTTAACTTTGCTGCAACTGCACAATAACTGTGGCTGATGGTATACATTTATATGTGTTCTGTATTCATAACGACGTGCAAGTATTATGTTAGATCACTGTCGTATAAAAACTTAGGCACATGACTTAATAAGTAATAGCAGCTATGCAGATCATCAAATGACCTATTGATGATCATGATCTCGCCACATCTCCTCGGCGTTTATGCCCCCGCATTCGATGGTGAAACTATCGACTGCGGGGGTATTGCTTTGATTACAAGGGGACTACACAAAATGAGACTAATCCAGAAACGGGCAACGTTATTATTGTGTTCGGTGGCCATTGCGGCCTTCGCAACGTCAGCCATCGCAAGACCCGTCCATAAATCGGCACATCGTCATCATGCGGCACGGGTCGTGGCGCAGAGCCAAAGCGCCGAAGTGAACCGCGACGATCGTTATCCTCAGCCAACGGCGCAGGCTTCCGCCCAGGGTGCGGCGGCGGTTGAGCCGGAAACGGGCCGCCATCGGGGGCGTCATGCGGCGCACACGGGCGACGCGTTTGGCGGCATGACCAGCGACGCGCTGGTCTCGGAGGCACGCAAATATCTCGGCACCAACCCGACCGGGCGCGGCAGTCAGTGGTGCGGCGCCTTTATGGATATGGTGCTCAAGCGCACCGGCCATGCCGGCGGCGGTAACCTCGCCAGAGCCTACGCTGGCTACGGCACCCGCGTGTCGGGACCGCAGGTCGGCGCCATCGCCGTGATGAATCATCATGTCGGTGTGGTCAGCGGCATCGATGCCAACGGCAATCCGATCATCGTGTCCGGCAATCACAATCGTACCGTTGCGGAATCGGTTTATCCGCGCGCGCGCATTGCGGCTTACGTGCTGCCCGGCGGCTGATCCTGCGCGATCGATGAATGTGCGAAACGGCCGGCCTTATGCGCCGGCCGTTTCTTTTATCTCGTCGCCGACCGCGATCTCGCCGCCGGCAATGACTTCGGCATAAACCCCGCAATCGGCGTGGCCGAAATTGTCCATGAGCGCGCGCGGAACCGGCACATCGCGGATGCCGGTGTCGGGATCGACCTCGGTGGCCGCGCAGCGCTGGATGCGTTTGACCACTTTGAGCCGGGCAGCGCCGGCGGTCATTTCGCGATCTAGCATTTCGAATTCATGCCAGGCCGGCCAGCCGCGGACATAGAGATTTCCGCGGAAACGCAACGGATGCACGGCCGCGCTCGCCGCGTTCTCCACCTCCGCCACCGAGGCGAGGTTGATGATGGAGACGACTTTCTTCGCGACGTCGGAAAAACTGTGGTCCTTCCCGACCAGCACCTTGGGCGGCCCGCGCAATCCCTTCGGCATGAAGCGGCGGAAGAACGCCTCAACCGCGAGCCGCCCCTCGTTGGTCCGCAGGTCGCCGCGTGCGGCCTCGCGGCCTTCCCATTGGATCGACAGCGTGTGGCTCGCCTCATCAAAGTTGGTGCGTAGCGCCGCCAGCCGCTCGTTACGCATCAGCATCAGGAAGCGCTGCTTGGGAAAATAGGCGGGCGCGGCCGGGTCGAAACCGCAGGGGCCGTTCTCGATGGCATAGAGCCGGTCCGCCGGCAGGGTCGCGCCGGGCGACAGCGTGACCCGCTTGAGGGGCTGGGGCGACAGCCCCTTCACCGGGTAGCGGTAGATGGCGTCGATGCGGGCGTGGTTAGTCATTTATTTTTCGACACTTTCCAGGGCGCCAGGCGTTAACTCCAGAGGCCTATATCAAGCGAACAGGCTCTTCACACTGCAAAAAAACCACCCACATAATGCCCGGACGGGCCGCCTTCGGGGGCTCGTTATTAACCGGCGCCGTCATGGGCCGGAGGGGGTTGAGACATGAATTTCGAAAAATACACCGACCGCGCCCGCGGGTTCGTGGAATCCGCCCAATCCTTGGCCCTGCGTGAAGGCCATCAGCAATTCGCCCCTGAACATTTGCTCAAAGTTCTGCTCGACGACCCGGAAGGGCTGGCGGCAGGCCTGATCGACCGTTCCGGCGGCAAATCCCGTCAGGCATTGAAGGCAGTCGAAGCCGCACTCGGCAAACGGCCGAAGGTGAGCGGTGGCGGGGCCGGCCAAATCTATCTTGACCCTGCGCTGGCTCGCGTATTCGCCGCCGCCGAGAAGGCCGGCGAGAAAGCCGGCGACAGCTTCGTTACGGTCGAACGCCTGCTGCTCGCGCTCGCGCTGGAGAAGGACAGCGAGGCCGGCAGAATTCTCGCCCAGGCCGGCGTGACGCCGCAGAACCTCAATGCCGCCATCGAAGCCCTGCGCAAGGGGCGCACCGCGGATTCCGCTTCCGCCGAGAACGCTTATGACGCGCTGAAGAAATATGCCCGCGACCTGACCGACGCGGCTCGCACCGGCAAGCTCGATCCGGTGATCGGCCGCGACGAGGAAATCCGCCGCACCATTCAGGTGCTCTCGCGCCGCACCAAGAACAATCCGGTGCTGATCGGCGAGCCCGGCGTCGGCAAGACCGCGATCGTCGAGGGTCTGGCGCTGCGCATCGTCAACGGCGACGTGCCGGAAAGCCTCTCCGACAAGAAACTGCTCGCGCTTGATCTCGGTGCGATGATCGCCGGCGCCAAATACCGCGGCGAATTCGAGGAGCGGCTCAAGGCCGTGCTCAACGAAGTGACCTCCTCGGCCGGCGGCATCATCCTGTTCATCGACGAGATGCACACGCTGGTCGGCGCCGGCAAGGCGGACGGCGCCATGGACGCCTCCAACCTGCTCAAGCCGGCGCTGGCGCGCGGCGAACTGCACTGCATCGGCGCCACCACGCTCGACGAATACAAGAAGCACGTCGAGAAAGACGCGGCCTTGGCCCGGCGTTTCCAGCCGGTCTTTGTGTCGGAGCCGACGGTCGAGGACACCATCTCGATTCTGCGCGGGCTGAAGGACAAATACGAGCAGCACCATGGCGTGCGCATCGCCGATTCGGCGATTGTCGCCGCGGCGACGTTGTCGAACCGCTACATCACCGACCGCTTCCTGCCCGACAAGGCGATCGATCTGATCGACGAGGCGGCGGCGCGGCTGAAGATGCAAGTCGATTCCAAGCCGGAAGAACTCGATTCCATCGACCGCGAAATCGTGCGGCTGAAGATCGAGCAGGAGGCGCTCAAGAAAGAGAGCGATGCCGGCTCCAAGGACCGGCTGAAGACTCTGGAACGCGATCTGAGGGCGCTGGAGAAGCAATCGGCCGACATCACCGGGCGCTGGAAAGCGGAAAAGGAAAAGCTGTCGGACGCGCAAAAGCTCAAGACCGAGCTCGACCAGTTGCGCGCCGAACTCGCCAACGCGCAGCGCAGGGGCGAATACCAGCGCGCCGGCGAATTGGCCTACGGCCGCATTCCCGAGCTGGAAAAGAAGCTCGCCGCGATCGAAGCCCAGGAAGGCAAGGGCAAGGGTGCCATGGTCGAGGAGACCGTGACCGCCGATCACGTGGCGGGCGTGGTCTCGCGCTGGACCGGCGTGCCGGTCGACCGCATGCTGGAAGGCGAGAAGGACAAGCTGCTGCGCATGGAGGGCGAACTCGCCAAGCGCGTCATTGGCCAGAAGGAAGCGGTGCAGGCGGTATCGACCGCGGTGCGGCGTGCGCGCGCCGGATTGCAGGACGCCAACCGGCCGATCGGCTCGTTCATGTTCTTGGGTCCGACCGGCGTCGGCAAGACCGAGCTGACCAAAGCGCTGGCGGCTTACTTGTTCGACGACGAGAACGCGCTGATCCGCATCGACATGTCGGAATACATGGAAAAGCACTCGGTCGCCCGCCTGATCGGCGCGCCCCCCGGCTATGTCGGTTACGACGAAGGCGGCGCGCTCACCGAAGCGGTGCGGCGGCGGCCCTATCAGGTGATCCTGTTCGACGAGATCGAGAAGGCGCATCCGGACGTGTTCAACGTCCTTTTGCAGGTGCTCGATGATGGCCGGCTTACCGACGGGCAGGGCCACACCGTCGACTTCCGCAACACCTTGATCGTGATGACGTCAAATCTCGGCGCCGATTTCCTGGTCAACCAGCCGGAAGGCCAGGACACCGACGCGGTCAAGGACCAGGTCATGACCGTGGTGCGCGCGGCGTTCCGGCCCGAGTTCCTCAACCGCGTCGATGAGATCATCCTGTTCCACCGGCTCAAGAAGTCGGAAATGACCCGCATCGTCGACATCCAGATGACGCGGCTGCAAAAGCTGTTGGATGACCGCAAGATCACCATCGCGCTCGACGCCGGCGCGCGCGAATGGCTGGCCGAGAAGGGCTGGGATCCCGGCTACGGGGCGCGGCCCTTGAAGCGGGTGATCCAGAAGTCGGTGCAGGACCCGCTCGCCGAGATGATTCTCGCGGGCTCGATCAAGGACGGCGAGAAGGTCACTATCTCCGCCGGCAAGCAGGGCCTCACCTTCAACGGCAAGTTGGCGCAAGCCGCGTAGCCCCGAACCGTCATGGCCGGGACAAGCCCGGCCATGACGAAAATAAATTCGTCGATTTGAAACTTACCTGATCGCCGGCGCGCTCGATGCCACGCGCGCGGGCTTGCGCGCCATGATGCCGTCGAGCCGTTCGCGTTCCTGGTCGAAACTCGCCAGTATCGCGCCTTCAAGCTCGCGGCCGCGCGGTAGCTTGATGCGCATCGGATCGACGAAACGGCCGTTCACCCGGATCTCGTAGTGTACGTGCGTGCCGGTCGATAGGCCGGTCGAGCCGACGAAGCCGATGACCTGGCCTTGCCGTACGCGGGTGCCTTCGTCGATGCCGCGCGCGTAAGCGCTCATGTGACCATAGGCGGTTTCGTAGCCGTTGTTGTGGCGGATCAGCACGAACTTGCCGTAGCCGCTTTCCCAGCCGGCCTTTTCGACGACGCCATTGCCGGAGGCGTAGATCGGGGTGCCGGCGGGCGCTGCCCAGTCGATGCCGGTATGCATCTTCGTGTAGCCGAGGATCGGATGCCGGCGGATGCCGAAGCCCGAACGCATGATGCCGGCCATCACCGGTTTGCGTACCAGGAACTTCTTCGCGCTCTTTCCGCTCTCGTCGTAATAATCGACGATGCCGTCATCGGGCGACTGGAAGCGGTAGAATTTCTTGAGTTCGCCGCCGACGGTAAGCGCGGCGAACAGCACATCGTTGCGGCTGTCGGGCGCCGGCGCCTCATCTTCGCCGGCGTAAAGCACTTCGAAGGAATCGCCGGGCTGCACCTTGCGTTGGAAATCGACGTCGTAGGAGTAGATGCGGACCAGGTCTTCGATGATCGGGCGCGGAATCTGGTTGCGCAGCGCGGTCTCGTAGACGCTTTGATAGAGCGTCACGCCGGGAGCATCGTCGTTATTGTCCTCGGAATTGTCGGCGACCTCGGTGCTGGCGTGCCGGACGTCGACGGAAACGTATTTTCCGGTATCGGACAGCGCCACCACCGCGTCGATCGACGTGTCGCTGGCGACGATGACGCGGATCGGCTGCTGCCGCTGGCTGCCGGGCACCGGCGCCATCAAAATACGCAGCTTCTGGCCTTCCTTGACGCCGCCGTCGCGGCCGCGCGGTCCGAGCAGTTTGACGATCGCGCCGATCTCGTCGATCGTGGCGCCCTGATCGCGCAATATGGTCGGTACCGACTCGCCCTTCTTGATCGCAATCACGCGTTCGTTGAACGCATTGCCGCCGGTCGTTTCGTTGGTCGTCTTCGGCAGCAGCGTGATGTTCTCGGGCACTATGCGCGCTTCGAAGCCGGCGTAAGGATCCGTCGTGGTCTCGCCGGCATAGGCCAGCTTGATGCCGGTGATGTTGGCCGCGATCGGGAGGTTCTTGGAAGCTTTCTCGCTCCAATCGGCGGCCTCGCGCACGCGGTCGATGACCTCGTCCTTCGGCGTGAGCACGGCGATCTTGAGTTTCGGCAAGATCGGCGGCAGGTCGCGCATCACGAACGCTACCTCGGCGTCCGGCTCGGCCGTCGGCGCGTCGCCGGCCGCCGCGTTGGCACCGCCGGGCGCGGATTCGGCGAGCAAGCGTTGCGGATTGAACGGCGGGATTCCGGCGGAAAGGTCGGTGACGGTCAGCGACAAATTGCCGGCGATACGCACGAAGGGGCGCACACGGACGACTTCGTGGTTGCCGACCCGCGTCATGGTGGAGACGCGAATCAACTGGCGTGCGAATGAAGGCTCTTCCGCGGTCGGCAGCCGGTCGCTCTTGCGTGATGCGCTGGGCCGGTCGGAACCGACGCCGAGTGCGCCACGCAGCGCGACCTCGACCCGTTCCGGCAGCGAGGCAAAGTTGGTCTCGCCGTCGAGCGATGTGAAAACGGCGCCGCCCATCAGAGCAGCGCCGCAGAGCGCGGTCAGAATCGTGCCGGCAAACCACTGCACCGAAACGCGGCGACGATCGACGAAGCCGCTATTGCCGCCGTCGACCGACAGCGGCGGCTCGTTGCCGAGCTCGACGGTCTCGGCTCGCTTTGATCGATCTGCGCCGCGCGACCGTGTTTGGTCCAAGCTGGCCGTCCCCCTGCGCCTTAGATCGAAGGCTATCTGCCGCAACCAAATCCGCCCCGGGTCATCGGCAGGCCGCTCAAATCAAGGCCGTCACGATGCCGATTGGCCTATGGTCCGTCAATGACGGACCGTGAAAACCCGAAAATTTGGCGCAAGCACGGTGGCTGGATGCCCCCGTTAGCGATTCCATCCCGCGAATTTCGAACGCACTAAGGACGGCCCATGAATATGGCTTCAGTGCGGCGCGCCAAGCCTTAAAAATCCGTTTCCGGCGGGGCTTGGAGGGCTGCTTGCGGCGGGCGAATTTTTACGTCGATCGGGTCAACAATACTGGCCAATTTCGGTTGACAACGCGCCGGGCCGAAGCCTATATACACCCTCTCGGCGCGCCGTCCGCTTACGGCGCGATTGCGCGCCTCTGAAGCTCCTCACTGGAATAGTGAAACGGTATCCGATCGTATTCGGATGCACGGGCTTCGACGGCTCTCCGGTTCACCGGGGGGCAGGGATCGCCATGATCCCGGGCTGTTTGAAAAGTGAATCGGAAGAAAGAGAAACGTGGACGGCGGGGTCCTTGCGGGCCGCTCGCTTGTTGGTTGCTTCTTTTCGGAGGAGCAATTTTTCAGGAAGGCGGCTTTGGAAGAGACTTCGGCGGTACACGTTTTAAGGTACATCGCTGAACATTTGGAATTTCGGGCGCAAGCCCGAAGTGAAAAATGATCAGTGGGTGGACCTCGTCAAGTGACAGCATCCCAATGCTGTCACGAGCAAACGTGACCTGCCGGGATAAAAATCTCATCCAACTTGAGAGTTTGATCCTGGCTCAGAGCGAACGCTGGCGGCAGGCCTAACACATGCAAGTCGAGCGCCCGTAGCAATACGGGAGCGGCAGACGGGAGAGTAACACGTGGGAACGCGCCCTTCGGTTCGGAATAACTCAGGGAAACTTGAGCTAATACCGGATACGCCCTTACGGGGAAAGATTTATTGCCGAAGGAACGGCCCGCGTCCGATTAGCTTGTTGGTGAGGTAATGGCTCACCAAGGCGACGATCGGTAGCTGGTCTGAGAGGATGACCAGCCTCACTGGGACTGAGACACGGCCCAGACTCCTACGGGAGGCAGCAGTGGGGAATATTGGACAATGGGCGCAAGCCTGATCCAGCCATGCCGCGT